>NZ_CP097562.1:1155000-1755000 GCF_000487995.2 Mucispirillum schaedleri ASF457
CGTGGTTTTTCAAATTCAGGGATGAATTTGAAAATAAAAGATAAATTAAGATACTTCGCCTTATCAGGCTCAGTATGAGCCATCTTTATTATACATATTACATTACTTCATAATATCTTAATTATCTTTATGAAATAAATAAGCAGACTTCACTATATCATATAAATTATTATATGTAATATCCCAGCCAAGTATATCTTTTGCTTTTTTATTTGATGCTATAAGCACAGCAGGGTCACCTGCACGCCTGCTGCGGATTTCCTTATTTATTTCCTGCCCTGTGACTTTTTCGCACACTTCTATTACTTCTTTAATAGAAAAGCCAGTGCCAGTTCCTAAGTTTATTTTTTCACTTTTACCGCCTGCTCTTAAATAATTTAATGCTGCATAATGAGCACAGGCTAAATCATAAACATGTATATAATCTCTTATACATGTGCCGTCTTTTGTATTATAGTCTGTGCCGTTGATATATAATTTTTCTCTTTTTCCAAGCGGCACTTGTAATATAAGTGGTATCAGATGTGTTTCAGGGTTATGTTTTTCTCCACTGCCACCCCATGCACCACATGCATTAAAATATCTTAATGCCACATATCGCATATTATATGCAGTATCAAAAGAAGAAAGGATATTTTCTGCTAAATATTTACTCATACCATAAGGATTAACTGGATTCAATGGGTGATTTTCATCAATCGGTGTATACTTAGGCTCTCCATATACAGCTGCAGTAGAAGAAAAAACTATCTTTAATACACCATTATATTTTAATGTATTAAATAAAATAAGAGCTTTTGACATATTATTTTCAAAATATTTATATGGATTTGCAACCGATTCTGCCACTTCTATGTAGGCTGCAAAATGCAGACAGGCTTCTATATTATGTTTTTTTACTATTTCACTTACCTTAACAGTATCTGCTATATCACCTTTATAAAAAATAGCTCTACAAGGCACATCTTCAATATTAGATGAAACAAGACTGTCTAAAATAACAACCTGTTCACCATGTTCTATCAAATATCTTGCAGTTGTGCTGCCAATATATCCTGCACCGCCAGTTACTAATATCATAATTATCTACTTAACTCAGCTTTTTTAATAATGTTTATTTCAATATCAAAAATAATTTGCAATTTCTACTTTATAAGATTCTTCGGCTTCGCCTCAGAATGACAATGCAGGGACAGGAAGTGAACTTACCCAAAAATTTTGAACTAAGCCACTAAATAAATTTCTTTTTCCTGCATAATAAAAGCCATACTTTTTCTGCTGCTGTCATATCACATATTAAATAACAAATTGTAACAGTATCTATATTTTCTGCCCTGATTTTTCTTTTATATATCTTTTAACAGCATCTTTCCAGTCTGGCAGCCTTTTAAACCCTGCATTATCAAGGCTTGCTTTACTTAGTCTTGAATTTTTTGGTCTTAATGCCTTTGCAGGATATTCTTCAGTTTTTATATGATGAACTACTATATTCTGACCTGTTACAGAAAATATATATTCTGCCAAATCTGCCCATGAGCAGCAGCCTTCATTTGTTGCATGATACAAACCATATTTTTCTGTTGCTGCCATATCACATATTAAAGGTGCTGCATCGCAAGTAAAAGTTGGGCTTCCTATCTGGTCTGCAACTACATTTAATTCTCTGCGGCTTTCACCAAGCTTCATCATAGTATTAATAAAATTGTTTCCATTAATGCCAAATACCCATGAAATGCGGATAATAAAATATTTACTCAATATCTTTTTAACTGCTTCTTCACCTTGATATTTTGTAAGACCATAAGTATTATTTGGAGCTGCATTATCATTTATTTCATAAGCAGTATCACCTGCCCCTTCAAATACATAATCAGTAGAAATATATACCATTTTTGCATCTATTTCTTTACATGCTTTTGCAATATATTCTGTGCCTTTTACATTTACATTATAGCACACTTCTTTTTCATCTTCTGCCCTGTCAACAGCAGTGTATGCAGCACAGTGAATAACTACATCAGGTGCATAATTTTTAATATAAGCTGACACTGCATTTTCATCTGTAATATCACAGCTTTCTCTATCTATGCCCTTATTTTCTATATTTCTTCTATCAAGCTCTTTACAGACATCAAAGCCAAGCTGACCATTTACACCTGTAACTAATACTTTCATTTTATACACTCCGCCTTAATGCAGTTTATAATATATTTAAAAGAAAAAACATATACTAAACCAGACTATTATTTTTTGCTGTAATGCTTTTCATAATAGTCTTTATATTCCCCATTTATTATGTGCTGCCACCAGTCAGCATTATCAAGATACCATTTTATAGTTTTTTTAATGCCATCTTCAAATTTTGTAACAGGCAGCCAGCCTAATTCATTATGTATTTTTGATGGGTCTATTGCATATCGCATATCATGACCCGGTCTGTCTGTAACATACTTTATTAAATCTTCACTTTTTCCAAGCTCTTTTAATATTATTTTCACTACTTCCAAGTTAGTTTTTTCATTATGACCGCCAATATTATAAACTTCACCAACTCTGCCTTTATGTATAATTAAATCAATAGCTGAGCAGTGGTCTTGCACATAAAGCCAGTCGCGGACATTTTCCCCTTTGCCATATACTGGCAGCTCTTTATCTGCTAATGCATTTGCAATCATAAGCGGTATAAGTTTTTCTGGAAAATGGTATGGTCCATAGTTATTAGAACATCTTGAAATTGTAACAGGCAGTTTAAATGTCCTGTGATATGCCTGCACCAATAAATCTGCAGATGCTTTTGATGCTGAATACGGGCTTGATGTATGCAGTGGAGTAGTTTCTGTAAAAAATAAATCAGGTCTTGAAAGTGGCAAGTCACCATAAACTTCATCAGTTGATACCTGATGATACCTTGTTATGCCGTATTTTCTACATGCATCCATTAATACACCTGTGCCTATAACATTTGTATGCAAAAATATACCCGGGTTATCAATAGAGCGGTCTACATGGCTTTCTGCTGCAAAGTTTACTATAATATCTGGCTTTTCTTTTTCAAATATTTCATAAACTGCCGTCCTGTCTGCAATATCTGCCTTATAGAATTTAAAGCAGGGGTTATCTTTTACTGGCTCTAATGTTTCCATATTGCCTGCATAAGTTAGAGCATCAAGACATATTATTTTATAATCATTATAAATATTCAGCATATAGTGGATAAAATTGCCGCCAATAAAACCAGCACCACCTGTTACTATTATTTTCATACTTTACCCCATTATATTAATATTTAAAATCTACATCGCTGTCCCTTAGTTTTGGGGCACGGCTGTCTTTTTCTGAGATAATTGGATTATCTATATTCCATTTTACTCCAATCTCTTCGTCGCACCATAATATGCTTCTATCATTTGCTGCATCATAGTAATTATCAGCTTTATATAAAAACTCTACATCGTCAGTTAATGTAACATATCCATGACCAAAGCCCCGTGGTATTAAAAGCTGGCGTTTATTTTCCGCAGATAATTCAACAGCTATCCACTTTTTATATGCAGGCGAGCCTTTTCTTAAATCAACAGCCACATCCAGCACTGCACCTTTACAGCAGCGGACAAGTTTTGCCTGTGCAGAATTTCCTTTTTGGAAATGTATACCCCTTAATGTGCCTTTTACAGCAGAGAACGAATGATTATCCTGAACAAAATTATAGTCAAACCCATACTCTTTCATTGTTTTTTCAGAGTAACTTTCCATAAACCAGCCCCTGTTATCTCCAAAAACTTTTGGTTCAAGTATATAAATGCCGTCTATCGCTGTTTTTATAATATTCATTGTATAACCTACCCTAAATATGTCCCATCTGCTACTAATTTTAAAAACTTACCATACAGACTTTTTCCATATTTTTCAGCAGATGATAATAATTCTTCTTTACTTATCCAGCCTTGACGGTATGCAATTTCTTCAACTGCTGCTACCTGCATTCCTTGTCGTTTTTCTATAACTCTTATAAATTCGCCAGCATAAGCAAGAGCTTCTATTGTGCCAGTATCAAGCCATGCATACCCTCTGCCAAGAGTTACTACATTTAATGAGCCGTCTTTCAAATACATATTGTTTAAATCAGTAATTTCCAGCTCTCCCCTGTCTGATGGTTTAACCTGTTTAGCAAATTCACACACTCTATTATCATAAAAATAAAGCCCTGTAACACAGTAATTAGATTTAGGATTTTTTGGTTTTTCTTCAATGGAAACTACTTTACCATCTGCATCAAATTCTACAATACCAAACCTTTCAGGGTCATCAACATAATAACCGAATATTGTAGCACCATTAGGCTGCCCTGCTGCTCTTTGTAAATGTCTTGATAAGCCATTGCCATAAAATATATTATCGCCTAATATCATAGCACATGCATCGCCATCAATAAATTTTTCGCCTATTATAAAGGCTTGAGCAAGTCCGTCTGGGCTTGGCTGCTCTGCATAAGATAATTTTATACCATAAGAAGAGCCATCACCTAAAAGTTCTTTAAATTTGGGTAAATCCTGCGGAGTAGAAATAATTAAAATATCTCTAATTCCTGCAAGCATAAGTGTAGACAGTGGATAAAAAATCATAGGTTTATCATATACTGGCAGTAACTGTTTAGATATTGTTAAAGTAAGGGGATAAAGCCTTGTGCCTGACCCGCCTGCCAATATTATTCCTTTCATACAACCCTTCCCCCACTGATGATATATACTAACTAGATATGTCATATTATTTTATAAAATGCAAGTAAAATAAAAAATAAGCATATATGCAGTAAAATATATACTTATTATCAGTAAAAAATACTGCAAACTTATTTTTACATTTTTATATCTTTCCTATATTCTTCTTCTAGATTAATATCCTGAAAGGTCTGCATATTATTCATTATATCGCATGCATTTTGTATTATCTGCATAGCAATAGGGCAGCCGCTGCCTTCACCTAATCTCATGTGTAAATTAAGTATTGGTTCCAGTCCCAGAATATTTACTGCCTTAATATAAGCTGGCTCTTCTGATAAATGAGATGTAAACATAAAATCAACTATTTTATTATTTATATTATATGCTGTTAAAGCAGCTGCCGCAGAAATAAGCCCATCTATCACAACTGGAAGTCTGTAATATGCTGCACCAATATATAAGCCAGTCATAGCAGCAATATCAAGTCCACCCACACAGGTTAGGACTTCAAAAGGCTCTTGATTAAATAAATCATAATCCTTTAAAGCATAACTTATTACATTACGCTTTATTTCAAGCTGTTCATCTTTAAGCCCCGCCCCCCTGCCAATAAGCATGCTGTCACTGCTTTTTATAAATGACATAATACATGCAGCAGCAGTTGTAGTATTAGCCATGCCTATTTCTCCGCTGCCTATAATATTATAGCCATTGTCATAAGCATATTTTGCATAATCTATACCAGTTTTTACTGCCTTTATAACAATATCATAAGGTATTGCTTTTTCTTTCATAAAGTTATTTGTGCCATTAATCATTAAGTTTCTATTATCTATATTTTTATGATTAACGCCGCCTTTAATACCCATATCTATAAGTTTCAAATCTGTATTACAGCTTTTTGTAATAGTATTTATGCCAGTCCCTGCATTATCAGCATAACTTAAAATTAATGTTTTTGTAAAATGCTGTGGAGTTGCTGCAACACCTTCTTCATAAATGCCATTATCTGCTCCAAAAAGAAAAAGTATTCTTTTATCTGCCATGTTATTAATTTTACCAGTAATACCTGCAAGTTTTATACTAATTTTTTCAAGAGTGCCTAAACTGCCCTTTGGTTTTAAAAGGTTATCCTGTCTGATTTGTGCTTTTTTTAAAGCATCTTTATCTGCACCTTTTATTTCATTTATTATTTTTTCAACTTCTTTCATATATTACCTTGGAAAAGCCTGATAAAGCATTGCATTAATAACAGCTGCTGCCACATTTGAGCCGCCTTTCCTGCCAACAGATGTGATACTTGGAATATTATGTTTTAAGATTAACTCTTTACTTTCCACCACATTAACAAAGCCAACAGGACATGCAATAATTAATACTGGGTTTAACTTACCGTTATTAATAAGCTCATCTATTTTAATAAGTGCAGTAGGTGCATTGCCTATTGCAAAAATAACAGGCTCATTAAGTTTTGCAGCTTTTTCTACTGCTGCTTGAGCTCTTGTAACACCTTTTTCTGATGCAGCATAAGCCACATCTTCATCGCCTATATAGCAGACTGCACTGTTTCCGCCTTTTTTTAATGATGGTTTATTTATTCCAGCAAGAGCCATATTAGTATCTGTTACTATAACACACCCTTTTTTTAATGCTTCTATCCCTTTTTCTACTGGATTGTTTCTAAAAACAAGGTTTTCTTTATAGTCAAAATCAGCAGTAGTATGTATTACTCGCTTTAAAACAAGCAGCTCTTTTTCATTTAAATCTACACTGCCTATCTCTTGTGATATTATTTCAAAACTTCTTTTTTCTATATCCATAGGTTTTAATATTTCCTGCATACTTCACCTTACATTTCTATTCCTTTTCTTGCATTTATCCCTTTATCCATAGGGTGTTTTATCTTTTTCATTTCAGTAATATAGTCAGCAATTTCCATTAATTCTTCACTTGGATTTCTACCAGTTAATACTACTTCTAAATTTTTTGGCTTATTGTTTAAAAAATCCATAACCATATCTTTATCAATATGACCGCCTGCATAAGCCCCTACAAGCTCATCACATACAAGCAGCGTTTTATCTCCATCTTTTTCTACAAGAGAAGTAACTTCTTTAAATAATTTATTATGTTCTTCTTTTAAAAGTGCAAGCTCATCTTCATTCATTTCCCATGTAAAACCTTTTGGCTTTGTTATTCTATATACTTTTATACCAAGTTTCTCAAAACTTAAAAGTTCGCCGCTTGGAGAAGTTTTTAAAAACTGAGAAAATATAATTTTAAACCCACTGCCAAAACTGCGGACTGCAAGCCCCACAGCAGCAGTTGTTTTACCTTTATTTTCTCCGCAGTATATATGTATCAGCCCTTTATCTTTTGCCATAACTATACTCCTTTTTCCATTATTTCATATATTTTAGAAATATTTAAATTTTTCATAAGCATATCTGCAAGTTTGTCATATTCCTTATTTCTTAATTCATTTATATTCTTTTCTTCTGCCTGATTTTCTATGCCTTTTTCCTGCATAAGTTTATCTATTATTCTTTTAGCTACATCACTTGAATCAAAAATACCATGGATATATGTGCCTAATATATTATCTACTGATAGACCATCATTTTTAATATTTCCATTAGTATCCTTTATTTCAGAAATATTGCGATTATCTGCATAAGTTTTACCCATGTGTATTTCATAACCTGAAAACTCTGCCCCATTTAAAAACGAAAAATAGCCTGTTATATTATTAAATTTTCCCTGAATGACTGTTCTTATCTTTTCTTTTTCAAAAACAGTTTCCGCTTTTATTAAATTTAAACCCTGCACATATCCGCCGGCTTCCATATTATCTGGGTCTTTTATTATGCTTGTAAGCATCTGGTAGCCGCCACATACTCCTATTATACCTTTGCCAGTTTCTGCATACTGCATTATTTTTGTAATAAGCCCTGATGAGCGAATATATCTCATATCATCAATAGTGTTTTTTGTGCCGGGAATTATAAGTAAATCAGGCTCGCCAAAATCTGCAATATTATTAATATACCTGACTTTTACTTCATCATAATATTCAAAAACTGCAAAATCAGTAAAATTTGATATTCTAGGAAGTCTAATGACTGCTATATCTATTAAACCTTTTGTATTATTTTTTAATATTTCTGCAAGGCTGTCTTCTTCATCTATATTAAATTTTTCATAAGGCAGCACACCTAATACATCTATGCCGGTCAGCTTTTCAATCTGCAAAAGTCCGGGCTCTAATATTGCTTTATCTCCCCTGAATTTATTAATAATAAACCCTTTAAAATATTTTTTATATTCTTTTAAAAGTTCTACTGTGCCGTAAAGAGATGCAAATACTCCCCCCTTGTCAATATCCCCTGCTAAAAGCACAGGTGCATGAGCTGTTTGAGCCATACCCATATTTACAAAATCTTTGTGGTTTAAGTTTATTTCAGCAGGGCTTCCTGCCCCTTCTATAACTATCACATCATACTCTTTATTTAAACTTTCATAACTTTCTTTTATATATTTAAAAAACTTATGCTTTTCTGCAAAATATTCACCTGCCGTCATATTGCCATATATTTCACCATTTATTATAATCTGGCTCGTTTTACTGCCTGTTGGTTTTAATAATACAGGGTTAAACCTTACATCTATATGCTGATAAGCGCATTCTGCCTGCACAGCCTGTGCCCTGCCTATTTCAAGACCGTCTTTTGTAATATATGAATTAAGTGCCATATTCTGTGACTTAAATGGAGCAGTTTTATATCCAGCCTGAGCAAATATTCTGCATAACCCTGCACTAATCAGACTTTTTCCAACATTTGATGAAGTGCCCTGCACCATTATACATTTAGCCATTTACTACATCCTTTATTGCGTTAATAAGTTTTTCATTATCTCCATGTTTTTTTACTGCTGCTCTGTAATATCCTTTTTCTAATCCATTATAATTTGAGCAGTCTCTAATTAATATACTATATTTTTCTAGTCTTTCTTTTAAGTCAAGTATTTCTGAATAAAAAAATATATAGTTTGCCTGCGAGCCATATATAGTAAATCCAAACGACTGTAAATTATTAATAAGATATTCTTTTTCTTTTTTAATATATTTTAAGGATGATTTAATAAAAGTTTTATCACTTAATGCAGCTATTCCGCAAATATTAGCAGGCATAGAAACCCGCCATTCTGGAAGCATATTATCTATCATCTCAGTTATTTTTTCATTAGATACTGCATAACCAAGCCTGATACCTGCAAATGAATAAGTTTTAGTAAATGCTTTGATTATAATAAGATTATCATATTTATTTATTAATGGAACTGCACTGGCCCCATTTTCTGCTAAATCAATAAAGCATTCATCAATCACTAAAATACAGTTTTCTTTTCTGCATTTTGCTGCTGTTTTTTCTATAAATTCCAGATTTATAAGGTTACCCGCTGGGTTATCTGGATTTGTTAAAAACACCATATCTTTAAAAGCTATATTATCTAAAAAATCATTTTGCAGTAAAAAATTATTTTCTTTTTTAATAAATATTCATATACATTACATTCTGAAAGCGATTTTTTATATTCGCTGAAAGCTGGAGCAGTAATAAGTGCATTTTTTGGCTTGAAAATAACTGGAATATATCTTATAAGCTCCCCTGCTCCATTTGATACACATATATTTTCAATACCTGTATTTTCTTTTTCTGCTATTTTTTCTCGTAACTCTTTATAATCATGGGGTGGGTATGCAAAGCTGTATTTATATGCTTCCACATAAGCGTTAGTTACTTCAAGTGGTGCATTAAGTGGATTTAAGCTGCTGGAAAAATCAACAGGATACCTGCCATATTTTTCATAATGGCTGTAAATATCACCGCCATGAGTGTAGTTTCTACTCATTACTGCTATAAACCATAGTTAATGATTGTTAAAACTGCAAATTTTGCTAAAATCATTAATATTAAAGCAAGCACTGATACAATAGTCATAAGCATACATGCTTTTGGTATATCTTCCATATTTGGCTCTTTATCATCATCACCAATATATTTTTTATCAACAATTTCCCCAGAATATGAAGCAGGGCCTCCAAGCTGCAAACCTAATGCTCCAGCCATAGCAGCCTCAGGGTATCCACTGTTTGGGCTTGAATGGTTCCACCTGTCTCTAATAAGTATTGCATAAGATTTTTTATAATTAAAGCCTGAAAGCAGTGCCGCTGCAACATATAAAAAGCCAGTAATACGGGCAGGTATAATATTTAATATATCATCAAGCCTTGCTGCTGCTTTTCCAAAATACTGATATTTTTTATTTTTATAGCCTATCATAGAATCAAGAGTATTTACTGCTTTATAAAGCATACCAAAACTTGCTCCGCCTATAAGCATATAAAAAAGAGGTGCAATAACTCCATCACTTGTATTTTCTGCAACACTTTCAACAGATGCTTTTATAACAGATTTTTCATCTAAATTTTCTGTATCTCTGCCTACTATATGGGTTAAATTTTTTCTTGCTCCATTAAGTGAGCCTGTTGAAAGTTCTGTATATATTTTCATAGCCGCTTCTTTTAATGAGCCAAGAGCAAGCAGCTGGAAACACATAAATATTTCTACTGATATACCAAGTATCATATTAATACTGTAACATATACTTAAAATAATATATGGAATAATAAATGAAATTATAATTACAAATAAAGTAAGAATAGTGCCTGCAATAGTTTCTGAAACTGCCCCTTTTCTAAATATCTTACGCAGAGATATTTCTCCATATTTAATTATTTTGCCAATCATTACAACAGGATGGGGAATATGTTTAGGGTCTTTAAATATTAAATCTAAAATAAAAGCAATAATAATCATAAATCCTATTTTCATAAAAACCCGCCTTGCACCGTATGTGCTATAATTTTTCTATAATAATTAATTCTTTTGTATACTGGTTATAATGGGCTTTATATCCTGCACCGTTATCTACATGATAATAGTAAATATCATTACTTTCACTGCAAAGCATAGCAAAAAGTGCCATAATAACACCACCATGGCAGACAAGCACTGCATTATTAGCATCTTTTTTATCCATACTTATAATCATTTCAAAAAATGCTTTTAATACCCGCATACTGAATTCTATGCCGCTTTCCCCTTTTGGTATTTTTGATTTGCCTTTTGTTTCTCTAAAATACCTGTATTCTTCTAAATACTCTAATTCATCATGAGTTTTGCCCTCAAACATACCAAAGTTCATTTCCCGCATATTATTAATCACTTCAAATGTGTCATAAGGAAATATTATGCCTGCTGTTTCAATACATCTTTTCATAGGGCTTGTAAAAATTATATCTCTTTCAATGTGAGATTTAATGCTGTCCCACTTATTAAAAATTTGTTTTCTTCCGTCTTCAGATAATGGCAAATCTGTAGAGCCTACAAACCTGCCCTCTACATTATATTTTGTCTGACCATGACGAATAAAATAAATAGTTTTCATATATCCATTCCCTTTATTACTGATGGTATACCATAATAAATTCTGATTACTCTTACACTTTTTTCACTTAATATAGACAATATTCTGCCAACATATTCCCGCATTTTATTATCTATTTTATCAACTGGCACAACACCATTTCCTACTTCAGAGCATATTATAATTTCTATATTTGATGAAAGTATTTTTTCTATAATATTATTATAGTCATCAATACCTGATAAAATAAACCGTTTTATAAGTAAATGCAGATTGTATATGCCTTTTTTATCAAATGCTTCATCAAGGCTGCATTCTGCACCATTTTGAAAATCTTTCTGCTTTAAATTGTAGTATTTTAAAACAAAATTAAGTTTTGAGTTATATGCTCCGCCAATAATTAATTCCATAATACCAGCCTGCTTATACTGCAAAATAAAAGTGCCGATATTTCATATATACATATACTAAACCCTGCCAAATCACCTGAAATACCGCCAAATACCTTTTTAAAATACTTTATGAGTATAATAGATATTATAACTAAAATCAATAAAAGTATTAACATAAACTTATAACTAATTAATATATAAGTTAAAAAAACAAACACTAATGATAAAGAAAAAGCATATATTAATAATGATTTTTTATTTTCTTTTGATGAAAAAATATATAAAAGCCCTTTATTTGCTGATGATGGCACTAATGCTATTAAAAAAAGACTTAAAACTCTGCTGATAGTAAAAACAAGAATAAAGATAAACACTGGAATATTTTTATCATACATATTTTCAAAGCTGGCAAAAAGCACTATAAAATAAAGTATGGTATATATTACAGCAAAAGCACCAGTATGAGCATCGCTTAATACCTGCCTGCGTTTTTCAATATCTCCATGGCAGAATACTGCATCTATTGTATCAGCATATCCATCTAAATGAATACCTCCTGTTAAAAGCACAATAACTGCAACAGAAAGTGCTGCATATAATACACTGGAAAATCCTAAATATAATGAAAGAATATATAATAAATACTCTGTTAAGCCAAGTATTATACCTATTAACGGCAGGCTGTAAAAAATATACTTCATATTTTTTTCTTCCCATATAATATGCGGCACAGGAATAGTTGTATACATTGATAAGCATATTAAAAAACTTCTTAAAAGGCTCATTTTTCACCTTTATGATATATTGGAGTGCCTGCTGTTACTTCTATCACTTTATCAGCCTGCTCTGCAATACTGCATACAAGCTGGTTTAATATTTTTATATATTTATACACTTCATCACTATAATTTATGGCACATGATGATATATCGTTTGTTACAATAATTAAATTTTCTGCTGCCATCATAAGAAAATTTATATCATCATAAAGCAGATTAATATTTCCACCGCTGTAAATATGATTAGCAGTTAAATTTGGCAGACATTCAAGCAAAACTATTTCATATTCTGATAAATCTAAATTATTGAAAAATTTTTCTTTTTCTAAAATTTCAAAATCTTTTCCCTGCCGCATTTTTCTATGTTTTAATATTCTTTCTTTTGCACTTATGCTTTTATTTTCCATTGTGGCAATATATAATTTTCTGCCATTATATTTTAGTGCTTCATCTTCTGCAAATTTTGATTTTCCGCTGCCAGAACCACCAGATATTAAATATATCATTCTACAGCCCTGTTATAGTGAATTGCTTTTATAATAAACCTTTCTGCAAGTTTTAAATTAGATAGAAAATATAAATGTGGATATCCTGCATATACATGGTCAGATAAATATACTCCCTGCCAGCTTTTTAAACTCTTTGGCTTTCGCATAATGCAGTCGCAGTATGGTTCATCAATAATAGAATAATGAAACTCATGGGCAGGGATACTTTCGCCTTTTTTTAAAAGCATACTGTCTTTATGGGAAGTCAATTCTACATATCCAAAGTTTTGCAGTTTATCAGTCATCATACATCTGCCTTTAATTAGTGATGCCATTTCTATATTATCTATACTTTGACTTATATACATAAACCCGCCGCATTCAGCAATAAGTGGTATTTTATTATCATATACTTTTTTAAGACTTTCTATAAAACTTTTATTAGCATTTAATTTTTTTAAATAAAGCTCAGGATAGCCGCCGTAAAAAATAAGCCCATCTAAATTTGCAGGAAGTGCAGTATCTTCAAGTGGAGAAAAATAAATAATTTCTGCTCCCATTTTTTCTAATACTTTTATGTTATCTGCATAATGAAAACAAAAAGCTTTATCATAAGCTATGCCTATTCTGCACCTGCCAATAAGACTTATATCTTTTGGCTCATATTCTACATCTGGTGTATTTTCTGCTGCGAGTAAAATATTTTCTATATCTATGCTTTTTTCAAGCTCTTCTGCCACTTTATCTATAATGCTGTTAATATCTGCCATTTCTTCTGCTGTTATAAGCCCTAAATGACGGCTTTTAAGAGTGCAGTTTTCAAGCTCTGGCATATATCCAAAAACTTTTACAGGCAGTTCTGCTTCTATCATATTTTTATATACTGGATATGATGCTTTTGATATTCTGTTTAAAATAATACCTTTTATATTATTTTTCCTGTAATGAAGCATACCGCTTATAAGTGCTTTTAATGTGGCAGATTTTCCTTTTACATCAACTATTAACAGGCAGGGTGTATCTGTTACACTGCTTATATGGCTGGCTGAAGCTGAATCTGTAAAAGCTATGCCGTCATAAAAGCCCATAACACCTTCTATGACTGCAAGATTTTCAGTATCTGCTAGTATATTTTTTACTGTATTTTCATCTGATAAAAATAAATCAATATTTCTTGAAGATATGCCTAATGCTTTAGTATGAAACATAGTGTCAATATAATCTGGACCGCATTTATATGACGAAACTTTTATGCCTTTTTTCTGCAAAAGCCTTAAAAGCCCCATAGTAAATGTTGTTTTACCACTGCTGCTGCTGAAAGCAGATATTAAAATACGACTTATTTTTTTATTCACTTATAACCGTCCTGTTATAATATATACAGGGTTGTTTCCCATCATCATGTGATATGGACCTGCTTTTTTTGATTTTGCACTGTTTATGCAGACAATATCTGGCTCTATATTATAATCCTTAAAGGCATTAACTGCTGAATAAATCGTTTCCAAAGTTATAGCTGTAACAGTTATTTTCACATTATTATTTTTTTCATAAACTGCTTTAAAAATATCTTTCATAGTTTTAGAGCTGCCGCCAATAAAAACTTTATCTGGAACAGGAAGAGTTGCAAGAACTTCTGGAGCAGAACCTTTTATGCTTATGACATTATGCCTTTTAAGATTTTTTTTATTTATATTTATAAGCTCAAATGCCTCATCTTCTTTTTCTACTGCATATACTAATCCGTCTTTTGCATGCCCTGCAAATTCTAATGCACAGCTGCCTGTTCCTGCTCCTATATCATAAACTATATCATTATTTTCTATACCAAGATAACAGGCAGAAAGCCACCTTATATCTTCTTTTGTCATAGGTGCTTTTCCGCGTATAAAATCACTGTCCCTTAAATGTATTTTTGGGTTTGTATATTCTTTATTATAAATAAGCAGCACTGTTAAACTTGAAAACTTATAATCAAGCATATCTGAAATTTTACCAGAGACTATTCTTTCATTATCAGAATGCAGATTTTCTCCAGCATATACATATACATAATCAAGCCCAGCATTATATAATTCATTTATAATATGTTCTCCCTTTTTATCGCCGCCTGATAAAATAAAAGTATATTCATTATAGCTTACAGCTCCAAAACATAAGTTATTTCTGCCGTGCATTGATACTGTCTTTATATTATAATTTATAATATTTAATTTTGATAAAAAATACTGCATAGAGCTTATACCTGAAACAAGCTCTATATTATATCTATCCTTAAATTTTTCCTGTATTTTTTTTGAAATGCTGTAAAAAAGCACATCGCCTGAAACTAAAAGAGCAGTATTTTTTAATGTTTCTTTTTCCAGCACATATTCTATTTCAGAATATTTTGGTGCAGTAATATTATTATTTAATACTTTATACTGCTCATAAAGCCTTGCACTGCCATAAACTATATCTGCATTTTTAATGATATTTGCTGCATACTCTGTTAAATCAGAAATATGCCCCATGCCTGCACCAATTATGTATAAATTCTGCATTTCTCTATAACACTTCCTTTATTCTGTCTATTAAAACATCAGCTATTCTTTTATCAACACCAAGAGTTCTACCCATAGTAATTTTCATATCCTTATGGTTTTCAAGATATGCTGCTATTTCTTCTGGTATATCTTTTATAATATGCATACCGTCAAAAAGAAAATAAGGCACAACAACTATCTCTGTCACCCCTTTTTCTCTTAATAAATCAAGACCTTTTTCTAAATTTACATCACAGAACTCCATATATGCATGTTCCACTATTATATCAGGCATATCGTCCTGCACCATTTTAAATATCTGCTCCATTGTATCAATAGTTTCTTTTCTTCTGCTGCCATGAGCTATTATTAATATCCCTTTCATTTTAATTACTCCATTTCTTTTAACTTTTCTATTAAACTGTCTATTGTTGGCTTTTCTGATATATAAGCCTGCATTTTATAGTTTAGAGCTGTTTCATAAGTCATTTTTCCTATACATACAGCTTTTATTTTACTTAAATCTTCTATTTTACTGCCATGCACAAACCCATGCACTGCTGCACTGCTTGTAAATGCTGCCACTACTCCATTATTTATATATTCCTGCACCGATTTTGTATAATCAAGTGGCAGATATTCTATATTATAAGCATTAAATGAAGTAACATTAAAGCCATAGTCATTTAATTTGCTAGACAGCCTTTTATCATTTTCTGCTTCAAGAACAGCTATCATTCCTTTAATATCTGCTTTTTTAAATGATAATGCAAAAGCATCAAATGTATATTCTGCTGGCACAATATCTGCACATATTCCATATTTTTTTAATTCATCATAAGTAGATTTGCCTAATGCACCAATCAGCAAATGGCTTAAAGCTCTGCTGTCTTTTTCATTATCCATAAGCGATTTGAAAAAATATGCAGCACTGTTTTTACTAGCAAAAACAAGCATATTATATTTATCAAGATTTCCTATAAGGCTTAATAAGCTGGAATTATTTTCTATTTCATTTATTTTTATGCATGGATAATCTATTACTTCTGCACCTGCACTTTTAAGCCTGTCTGTTAAAATATTATTTGATACAATTGGTCTTGTAACAATAATCTGTTTAGAGAAAATCTTTGATTTAGTATACCATGCAAATTTATCCCCAAGAGAGCATACTTTACCAACTGCAATAACGGCAGGGCTTCTTAACTGAAATTTTTCTGCATCTGATACCATATTTTCAACTGTTGAAACAAGGGTTCGCATATTATACCTTGTGCCATTTTCAACTGCTGCACAAGGTGTATTTTTATCTATTCCTGCCATAAGAAGCCCATTAATTAACTGACTTAAAGTAGAAACTCCCATATAAAAAAGGATAGTGCCTTTTGATGCAGCTAGTGCTTTAAAATCAATATTTTCCACAAGTCCGTCTTTTGCATGACCTGTAACAAAATGGATAGATGATGCAAAATCCCTATGGGTTACAGGAATACCTGCATAAGCAAGGGCTGAAACGGCAGATGTAATGCCAGGCACTACTTCATATTCTATATTATTTTCACTTAAAAGCTCAAGTTCTTCGCCCCCTCTTCCAAATACAAAAGGGTCGCCGCCTTTTAACCTGACTACTGTTTTACCTTCTAATGCCTTATTTAAAAGTATTTTATTTATTTCAGGCTGTGGAATATTATGATGATTCATTACCTTTCCCACATTTATAAACTCTGCTTTTTCCGGGCTTAATGATAATATATCTTTTGAAACAAGCCTGTCATAAACTACAATATCTGCCTGCTTTAAATATTCAAGCCCTTTTACTGTAATCAGCCCTTTATCTCCGGGACCTGCACCTATTAATATTACTCTGCCTTTTTTTCTACACATAATGTATTCCTTAAAATATCTGCATATTGTTTTGCAATTTTATGATTTAAGCCATTTTTAGATGTTAAACCACATACTATTTCATCATTTTCAATAACTGCTGGAAAGAAAAAATTATTATCATTCTTATCACTTATACTGTTATAATATTTAATGTTTTTTTCTTTTGCCAGCTTTATAATATTTTTATTTACTGCATTGTTATCTGTTGCTGCTATTACAATATCATATATCTCTTTAATATCATCTTCTTCAAATTCTTTTATTTTTATATCTATATTTTCCACATTAGTTTTTACTTCTTTTGTAATAACAGTTATTTCTGCACCAAAATTTTTAAGCACATTTATACGCCTTGCTGCAATGCAGCCTAAACCTATAACTAACACTTTTACATTTTCTACATTTATAAAAATAGGAAAATATGCCATTAAATTCTCTCTTTTATATATTCTTCCTGCATTATCTTTTTCAGCTCATCTAATGTATACCCTTTTGACTGCTCTTTTGGTCTTCCTATTACAATAAGTTCTGCTCCTGCTGCTTTTGCAGCTTCTAATTTTTCATTAAACCCGCCAGTTTTACCTGTATCTTTTGTTACAATATATTTAGCATTAATATGTATTAATGTGGCTGTATTCATATAAGTAGAAAAAGGTCCCTGCATACATATAATATTTTTCAAGGGATAGCCTAAATCTAATATATTTTTGATAACATTAATATCTGGCAGCACTCTTGGAAAAAGCCTTGTCATATCCCCTGTTTCCTTGTATTTTGCAAGCTCTTTGCTGCCTGTTGCAAGCAGTATATTTCCAGTAGTATTTTTTAAATATTCTACTGCTTTTTCTATGCTTTCAAAAAGCATACCACCGCCAGTATATGTGGAAGGCCTTAAAAGTCTGAAATATTTTACATTATTATCTTCTGCACTTTTATATAAATTTTCTGTAACTTGTGCTGCATAAGGATGAGTTGCATCAATTATAATAACATTTTCATCTTTTCGGCTTTTAAGCATATTATTTATATCGTCATAAGTAAGTCTGCCTGAATGCGACTTTATGTATTCCATTTCAGGCAGCACCTGCACTCCATATTCTGTGGCAGTATATACATCTGACATTATTTTATTTTCATTAAAAAATAAGGCAATCTCTCTGCCCTCTGTTGTGCCTGCAAAAATAAGGGGTCTTATCATAATCCTTTATATCCCCTTGGTGTAACCATTTGGTTTTTTATTAATTTTGTTGTGCTGTTGCCTATAATAATTAAAGTAAACATATCTGCCTGAAAATCTTTTAATTCCTTAAATAATAAAATACCTTTTTCTTCCTGCTCTCTTTCGCAGTTTCTAACATATCCGCACAATGTATTTTCATTTATATATGGGGATATGATTTCGCATGCTCTTTTTAGATAATCTGCTCTTTTTTTACTTGATGGGTTATATACTGCAATAATAAATTCTGCATCTGCTGCAGCAATAAGCCTTTTTTCTATTTTTTCCCAAGGTGTTAGTAAATCACTAAGAGAAATAACTGCAAAATCATGAGTTAATGGTGCACCAAGTTTTGCAGCAGCTGCTAAAACAGCACTGATACCGGGTATTACTTCCACTTCCACATCACTTTTCTCTGCTGTTTCTATTAAAAGCCCTGCCATACCATATACTCCAGCATCACCGCTTGAAATAAGTGATACAGTTTTACCTTCCTCTGCTTTTTCTAATGCTTTTTCACATCTTGATTTTTCCTGTTTCATAGGTGTTACTATAAGCTCTTTATCTTTTATTAAGTGAGCTATTAAGTCTGTATATACTCCATAACCTGCAATAACATCGCTTTTTTCTATCGCTTTTAATGCTCTTTCTGATATTAAGTCATCTTTTCCGGGCCCTGTGCCTATACAGTATATTTTTCCTTTCATACTATCCCCTTTTTAAAAACTTCCCTGCCATAATTTATGGCCTATTGATAAAGTAAATCCATTCTCACATAGCTTCTTTACTATAATTTCACTGCCATTAAAACATTTCACTGCCCTTTCACACACATTATCTACACCAGTAATTTTTTTTACAAAATTTGAAGATGTAAAATCTCCCTGCATATCTGTAAGCTGCTTTGCAGAATATGT
Source organism: Mucispirillum schaedleri ASF457 (assembly GCF_000487995.2). Lineage (NCBI taxonomy): Bacteria > Pseudomonadati > Deferribacterota > Deferribacteres > Deferribacterales > Mucispirillaceae > Mucispirillum > Mucispirillum schaedleri. The sequence goes on from NZ_CP097562.1 coordinate 1,174,421, forward strand.
AACAAAAGGCACATTTAAATATTTTGAAAGCTTTAATATAGCTTTTTCATCTTTTTTAATATCAATGCTTGCTATTGCAAGTATTTTTCTTTTATCTATATTATTTTCTTTCAATACTCTTTCTATAAAATCTTTTAAATAATTATATTCTGCATCTTTTCTGGCACCTATCCCTAAAACATACTCTTTTGGTATAAGCTGCATTGTATAAGGGTATGGCTTAATCTCTAAATTATCGGCTATCACTATTCCGCATTCCTGCTGCATATCCGCAACTATACCATCAGGCATTATGCCTGATACTTGATATTCTGAAACAAACCCTATCTTTTCATTTCTCAGAAGCCTTGATGATACTTCTTTTATCATAGTTATATCATCAATATATAAATTATTTTTTTCTGCCCATACATCTACTGCAAATTTATTATTTATATCTGTTGCAGTAGTTATCACTGGCTCTGCATTTATATACTCTGCAATTTTTAAAGCCATTTCATTAGCTCCGCCAATATGACCGGAAAGCACAGGTATAACATATCTGCCATTATCATCTAAAACAATAACTGCTGCATCTTTATTTTTTGACACTATAAGTGGAGCAACTGCACGCACAGCTATCCCAACAGCTGATATAAATATCACTGCCCTGCTTTCATAAAAAATATCTGCTGTAAACGATTTTATGTCTTTTTCAAGCATTTTTATATTATCAAATGGATATTTGCCATAAAGCAGTGCATCAGGATATATTTTATGCAGTTTTAAACTTAATTCTGCCCCTTTTTGTGTAAATGATATTATATATATTTTATCCATCAGTGCCTTTTCTAAATTCATGGGAAAATGTGCCGTCATAAAGTTTTGAGCGTTCATACTCATCCCCTAAAAAATCGCCTGCAAGCACAAGTGCAGTTTTTGAAATATTATTTTCTCTGCCTGCTTTTTCTAAATTTTCAAGTGTTGTAACAACTTTTAATTCATCTTCCCATGTAACTTTATATATTATGGCACAAGGTGTATCTTTACTATATCCACCTGCAATTAATTCTTCTGACAGGCTTTTTAACATAGATGAACTTAAAAATATAACCATAGATGCCTGATGAGATGCCAGAAGCCTTATATTTTCTTTTTCAGGAACAGGAGTTCTGCCTGCCATTCTTGTAAGTATTACAGTTTGAGAAATGGAAGGCAGAGTATATTCTGCATTCAAAGCTGCTGCCGCACCTAAAAATGAGCTTACTCCTGCTACACTTTCAAAAGGTATATTTTTACTTTTTAATATATCAGACTGCTCTCTAACTGCCCCATATATACTCATATCCCCAGTATGCAGCCGCACAACTATTTGATTATTTTTATGACTTTCTTCCATAATATTCATTACTTCTTCCAAAGTCATAGAAGCACTGTTATATATAATACATTCTTTTTTTGCATAGTTTAAAAGTTCAGGATTAACAAGCGAGCCTGCATATATAATAACATCTGCTTTTTTTAAAAGCTCTGCTCCACGGACTGTTATTAAATCAACAGCACCGGGTCCTGCTCCCACAAAATATACCATATCTTTACCCCTTTACTATTATTAATGAAAAATAACTGCTTTCATCTGCTGCTTTACTGAAATCTTTATATATTTTTTCTTCTTCCATGCCGCAGTTTTCTACCATATATGTTTTATCAGTAAGGCAGCATTCATCTATTTCCTGCTTTACTTTTGCTATTTTTCTGCCACTTTTCATAAGCACTTTATTTCCAGATAAATTTAACAATTTTTTATTATCTTCATAGTTTGCTGGTATTATTATTAATGGCTCAGCACCATCACATAACGATATATTAAGACGCGCTGCACTGGCACAAAAAGAAGTAACACCTGCTATCATTTCTACATCATATCCTTTGCTTTCTACTATACGGTGAATATACATATATGTAGAATATACAGATGGGTCGCCAAGAGTAGCAAATGCAGTATTTCTGCCTTTATCTAAATAGTTTATAATAAGCTCTGCACCACTTTCATGGCTTGCCTTTAAATGCTCTTTATCCTTTACCATAGGCATAGGAATAAATATTATTTCTTTTTCATAAATATATTCTTTTATTATTTCATAAGCCCTGTTTTTGCCAGAAAGGCTGTCAGGAATAGCTATAACATCAGCATTTTTTATAGTGTTTACTGCCTTTAATGTAATAAGCTCTTTATCCCCGGGACCTATACCCACACCAAATAACTTACCTTTTTTCATTTTTATATATCCTTAAAATATTTTATAAAATCTAGTGCCTTACTGCTGTATTTCCATGTGTTTTCTTTATTTGTAAATACCATAACTTCGCACTGTATTTTATTTTGAAGCCGTCTTTTAATATTTTCCATAATTTTATTAATTACTATATCCCACACTTTTTCATGCAGGTTATAACGCATTAAAATATAATCTATTTCATCAGTAGATACTGCATTAAATATTTCTTCAATAACTTGTTTTTCTGCACCGCAAAGAGCAGCATAAGCAGCAAATATTTCATGGCGGCAATCTGCATAGTTTGAATGGGTATTCATAATGCCGCCTGCTGTTTTTGAAAGTTTTCCTGCATGACCTATTATCAATATCCGCTCTGGCTGTTTATATAAAAGATAATCAAGAGTATCGCCTATATAGTTTGATATTTTTATACCTTTTTCTATATCTATTCCAAATTTTTCAAGTGCAGCATTTCTGCCGTAATTTCCGGGTGTTAAAAGTATATTTTTCCTGCCCTGCTCCATCTGGCTGTCAATTTCCAAACATATTGTATCAATTAATGCTTTTTCACTCATTGGCTCAACAATACCAGTTGTTCCAAGTATAGATATGCCCCCAATAATGCCAAGCCTTTCATTAAATGTTTTTTTAGCAGTTTCAAGCCCTTTTTCTGCTGAAATGATTACTTTAAAACTTTTATCATAGCCATAGTCTAAGCATACTTTTTCCATTTCATAAGCAATCATTTTCCTAGGAACAGGGTTTATTGCAGCCTGCCCTGCTGGCACTTTAAGCCCTGATTTTGTAACCCTGCCTATACCTTTGCCGCCATCTATTATTAATTTATCATACCCTTTATATACTGCTGCTTTTATCTCTATGCCATTTGTAACATCTGGGTCATCGCCGCTTTCTTTAATGACAGAGCATTCTGCATAATCATCATACTTTTCAAGACTTTTTATTTTTATTTTTAAAAGTTTTCCTGATAAAATATTTACTTCTACATAATCAAATTTTTTATCAGTAAATAAATATACTGCCGCTGCTTTTGCTGCTGCTTGAGCACATGTGCCTGTGGTATATCCTGTCTTTAATTTACTGCCATTTTTAATTATTTTTTCCATTAATCAGCTCTTTTATTGCTCTGCGTGCTTTTGAAATAGTATCTATACTTTCATCTACTGCCATATTATCACATTTTCTAAGTATTTCCATAAGATGAGCAATACGGGGGAGCCTTAAATCATACTTTCTTAATTCATCAGCCTGCAAAAATATTTCCTCAGGACTTCCCTGCATTACAACACATCCTTTATCAAGCACATAAGCATAATCACAGTATAGTGGCACAATATCCATTTCATGAGTTGCTGTAATTATAGTAGTGCCTTTTTCCTGATTTATTTTTTTAAGCAGCACAAGTATTTCATTTGCTCCCATTGGGTCAAGCCCTGCTGTCGGCTCATCTAAAATAATAAGCTCTGGCTCCATAACAAGCACTCCAGCTATTGCCACCCTTTTTTTCTGACCAAAACTTAAAGTATGGACAGGTCTTTCCATAAAATCATACATTTCTACATCTTTTAATGCTTTTTCTGCCCGCTGCTTTGCTTCTACCTGCGATAAGCCAAGGTTTAATGCACCAAAAGAAACATCTTTTATAACACTTGCTGAAAAAAGCTGGTCATTAGGGTCTTGAAAAACTATACCTATATTTTTGCGGATTTCTGCAATTCCTTTTTTATTATATTCTACTAACTTATCATTAAAATATACACTGCCTTTATCTTTTATATTTATACCATTTAATGTTAAAAAAAGAGTTGATTTACCTGCACCATTCCTGCCAAGGACAGCTGTTATACTGCCCCTTTTTATATTAAGAGATATGTTATTCAGGGAAAGCTCATCATCATAAGAAAAACATAGATTTTCACATTTTAATATACTTTCACTCATAATGCTGCCTTTAAAATAATACAGAATGCTGCAATAAAAAACATTAATGCATAAAATATATATGCTTTTTCATACTGATTACTGATAACAGTAATCTCGCCGTCATAACCCCTTGATAAAAGTGCCTGATAGCTGAAATCTGCCCTTTTATATGCTCTTATAAAAAGCATAGCTGCAAGCTCTGAAACACATAATAAACTGGATTTAAAATTTCTATATCCTAACCTTAATTTTTGAGCTTTATACATAGCAGCTGCTTCATCTATTAATATAAATATATACCTGTATATAAGCTCCATAAGGGAAATAAAAAGTTTAGGAAGTCTTAATTTATAAAGGCTTTCAAAAAAACTAACCATAGGTGTGGAAAGAGCAAGAAAATATGTAATACTTACAGCTGATAATGCTCTAAAAAACAAGTTTAATGATGTTTCTAATGACTGATAAGTTATTCCTATATTAAACTTATCTATTAATATAACTATATATTCATCTTCCACAAGCGAAATAAGCACAGGGATAATTCCCATAATTAAAAATGAAAATGGTATAAGCATAAATTTTATATATTTTATAAAGGAAACAGCAGGGTTTGACATAATAGTAAACCCTGCAAAAAATATTAAAATAAATATACTTACAAATACATTATTTAAAATTAAGCATAAAAAAAGCATAGTAAAAGTAAATATTACCTTTGCAAGAGGGTCTTTTTTTGCAAATTTTGAAATGTAAGCATATTTATCTGTTACAAGCAAAATTATTCTCCTTTTTTAGCAGTAATTCTGCCTAATATAAAACCTGCAACTCCTGCACCAAGAGCAGCCTGCACTGCAAAAAGAAGTGATTCTATTTCACCACTTGCAGGCTCATAAAGTGATGAAAACCAAGGCTCATAATCTGGGTTGATTTCAGTAATGGCAGTTTCTGCCAAGCCGTCTGCTCCTGCAAACTCTGCATTTTTTAATGTTATAAGGGGCAGCACTGCCAAAACTATTACAATTATTGATAATATAAGATTTTTTTTCCAAAGTGCCATAATATACCACCTATACTGCTTTTAAAAGATGTAATTCTTTATATGAATATTTAACTAAAACATTATAAACTATTACTGATAATAAACCTTCGCTTACTGCCAGTGGTATTTGAGTTAAAGCAAAAATACCCATAAATTTCCATAAAGATGTTATAAACCCGCCAGCTGCATCAGGAAAAGCAAGTGCCAGCTGGATAGATGTAGTTACATAAGTTAAAATATCTCCTGCAAATGCTGCTGAAAATACAGCAATTCCACTGCTGATACCAGCTTTTAATGCACCTTTAAATACACCATAAGCAGCAAAAGGTCCAACTACTGCCATTGAAAATACATTAGCACCAATAGTAGTAAGCCCGCCGTGAGCAAGCAGAATAGCCTGAAATAAAAGTATAATAAAACCTATTACTGCCATAGGTGTAGGTCCAAAAAGCACTGCACCTAAGCCAACCCCTGTTGGATGAGAACAGCTGCCTGTAACTGATGGAATTTTCAAGGAAGAAAGAACAAATGCAAATGCACCGCACATTGCAAGCAGAATAAAAAATTTAGTATTTTCTGATATTTTCTTTCTTATTGCAAAAAAGCCGTAAATTATGAATGGGAGAGCTGAAACTATCCAAAAAATAGACCAGAATGGAGAAAGATAGCCCTCCATAATATGCATTGCATAAGATTTTTCTGGCAAGATGAGAAAAATAGATAAAAATACAGGGATAAAACCTGCAAAGAGATTTTTTGTTATCATAAAAGATAACCTCCTATTTAATAGTGTGCTTTAAAAAGCATTAAAGGACAAACTGCATAGGCAATTAAAGCAAATTATATAAAGCATTCATTGTGCTTTTATAATCAGCCGCATAAGTCCTGATTATATGCGGCAAATATCGGCAGGTCTTCCGACTAAGAATCAAAGTTTGTTTTCGCCTTCCCTAAAAGTGGCTAAGTATTAAAACATACACTTTTTAATACTTGTGAAAACATTCTCATCAATACGGCAGCAAGACTGTGCAGGATTTACACCTGCTTCCCTTTTAATCTTAAAAACCGATATTCAGCTATTAAATTTAATATAAAAATACCACATATCCATTTGCTTGTCAAGTCAATATTCAAATATATAACTACCATTTTTTAATTAAGTTCATATATTATACATTATTGCAATATGTATAATTCAGATTTTTTGCCTGTAAAAATCAGGCTCAAAATAACTTATAGTCTAAGTATTTTATGTAAGTCCAGTCAATAAAGCACACCATTCTTTTATTGACTTTATACTGTCTTTTCAATAGAATGTTTCAATAAACATATGGAGAAGTTATGATAAAAAAAATTTTAAAATATTTTATATACACTCTTTCATTTATTATTTTATTTTCATTATTAATATGTTTTACAGTGTGGAGCATTATTCCTGTATATAAATTTCCTGAAGCAGTGTCTTTTACTGGTGATAAATTTTATAACCCTTATAAAGATTATGATAACACACACTACTATCGTGCAAACTTTCACGGGCATTCAAGGCTTGGTGGCGGGCTGACTAATGGCAGAGCAAACAGTGAAGAAGATGTATTTAAAGCATACCGCGATTTAGAATACGGCTTTGCAACAGTTTCCAACTATCATCATATTACAAGCAAACCACCATATTATGATTTTCCTTATGTGCCTGCTCAGGAATACGGTATTAATATTTTTAAAACTCATTTACTGCTTATAGGCACTAAAAGAAAAGAATATTTTGACCAGCCACTATGGCAGGGTGCAGACACTATACAATACCGCATAAATAGAGTTAAGCCATATAATGAAATAGTAACTCTTGCCCATCCTGCATTTGTAAATGGTATAGAAGTAGATTATATGGCACAGATTACAGGATATGATTTAATGGAAGTTGTTAATACTTTTGCAAACTCTGTTTCACACTGGGATAAAGCTTTATCAAGCGGCAGACCAGCTTTTTTACTTGCAAGTGATGACACTCACAATGTATTTAGAAATACAGATATTGGCAGAAATATTACTATGATACCATTAAACCCAGATACAGAAGCAGATAAATTATATGATACATTAAAAAGCGGTGCGGCTTATGCTGTTACTGTTCCCCATATTATTGCTATACTTGATAGAAGCGAAAAATTAAAAGTTTTAAATACTCATCCACAGCTTTTATCTATGCAGGTTGCTGATAATACTTTAAATATTAAATTAAATAGAATGGTAGATAAAATTGTTTTCTCTGCAGATAATGGTCAAGTCATGGCTGAATATGACAATGTTTCTGAAAGCTCATATAATATTGCAGATAATAACAGCTATGTTAGAGCAACAGTTTATTTTGACAATGGCTCAACAGCTTATTTTAACCCAGTAATAAGAACTAATAATGGGGGGGGGCTGAAACCTGATATGCCACAGGTATTAGTAAATTATCCTTTAAGTATTATTAAGTGGATATTTACAGCTGTAGTATTTTTGTCTATACTTTATTTTATTGCCAGAAAATTAAAAAAATAATAGAAAAATATAAATTTTAAAAATAGAAACGCCATGATAGTCCTATATCATGGTTTTCTATTTCCCAGTGATTTTTATAAGCATATTTTATCTCTATTGAATTATTTTGTGTTACAGGAATAGTATATCCAAAACTGCCGCCAAATTCTGCTCCAAGGTTATCTAATACAAAATATCTGTAATAGCCGCGAGCTAAAAATTTACCACCAATAAAACTATACATTAAGCCAATATCGCCGCCAAACCCAAGCCCTGTCCAATAAGGATTATACCCTTCAGAAAAAGCTAAATCCACATCAGCCATAATCCAAGATGAAAAGCCGCCACCTGCAAAAGTAACTCCAACACCGCCCCTTATATATGGAGTAAAAAAACTGCCATTTTTATAGTCCCTTTCTTCTCCTGCTGCTTCTATCTTCCAAGAAAGCGATTTTGTCATACGGCTTACAGGAGAATATGACGAAAACTTTAATAATGCTGCTTCAGGCACAGTTACTTCATTTGTGCGAGTATTCCACCTGACATTTACATCTAAAACAGAAAGCTGACTGTTTTGGATAAACCCTTTATCTATATCATCTAAATCATGAAAACCTAATTTAAATCCTGCTTCAGTATAAAAATCTTTAAAATTTTCTGCACCCACTCCAATACTTATTCGTGTAATATTATGACCTTCATCAGGAGAGCCGGGCTCATCTATTTTTTTATGGCTTACTACCCCAAGTTTTGCCCTGTTTGCAAGTATATTGATTGTAGCTGCCTGATACTCTTTAACTATCTGTTCTGTAAGATATTCCTTTTGCAGAAAATTAAACCGCATAGCCTCTATTGCTAAATCATATATAGCGGCTTTTTCTTCTACTGAATAATTACTGTTATTAATATCATCAATAGTTTTTTTGCCTTTTGCTACATCCTGAGCAAGTGTAACTGCTTTATTCGGCAGTCCTTTAGAGTATATTTCTAATATTTTTATATGGGATGGTCTGTATTTTTTATTATCTATCAAACCGCTTTTTTTGATTTTTTTTATAGTATCTGTTGGAGCTTCCCATAATATACTTGTTGACAAATATAAATCAGGTCTGGCAGATTCTAGAAGCATAAGCATATTATATGAGCAGTTTTCATCAAAAAAATAGTAATCACTGCCTATACCCTGCATTTCCCATAAATGATTAAAAAGTTTTATTGTTTCATCTTTTGTAAGGTTTAAATCATATTCCCAAATATCTCTGTTTTCCATATTGCCATATTCAAATATAGTTTTGTAATATTCTTTAATGGTAAAATAGCCAAAATAACCCCCAAATAAGCCTAGTGTAACATATTCTATTCCATTAACATCTTCTGGCATATCAGCTGCAAAAGTTACACTGTAAGAAGTAAGCGAGTCATTACTGGAATTATTTATTCTAAGCATAGTATGCCCAAACATACTGGCAGGGTTTTTAAGATACATAAATGGAAATATTACTGTTACACTTGCAGGGTCCATCTTTTTTTTAAATTCATTATATTTAGTGCATGATTTTTCAGGCAGTTTATTTCTATCTATATCAAGCCTTTCCACTAACCATTCCCGTCTGCCTGCAAAAACACATACTGGATGGCTGTTATCATCATTTTTTGATAAATCATTATCAAATAAAGCAAGTATAGTAGCTTCAAGCTCATCTTTTGGCGAATATTTACCATTTTCTGCTAAAAAAAATTTCTCATCATCTACAAGGCTTCTCAGCTTTCTGCCTGCTGGCTTTTTATACTCCATAAGCACATACCACATTCTTTCATCATATATTTTTTCATTTAATGCTTTTTCAGCAATTATTTTACCATACTGGCTTGGCTCTGCTTGAGAAAATACTGGAAGTAAAAAGATAATAAATATAAAAATAAATAGTGGAAATATCTTATATTTCATAGAAAATAAAGAGGGCATTAAATGCCCTCATTATGTTAATTAGCTGAGTGCTACAATTTTATTAGCAACTGAATCAGATTGAACATCTGCATTAGGGAAAATATCGCTGAAATTAGCCTGTAATTTGTTTGCGAAAGCATCTATATCTTTAACAGCAAGCATAGTGCCTAAAGAATTAATAGTGTCCCCGTGCCCCATAGCTATATCTTTAGCAAGATTATCCATATTATCAGTAACAAATTCATAGACTTCTGTGCTGACTACTTTATTGATTTTACCTTGACAACCAACTGTTCCAGTAGTCATAGAGAAAGTATTTGATAATGTTGAGTTAGTCCAAGAAGCTGTCATTTGAAGTAACCAGCCACCGTTAGGTTTACCAACAGTTTCAAATAATAATGTTCCGATACCACAACCAGCATTATTTCTAAGTGTACCTGCAAATGCAGCTGGTGCCATTATACATACAATGAGTAATACTAAAAAAACTTTTTTCATGTATACTCCTCCTAAAAAAATTCTTTTTTTACTTTTATCATTGAAAATATCTTTTGTCAACCTATTTATAATACTGTTTTTAAGCATTTTTTACTTAAAAATATTTGCTAAAAACAAGTGGTTTACTTTAAATATAAATCAAGAGCATTTAAAAATTCTTTTCTTATCCGCGGGTTGCTGATAATCTGTGCATGATTAGAAAAATCATCTTTCAGCAGCATTTTTGGCTCTTTTGCTATTTTATATAGTGCCTCTCCATTATTAAACTTCACAAGCTTATCTGCTTTTGAATGTATAATAATAGTATTTTTTATTTTACTGCTCTTTAAATTATCAAGTGAAGAATATTCTTTTGGTATGCTCCATGTGACAGCATACTGCCATATATATGTAAAAAAATTGCTGGCTGCCACTTCTTTTGCAATACTCCGCCATGAAGTAAAGGTGGATTCTAAAACAAGTACTTTAAATTTATCAGCATAAGGGGAATATCTTGCAATATGGGCAGCAACTGCTCCGCCTAAACTCTGACCATAAAGCACCATATTTCTTTTATCTATTTTATCATCTTTAAATACTGCTTCTGTATATTCTAAACCATCCTGCAAAACACCTTTTATATCAGGCTTGCCTTGAGATATACCATACCCCCTGTAATCAAAAGTCAATAAATTATAGCCTTTATCTACAAGCCACATCACAGCCACGCTTTCTGTGCTTATATTATTTGAATTACCATGAAGAAAAAATATTGTGCCTTTAGGATTTTTTACTTTTGTTTTAAAATACCAGCCATGCAGAAGCTTACCGTCGTTAGTGTCTACAAGAATATTTTCAGGATTATTTGCACATGTTTCAGGCATATAAAAAAGCTGCTGTTTAGGAAAGAAAAAATATTTTTCACAGCCTGCAAGTAATAATAAAACTGTAATTAATAATATAGTTTTTATTTTATTCATATTGTTATATATTTTTATTTTACGGAAAATGTCAAGTAATTATTTTACTGTTTTACCACCAATTTTTTTGAGCTGTAATAAAGAGTGATGATTTATAATAAACTTTGTAAGAATACTTATAACTCAATATTCCTATGAAATATATTGTAAACTATTATACCGCCGCACATCTCAAAAATCAAAGTTTTCGTTATTTTATTCCTTATGCTCCAATTCCTTAAACATTCACTGTTTTTAATTTTATTAAATAAGTTATTTCTATTATTTGATAGTTATAAGTATTCTTACAAAAAAATCGGGGCAAACCAGATTATTTTAAAATTTCAGATGAATAGATTATTTGCTTAGCTCAAAATGATGGCACATTTATGTAATATGCAGCATTTCAACCCATATAAAATTATGGGTTGAAATATATATAATTATAAAAATGAATAGGAATAAGATGAGTGGTCTTTATATTTGCCATTTAATACTGCAATTACATCTTCTGTAAGAACAATCTCTTCATCTGTTGGGATAACAAATACTTTTATTTTTGACGAGCTTGCAGATATTTCTGTTTCTACTCCCCGCTTTAAATTTCTATTTTTTTCTTTATCAATCTCAATACCCAGATATTCAAGATTTTCAAGAGTTTTTTCCCTAATTAAAGATGAATTTTCACCTACTCCACCAGTAAATGATAAAGCGTCTACTTTATTTAAAACAGCCATATAAGAGCCTATGTATTTTTTTAATCTGTAACATTCCATATCAACAGCCATCTTACACAGCTTATCTGTTTCCATATTTGCTTCTATATCTCTTCTGTCAGAATATTTGCCTGTTATTCCAAGAAGCCCAGACTTTTTATAAAGAATTTCATCTACTTCTTCAATACATTTTCCAGTCATTTTAGTAATAAAAGCAGGAACTGAGGCATCAATATCGCCACATCGTGTGCCCATAATAAGCCCTTCAAGTGGTGTCATTCCCATAGATGTATCTACTGAAAGCCCGTTTTCCACAGCTGTTATACTTGCACCATTTCCAACATGGAGAATAATCATATTGCACTCACTGGCAGGTTTGTCAAGCATTTTAGCTGTTCTTTTTGATACATACAGATGGCTTGAACCGTGAAATCCGTAACGCCTTACTTTATATTTACTATACCATTCATCGCAAACTGCATATCTATATGCCTTTTCTGGAATGCTTGAATGAAATGCAGTATCAAATACTGCTACATGAGATATATTTGGAAGTATTTTTTGCAATACTCTTATACCTAAAATATTTGCTGGATTATGCAAAGGTGCAAGATGTGAGATTGATTCTATCTGCTGTATGACACTTTCATCTATCAGTGTGCTTTTTTGAAATAAATCTCCACCATGAACAATTCTATGTCCAGCTGCTTCTATTTCATTTATGTCTTTTAGAACAGCGGAATCTTTAAAACACTTTAATATGCTTTCAATGGCTTCTTTATGGTCTGTAATAATTTTATCTTTTACAGTTATTTCTCCGTTATCACTTTTTACACTGATAACAGCACCACTAAGCCCTATTCTGTCTGCTGCAGCTTTTGCAATTATTTTGTTAGATGCTTCATCATATAATTGACATTTGAGAGATGAGCTGCCACAATTTAAAGTTAATATTAACATCATTCCACCTGCACTGCCGTTATAGCCGTTACATTTACTATATCGTAAACTGAACAGCCACGGGATAAATCATTTACAGGACTGTTAAGCCCTTGTATTATGGGACCTATAGCTGTTGCTTCAGCTATTCTTTCTACTAATTTATATCCAATATTTCCTGCATCAAGATTAGGAAATATTAAAACATTCGCTTTGCCTGCAACTTCACTTTCTGGTGCTTTCCGCCTGCCTACTTCATCTACAAGTGCCGCATCAAGCTGCATTTCTCCATCTACTGCTATATCAGGACATCTTTCTTTTAATATTTTAACAGCTTGTGCCACTTTTTCTGTTTCAGCTGTTTTTGCACTGCCTTTTGTGGAAAATGAGAGCATAGCAACTACTGCATCTACTCCCATCATCTTTTTACAGCTTTCAGCGGTGCTTTCTGCAATATCTGCAAGCATAGGTGCATCAGGGTTTGGGTTAACTGCACTATCTGCAAATAAAAGAATGCCGTTTTTTCCAAACTTTTCATTTTTTGTAACTATAATGAAATAAGAAGAAACAGTATTAAGCCCTTTTTTTACACCTATTATCCGCAGTGCCGCACGAAGAACATCGCTTGTAGTGTTTGCTGCTCCTGCCACAAGTCCATCACATATTTTTTGTTTTACAAGCATTGAGCCAAAAAACAAATTATTTTTCATAGATGATGATGCTTCTTCCATAGTAAGCCCTTTTTCCTTGCGGGATTGATAATATATATCTGTCCATTCTTGCAGGTAAGGGGAGTTTAAAGGATTTATAACAGTTAATTTTTCGCTGTCTATATATTCCTTTTTCAGACCATAGTTTAGAAGCTCTTTTTTAATTTCATCTTCACTGCCTAAAACAGTGAGGCGGGCAATGCCCTCCTCACATATTTTTACTGCTGCTTGAATTGTTCTATCATCATAACCTTCTGGCAGAACTATGTGCTTATATCTGTTTTTAGCTTTATTTTTAAATTCCTGCAGTATATCCATAAAAATTAAAGCTCCATTACTTTTAAATCAGGAGATACAGAATATTCTGCCGTAGTAACAGCTTTTATATCTTCCAGCGTAACATTTTCCGCATGCTCAATAAGCGTCATTTTTTTGTTTTCTATTTTAAAAACAGCCATCTCTGTAACTATCATATCAACACATTCAGAAGCTGTCAATGGCAATGTGCATTTAGGAAGTATTTTAGGATTTCCTTTTGCAGTATGTTCCATTGCTAAAATAACTTTTTTGGCACCTACAACTAAATCCATAGCACCACCCATACCCGGAACCATTTTGCCCGGAATATTCCAGTTTGCAAGATTGCCTTCGCTGTCAACCTGTAATGCACCTAACACTGTTGCATCAAGATGACCGCCTCTTACAAGTCCAAATGAAAATGCACTGTCAAAAAACATACCACCCGGAACAATAGAAGCAGGCTGACCACCCGCATTGCTTATGTCTTTATCTGCTTTATCTGGCTCTGGAGTAGGTCCTAACCCTATAAACCCGTTTTCTGAATGAAGAACAACTTTCATATCAGATGGGATATAATTAACTACCATAGTAGGAATGCCTATTCCTAAATTTATAAAATCGCCATCTTTTATTTCTTTTGCTACTCTCTTTGCTATAATTGTTTTTGCGTCCATAATACACTTCCTATGCTTTAACTAAATAATCTACCAATACACAAGGTATTGTTATTATTTCTGGGTCTAAATTGCCACTTTCCATGATTTCTTCTACTTCCACAACTACAACATCAGCAGCAAATGCCATAAGTGCATTGAAATTTTTAGTTGATTTAGCACAGAATATATTTCCGTCTTTATCTGCTTTTGCACCTTTAAGATATGCTATTTCTGCTTTTAAAGGCTTTTCAAGAATATATTTTTTACCGTCTGATTCAATAATCTGTTTGCCTTCTTCAACTACGGTATCTATCCCTGTTGGTGTTAAAATGCCGCCAAGTCCATATCCGCCTGCTCTTACACGCTCTGCCAAAGTGCCTTGCGGCGAAAGCTCCACTTCAAGCTCGCCTGAATTCATTTGGTTTCCTGTTTCTTTATTTGTGCCTATATGGGATGCTATAACTTTTTTAAGCATTTTCTTTGCAACAAGTTTGCCTATACCTGTATCTATAAAAGCAGTATCATTTGCAATAAGAGTTAAATCTTTTATATCTTTTTCTGCAATAACATCCATAATCTTATTAGGACCGCCCACACCAAGAAAACCGCCAGCCATTAAAGTCATACCGCTTTTAAGCATATTTGCAGCTTCTTCTATTGAAATTATTTTATTTTTCATAAAAATACTCCATATTTATTTTACAAGCTCTACTATAAGAGCAACGCCCATGCCACCGCCTACACATAAAGTAGCAAGCCCTTTATCCGTATTTCTTCTTTTCATTTCATAAAGCAGAGTTGTTAATATTCTGGCACCGCTTGCACCAATAGGGTGTCCCAAAGCGATTGCTCCACCATTTACATTTAATATTTCCGCATTAAATCCCAGCTCTTTTCCTACACTTAATGACTGAGCAGCAAAAGCTTCATTTGCTTCTATAAGCCCTATATCTGAAAGTTTCAAGCCACCTTTATCTAATGCTTTTTTAACTGCAGGCACAGGTCCTATACCCATAATAGATGGCTCCACCCCTGCTGTTGCTGAAGAAACATATTTTGCAACAGGTTTCAAACCATATTTTTTAACTGCTTCTTCGCTTGCTAAAACTATTGCAGCAGCTCCGTCATTTATGCCTGATGCATTGCCTGCTGTTACAGTGCCTTCTTTTTTAAATGCTGGTTTCAGTTTTGAAAGCCCTTCAATAGTAGCATCTTTTCTTGGAAACTCATCTTTATCTATTACAACATCGCCTTTTCTCGTTTTAATAGTTACTGGCACTATTTCATCATTAAATCTGCCTTCTTCAATAGCTTTTTGGGCTTTATGCTGGCTTGAAAGAGCAAATTGATTTTGTTCTTCCATAGAAAGACTATATTTTTCAGCTAAATTTTCAGCAGTAATACCCATGTGATAATCATTAAAAGCATCTGTTAAGCCGTCGCTTATCATAGTATCATTTAATGTGCCGTGTCCCATACGGTAGCCACTTCTTGCTTTATCAAGGCTGTAAGGAGCATTAGTCATACTTTCCATACCACCTGCCACAATAATATCACTTTCACCAAGCATTATGCTTTGAGCTGCTAAAATAACAGATTTCAGACCTGAACCGCATAAAATGTTTATAGAATAAGCTGGTGTTTCAACAGGAATACCTGCATTAATAGATGCCTGCCTTGCAGGACCTTGTTTTTCACCTGCCTGTAAAACATTGCCAAATATTACTTCATCTACCTGCTCAGGTTTAATGCCTGCTCTGTTTAATGCTTCTTTTATTGCAATAGAGCCTAATTCATGTGCTCTCAAAGGTGCTAAGCCACCATTAAAATTACCTATTGGAGTGCGGCATGCCGCAACTAAATATACATCTCTCATTTTATCACCTCATAAAATATTTTTTAAGTTAACAAGAAAAAACCACCGCATACAACCAAACCTACAAAGATAAGGGTTATAATACAGTATCCCATAATATCCCTTGCACCTAATCCAGCAATTCCTAATGCAGGCAGTGCCCAAAACGGCTGTATCATATTTGTCCATGCATCACCCCATGCGATAGCCATAGCTGTAACAGAGTAATCTACCCCAAGCTCTTTAGCAGCAGGCATCATGATAGGAGCCTGCACTGCCCACTGTCCACCACCTGATGGAACAAAGACATTTACAATACCTGCGGATAAAAATGTGAGTATAGGGAAAGTATCTGCATTGGCAATGTTTACAAATGCGTTAGAAATTGAGCCTGCCAGAGAAACACCCTCTGGGCTTGTTCCTACCATCATACCCATAATACCTGCATAAAAAGGGAACTGTAATATGATACCAGCAGCACTTTTTGTTGCATGGTTTATTGCACGAACATAATTGATAGGTTTTTTATGTAATATAATACCTGCAAATAAAAATATCATATTGATAATATTTAAACCTAAACCACCGCCTTTATAGAAGTAATAAATAATCCATGTAACTCCTATAAGAGATATAAGGATTGTTACTATAATACTGTTTTCAAGTTTTTCAGATGGAGTATGTTCTGATTTTATAAGCGGTTTATCGTCTTCATCATCTTCTAAAAGAGCAGGGTCTATTTCTATAACTTCATCTTTTGACGGCATCATTTTAGCCATAATTATAGGCAGACATACAAATATAATTGCAAGCATAATAAGGTTGTAAGATGAAAATAAAGTGAGACTTGTAGGAATAGCTTCTGTTATTATTCCACCTGTTGCTTTTGTTACGGCTTCTCCACCGCCTGCAACAGTTAAAGGCACAGAACCGCTTAAACCAGCATGCCATATTACAAAAGTAGAGTATGCAGCAGCTATTAAAAGTGGATAATCAACACCTTTTACTTTTTTTGCCAGCTCTTTTGCAAATATAGCACTTATTACTAATCCAAAACCCCAGTTTACCCAGTTTGCAATCAAACCAACGATTGTAACAAGAATAATTGCCTGCTGAGGACTTTTTGGAACGGAAGCAAGAGTTGAAAGCAGCCTTTTAAAAAGAGGTGCTCCTGCAAGTGCCTGCCCCAAAACCAGCACAAGAGCCATCTGCATTGAAAATCCTAAAAGGTCCCATGCACCTTTACCCCAGTGTGAAACCACTTCTAATGGTCCTTGATTTGTTACAGGCATAGTAATTCCAAACACCACTAATGTAAGTATAACTGCAAACAAAAATGGGTCTGGCAGATACTTATGAACTAAAGTAACACAAGCATGCGTAAATTTTTTAAACATATCAGCCTCTCCTGTTATTAAAATAATATACTTACTAAAAGAGCAAGTGCAATGCCACTTATTTGTTAATATAAATATTTGATAATAAAGATAATTTTATAAAATGAGATAATGGATTGTGCAAATAAATGCACATTTTGATATAATTTATTCTATGTTATATTCTTTTATTTTATAAAGTAGATTTCTTCTTGATATACCTAGATGTTTAGAACATTGGCTTCTATTGCCGCCATATTTTAAAAGTGTATATTCTATAACACTTTTCTCAAAATATTTAATAATTGATGTAAAGTCTTTTTCCTTTAAAAGCTGTTCTATAAGCATATTAAGTGAATAAGCTCCATCAGCCTGTGAACTATTATGCATATTCTGTGCAAAAATATTCTCATAAGTGATACTGTTATCCAGCAGTATCATTCTTTCTATTAAGTTTTTAAGCTCTCTAATATTTCCCGGCCATGAATAATTTTTAAACCACTGTAAAACCTGCTTATCAATAGTATGAAAAGGTTTATTATATTTTTTTGCAAACATAGATATAAAATGATTTATAAGCGGCTCTATATCATCTTTGCGTTCTCTTAAAGGCGGCACATGTATATGTATAACTTTTAAACGGTGATAAAGGTCTAGACGGAATAATCCTTTATTAACCATATCATCAAGGTTTCTATTTGTTGCAGCTATAATTCTCAAATCAAGGGGAATACTGTCAGGGGCTCCTATTGGAGTGATAACTCTTTCTTGAATAGCGTGTAAAAGTTTACTCTGCATACTTTTAGGCAGCTCACCTATTTCATCTAAAAATAAACTTCCTTTGTGAGAAAGCTCAAACCTGCCTTTTTTGGAAGTAACAGCACCAGAAAAAGCACCCTTATTGAAACCAAATAACTCGCTTTCCATTAAATTTTCTGGAATACTGCCACAGTTTATTTGCACAAACCTTCCTTGTCTGCTGCTTAACTTATGTATAGTTTCAGCTATAATCTGTTTGCCATTACCGCTTTCACCAGTTATTAATACTGTTGCATCTGTTTTAGCAATTTTTGCAGCAGTTTTAAAAATATTCTGCATGGAAGCACTTACTCCCACCAGTTTTTTTGTATTTTGTGGAAGAAGGACCTGTTCTCTTATAATTGTAAGATATGATGTAACTTTATCTATTACTTCTCGTATCTCACTTAGTGATGATGGCTTTACTATATACTCAAAAGCACCATTTTGTATGGCTTCTATTGCAATATCAACTGTGCCAAATGCTGTAATCAAAATAATAGGACAGCCTGCATTGATTTGCTTCATAAGCTCCATAGCCTGCATACCACCCATAACAGGCATTGAAATATCCATAAGCACAAAATCAGGCATCTGTTCTTCAAATACATTTAAAGCCTGCCTGCCGTCAAATGCAGTTACTACTTCAAGCCCAAGCTGAATGGCTATCTCCTGCAGCAAATCTACAATATTTTTCTCATCATCTGCTATTAATACTTTATATGACATTTAGTCTTCCTTTATATATGGCATAGTTATTGTAAAACATGTCCATAAATCTTTTAATGAAGATACATGCAGCTGCCAGCCCATAGAATCTATAAAACTTTTTACTATAAAAAGCCCAAGACCTGTGCTGTTTGATTTTGTTGTCCAAAAAGGCTGAAATATATCCTGCATTATATAATCAGGTATTCCGCAGCCGTTATCTTTAATGCTCACAGAAAGCATTCCACTTTCTGCTGTATCTGATAATGTTATTTCTATTTTATTGTTATCTCTGCCATTAAATGCTGATAGTGAATTAAGAAGCATATTCAATATAATCTGCTTAAATCTATTACTGTCGCATATTATATAATAATCTTGACTACTTTTAATCGTGTAACTTACATTATGCCTGCGAAAATTAGGCAGAAGCAATGAAACTGATTCGTTAATTAAATTATTTATACAGTGTTTTTCATTTATTACATCATTTTTCTTGGATACAGAAAGCAGATTTCCTATTAATTTATTAATTCGCTCAGTTTCATCAGAAATGATTTTTGTATATTTTATAATAGAATTGTCGCTGCTGCTTTCTTTTATAAGGTCTGAAAAACCTTTTATAGACATAAGCGGATTTTTTATTTCATGAGCTATGCTTAAAGTAATGAAACTGCCTACAAGCATATTTTCTGCTTTTAACATTCTTGTTTCTATTTCTTTCTGCTCTATAAACTGGTTGGAAAGTAAATTTATTGTATTATTAATTTCGCCATATATTCCCTGCATCTGCGGCAGTCGGATACTGTTATCTGATGATATACATTTAATGTAATCATTTAAGCTTCTTATATACTTTTTATCATTATATTTGAATAGTAATATACTGAAAACTGCAATACCTATACCTATGAGAATAGATACAGCTATGGCAATATTTACATACATTGGGAATAATTCTTTATTTATATTCTCATCAAGTTCCACAGCCCATATATAGCCAATAGATTCATTATTTCTTATAATAGGAAAAAAGACGGCTATTCCATTACCCCATACTAACTCCCCCCCCCTGTATGAAATCCACTGTTTAGTTGCCATAGCTTCCCGCCCATTGTGGTTTTTGCTTATAGGCATACCTATAGTCCAGTTCATTTTTTCAGATGGAGAATATGTTATTATTGCATCAAGTTCCTTACTGTAATAGCCTATGCCTGTATCTTTAAATCCTGATACAACAGTATCAGATACAGGGGATAACTCTTTTGATAATACTTTAATTTTATCTTCTTTAGAAGCATTCTGCATATTATATTTTTCAAGTATTGTATCATAGTCAGAAGTTAATAACTTATCAAGTGTATTAGCTATACCATAAAGCTTATTTGTCTTTTCCTCTACTATCCTGCCTGAAACATATTTGCTTAATACGAAACCAGAAGCAACAGGTGGAATAAAAATAAGCATAAAAAACACAATAATAGCTGCATCTATATTTAATAATTTACTCATGCAAACTGACCGCATTAATTAATATTAAATACATATTGATATATACACAAATTTATAACCGCTCCGCTATTTTCTCAGCTATCAGCTTACTTGTTTTTGTGCAGTCATTTAAGCCTATACCATAAAGCACATTACCGCCAATATAAATATTGCCTAATTTTGAAGTGATTTCTTCTATTTTTGCAACTTTCTCACGATGACCTGTGTGATATTGTGGTATTGCTTTCATTACTTTAAAACACTGCACCATATAAGGCTCTTTTTTTACCCCTAATACTTTTGTTACATCTTCTAAGCATATTTTAAGCAGTTCATCTTCGCTTTTTTGCATAAGCTCATGGTTTGTATCGCCGCCTGCCATAATACGCAGGAACTTTTTACCCTGTGGTGCCTGCACAGGAAACATACTTGATGTAAATAATGCACCTAATATTCGCATATTTTCTTTTTTAGGTATGAGATAACCAAAGCCGTGTATATCATCTTCTATATCTTCACTATTAAAACCTAAACCTGCCACAAACATTGGTGCATAAGGAATACTTAATAAGGTTTCTGCCAAATCACTATCTAACTCTTTTAAAAATCTGCCGCCTGCATAAGCTGGAGCACATACGGCAAGCACATCAAACTCATATTCTTTATTGCTGCTTGTTACAATATATCTGCCATCTTTTTTAATAACTTTTTCAGCAGGGCTTTCTGTATAGATTTTTACACCTTTGCTTTCTGCAGCACGGGCTAAATCTTTTACAGCTTCCCCCATACCGCCTTCATAGCTTGTTAATGCTCCACCGGGACCTGCAGGACCACTTTTTTTCTTAGGTTTTTTAAACATACCTTTTATTAAGCCGCCATAAGTTTTCTCTAAATCATATATTACTGGAAAACATGATTGTAAGCTCATTTTGTCTGGGTCGCCTGCAAATACACCTGATACCATAGGTCCTATTAAATAATCAAGTGCTTCTCTGCCTAGTCTTCTTTCAGCAAAATGTGCCAGAGTTTCATCGCTGTCGTCTTTTTTCTGTGGAACAAAAAACTCTTTTGCTAAACGCATTTTTCCGCCAAAACTTAAAAGTTTTGATGAAAGGAATGCAGAAGCACCCTCAGGCAGTCTTTGCAGAGCGCCATATCTTTGAATATATCTAATCCTTGCATTATCATTGCTTCTTACAAGTTTACTTTTTAAGCCTGCTTCTTCAAATACCTCTAATGTAAAAGGTTTGCTGTCTAAAAATCCATTTGTGCCAGATTCTATAACATAACCTTCTTTATGAACAGAATCTATTGTGCCGCCTAATCTATTTGATGCTTCCAGCAGTGTAATATCTATATCTTTTCCCTGCTCTTTTAATAAACCAAGTTTTAATGCAAGAGATACACCTGAAATACCGCCACCTATTACCCCAACTTTCATAAACTACTCCTGTTTTACATTATTGTTATTATTATTGAATAAACCTTTTTTAAAATTTTGCAAGAAATATTTTATAAAAAAGTGTTTTATTTTATTGCTATACAGATAATTTATTAATAAATAATATAAATTTTAAAAGATTTTTCATCACATTTTCTTCAACAAAGACAAATTTTATCTTATATTATCTACTTTGGACATACATAAATATCTTCAGAAGCAAACACTGGCACAACAGTATAGCTTACATTACCAGCAAGTTTTACCTGCCTGCATACCAGCTTATAATCATCATAAGAAAGCATACCTTTACCTAAAAATGATTTAGACTGCAGCTTCATTATAACTGCCTTTTCATTACCCATAACTTTTACAGCATTTTCTGCAATACTGCCAATAAATGCGGCAGTCTCTACCCTGCCTAGTTTCTGCTCACTGCTTATTTGTTCAAAATAGCCCATAACTGCAAAATAATCTGCACCTGCTGATTTTAAGGTAGATAGTTTCTGAGAATACCATGCCATAGCAGCCGCCTCATCTACTGGTGTTTCATAATATACATTTGCTGCAAACTTTATTTTAGGATTTACTGTTTTTGCTTTCTCTTTTAACTCTTTAAATAATAAGGCAAGCTGACTGCTTTTCCATTCCGCCCACACATAAAACTCATCTTTATATTCTGAAAAAACTTTCCTGCCATTATATTCCTTTATGCTTTTAAAAAAATTTTCCTTTTTAACATCTATCCCAGTTTCTTCTTTAAAAAGTGCAGCCGCATATTTATCACTGCCTTCTGTATATTTTATTATAAAATCATCCTGAAAAAGTATTCCGTCTATTTCATATTTTGCTAAATCTTCAAACAGGTTAAGCAGAGTATCCCGCACATCTTTCTTAAATATATTTGCACCATAGCCTGTAACATCTTTGCCCTCTGCACTTAAACTCATACTCATATTCTCTGCTGTTTTTAAAAAGGACAGTGAACGGGTTGCCATCCATGCATAAAGTTTAATATTATTTTTATGGGCATAATCTACCATATCTTTTAATAGATTATTGACTGTGCAGGCATACTTTGTTTCAAAATATACACCACTTTCACATGTTACAGGCATATTCAAATGGCTTCTGTCTTTGCTGTTATGAAATACTCTAAAAAAAACAGTATTAATGCCTTTTGACTTTGCTTCCTTAAAAAATAAGTCAATATTGTCTTTGTATTTTTCATCAAGAACAAATACCTGTGCTCCATTGATTAAATATATACTTTCACTGGAAAGGACAGTTTCACTATAAGCTGAACTAAAAGACAAAAATATAAATATTAATACTGCAAATTTCTTCATATATTTAGTTATTTTTAGTAACAATTGGTTTTATTTTAAATTCAGATGCTACTTTATTTGCTTTCTGCTGTGCCTGTTCCTTTGTAGCACTTACACCAAGACGAACTCTATACCATGTTTTGCCATCTATACTTACCTGTTTTATAAATACATCTGGGTATTTACTTCTATATTTTGCTGCCTCTTTTTCTGCAGCATCTCTTGACTGCACTGCCACAAGCTGCACTACGAAAGCTCCAGTCTGTGCAGGTGGTGCAGTTTTAACTGTTTCTTTGACAGGTGCAGGTTTTGTTTCCTGCTTTGGTTTTGCCTGCTCTGCCTGATTTGTATTTTCTTTTGGTTTTACAGTTTCTTTTGGTTTAGCGGTTTCCTGCACTTGTTTATTTTCCTGCGGTTTTACCTGCTTAGAAGCAGGCTCCACTGGCTTTTCTTCCTGTAATACTGGTGCTGGAATAGGTGATATATTATCCTGATATAACACTGCTGTTTCTGTATTATTCTGTTTTGGCGGTGTAACTGTTGTGCGGATATTATTTTCATCAGGCATAACTTCATCAGCAGTTTCCCCCATAGATGTAAAAGTTAAAGTATCACCTTCCTGCGGATTAGTTGTTACTTCCTTTGGTCTTTCATTAGCAGCAATCTCAGGCTCTGGACTGCTGGAAAATACTTTCCCTGTTAAATATGCTATGCCATATATTGTAATGCCAAAGCATATAAGCACTACAAATATAATTAAAATCATATCCCTGAATGAATTTTTATTTTCTTCTGTCATAATACACCTACATTTTTTCAGGTGCAGAAACACCTAATATTTCAAGCCCTGTTTTAATAGTCACAGCAACAGCTTCACATAATGAAAGTCTGCCTGTTGTAAGATCTTTATCTTCAAGATTTAATATTTTATTACTGTAATAATATGAATGAAATGCTGCTGCAAGCTCCTGTAAATGATAAGCAACTCTGTGTGGCTCTAAATGGACTGCTGCAAGCTCAATAACATATTTTAACCTTATCATATTTTTTATAAGCTGTATTTCTTCAATGCCAAGAGCTTTCTCTAACCCTGCTCCCCTTTCATATTTTATGCCTTTATCTTCTGCATTTGCAATTAAACTGTGCACCCTTGCATGTGCATACTGAATATAATATACTGGGTTGTCATTTGATTTTGATTTCGCTAAATCTATATCAAAATCAAACTGAGCGTCATGACTTCTCATATTATAAAAAAATCTTGCTGCATCAATTCCTACTTCATCTATAAGATATGAAAGTGGAATAAAATCGCCACTTCTTGTAGACATACTGATTTTTTCACCATTCTGTATTAAATTAACCATTTGGATTAATGAAACTTTAAATGTAGATACATCATGGTCTAAACACTCTAATGCACTCTGCATTCTTTTAATATAGCCGTGGTGGTCTGCTCCCCATATATCTACTAAATATTCATATCCTCTGTCATATTTATTCTGATGATATGCAATATCTGGTGTAAAATAAGTATATTCTCCAGTAGATTTTCTTAACACTCTGTCTTTATCATCACCCATACTGGAAGTATTAAGCCATAATGCTCCATCCTGCTCAAAAGTTTTACCAGATTTACTTAATTTTTCAAGTGCTTTATCTATTAAACCCTGTTTATAAAGGCTTTTTTCACTGAAATAATTGTGAAACTCTACTCTAAAATCTTTTAAATCATCATCTATATTTTTCTGAATAGTTTCCACAGCTGTTTCAAGACATAACTCTAATGCTTCTTTTTTATCAATATCTAATATATCTTTTCTTTGCCTTAAAAGAGCTGCTGATATATCTTTTATATAATCTCCATGATAGCCTGTTTCTGGAAATGGTGCTTCTTCTGCTCTGCCTAGCAGCTCCGCATATCTGGAATATACACTTAATGCCAGATTATTCATCTGGTTGCCTGCATCATTAACATAATATTCTCTTGTTACATCGTAGCCAGACATGGAAAGCACTCTTGCAACAGAATCACCATAAGCTGCCCCTCTGCCATGACCAATATGCAAAGGACCAGTTGGGTTTGCACTAACAAACTCTACCATTGCTTTTTTATTTCTGCCTGTATTATTATGAAAATATTTTTTATTGTTAATAATATCCATAACAGTTTCAGCAAAAAAGCATTTTGAAGTTTTTATATTTATAAATCCGGGACCTGCAATTTCCACAGACACCTGCCCATTCATTTTTTCAACTAATGCACTGCATATTTCTTCTGCTATCATTTTTGGGTTTTTCTTTAAAAAACGCACAAGCTGCATAGCAGCATTACATGCAAAATCGCCATGTTCTTCTTTTTCTGGTATAACAAGTGTAAAAGAAACTTCTTCTGATACACCTGCTTTATTCAGCATATCTTTTACTATTTCATCAATGATTAATGTAAGTTTTTCTTTCAAGTATATACTCCTTAAAATAAATTAAAACGGGGGATAAATCTAGTATATAAAAAAGATACTGGACTTACCCAAAAATTTTATATTATAAGTCATTTTGAGCCTGATTTTTTACAGGCAAAAAATCTAAATTATATATATTACAGTAATGCATAATATATTACAGTAATGCATAATATATTAAATCATCTGCTTTTTATATACTTCGCCCTATAACTCTCACTATGACAAGTCAAGAAGCAGGATGCTTCATCTAAAAGTGAGCGATAGACGAACTTATTTCGGCAGAGCGTGTTTTAAAAAATACAAGGATGTATTTTTTAATATAAATTTATTAAGATACTTCGCTTTGCAGGCTCAGTATGACATACTGTTTTCGCATTATCAGTCATTTTGAGCCTGTTATAACAGGCGAAAAATCTAAATTATATATATTACAGCAATGCATAATATATTAAATCATCTGCTTTTTATATACTTCGCCCTATAACTCTCACTATGACAAGTCAAGAAGCAGGATGCTTCGTCTGAAAGTGAGCGATAGACGAACTTGTTTCGGCAGAGCATGTTTTAAAAAATACAAGGATGTATTTTTTAATATAAATTTATTAAGATACTTCGCCTTGCAGACTCAGTATGACATACAGTTTTCGCATTATCAGTCATTTTGAGCCTGTTATAACAGGCGAAAAATCTAAATTATATATATTACAGCAATGCATAATATATTAAATCATCTGCTTTTTATATACTTCACACTATAACTCTCACTATGACAAGTCAAGAAGCAGGATGCTTCGTCTGAAAGTGAGCGATAGACGAACTTGTTTCGGCAGAGCGTGTTTTAAAAAATACAAGGATGTATTTTTTAATATAAATTTATTAAGATACTTCGCCTTGCAGACTCAGTATGACATACAGTAGTTTTCATGCTGTAAGTCCATTATATTTCAAGCTCTGCATAATATGCAGCTGTCGCTTATATTCGCACTTTTTTATTATTATTTTAAATATTCTTCTACATCAATGCCAGCGTCGCGGTATTCATTTAATTTGTTTCTTAAAGTTCTAACAGTTATACCCAATATTTCAGCTGCTTTTGTTCTGTTGCCTGATACATCCTGCAAAGTTTTAAGTATTAATTCCTGCTCCACATCTGCAATAGTTCTGCCTACTGCATTATCAACTTTATGTTCTTCTGCACTATATTTTGCTTCCTTTGCATCTTTTTCTGCCTTTTCTTCTTTTATAATATCTTTTATATCTTCCTTAGGGTTTGATTTAAAGCCAGCTATTGTTATACCATGCAGAAATAAATCTTTTGATGTAATTTCAGTAGTTTTTGAAAGAACAACTGCTCTTTCAATAGTATGTTCAAGCTCCCTTACATTGCCGGGCCATTCATAGCTTTGCAGTGTTTTTAAAGCATCATCTGAAAGCGGTTTCACTGGTTTTTTATTAATTTCTGAATATTTTTTTATAAAAAATAAAGATAAATCTGCCACATCTTCTTTTCTGTCTCTTAATGGCGGAAGCTCCATACTGATAACATTAAGCCTGTAATATAAATCTTCCCTGAAAGAGCCTTCTTCACTCATTACTTTTAAGTTTCTATTAGTTGTAGCAAGCACCCTTGTATTTATTTTAGAAGGCTTTAATGCACCAAGCCTTTCCACTTCCCTTTCCTGCAGCACTCTTAAAAGTTTTGCCTGTAAATGCAAAGGAATTTCACCAATTTCATCAAGCAGGATTGTGCCGCCGTCTGCTGCTTCAAATTTACCTATTTTTTTATTAACTGCACCTGTGAATGCTCCTTTTTCATAACCAAAAAGTTCACTTTCTATTAAGTTTTCTGGTATTGCAGCACAGTTTACTGCTACAAATGGACCTTTTGCATGGCCTGAATTTTCATGAATAAATCTTGCAAGTACTTCTTTACCTGTTCCTGATTCACCAGTGATTAATACTGTTGCTTCGCTTTCTGCCACATCTTTTGCCAGCGAAAAAATATGCTCCATATAAGCACTTTTATAAACAGTGCCTTTTTTACTGTTATCTTCCAAAGGCACATTTCCTGCTGCACTGCTCTGGCTTCCTGCAAGCTCAAATGTTCTTCTTATTAATTCTTCTATCACTTCTGGTGAAAATGGCTTTAAAATATAGTCATAAGCACCTATTTTTAATGCTTCTACTGCACCTGTAACAGAGCCGTAAGCTGTTACGAAACAGACTGGTGTTTTTATGCCTGTTGCCTTTAACATTTCAAACATAGAAAGACCGTCAATTTCAGGCATACGCATATCGCTTATGATTAAATCATATACTTTCTTCGTTGCTTTTTCAAACCCAATACGGCCATTTTCCGCTGTATCAACTGATACTCCAAGCCTTAATACAGTTTCTTTCATAGCTTCCCGCATATTGTCATCATCATCAACTATTAAAATATTCTTATCAATCATTATTTTCTCCACCAGATACCGCATATTCAGCAGACGGCAGTATTACTGTAAACATTGTATAATCTTTACCATTGCTTTCTGCTGTAATGTCTCCTCCATGCACTTTTATAATTTTATATGATATAGAAAGACCTAAACCAGTGCCTTTTGCTTTTGTTGTTTGAAAGGGCATAAAAAGACGGGAAAGCATATCTTCATCTATTCCACAGCCATTATCTCTAATATGCAAAACAGTTTCCTTTTCTGTCATTTCAGATGTAACAATTATTTCTCCACCTGTGCTGACAGCATCTACTGCATTGCCTATTAAGTTCATTATAACCTGCTTATACATATCTTCATCGCAAAAAACAATGTGTTCTTCATCAAGTTTATTAACAACTCTGACTTTCTTGTCTCTTATTATATGCTGCAGATAAAGCACTACCTCATCAACAATATCTACAAGCACATGCTTAGATGGATTTATTTTAATTTCTTTTGCAAAAAGCAGAGTGTTGCTTATCACAGCATTAATAGTGCGGACACCTTTTATTATGGAAGTTGTAAGCCGTTTTTTATCAGGATACTGCTCTAAATCTCTTGCTAAAAGTGATGCATAAAGCTCAATAGAGCCAAGCGGATTTCTAACTTCATGGGCAATATTTGCTGCCATTTCACCCATGATGCGAAGCCGCTCATTTCTCTGCTTTTCCTGCTCAAACTTTTTAAGCCTTGTAATATCATCCATTACATATACAAAGCCTTCAGAATCTTCTGATTTTAATGCACTGACACTGAGCCTGAAATATCTTCTGCCCTCATCATCATAGTCATGGACACCAGTTGTATGAAATGAGCTTAATATACTAAAAACTTTATCATAACCAAGCTCTTCTATTAACTCTTTTGCCCGTCTGTTTTTTAAAAACACGCCGTTTTTATTATCCTGAGCAATAATAGCAGAGTTTGTATTATCAAGCACAGAATCTAAAAGACCTTGTGTATGCTCTAATTTTTTCTGCAAAAGAGCATAAGATTCTTTTAAGCTTTCTGTTGTTCTATTTACAGCATCAACAACTTCTTTTAACAGCTGGACATCAATATTTTGTATGTCTGACAATTTATCACCTTACCACACATTATTTATTAAGATTTTTACGCCATTCATCTTCTTCCATCTCACCTTTTGCGATGCCTGCATATATGCTTGATGGAATATTTGATATAATATCATTATAATAATTATATCCACGCTGAATATCGCCCATATTAATAAATGATTTACCAAGATAGTATAAAGCTTCTGCCCGCCTGTCATCTTTTTCCTTATAGCTGTCTGTAAACTGTTTTAATGGAATAACTGCATTTTTAAAGTCATTTTTTCTGTAAAAAATTAAGCCTATATCCATATAAACATTATTGCTGCCCTCAAACCTTGCACCTGCATCCTGCCTGATAGTATCATATATACTCATAAGGATTTGCTGGCGTTTAGCATCACTTGGTATATTTTTCGCAAGAGAATATTTTAAGCTCAGTGCATATTTTTTATCTCTTGTATATTTATCAAGCAGTGACACTGCCATATCAGTATCAAGCTGTTCTAATTCGCTTGTAATATATTTAAATGTATCTTTATCAAAGCTGTTAACATCTGCTTTTAAGTTTTTGTCCCCTAAAAGATAGCCAAGCACAGCATAATTCATATTAGCAGGATTTGGTGTAATTTCTGCATAAAATGTTCTTGCTTTACTTGGTGAGCCAAGCCTGTAAACACTCATAGCAACCATAGTTTTTATTTTATCTTTAAAGGCTTTATTATTCCATGAGCTTATCCAGTCAGAATTTGCATCATAAAGCTGCACAACAGATGGATAATCAAGAGATTTATATGACTCTTCCAATGGTTTAAGCATAGCATTTTCTAATATTGCAGAAACTTCTTTCCTGTATTTGCCATTTTTAAATTTCTCAAAATATTCTTTAGCACCTGCTCTTGCTGCAGGGTAGTTTTTAGAGCCGTATATTACATTAATATCTTTATATGTGGCTTCATCAAGCAGAGCTTCCCACCTTGCCTTATCTCCATATTTTTCAGGGTCTGGTGAAGCAAGCTGTGCTTCTGCAAAAGAAATTACACTTTTATAATCATTATTTTTATAAATGCCGTCTATTTTTCCATATTTTATTTCATTAAGCATAATATCTGTTCTTGGTTTATATTTAGAGTCTGGATATTCTGTATTAAACCTGTTTATAAGCGGCTCTGCTGTAATATAATCTTTTTTATTATATACATCAGAAAGCTGAGCAAACATATAATCTTCTTTTATAGTGTTTAGCTCTTCATAATACCTGCTTTCAGGATACATGCCTAAAAAGTTTGATATCATATCAACAGCTTCTGCCATTCTGTTTTCTTTATACAGTGTTTTAATAAGCATATATTTTGCCTGCTCATGCAGTCCGTAAGAATCTGGCCTTGTAAATAAATCTTCAAAAAACTTATTCCAGTATTCATAAGGTTTTGTATTTAAGTATTTTTCTGCATATTCAATAGTTGCTCTTTGACCGCTTTCTCTATCAGGATAAAGCTGTTTAAGCCTTAATAAAAGCTGGTCTGCATCTGTATCTCTGCCAGTTTTATGCAGTATTGATGCTGACCTGAAAATTGCAGTGTTAGCTGATGAATCATCTGGATATTTTTCATATATATATGTATAAAGTTTTAATGCATTATCCAGCCTGTTCTTTTTATAAAAAGTATCTGCCACAGCATTAAGGCGTGCAAGAGTAATATCTGGATTATTTAAAAGCTCATCAATATTTAATGTGGAAAAATATTCAAAGGCTAAGTTTTCTTCATTCATATCATAATACATCTGCCCAACTTCCCCATTAATCATATTCTGGTCTGTTTTAAAATTGCGAAGATATGAAAGATATGTTTCTATTGCTTTCTCAACCTGACCTACTTTTTTATAAAGCTCTGCCATTTTTTTCAAAGCATCTCGTTTTGTTTCTAAATCAGGCACTGTATTATATATTTTTAAGTATGTATTTATAGCTTCAAACTGCTGGTTTGCATCAACTTTTGCTTCTGCTGATTTAAGCAGAGCATCAGGAGTGCGGAAGTTATCAGGGTAAAGTTTTACAAACTCATCAAATATTTCATAAGCACTTGTATAGTAAAGCCCGTCATACTGCCCCATTAAAAGATATGTTTCACCAAGCTTATATATGGCTTCCTGCTTATAAAACTCATTTTGAGTAGAAGCAAGTATCTGCTGCAGCACCTGTGCTCCCTGCCCAAACTGCTTTGATGCTATATATCTATCTGCCTGGTCAAGCATATCCTGCATATTTTTATCTTCAAGCCCTTGAGATTTAGTAGACAGCAGCGGCTTTGCTACACCATAGCTTGAAAGAGTATCTTCGTTAGTTTTAGATTTTGTTGCGATAATCTTAATACCTGTAGTATCATTAACAATAGAAAATTCTGCGTCAGGCTTAATATTGATTACAAAACTACTGCCGCTTCCATGTATGCTTGATACATAGTCATCATTAATATCTTGAGAAAAAGGCTGCTTAATACTGCTTTGAAATGATATAGTTACCTGATTTGTGCCTTTTTCAATGTTTTTGATATTCTTTTTATCAAGTTTTAAATATACTTCTGTAAAATATTTATCCTTTCTTAAAAAAAGCTGCTGAGCATAAAGACTGCTGAAACTTATCATAAGGATAATTATTACTAAACAAAACTTTCTCATCATAATACATAATACTACATATTTTCAATAATATTACAAGAAAAACTTTAATACATTTATGATTTTTCTATAAACTTTATCGTCAGATTTCCAAAATTAATATACATATAAAAAAATTTTAAAGATATTTTTATATTTTAATTGAATATTTAAAAATCTTTTGCTAAACTTCTCAAATGAAAACTTTAAAAGATTTACGAGAAGAAATTGATAATATAGACAGCCAGATACTGGAACTTTTAAATAAGCGTGCCGTCTGTGTTATCAAAGTTGGCGAAATTAAGAAAAAGGAAGGCTCGCCTGTATGGGTTAATTCCAGAGAAGAGCAGATATATGCCCGCTTAAAAGAAGAAAATCAAGGTCCATTTCCGCAGCATTCTTTAAGAAATGTTTTTCGTGAGATAATGAGTGCATCTTTATGTTTAGAAGAAGAAGTGCGTGTTGCTTTTTTAGGACCTGTTGGCACTTTTTCTAATTTGGCAGCAGTTAAAAGGTTTGGTCAGTCAGCAAAACTTATCCCTGTTAGAAATATTGGCGAGATATTTCAGGGGGTGGAAAAAGGTCATGTGCATTATGGTATTGTGCCTGTTGAAAACTCTCTTGAAGGTGCAGTTAACCAGTCCCTTGATATGTTTATGGACAGCGATGTTATTATTATGGGGGAAGTGTATGTGGAGATTGCAGAAAATCTGCTTAATAAAACTGGCAGAAAAGAAGATATAAAAAAAATATATTCTCATCCAAGCCCACTAGGGCAGTGTTCAAAATGGCTTGCTAAAAACTTTCCAGATACAGAGCTTATTCCATGCGAATCTACTGCACTTGCTGCAGAAATGGCACAAAATGATGAAACAGTTGCAGCAATAGGCAGTGAGCTTGCAGAAGCAGTATATAATTTAAAAGTTATAGAAAGGCATATAGAAGACGGAGCAGGTAACTTTACAAGGTTTGTGGTTATTGGCAAAAATCATCAGGAAGCAACAGGTAATGATAAAACATCATTAATGTTCAGCGTTCACCATAAATCAGGTGCTTTATATGATGTGCTTGAAATATTTAAGCGTGGCAGTATTAATATGACCACTCTTGAAAGCAGGCCATCTAAACAAAAACCATGGGAATATCTTTTTTATACAGATATAGATGGTCATAAAGACAGCCCTGAAATAAAGAAAGTATTAGATGAGTTTATAGAAAAAACACCTATTGCAAAAGTGCTGGGTTCATATCCAAAAGGAGAATTTTAATTATGGCAGATTATAAATCATTAGTATGGGATGGGCTGTTAGAGCTATCAGCTTATGTTCCGGGCAAACCAGTAAAAGAGCTTCAAAGAGAGCTGGGGATAGAAAAAGTTATAAAACTTGCATCTAATGAAAATCCTTACGGAGCAAGTCCAAAAGCAACAGCTGCTTTAAAAGAATATGAAAAGGAAATAACAAGGTATCCAATAGGCGACAGCTTTTATTTAAGAAATGAAATTGCAAAATTTCATAATGTTGATATTGATAATATTGTATGCGGTGCAGGAAGTGATGAAATTATCCAGCTTTTATATATGGCATTTTTGTCAACTGATACCCATGTGGTTGCACCAAGTCCATCTTTTTCTGAATATGAGCTGCTTGCCCGCAGTTTAAAATCAAGCTGCAGATGGGTGGAAACAAACAAAGATTTTTCTATTAATTTTGATAATATATTAAATGCTGTTAATAATGAAACACGCTTTATTATGCTTGCAAATCCTAATAACCCAACAGGCACTCTTTTTGGTGAAAAGGCATTTACTGATTTTATGGACAGGCTTTCCCCAGATGTGCTTGTTGTGCTTGATGAAGCATATATTGAATTTGCAGAGGGAGAATATCCTGATGCATTTATGCTTATGAAAAAGTATAATAACCTTATGACTATGAGAACTTTTTCAAAAGCTTATGGGCTTGCATCTATCAGGTGTGGTTATTTAGCAGCAGATAAAGAATGTATATCATTAATAAACAGAGTTCGTCCGCCTTTTAATGTAAACTCAGCTGCTCAAATTATTTGTGCAGAAGCAGTTAAAGACCAAGAGCATATTAAAAAAATTGTGGCTTTAAATAAAGCAGGCAAAGAATATATATATAAAGAAATCACTGCTATGGGTTTAGAGTATGTAAAAACTGATACAAACTTTATGCTTATAAAAGTGGGTGATGGCAGAAAAGTTTTTGATGACTTATTAAAAGAGGGTGTTATCGTAAGATTTTTAGGCGGCAGCAGATTAAAAGAATATATCCGAGTATCAATAGGGCTGGATGAGGAAAATAAAACATTTATCAGTGCATTAAAAAAAGTTTTAAATAAGTAATAAAGATTTTAGGGAGTTATACTATGATTATTGTAATGAAACATGATGCTTCAAAAAAAGAGATAGGCAATTTAACTGACCATTTAACAACATGTGGTTATAGACTGACTATTTCTGAAGGGGTAGAAAGAACAGTTATTGGAGCAATAGGTGATGAATCACTTTTAAAAGGCAAACAGGTGCAGACATTCCCTGGTGTTGATGAGATTATTCCTATCTCTAAACCATATAAACTTGTAAGCCGTGAATTTAAAAAAGAAGATACTGTTATTGACATAAAGGGTGTTAAAATAGGTGGCAAAGAACTTGCTGTTATGAGCGGACCATGCTCTGTGGAAAGTTTAGAACAGGCACACACTATAGCTTTGAAAACAAGTGCAAAAGGCTCAAAAATATTAAGAGGTGGTGCATATAAACCACGCACAAGTCCATATTCATTTCAAGGTATGGGACCAGAAGGCTTAATATATTTAAGAAAAGCAGCAGATGAGTTTGGTATGATTGTTGTTACAGAGCTTACAGACCCGCGGGATTTAGACATTGTTTCAGAATATGCAGATATTATTCAAATTGGTGCAAGAAATATGCAGAATTTCCGTCTGCTTCATGAGGTGGGAGCTCAGGAAAAACCAGTTCTTTTAAAAAGGGGCATGAGTGCTACTATAAAAGAGTTTTTATTAGCAGCCGAACATATAGCAAAAGAGGGAAACTCTAATATTATTCTTTGCGAAAGGGGTATTAGAACTTTTGAAACATATACAAGAAATACATTAGATTTAGCTTGTGTTCCTGCAATTAAAAGCCTTTCTCACCTGCCTATAATTGTAGACCCAAGTCATGGAACAGGCAGAATTGAATGTATTGGTCCTATGGCTCTTGCTGCTGTTGCAGCAGGTGCAGATGGTTTAATGCTTGAAGTGCATCCAAATCCAGATGAGGCATTAAGTGATGGCGACCAGTCACTAACACCAGACCAATACTGTGAAGTAATAGATAAAGTTGAAATTATTGCAAAAGCAGTAGGCAGGGAAATTGCAAAATAATTATGTATTTTAAAAATATAGGAATTGCAGGTTTAGGTTTAATTGGCGGCTCTTTTGCCAAAGCCTTTGCCTGCAAAGGTATAAAAGTTTACGGTTTTGATGTAAATAAGTCAGTGCTATTTCATGCAGTTGAAAGCCGTATATTTGAAGGGGTAACTGATGAGTTTGAAAAATTTATTAATTTCCCCCTTGATTTACTATATATATGTATTCCTGTTCAGTCAGCAGTTTGTTTTATTGAAATGCTGGGGCAGGCAGAATATAAAAAAGCTGTAACAGATGGCTGCAGCACAAAAACTACTATTTTAAAAGCTGCAAAAAATAATAATCTTTACTTTTGCGGCGGTCATCCTATCAAAGGCAAAGAAACAAGCGGGTTTACAAATTCAGAACAAGATTTATATAATGGTGCAAAACATATACTCACATCTATGGGGTATCATGAGCTTGATAATGCTCTTGAAGAACTGCATAAGTCTATAAATATGCAGGTATGTAAAATGACAAGTTATGAACACGATACAATTTTTGCCAATATAAGTCATCTTCCACATTTAATATCTTTTTGCTTAATGGATACTGTTTTAAATAAAAATAAGGAAGCACTTTCATTTGCAGGGGGTGGGTTTAGAGATTTTACCCGTATTGCTGCAAGCGATGCTTGGATGTGGAGCGATATTTTTATGGATAATAAAAAAGCTTTGCTTGAATGTGTAGAAAATTTAGAAAAAAATATTACTATTTGGAAAAATATGATAAAAGATGATAATAAAAAAATGCTTTTTGATAAAATAGAAGAAGTAAGTGGAGAACGCAGGAAGCTCTAATATAAAAATACATCTAATAAGCAAATTACAGATGTTTTTATTTTGTATATTAATATAACTTTTTGATATTGTTTTAAACAGCTTGCAGTTTTTAGAATATTTTATTTGCAATAACTTTTACATATCTGGTTAAATTTGCTAGTTTTAATAATCTAGATACTTCGCCTTTGGCTCGGTATGACATTATTGCAATGTGTTTTGAACTTACCTAAAAAAGTTGGACTAATCCATAAAATGAGCTTATATGGAAAGAAAATATAGTTATGAGTTTAAAAATTTAAAGTAAATTAAGTCATACTGAGCTTGAAATATAGCGAAATATCTATAAACACGGATAGTTTAAATATATTATAGACTGCTGTAATATATATAATATGAGATTTTTCGCCTGTAAAATCAGGCTCAAAATGACTTCAAGGACAAAATTTTTAATAGGAGATTAATTATGATTACATTTGATAAATGCAAATGTTTTAAAGGAAATATAAAAGTTCCAGCAGATAAATCTATTACACATAGAGCAGTAATTATGGGAAGTATGGCAGATGGTGTTACTGTTGTAAGAAATCCACTTATTTCAAGAGATACTCTTGCTACTATGAAGATTATGCAGCAGTTAGGGGTAAATATTGTAAATGAGACTTCAAGACTGCTTATACACTCAGAAGGTGTTAAAAATTTCAAAGAGCCTTATGATATTTTAAACTGTGATAATTCAGGTACAACAGCTCGTCTTGTTATGGGTGTGCTTGCACCATGCAGTTTTTATTCAGTTTTATCAGGGGATGCATCACTTTTACGCAGACCAATGGCAAGAGTGATTAACCCGCTTGCAAAACTAGGTGCTGTTATTAAAGCTAAGGATAATAATAAATTACTGCCTGCAACAATACTTCCTGCTGACATGAAAGCAGGGGAGATTACTGCTGAAACAAAATCTGCTCAGGTAAAAAGTGCAGTGCTTTTAGCTGGGGTGCAGTTAGAAGGAGCTGTAAGCTATATAGAAAAAACAGCAACACGGGACCATACAGAAAGAATGTTACAGGCTTTTGGTATAAAATGTGAAAATAATGATGGAAAAATAACTGTCCATGGTGGCAGTCTGCAATATACCCAGCTTGATGTTCCTGCTGATTTTTCTTCTGCTGCATTTTATATTGGTGCAGGGCTTATTTTTGAAGGTTCTGAAATAGTTATAGAAAACTGTGGTTTAAATCCAAGCAGAACAGGACTTTTAAATGTTTTAAAAGATTTAGGTGTTGATGTAAAATATGAAATCACAAGCAATGAATATGAACCAATAGGCAGCATATATATAAAAAGTGCAAAAATAAAAGGCGGAAAAGTAAGCGGTGATATTATTGCAAATATGATAGATGAAATTCCAGTATTGGCAATGATTGCTCTTTTTGGTGAAGCTCCACTTGAAATTAGAGATGCAAAAGAACTTCGTGTTAAAGAATCAGACAGGATAGCTGCTCTTATAAATAATTTTAGAGAGTTAGGAGCAGAAATAGAAGAATATGAAGATGGATTAAAAATATATCCACTTACAAAAGAGCCTGAAAAAGCAAAACTTTTAGCTTATGATGACCACAGAATATCTATGGTAAATATTATTCTTGCTAAAAAGTTTGGCATAAAAGTTCTTATGGATAATATTGCATCGCTTGATGTTTCATATCCTGATTTTATTGGTGATTTATTATCACTGGAAGAAAAATAATTAAGGTGAGATTATGCAGGTAGCAATAGACGGACCAGCAGGAAGCGGTAAAAGCTCAGTATGTAAAATAATTGCAGAAAAATATTCTCTTACATATATTGATACTGGTGCAATGTATAGAAGCATAGCATGGATTAGTATCCATTTTGGAGAAGATAACCTTGTAGAAAAAGCAGGAAATACAGAGTTTATTTTAGAAGATAATGGAAGAAAAATATCTGTAAAATATGATAATAATGTATATGATTTAACAAAAGAAATACGCATGCCTGAGATTTCTGCTAAGGTGGCTTTTGCTGCATCAAACAGGGACATTAGAAAAATTTTAGTGAAGAAACAGCAGGCTTTTGCAGAAGGCAGTGATGTAATTATGGAAGGCAGAGATATTACTACTGTTGTGCTTCCTAATGCTGATATTAAAATATATTTGACAGCAAGCCCAGAAGAGCGGGCAAAAAGACGCTTTAAAGAATGGGAAAGTATGGAACAAAATGAAGAATATGCAAAAGTATTAGAAGAAATAAAAAAACGAGATGAAATGGATATGAGTAGAAAAGAAAGCCCGCTTTTACAGTCAGAAGATGCAGTTTTGCTTGATACAACAGGGCTTTCATTAGAGCAGGTGGCAGATAAAATTGGAGAAATGATAATATCTTATAAAAATAAAAAATAAAAAGTAATATAAAATATTCTATTTTATTTGCCAAATGAAAAAAATTAGTATAAAATAACAATCCATACCATAGCTGAAAAGGAGCATTAATGGAGATAATGGTTGCACGCTATGCAGGTTTTTGCTTTGGTGTTGAGCGTGCTATTGATATAGTAAAAGATGCTGCAAAAGAATACTCATCAGTAGTAACTTTTGGTCCTATTATACATAACCCGCAGGTTGTAGGGGAGCTCAAAGATGCAGGAGTTGCAACTGTTAAATCTCTTGATGAAGTATCAAAAGATATGTCTGTGGTAATAAGAAGCCATGGTATAGAAAGGAAAGAAGCAGAATTTCTTATAGAAAATGCTGGTAATGTGGTAGATGCTGCCTGTCCTTTTGTAAAAAAAGCACAAAGAGCTGCAGCAAGGTTATCTAAAAGCTGCGATTATATAGTTATCCTTGGGGAGTCTGACCATCCAGAAGTAAAAGGTATTGTCAGTTATATAGATATTCCCTATAAAGTTATAGAAAGTGCAGAAGAAGTTGATGCACTTGATTATGTGGAAAAATATGGGTTTTTAGCCCAGACAACACAAAGCATAAGCATATTTGAAAAAAGTGCAGAAAAATTAAAGCAAAAATGCAGCGAGCTTTCCATAGCACGAACAATATGCTCAGCTACTGAAAAACGGCAGGAAGCTGCTATTGAAGTAGCATCAAAAGTGGAAGTAATGATAGTGGTCGGCGGTAAAAACAGTGCTAACACTACAAGGCTCTACCACCTTTGTAAAGAGATTTGTCCACATACTTATCATATAGAAACAGTTTCAGAGTTATCAGTAGAAATGTTTCAAAATATAAGTAAAGTTGGGCTTACAGCAGGAGCAAGCACTCCTGTATATCTGCTTGAAAAGGTGCGTGAATACATTTTAGAGGTCGCAAGATGAGTAATGAAAACAGACAAAACGAAGAACGCATGGAAGATTTTGAGTCATTTTTTGAAGAGTCTCTCCAGCAATATCACACAGGTGCAGAAGTTAAAGGCACTATTGTAGAAATCAAGGGGGATACTGCTCTTATTAATTTTGGCTACAAAACAGAAGGTGTAGTTAATCGTTCAGAATTAGAAGATGAGAATGTTGGCGATGAAGTTGAACTTAGTATCGTTAAAATGAATAATAACGGCGTTTTTCTATCAAAAAAAGCAATCAACGCTAAAGGCGACTGGAGTGCTATTAAAGAAAAAGAAAATAACGGTGAACCTGTTGAAGTTAAAATCACAGAATATGTCAACACTGAAAAAGTAAAAGGATACCGTGGCAAAGTTGGAGAGATTGAAGCATTTATCCCAGAAACACACATTGATATTCATTTAAAAAATATAGACCCTGCAAAATTTTTGCATAAAACAGTTCTTGCAAAAATATTAAAAGCACATGGTGGTAAAAGACAGTCAATTTTAGTTTCCCCTCGTCAGTATTTATCTGATGAAGCAAAAAAATTAAAAAGCGAATTTTTTGAAAAATATAATGTTGGCGATAAAATAAAAGGTGCTGTTAAAACATTAAAAGATTATGGTGCATTTATCAGTCTTGGCGGTATAGACGGATTTCTGCATAAAAATGAAATGAGCTGGGGCAGAGTAAAAAATCCTGCAAAATTTTTAGCAGAAAATGATGTTTTAGAAGTTGTGATATTAGAAATTGATAAAGCGGCTGGTAAAGTTGCTGTTGGTGTGAAACAGCTGCAAAAGGACCCATGGGATGATGCTGCAAAAAATTATCCAGAAGGCTCTAGTGTGAAAGGCACTGTAGTTGCAAGAAAAAGAGCAGGCTATGTTGTAGAAATTGCTCCAGGTATTGACGGATTTGTTCCAAACGAAGAAATCGGCTGGCTTAAAAACACTAAATCTACTTTAAACATTAAAGATATAGTAGAAGGCAGAGTTACTGGCTATGATAACGAGCGTAAAAGAGTTATTATGAGTGTTAAAGATTTAATAGATAACCCATGGAAAACTTTAAAAGAAGAAAATCCAGAAGGCTCTATTGTAAAAGGGACTATTAAAAATATAACTGATTTTGGCTTATTTGTAGATTTTGGCAGCTTTTTAGATGGTTTAGTTCGCAAAGGCGATATATCATGGAGAGAAGAGCCTGCAAATTTAAATGAGCTATACAGTGTAGGTGATGTAGTTGAAGCAAAAATTTTACACATTGATGAAAATAAAGAGCGTATCAGCTTAGGTATTAAACAGTTAGAAGTAAACCCATGGAAAGAAGTAACAAAACTTCTGCCGCAGGGTAAAGCAGTTGAAGTAAAAATTACAGCTGTAAATAAACAGGGGCTTGAAGTGGAACTTCCGCTTGAAATGAAAGGTATTATTTTTGCAAGTGAATTAGACCCTGCAAAAGCATCTTTAGACCAGTATAATGCAGGCGATACTGTAACCGCAACAGTTATCAAAACAGATAACAAAGAAAAACAGGTTATTCTTTCTATTAAAAAATATCTGCAGGATTCAGAACGCAGAGAAACAAAAGAGTATATGAAAAAAATGGAAACAAATATTGAAACAGGCTTTGGAAATATTTTCATGGATAAATTTGATAAATAGATTAGTTTATGTATAAACCATCAATAAAGGGCTTAAAGTGATTTAAGTCCTTTTTATATTATCAAAATATACATTCAATACTTTATTTTCAAATAAGCAGTATTTAATTATTATCTAAAATTTTATATTTCCAATTTACTATACTAATCGCTTAATTTTAAAAATACAGTGTCTTCATAAAGCTCTGCACAGTTAGACGAAGGATATACGGGCATACTTTCAATTAGTTTTTTTAAGTCATCAGGTGCACGAGATATATCTTTATTAATTATAATGCTGTTTAGTTTAATTTTTTCAGGAAGCCCCATAAGTCTTAAAAAACCATAAATTCTATGCGGCATTAATCTGCCACAACAGAAAAAAGAAGTATAAGCTAATGAGCCAGATGACTGTTTTAAATAATGTTTATTAGGTGTAATGCTTCCATAAAATGCTATCTTATATTCACCTTTAAATATTTCTGGATATTTTGTATATATAATATCAAGTATTTTAGCAGCTGTCATTTTATCCTGTTCATACATAAGTTTGGCTGTGTTTTGGAGTTTTATATTACTTGATGTATTAACTGATATAATTATCAATGCAAATATCACAGCAATGCTTTTTAATATATTATTATCCTTAAAAATATATAATAGTAAAAATATAAATGCTGGAAAAATAGCAAGTGGTGTCCTTGTTCTTTCAGTATTAATATTACCCATTAAAATTATTAAAGAATAAACAGCTAAAATAAAAAGAATAGATAAAAATATAAAAAATAATCTTTCTTTTATTTTTTTGAAATTAAACACTGCATATAAAACTGTTACAGCAGTATATAAATAAAACCATATATTAATAAATATAAATTTAGTTATTTTAATAATTATTTCTTTATAATCAGCATTATCTATAACCCAGAGAATTTGGTCAGTAAAATAACTTCTTATTTTTACTGTACCCATTTTATAAACTATATAATATATTATAAGTGATACTAATAATATCAATGTGCTTTTAATAATTAACATAAATGCTTTTTCTATATTTTTATCATTTATAAAATTAAGTATTACATTTAACATCATAACAGATAAAAAGACTGATACATTAGATTGATAAGATGAAACACCAATAAAAAGCAAAAACACAGCAAGTAAATACATAAAAATATTTTTATTATTTTCTATTAATCTAAATGCTGCAGCAGCAAATAATAAGCCAATAAAGTTATAAGCAGATTGAAAAAAGAAATGCTGCAAATATGTAAAATAAGTGGAGCTTATAAAAATAATAATAAATAAATTTTTTCCAGTGTTAGATACATTATGGCGGGATATTATTATAAGGGCTGCAAAGATTAATGATATAACACCAGTAAGCTGAGAAATAATATTGTATGAAAGAAAAGGAAATAAATTATGTAATATTAATGACCCATAACGCTGCATTACAAACTGTTCAGTATAAGGACCATAAGCAGAATCTACTCCAAATTTAAAGGTGAATATGTCTATGGAATTAATTAATATGCCAGAAATAAAAGATATTATTAAAACATCCCTATATTTTTTAAAAAATTCCTGAATATTTATTCCTGTATTATATATGCTTGTATTAACTTTTTCTAAGCATTTATACATTGCCTGCACCTTTATTAATAAAATCAAGGGGATTATATCATGGGGGGGGGAATGTCAATAAAAATATTTATTTTGGACTTATCCAAAAAAATTGGACTAAGTCATTTTGAGCCTGATTTTTAAAGGCGAAAAATCTAAATTATATATTAAAGCAGTGTATAATATATTTAAATTAGTTTATTCTTTTAGATACATTGCATTATCACTCTTAGTAAGACACGGCAGCAGATTCATTAAGACAATGCAGGGACAGGAAGTCCCGTCTGAAAGTAAGCGACGGAAGCATTTACTGCGACCAAGCGTAGTTTTTCAAATTCAAGGGGAGTGTTTTTTGCGATGCAAGGACTTTCCGAGCGAGTAGTGATGGAATCAAAAGTCCGTAGCTGGACAGTATTTGAAAATAAAAGATAAATTAAATTACTTCGCCTTTTACTTTCAGTATGACCTAATTTATTTCATAAGCTCTTTATATGGATTAGTCTAATTTTTTTGGGTAAATCCATTTTTGTATTACAAGAGATAATATTCCGCAGTTAAATTTATAGTTTATTTATTTCCCTATTGCTTTTTTCATATATTATTGCAATATTATATAAGAATTTAAGCATAAGGGTAAAATATGAATATATTAATAGCAGTAATAGTTCTTGGAGTGCTTGTGTTTGTCCATGAATTTGGTCATTTTATAGTGGCAAAATGGGCTAATGTATATGTAGAAAAGTTTTCAATAGGTTTTGGACCAGTGCTTTTAAGAAAAAAATATGGCGAAACAGAGTATGTGCTTTCTGCTCTGCCACTTGGCGGATATGTAAAAATGTATGGTGAGCAGAATGATGATGAGCCGGGACTTGAAAATTATGACACGACAAAAGAAGGCCGTTCCTTTAAAGATAAATCAGGCTGGCATAAAGCTGCTATTGTTTTTGCAGGCCCGCTTTTTAATGTAATTTTTGCAATACTTATTTTCTGGGGCTTATATATGACTGGTATTCCGTCATATTCTGCTGTTATTGGCACAGTAGAATATGGCTCTGTTGCAGAAAATGCAGGGCTTAAAGCAGGGGACAGAATAGTAGCTGTTGATAATGAAAAAATCCGCTCGTGGAATGAATTTGTTTCTATTATAGCAGATAAGCCA
This sequence comes from Mucispirillum schaedleri ASF457, assembly GCF_000487995.2. Classification (NCBI taxonomy): domain Bacteria; kingdom Pseudomonadati; phylum Deferribacterota; class Deferribacteres; order Deferribacterales; family Mucispirillaceae; genus Mucispirillum; species Mucispirillum schaedleri. The sequence continues at coordinate 1,218,550 of NZ_CP097562.1, forward strand.
AATGAAAAAGTAACAATTACACTATCAGATAACAGACAGATAAACTTAACAATTGGTGAAAAAGAAGTTGCAGATATTTTTGGAGATAAAGAAAAAATCGGCTCAATAGGTGCTTCACTTCAAATAGATGCAGTTATTGGAGAAGTAATGCCTAATATGGCAGCAGCAGAAGCAGGACTTTTAAAAGGCGATAAAATATTATCAATTAATGGAGAAGAAATATTATCTTGGAATGATTCTGCTGATTTAATAAGAAGTAAGCCGGGGCAGGAATTAATGGTAATAGTCGAAAGACAGGGTAAAGAACTGCCGTTTAAGTTAACACCAAAACCCACAGAGCAGGGCAGCGGCGAAAATAAAAAAACAGTTGGTTTAATAGGTATAGCACCAATAGATGGCGATATAAATGTCCGTTATGGTCCAGTAGATGCAATGGTAATGGGGTTAGAAAAATCCTATGAGCTTACAAAAATAATATATCTTGGCTTTGCAAAACTTGTGCAGAGAGAGATACCCGCAGATTCTCTTGGCGGGCCTATATTGATTGTAGAAACTGCGGCTCAGTCAGCAGAATCAGGCTTTTCAGCACTTTTAATATTTATGGCTGCAATAAGTATAAATTTAGCAGTATTTAATCTGCTGCCTATTCCTGTATTAGACGGCGGTCAGCTTGCAATAATTGGAGCAGAGGGTATCATGGGAAGACCACTTGGAGAAAAAGCCCTTGGAGCATTTCAAATGTTTGGACTGCTTGTTATAATATCTTTAATGGTATTTGCCTTTTATAATGATATAATGCGTTTGATTAAATAAAAGCTGGACTTACAAATTTTGTGTATCAGTCATTTTGAGCCTGATTTTTAAAGGCGAAAAATCTAAATGATATATTAAAGTAACATATAATATATTTAAATTATATACTTTTTAGATACTTATTCTTATCACTCTAAGTAAGACAGATAAGCAGGTTTATTAAGACAATACAGGGACAGGAAGTCCCGTCTGAAAGTAAGCGACGGGAGTATTTATTGCGACTAAGCGTAGTTTTTCAAATTCAAGGGGAGTGTTTTTTGCGACGCAAGGAATTTCCGAGCGAGTAGCGATGGAATCAAAAGTCCGTAGCTGGACAGTATTTGAAAATAAAGAATCAATTAAACTACTTCTCCTTATCACTATCAGTAAGACAGGGAAGTATTCTCAGTATGCCTGTTTTTTTTCATTTAAGAGATGGGAATTGTTTTGCATAAGACATAATGTCTGTAAAATATTCACCTGATAATATTTTAATAATAAACATAGTAATATCTTCAATAGATATTCTGCCTGCATCTGCATGCCACTGTTTAAATGCCATAGTTAGTCCGCCTGCAATAAAAGAGTTTGCAACACTATCACCAACAGAAATAGAACCCCGTTCATACATAATTGTTTTATCAAGATGTTCTTTTAATATATCGGCTAATATGCCGCCTAAAACTTCACTGGAATAAAGCTGAGCAAGTTTCTCATCTTCTGTAATACCAAGTAAGAAAAATAATATTAAATCGTATAATGAATTAACACCGTTAGTTTTTGCCTGCTGTCTCCATTGACTAAATGTTTCTGCCAGATAAAATCTGATAACATCTTCTTTTGTGCCAAAAAGAGAATAAAATGTCTGGCGGGAAATACCTGCATGTGCACATATCTCTTTTATTGAAACATCATAATAAGACCTTTCCATTAGTATATCAAAAAAAGCTTCTGCTATTATCTTTTGAGACTTAACCGCTGTTTTATGTTTGCCTTTATACATATTGTAACCCCTATATAAGAAAGCAACTAAGTTATTATTAGATATATATTATAAAGTAAAAAAATATTTTTATCAATAGTTATAATGTCGGATATTAATATACAAATGTAGAAATTGTATTAAAATCATAAAAAAGAAAATTTGTTATAGTAAAAAAAATGATATAGTATATAATCAGCACTTGAAAGAATACATATAAATATGAAAGAGGTATATAATGTTAAAAAAATATCTTATAACTCCGGGGCCTGTATCAGTGCCAGAGCAGGTTCTTTTAGATATGGCACGCCCAATGATACATCACAGGACACCAGAATTTGAAGAAATATTTAAAGAAGCAAGAAATGGTTTAAAAAAAGTATTTAAAACAGAGCAGGAGCCGTTAATTCTTGCAAGCAGCGGAACAGGTGCTATGGAATCAGCTGTTATTAATACTTTAAACCAAGGTGATAAAGTATTAGTTATAAATGGCGGTAAATTTGGCGAACGATGGATAAAAATATGCCAAGCATATGGTATAAATGCAGAAAGTGTTACTATTGAGTGGGGACGCTCTGTAAATCCTGCAGATGTTAAAGCATTTCTTGATAAAAACCCAGATACTAAAGCAGTATTTGTTCAAGGAAGTGAAACATCTTCTACTGTATATCATCCTGTTAAAGAGCTTGCAGCAATTACAAAAGATATGCCTGAAACATTACTTATAGTAGATGGAATTACAAGTGCAGGTGTTCATGATACCAGATTTGATGAATGGGGTATAGATATTTTAATTACAGGAAGCCAGAAAGCGTTTATGCTTCCACCGGGTCTTGCTTTTATTACATTAAGCCAAAAAGCATGGAATATGGTGGAAAAATCTACACTTCCAAAATTTTACTTTAATTTAAAAACTGAACTTAAAAATCAGCTAAAAAATACTACTGCATGGACTGCTGGTGTCAGCTTAATAATTGGCTTAAAAACAGTTTTATCAATGATGGAAAAAGAAGGAATAGATAATGTTTTTAAAAGACATTCCATAAATGCAGAAGCTACAAGGGCAGCAGTAAAAGCATTAGGTTTAAAACTTTTAGCTCAGGATATACCGTCAAATGCAGCAACAGGCTGTTTTTTGCCTGAAAATATAGACGGCAAAGCATTTGTTAAATATTTAAGAGATAAATGCGGTGTTTCTATTGCAGGCGGGCAGGACCATTTAGCTGGCAAAATACTCCGTATTTCTCATCTTGGCTACCATGATGCATTTGATACAATTACAGCAGTCAGTGCTATAGAAATGGGGCTTAAAAAATTTGGTGCAGATATTGAGTTTGGCAAAGGTGTTGCTGCTGCACAGTCTGTTCTAATGGGAGAAATGCCATCAATATGACACATATTTCAAAAGAGCAGAATATAGAGCGAAGCGGCAGAATAGAAAATGCTTTAAATGTTATAAAAGGCACTCTCAGTCAGTATGGATATACTGAGCTGCATCTTCCTATTTATGAATATTATGATTTACTGCAGGATACAGTATTTAATTTTTCTGATGAAAGCATTATCCGTTTTATAGACAGACATACTGGTAAAACATTAGTTCTTCGTCCAGATTTCACTCCGCAGGTATGCCGCATAGTATCAGGTATGGAAAATCTGCCGCTGCCATTTAGAGTATCTTATAATGGCACAGTTTTTCGTTCAGTAGAAAAGGACAGGGGTATAAAAGGCGAAGAAAACCAAACAGGCTGGGAAATATTTGGTGAAAGCAGTATTTTTGGAGATATAGAGATAGTTTTAACTGCAAATGATGCTTTAAATGAAATGGGGCTTAATGGTTTCTGCTTTACTTTTGGAGATACTTTATTTTTAAACAGAATAAAAATACTTGCAGGTGAAAAAGGTGATAAAATACTTGAAGCTGTTTCAGAAAGAAGAACACATGATTTAAAAAAATTAGTATCAGAAATAAATGCAGACCAGAATTTAAAAGATTTAATAGTTAAACTTCCACTTGCTTTTGGCGACATAGATAATATATATAATCTTGCTCATCTTACATCATTTGATAAAGAGTTACATGAAAGAGTAGAGTTTGTTAAAAATCTTTTTAGTCAGCTTAAAGACTGCGGAGTAGATGAAAATATTTTAATTTTTGATGCTGCAGAATCAAAAGGGCTTGATTACTATACAGGTGTTCATTTTGAAATACTGCATAAAAGTTATGGCAGTATATTAGGAAGCGGTGGCAGATATGATAAATTAATGTCAAAATTTGGTAAAGATTTAACTGCCTGTGGTGCTGCTTTAAATATTGATAATCTTTTACATTTTCCAATATGTGAAAGTAAGTCACAGGAATACGATTATTTAGTTATCGGCAAAGATAATTTTAAAAAGGCTGTATCACTTCGCAAAGAAAATAAAAGTGTTATATTTACAGCAGAAGAAGACAATAAAGAAAACTTTATAAAAAATTATGCTTTTAAAAATATAATTTAATGGGGGAAATAATGAGCTGTTCAGCAGTGCTTGGTGCCCAGTGGGGCGATGAAGGAAAAGGAAAAATAGTTGATATGTATTCGGAGCAGGCAGATGTTGTTGTCAGATATCAGGGCGGCCACAATGCAGGTCATACTGTATGGGTAGATGGTGTAAAATACATTCTGCGGCTTATCCCTTCCGGCATTATCCATAATAAAACAATAAATATAATAGGTAACGGCACAGTAATTGAGCTTGATGCGTTATTTAAAGAGATTAATGAGCTTAAAGAAAAAGGTGTAAAATTTGACGGCAGATTTTTTGTAAGCGACAGAGCTCATGTAATTATGCCATACCATATCTTTTTTGATAAACATAAAGAAGAATTAAAAGGTGCTAATAAAATAGGCACAACAGGCAGGGGTATAGGACCTGCATATATGGATAAAATAGCAAGAAACGGTATCCGTATAGGTGATTTATTTAATGAAAAACTGCTTGATGAAAAAATTAAAACTAATGTAGAAGAGCTTAATATGTATGCTGTTAAAGCTTATGGTATAGCCCCTGTTAACATAGATGAAGCAAAAGCATACTGCAAACGACATATTGATGACTTAAAAAATTATGTTACAGATACATCATATTTAATAAATAAATTAATAGATGAAGGCAAAAAAGTAATGCTTGAAGGAGCTCAGGGCACAATGCTTGATGTGGATTTTGGAACATATCCATTTGTAACATCATCAAATGGCACAGCAGGTGGTGCATGCACTGGCACTGGTATTTCGCCTAGAAAAATATCATGTATAGCAGGTGTTATGAAAGCATATACAACAAGAGTTGGCAGTGGTCCATTTCCAACAGAGCTTTTTGATGCAGACGGTGAAGCATTAAGTGTAGCAGGTCATGAGTTTGGTGCTGTTACAGGCAGACCAAGAAGATGCGGCTGGCTTGATTTAGTAGCAGCAAAATATGCTGTTATGGTGAATGGTCTTGATTATATTGCACTTACTAAAATGGATGTGCTTGATAATATGCATGTAATAAAAGTGTGCACAGCTTATGAAATAGACGGCAAAATTGTAGAACAGTTTCCAGCTGATATAGAAAGTCTTGACAACATCAAACCAGTATATAAAGAGTTTAAAGGCTGGATGACTGACCTTACAAAAATTAAAAAAATAGAAGATTTTCCAAGTCAGGCAAAAGAATATATTGATTTTATAAGAAACTTTTTAGGCATTCCATACTGTGTAGTATCTGTTGGTCCTGACAGAAGCCAGACAATAGTATTAAATGAAATATTTAAATAAGAAATATTAAATAAACTTATATTTTGGGGAGTGTAAAAGCTCCCTTTTTTTATGAGTGGAGTAACCTAAAAATTTATGCAGCAGCATATAATATATTTAAAGTATCTAGTTTTAGATACTTCGCTGTAATACAAGCTCAGGATAACCTGCAGCTTTCACTTTGCAGTCATTTTGAGCCTGATTTTACAGGCGAAAAATCTAGATTATTTATATTAAATTATTGCATAATATATTAAATTATCGTATTTTTTAGATACTTTGTCTATAAATCAAGCTCAGTATTATCTTATTTATTTTAAATTCTCTTAATAAATACTTTGAAAAAAATTTTTCTATATAGTAAATAAGAAAAGCATTTGATATATAAAGGTAAAATTGCCTGCTGATTTTTTTTGAAAAAATTTTAAAAAAGTTGTTGACTTTTATTTTTTACTCTGTTATATATTATTTCCACCCGAGAGTAGCCGAACTTGCTCGGGATAGTAAAGAGCCGTTAGCTCAGACGGTAGAGCAATTGCCTTTTAAGCAATGGGTCATTGGTTCGATCCCAATACGGCTCACCATTTACTTTTTATATACGACCCGTTCGTCTAGCTCGGCCTAGGACATCGGCCTTTCACGCCGACAACAGGGGTTCAAATCCCCTACGGGTCGCTTTACCAAACGGACGGTTAGCTCAGCTGGGAGAGCATCGGCCTTACAAGCCGAGGGTCACAGGTTCGATCCCTGTACTGTCCATTTTTTAGTATGGGGGCGTAGTTCAGTTGGTTAGAACGCTGGCCTGTCACGCCAGAGGTCGCGAGTTCGAGTCTCGTCGTCCCCGTTCCAAGCTCTGCTTATGCAGGGCTTTTTTTATATCTTTCTTTAGTTTTTTAGATTTTATCATCTGCATATAAAAATAAAATTAAAAACATATAAATTAGTATTTGAAATTATTTTACATTAATGTATAATAGTAGACGAAGCAGGTATTATTTTAATATTTGGAGATAAAGATGGCAGATAAACCAAAAGATGATGTTTATGTTGAAGAAGGTGAATTAAGAAAAATGCGCGATCCTAGGACTGGGCAGATAAAAGAAGTAGATTTAAGCCTGCCAGCATTATCAAGGACGATGGAAAATATCCGCAAAAGTGCAGAAATTATTAACCAGCCGAATGTCAGCTTTGATATGGCTATGGGAAGGTTTGAATACATTAAGGAATTAGTGCTTGATTCTGCACAATTTTCACCAAAGCTGCAAAATCTGCAAATTAAAATACTCAATAGAAATATTGAAATAGTAAAAAATATTGAAGAACTTGATGAAATAATAGCTCAGTTTGCTAAACAGCATTATATGAAAGAAGCAAAAAATATATTATCAAAAACAGACAGGAAGTCAGGCTTTCAACGGATTGATTCATTACAGCAGGCAATAGAGTTTCTTATGAAGGGCAAAAAACATGTTGGTGATGATGAAGAATATAATAAATACATAGTTTCATTAAGAAAAGAAATAATGGAACATCACAAATCAGCATCTGATTTAACAAGGGGAATATAATATATAAATTTCAGTTCTTGCATTACAGCGAAGTATCTAACAAAACAAACAGTTTAAATATATTATATACTGCTGTAATATACATAATTTAGATTTTTCGCCTTTAAAATCAGGCTCAAAATGACTGCTACACAAAATTTTTGTAAGTCCACTTTTAAGGCTTTATTTAGAATAAAGAAATCTTGACAAATGAATATATATTTTTATATTTATTATTAAACCTGAGTGTATACAGCTCTTAAATGGAAATGAAAAATAAAGCATACGGAAATATTGGTCTGTATGCTTTTTTGCAATAATATTAATATAGTATTTTTACAAACCATATTTTAGCTTTATGAATTTTTCCTGATATTTAACTAACTCTTTCATTTCATCTAATTCTTTTCTTGATAACTTTGGAAAAAACAACATTGTTTTGATATCTTTTTCTTTCACATCCAACATAATACTTCCTGTAGCAAGGGCTTCCATTTGAATAAGATATTGATTAGAAAAAAGAAATTTATAAAAAGACAGCCTTTTTGCTTCATCACTAATACTAATTTTATAGCATCCGTTTGTAATGATGGTATTAATTGTTTCATCATGTAAAATCATACAAAATTTATCAATACTTCCTTTAAGTTTACTTATAAATATATCATTTTTTTTGGCAGATAGCTTTGCTCTATTAGGTAAATCCCAACCATATAGTTTATTATTTAAAGAATAGTCTCCATTAGACATATTTGTAATATCAATATAACTATATATTGATGCATTGTCTATTTTATTAATACTCTTTTTGTTAGTAACAATACAATCATTCAATGTATAAAAATCTTTACTTTTTATTTGTTTGACAATATCAAGGTAGGAAGGTATATTCATTTCTGGACGAATAACAAAATCTTCAGATTTGATTTTATTATAAGGTATATAATTGTATGAAGCATTGTTTTTTTCTTTTTCAAAACCAACTAATGAATTGTCAAAGGCAAAATTCTTGAATTTTTTTGCAATATCATCTAGGTCAGAAAGAATTATTTTATTATTATTATCATCTAATAGATAGTGTCCATTATTATAATTTTTCTTATATATTTTTTCCAATTTTTTTGATTTATAGTTAAAGCCAATATTTATTGCAACATCTGTAAATATATTATATTTTTTTGGTATATTCTTATCTTTTTGTAGTATTAAAATGCCAACTTTAACACCTGTCTCTGCACCTTTAAATGTTCCCTCTGGAAGTGAAATATATGCTATAATTCGAGCTTTGGAAACAATAAATTGTCTTAAATTCTTATCGTCTTGTGGATTTGTCATATATCCATGTGGTAATATAATACATAAAATACCACCGTCAATTAATAGATTTAATGCTCTTTCAATAAATAATTTTCCTAGTTGTTTATATCCATATTGATTATATAAATCATATTTTTCACACACTTCATCAGAACCAGTAAAAATGGTTTTTGACCCAAATGGAGGGTTTGTAATAACGATATCAAACATATCATTATCTATATTATATTTTTCAATAGAATCATGCATATTGATATTTGTTCTACCATCTCCACTAATTATCATATTAAGATGGGCAACCTCTACTGCTTTTGAGCTAGAATCCCAATAATATATATTTTGTGATATTTTGTGATTTTTTTTCAAACAACCTACAAGAAAATCTCCACTGCCACCTGCAGGATCAATTATTTTTTTCATATTTGATATGTCTAATAGAGTTACAATAAAATCTACTATTGTAATTGGTGTATAAAACTGGTCAAGTTCTGTTTTTAATGTAGATTGTGCAAATCTCATAAATAATGTTTGCAAAATATCCTGTTGACTTTTTAATAATGAGTACTCTTGCAATAAAATAACAATTCTAATTAATATTTCATTAGAAATCTTAATAGTTTTAGATAAAGTAAGTTTTGAATAAAATTTTTTAGCATCTTCATATAGCTTTTCTATTTGCTTTACAGTATTATTGGAGTGTTGGAATGTTAAATATTTATTACTACCTTCATTTTGCTTTTCGTCATAATATTTGCATAGTATTATTTTAAATAATTCTTTATATTTTTCTTCTTTTGTTTTTCCTATATTATGCAATAATTGATCAAAAATACTAATCAATGCATTAATATTATCAATAGGTATAAGATTATTCCACACTAATGGTGTAGTATTAAAATTATAGCCATAATTTGGTAATTTGACTAAAGAAAACTCGGTTTTATAATTAGTGCTTTTAGTAAATAGAGCATTACTGACACCATCAAAATAAATTCCATAATTGCACTGTTGCTTTGTACACGCAGGGATTAACTGATTTTCAATAGCTTTTTCTTTATCTTTTGTATCTCTTTTAGTCTCTACAATAATATGAATTTTCTTTGAAGCTTTTGTTTCATAAACGACAATATCAGCTCTTAAATGGTTTCTGCCACTATTTCCTATATCCCAAACATTTGTTTCAAATTTTATACATTCCTTAGGATACCCCTTTGATAGCAAAAAAATAACACAATCAATTCGTATTTTTTCTTCTGAAAAATGTAAACCATCTTTTGATTTATCATTGGTATTTAGTATCCCACGAATAGGACAAGTCAGTTCCATAATTAACCCCATAATATATATCATATATTATATTATATTATACAAAAAGTCAATTCAATAAATTAAGTGATAATGGACTCCCTGCCTGTTTCTAAGCTGATTTGGCGGTTGCTTAATAAATGAAACAGGCAGAGGATAATTCCATTGTCGGAAGGATATTATTATGTTTATGCATTAAAACAATATGCTGACTTTTGAAAAATATTTGGCGGATATTAATCTTGTCGGTTTAAGCCATACTAACAGCTTGCAATCGTTCTAATGCCTCTTTCGAAATGATTACTTTATCCATAGACATTCCTGCGTCTTCTGAATTAGACTTACTGCTGTCTACTTTTTCTCCACGCAGAAGTTTTGAAAGTTCTGATACACTTTTTTCATTTTTACTTGCGGCAGTATATGCTGCATACTGGTTAGAATTAGAAATTAATAGAGAATCAGTCATTATAAACGCTCCTTTGCCACCCTGCTTGGCTTATGCAATACTTATAGCAAACATCGTGCCAAAAAAAATACTTGCCAAAATTACAAAAAAATGAAAAATACATTTATGATTAGTTTTGATAATGTTTCTAAAAGCTACGGCTCAAAAATTTTATTTGAAAATGTTACCTTTAATATTAATAAGGGTGAACGCATAGGTCTTGTTGGCAGAAATGGCAATGGCAAAACAACTCTTATGCGTATTATAACAGGGGAAGAAGAAGCAGACAGTGGCAAAATCTCTATTCCTAAAAATTATAAAATCGGCTTTTTAAAGCAGCATATTAAGTTTGCAAAAAATACAGTTATAGAAGAAGCTATGCTTGGACTTACTGATGAAGAAATCCATGATAAATGGAAAGCAGAAAAAATTCTTTTTGGTTTAGGCTTTAAAGAAGAAGATATGGAAAAGAGCCCGTCATCTTTTTCTGGTGGTTTTCAAGTGCGTCTGATGCTTGCTCAAACATTACTTGCAAACCCTGATTTATTACTGCTTGATGAACCTACAAACTATCTTGATATTGTATCTGTAAGGTGGCTTAAAGGTTTTTTAAATTTATGGAAAGGAGAGCTTTTACTTATTACTCATGACAGGCAGTTTATGGATGATATAATTAGCCATACAGCAGGCATTCACAGGGCAAAAGTGCGTAAAATAGAAGGTAGAACTGATAAATTTTATGAGCAGATAGCACGAGATGAAGAAATATATGAAAAAACACGGATAAATGATGAGCAGAAGCGTAAAGAGTTAGAACAGTATATTACAAGGTTTAGAGCAAAGGCACGGCTTGCAGGGCTTGTGCAAAGCCGTATAAAAACTCTTAATAAAATGGAGAAAAAGGATAAACTTGAAGCCATTAAAAACTTGGAATTTGCTTTTAAGTATAAGCCTATTGCATCAAAACAGATTATGCGTGCGGAAAATATTTCCTTTTCTTATGATGGTAGGAAATTTTTAATTAATGACTTATCTATAATAATAGGCAGTGAAGATAAAATAGCAGTGATTGGTAAAAATGGCAAGGGTAAATCTACTCTTTTAAAGGTGCTTGCAGGGATACTTCCAGCTTCAAGCGGAAATGTTATATATCATACAGGATGTGTGAAAGGTTATTATGAGCAGACAAATATTTCTTCTTTAAATCCAGATAACACTATAGAAGAAGAAATCCAGTCAGTTTCAGATACTTTTGATAGAACTTATGTTAGAAATATATGCGGAGCTATGCTCTTTGAGCAGGATGCAGCACTTAAAAAAATAAAAGTTCTTTCAGGCGGCGAAAAAAGCCGTGTTATGCTTGGTAAAATTATAGCAAGCCCGCAGAATGTTTTAATGCTTGATGAGCCAACAAACCATTTGGATATGGATGCATGTGATTCTTTAATAGAAGCAGTTGATAATTTTAATGGAGCTGTTATAATGGTAACTCATAATGAAATGTTCCTGCATGCACTTGCAAATAGATTAATAGTATTTCAGAATGAATATCCTTATGTATTTGAAGGCACTTATGAAGAGTTTTTAGAAAAAGAAGGCTGGCAGGAAGAAAATACAGCTAAATTAAAGGAAGCAAAAACAAAACTGAATAAGAAAGATGCCAGAAAATTAAGAAGTGAGATAATATCAGAAAAAAATAAAGTATTGAAGCCATTAGAACAGCTTGTGGAAAAGCTGGAAAATGATATAAGCACTTATGAAAATGAAGTAGCAGAATTAAATAGATTATTAATTGAAGCATCAACTAATAATGATGGACTTTTGATTGGAGAATATGGTAAAAGATTAGCAGAACTTAATAAAATGATAGAAAATGCTTTTACTGAGCTTGATAGTGCTGTTACAGAGCTGGAAACAAAACAGCAGGAATATGAAAATAAATTAAACCAAATAGAAGAATAAAAAGGATGGGTAATATGAAAAAAATTTTTCTTACATTGTTCTGTATGCTTATTGCAGTGCAGGCTTTTGCACAAGCTGCAGCAGAAGATAATAAAGGGGAAGCAGCACAACAAGAACAGTCAAGTGATTTCAAAACTGATTCAAAAGGCAAGCCGGATTTTAATAAGAAAAAAATCTCACTTGACAGAGTTGATGAAAAAAAATGGTCGCTTCGTATAGGCTATAATTACTTTATGCCTGACAGCAAGTATTTAACAATGTTTCAAAACAAACTAAAAATTGGCGGAGCATACGATTTTAACAAAAATGTTCAATTACAGGCTTTTCTGTCGTATGCAGATGGCAAAAAAAGTTTTGATATAGATGGTGTGTCTACTCAGTTTAAAGGGACAGTATATAATATTGGAGTGCTTGCAACAGGTTTATATCCGATAGAATTATCTGTTGGCTCTGTTGCACCTTTTGCCAGCATTGGTGCTGTTTATACTTTTGGAAACTTAAATACAGTTTATCAAAATGGCATAGAAAATAAGCAGAATTTGTCTGGCGGTGGCATACTTGCTCAGGCAGGTCTGCAATACAGTTATCATATATTAGCATTCAGGGTATATGGTGAATATTTATATGATTTTACACCGATGAAAAATCCATATATTTCTTCATTATCTGGTTTTAGTATTGGAGCAGAGCTGGGTATTAAATTTTAACATACTATGGATAATAAAAAGCCTCACTATCAAGGTCATAGACAGCGACTGAAAAAGAAGTTTGATGAAGCACCATCAGTTTTAGCTGATTATGAAATATTAGAATTAATACTTGGTTACTGTATACCTAGAAAGGATGTGAAGCCGCTTGCGAAAGAAATGCTTATGCAGGCAGGCTCTATTGGCAATATTTTTAATATTAACTTCCAGCAGTTTGATGGTGCAGGAAAAGAAACAGAAAGATTTTTTAGGATAGCTGCTGAATTTTATAACAGGATAGAAAACTCATATTGTGAAACAAAGCAGTCGCTTTCTAGTCCGGAGCAGATATACAGGCTTTTAAAATATCATATCGGGTTTGCAGAAAATGAAAATTTTGCAGTAATCCTATTAAACAGTAAAGGTTTCCTTATTGATAAGAAAATAATGACAGAGGGTGTTGTAAATAATGCGATAGTATACCCTAGACAGATAGCAGAATATGCACTGAAAAATAAGGCAGTAAGTGTTGTTATCGCACATAACCACCCGTCAGGAGACAGCAGCCCGTCTAGAAAAGATATAGAGCTTACAAATATAGTAGCAGAATCGCTTTCCACTCTTGGCATTAAGCTGAGAGACCATATAATAGTATGCAAAAATGAATATTCAAGCCTTTATGACTTAGGATATATAAAAAACTAGATGATTTTTGCAGAAAATTTGTAAATTTTTTTATAATTTTGAAATTTCCACTTGCTTTTTTTTATATCATTGTAATATTAGCACTCATAAAAAGTGAGTGCTAATTAAAAGCAGCACTAAATTATTAAAACATAATTAATATATATACAGGAGGCTCAGAGGTATAATGGCTAAAATCCAACCTTTACAAGACAGAGTAATTGTTAAACGCTTTGAAAGCGAAGAAAAAACTGCATCAGGTATTTTTATCCCTGATTCTGCAAAAGAAAAACCACAGGAAGGTGAAGTAGTTGCAGTTGGTGCAGGTAAATATTTAGATAATGGTAATGTTATAAAACCAACAGTAAAAACAGGGGATAAAGTTCTTTTCAGTAAATATGCTGGAACAGAAGTTAAAATAGAGGGTGTTGACCTGCTTATTATGAGAGAAGATGATATATTAGGTATCATTGGATAATAATTAATTAAAAAACTATTTAGGAGATTACAAAAAATGGCTAAAAATATTACATTCAGTGAAGATGCTCGTCAGGCTATTATGCGTGGTGTTGACCAGCTTGCAAATGCAGTTAAAGTTACACTTGGACCAAAAGGAAGAAATGTTGTTATAGAAAAAAAATTCGGCACACCATTAATCACTAAAGATGGTGTTAGTGTTGCAAAAGAAGTGGAACTTGCAGACGCTCTTGAAAATATTGGTGCTCAAATGGTTAAAGAAGTTGCATCTAAAACTAACGATGTAGCAGGTGACGGCACTACTACTGCAACAGTGCTTGCTCAATATATTTATAGAGATGGTATGAAAAATGTTGTAGCTGGTGCTAACCCTATGGAAATCAAAAGAGGTATAGATAAAGCGGTTGAAGCAGTTATTGCAGAACTCCAAAAAATTTCAAAAGTAGTAAGCACTAATAAAGAAATTGAACAAGTTGGCTCAATTTCAGCTAATAATGATAGTGAAATTGGTGGTATCATTGCAAAAGCAATGGATAAAGTTGGTAAAGACGGTGTTATCACTATTGAAGAAAACAAATCTATGGAAACAGTTTTAGATGTTGTTGAAGGTATGCAGTTTGACAGAGGCTATCTCTCTCCATATTTTGTAAATAACCCAGATACTATGGAAGCAGTTGTTGAAAATGCTTACATTATTATCCATGAGAAAAAAATCTCTAATATGAAAGATATTCTTCCAGTATTAGAAAAACTTGCAAAAGTAAATGCTCCATTTGTTATTATAGCAGAAGATATTGAAGGTGAAGCACTTGCAACACTTGTATTAAATAAACTTCGCGGCACATTAAACTGTGTGGCTGTAAAAGCTCCTGGCTTTGGCGACAGAAGAAAAGAAATGCTTAAAGATATTGCAGTATTAACTGGCGGTCAGGTTATTACTGATGATTTAGGTATTAAAATAGATAGTGTTGAACTTGAAGATTTAGGCAGAGCAAAAAAAGTTGTTATTGATAAAGATAACACAACAATTGTTGAAGGAGCAGGTAATACTGACGATATTAAAGCAAGAGTTACTCAAATCAAAAAACAAATTGAAGATACTACAAGTGACTATGACAGAGAAAAACTTCAAGAACGCCTTGCTAAATTAATTGGTGGTGTAGCAGTTATTAAAGTTGGTGCTGCAACAGAAACTGAAATGAAAGAGAAAAAACATAGAGTGGAAGATGCTCTTGCAGCTACAAAAGCAGCTGTTGAAGAAGGCATTGTTCCTGGAGGCGGTGTTGCATTAGTAAGAACTGTTTCAGCTCTTAAAAATATAAAAGTTTCTCAAGAACAGCAGGTTGGTGTAAATATTATTGCAAGAGCTTTAGAATATCCATTACGCCAGATTGTTGAAAATGCAGGACTTGAATCAAGTGTTATTGTCAATAAAATCAAAGCAAGCAAAAATGTTAACTATGGTTTTAATGCTTATACAGAAAACTATGAAGATATGATGGCTGCAGGTGTTATTGACCCAACTAAAGTTACTCGTTCAGCATTACAAAATGCTGCATCAGTTGCTGGTCTTATGATTACAACAGAAGCAGTTATCACTGAAATTAAAGAAAAAGCAGCTCCAGCAGTTCCTGATATGGGAGGCATGGGCGGTATGGGTGGAATGGGTATGATGTAATTAGGTAAAACCTATTTATCATATTCATACATTAAATACATATAAAATAATAAAAATATCCGCCGTATTAAAATACGGCGGTTTTTTTGTATTATATAAAATATTAATTAAATTATAAGATTTTTAGATAATATCTTAAAAATTTCGCGATTTTAAGCATAAAAAATCTTTATTGGTTTATTTTCTATTTGCAATATAAATAATTTAGGTTTTTTGCTGCCAAAACAAGTTCATCTACCACTCACTTTCATACGGCTCGTTATAAGCCTGCTTCCGTGTCTTACTGAGCCTAAAAGGCGAAGTATCTAAAACTAGATACTTTAAATACATTATGCACTGCTGTAATATATATAATTTAGATTTTTGAACTTACCCGAAAAAGTTGTACTAGCCATATAAGGAGTGTATATGGCAAGAAAATACAGCTATGAGTTTAAGAAATATCTAGTAACAGTCATAGAAAATGGAATAATGAGTGCCAGTGAATTATCAAGATGCTGTAAAATTCATAAAGGAGTAATATGTAATATCTATAACAGATATAAGCATTCAGGCGAATCAAGTTTACATCATAGCTTTACCCGCAATGAATATAGTAGAGATTTTAAATTAAATGTGTTAACTTATAAGGCATCAAATAATTTAAGTTATGAGCAGACAGCACTATATTTTAATATACCATCAGCATCAGTAATATATGACTGGAATAAGTTTTGCAGTAAGTTTATTGGAGATAATATGTCAGATAAGAATATCCCGAACAGTAAAAAGAGTAAACACTCAAACTCTACTGATATTAAACTCACTAAATCAGATGATAGTGAAGAAGTAAGACAATTAAAAGAGAGAATATCAGAGCTTGAAAAAGAGCTTTATTACAAGTCAGCGGAGAATGCATATTTAAAAAAGCTGGAAGCCTTAATGCAGTCAAAGGAACAGAGAGTTCAACAGAAAAAGCACAAATAATAACTGCATTAAGGCTGTATTACAGTTTGGATATCCTGTTGTCTGTGAGTAATATGAAAAGAAGCACTTACTATTATAATGTTAAAAAGCCTGCTGCATTAGATAAATATGCAGAAGTCAAGGCATATATATTAGAAATATATGAAAAATCTAACAAGACTTACGGCTATCCAAGAATAACAAAGGCATTAGAGAAACTGGGTTATACTTATGACAGGAAGACAGTGTATAAATTGATGAAAGAACTAAAAATTTCATCACTAATCAGGGTTAAGAAAAGGTATAAACAAGGCAGAGTAAGTCATATATGCAGCAATAAATTAAACAGAGCCTTTACAAGTGAGAAACCATGTTTAAAATGGGTAACAGATGTGGCAGAGATAAAAATTAATAATGAAAAGGTGTATTTATCAGCAATAATGGATTTGTATAACAGAGAAATAACAGCATACAGTGTAAGCAAATATAATAATGAAGAAATGGTAATAGATAATTTAAAACAGGCAATAGATAAAACAAAAGATACAACAGGGTTAATGATACATTCAGACCAGGGTATATTATATCAGGCTAATCAATTTAGAAAGTTATTAAAGGAAAATAATATAGAGCAGAGTATGTCAAGGCGTGGCAACTGCTATGATAATGCTGTTATGGAAAGTTTCTTTGCTACTTTAAAATGTGAATTGGTTTATATTAACAAATTCAAAAATATAGAACAGTTTAAATATGAACTTGAAAAATATATTGATTTCTATAATAATTACAGAATAAAAGCTAATGGACTTACACCTTTACAGGAAAAAGAAATTTATTTAGTGGCTTAGTTCAAAATTTTTGGGTAAGTTCAATCAGGCTCAAAATGACTTATATGGCAAAATTTTTGGATAAACTTAAAGATTACTGCATATTTTATATTCCAGATGTTTCACTTTACAGGCTCAGGATGACATGTTACTTATTAATATCAACTACCTGCACAGGCACATTGCCAACAAGAATATTTTTAAGAGATAAAAATGCAGGTGTATCATCTGTTACAAGCACTTCTCTAAGACCTTTTTCTGTATCTGATAAATTTAATTTTTTAATATCTTCTATAATATAGTGAGTGCTGTCTACAATAGAAACATTAGGCAGATATTTTGCAATTAAATCTTTTAATACTGGGTAATGAGTGCAGCCTAAAATTACAGTGTCTATGCCAGTTTCTGCAATATTTTTAAGTGTTTCTTCTACAACTGTTTCTGCCATCTTGCCAGAAATAACAGCTTCCTCCACAAGCGGCACAAAAAGCGGGCATGCCTGCTGATAAACCTGAGCATCAGGCAGTATTTCTTTTATTGCATGGATATATGATTTACTGTTGACTGTCGCATGAGTGCCAAGCACACCAATTTTTTTATTTTTAGTTAAATCTACGGCATATTTTGCACCCGGTTTAATAACACCTAAAACAGGGATATTTAATGAGTTGTCTAAATCAGGAATAGCATGTGAAGAAATAGTGTTGCAGGCAGCGATTAATGCAGAAATATTATACTTTTCTTTTAAAAAAGAGGCACACTCTACACTGTAACGGATAATAGTTTCTTTTGAACGGTTGCCATAAGGCACTCTTGCTACATCGCCAAGATATATTAAATCCTGCTTTTTAAAATATGCTGCTACTGCTTTATATACTGTTAAGCCGCCTATACCTGAATCATATATGCCTATTGCCATAATATCTCCTAAACTATTTATATTATATTTATTACGGAAATGCAATAAAAATACCATAATCATCATTATACATTATTTTTTACAATTATAGCATTAAAATTTGCCAAAAGTATATATTTTTGAATAATTATTTTTGGGTTGTAACAGAGTTTCTTATTGTAAAATATACTATACATCTTTAAAAAAATTCTTTATATTAATTGACTATGAAAAAGGAAATTATAAAAAATTTGGAAATAACAGATACAGCTTATGGTGGAGCTGGTGTTGGCAGAAGTGAAAGCGGGCAGGTAATATTTGTGCAGAAAACTGTGGAAGGCGATATAGTAGAAGCAGAAATATTTGATGATAAAAAAAGTTTTGCTTTTGCACGCCTTATTAAAATAGTTAAGCCATCACATTTGAGAGTTAAACCATTATGCTCTGCAGCTGATATATGTGGCGGCTGTTCTTTTGCTCATATTGATTATGAAGCACAAAAAAATATAAAAAAACACATAGTATTAAACCAGTTTAGAAAATATAAGCATAATATGCCTGAAATAAAAATTGTGGAAAGCAGCAGTAAAGAATACAGGCTGAGAGCAACAGCAAGAAGCAGAAATGGCAAAATTGGTTTTTTTGAGCATGGCACAAATAAACTTGTTATGGCAGAAAAATGTCCTGTAATTAAAGAAAGTCTTTATAAGAAAATGAAAGAATTTGCAGAGATTAATAACTTATCTGGTGAAATATATGCAATAGAAAATGATGAGGGGTTATCGCTTGCAGATATAAGGGCAGAAAGTATTGATTATAAACATATAGGCAGTTTTGAAGGGGTATGTATAAATAATAAAAAATATGGTTGTTCAAATATAGCTTTTAATACAGCTTATGGAGCCGTGCAGGTTACACACAAATCATTTTTTCAGGCAAATAGGTATTTACTAAATGATTTTCAAGAGTATGCTTCAAGTCTTGTATCAAATAGTTTAGATATTGTGGAGCTTTATGCTGGTTCTGGTTTTTTTACATGTGCATTAATGGCAAAAGGCAGAGTGGAAGCATGTGAATATGAGCAGGTTTCAGCAAATTTAGGCAGGCAGTCAGGTTATAATATAAAAATCAGTGACAGCGGCATATTTTTATCAAAAATCAAAAAATGTGACTGCATTTTTTTAGACCCGCCTAGAAATGGTGCAGATAAAAAAGTAATAGAACACATAAAAAGATTACATCCTTATGAGATAATATATGTTTCATGCAACCCGATTACTCTTGCCCGCGATATAATAAGGCTTGAAGAAAAATATAAAATAACTGATTTTACACTATATGATATGTATCCTGATACTTATCATATAGAAAGTGTTGTAAGGCTTCAAAGGATATAGTATGAAAATAACTGTAAATTATATAAGCAATGTATTTTTAGCTGTTATTTTAGCAGTTATTCCATATACTGCATTGATTAAATTATTTATTAAAAATAATGATACACCATTTTTAAATGTTGAAATGGTTTTAATTATTATATTAAATATTATAGTATATATTTCAGCTGTTACAGGTCTTGAAACAGCAGAAAATAAAGCAAAGGAAAATGGTATAAAAACTCATCTTTCGGCGGCTCTGTTTATCCTTATGGTGCTGCCTGTAATATTAAAATATATTATAGGCATGATGATTGCTGTAATACCAGAATTAATACATTATAACATTACAAGGGCAGATGATGTTATATTGATTATATATACAATTATTCTTTTAACTGCATTTTTTAAATATTCACATAAAGCAGGATATTTTTTAACACCGCTTTTAATTTATCATATATATTCAGCTTTTCAGTATACGGGGTAAACTATGGTTTTATATGTAGCAACAAAAAATCAAGGGAAAATAAAAGAAATAAATAAAATTATGGAACGAGCAGATATTATATGCAAATCTTTTCCTGATATGGAAGATGTGGAAGAAACAGGTAATACTTTTGAAGAAAATGCAAAAATTAAGGCTGATTTTTTATCTTCTAAGTTAAAAGATGAATATGTAATAGCAGATGATTCAGGCTTATCAGTTGATGCTTTAAATGGAGCACCGGGCATTTATTCTGCTAGATATTCAGGCACTCATGGTGATGATAAAGCCAATAATATAAAGATATTAAAGGAAATGCAGGAGAAAAAAGACAGGAAATGCAGGTTTATTTGCGCAATAGCTCTGTCAAAAAATGGTAAAACTGTTAAAACATTTCATGGAGAGCTTGAAGGTGAAGTAGGGTATGAAGAAAGGGGTGAAAATGGTTTTGGGTATGACAGCATATTTTTACTGCCAAATGGAAAAACTACAGCAGAAATAGAACATAATGAAAAAAATAAAATAAGCCACAGATATAAAGCATTAGAAAAATTAAGAGATTATCTGAATAAAGTAATATGAAAAAATTAATTGCAGTTTTTATTATTTTGTTTGTTTTGCAGCTTGCAGCAGGTCTTGCTTTATATATTCATTCAGAAGTTGAATATATAAAAGTATATGTGCCTGAAACAGATAATATTGCTGCATATAATGATACAATAGCTTTTACTGTTTACGGGCAGAATGATTTTGTAATGTATCAAAAATATTATGTCAGGCAGGAAAAGCTCCGTGGCGATTATGATATATCTCAGATTATGCCAATGGTGGAAATCCTGATAAATGAAAGATATAATACAGTAAAAGAGCAGGGTATAGAAAGGTGGAAAAAGATAATATTAAATTATCAGGGCATAGAGCCGTTCTCTCTGGAAGCTGCTGCATATCTTCATTATACAGATATGCTTATATCTAAAAGCAGGCTTTCCGGTTTTAAAAAAGAGCTTTTACGCTGGTATACTATTGATAAGCTGCATAACCAATACAGCAGAGTAGGAATTACCAAGCTTTTTTTAGACAGTTCTAACTATGCAGAAAATATTTATGGAATAGCTGCAGCATCAAAATATTATTTTAATAAAGATATAAAAGAAATCAACTATTTACAGACTGCTTTTTTATTATCTGTAATATCTTTTTCAAATAAACATTATGACCCTGTAAAAGATTATCAGGAGTTAGACAGGAAAGCACGCAGTATTTTAAATAAACTTTATCAGCAGAATATTATATCATCCAGCAGGCTGGCAGAATATATGGCAATGTCTATTAAATTAGAGCCTGAAAATATAAAGATAGTGGAGCCTGCATATTTAAATGGAGTATTTAAACAGATAGCAGATATTAAAGAGATAAAAGAAAATCTTGGAAAAAAGAATATAGAAATATATACAGGTTATAATGAAAAGGCAAATCTTGCAGCAAGAAGTGCATTGAATGAGTATTTTAAAGATAAAGATGATAAGCTGCAGGCAGCTTTTGTTCTGATTAATAATAATACTCAGGAGATAATGGCAGCAATAGGCAGCAGACAGTATGATACAAAGGTTAATAGAGCACTAACTACATCAAGGCAGATGGCTTCTACATTTAAGCCAGTTGTATTTTTAGCAGCCTTTGAAAAAGGAATAAAGCCATCAGACCAGATTATAGACATGCCTTATGATTTCAGGGTAGGCGATATAATATACAGACCAAACAATTATAATGGTTATTTTATGGGAAAAATTCCTATCCGCTATGCTTTTACATATTCTCTTAATAATTCAACAGTAAAACTTGCAGAGCATGTTGGGCTTGATTATATATGTGAATTAAGTAAGTCAATGGGTATGAATGATGAAGTTAAACCATTTTATGCTATGGCTTTGGGTGCATTTCCTGCTACCCCATTGACTGTTGCTCAAATTTATTCTACAATAGGCAATATGGGGGAGTATAAAAAGGCTGTCCTTGCAACAGGGTATAAAATCAGCAGTAAGTATGTAGATTTAAGGCCACAGGGTGAGAGAGTAGTTTCTGCTGAGGCTGCATATCAGACATTATATATTATGCAGACAGTAGCAAGCAGAGGCACAGCACGAGGAGCAAACCTGCTTAAAGGCACAGGTGCTAAAACTGGCACATCTAATGATACAAAAGATGCTTGGACTGCCACTGTTTTTGGTGATTATACAGCAGTAGTGTGGGTTGGCTATGATGATTTAAGCCCTATAACTTATGCAGGCAGTGGTGGAAGGCTTGCTGCCCCTGTAATATCTTCATTTCAGCGGAAATATTTTGGAGCAGATGCTGAATTTTCATTCAAGACACCTAAAAATATTGTATATAAAAGAGTAAATGCAAGAACAGGATATTTAACAAACAAGAAAAATACTGGCACATATTTAGAAGCATATAATAAAAATAAACTTCCTAAGTATGAATAAAGATATAATATAATAAATGAAACTTTGGGTGCGATTTAAAGTATTACTGCATTATAATTTTTGCATTGTGTTAAGCAATGTAAAACCAGCATAGTTGGAAAAATTTTTTTGTCAGATATATCTCTAAAAGTGAGTAGATTTATGGAAAATTTAAAGAATAAACAAGACCGTATTTATCTAACAGGATTTATGGGGACAGGCAAAAGCACAGCAGGTGCATATTTAAGCCGTGTTACTTCCCGCAGAGTTATTGATACAGACAGCCTTATTGAAAAAGAAACAGGTATGAGTATCGCTGAAATTTTTAAATTACATGATGAAGCTTATTTTAGGAAGCTTGAACGAAGTGTATTAACAAGCACTTTTCAGTTACAGAATGTTATCATAGCAACAGGTGGCGGGCTGCCCTGCTATAAAGATAATATGAAGCTTATTAATGCAAACGGCATTTCTGTATGCCTTATGGCACGGCCTGATGTGATAATATCCAGATTATCATTTGAAAAAAATATCCGTCCACTGCTTATGGGAGAAGATAGAATAGATAAATTAAATTTACTTATGCAAAAAAGAGTGTATTATTATATATCAGCAGATATATTAGTAGATACATCAGATAAATCTATTGATGAAATAGTAAAATATATATGTGCAGAGGCAGGGATTAAAAAATGAAAAGCATTACAGTAAATATTTTAGAAAATAAAACAAATTACAATATATTTATAGGCAGTGATTTTATTGGGGATAAACTTGCCAAGTATGAAAAAGATGGTGCTTATTTTATTATAGACAGTAAAGTTGCATCTTTGTATAAAAATATCATTCCAAAAGAGCGTGTATTTTTATTTCAGGCAGCAGAGAAAAATAAAACATTTTTAAGTCTTGAAAAAATGCTTGATTTTTTAAGGCAGCATAATGCTTTAAGAGATTCTACACTTGTTTCAGTTGGCGGCGGCATAACTGGTGATGTGGCAGCTTTTGCAGCTTCAGTATATATGCGTGGTATTAAGCTTATTCAAGTCCCTACAACGCTTTTGGCAATGGTAGATTCCAGTGTTGGTGGCAAAACAGCAGTTAATTTTAAAGGAATAAAAAATAATATTGGCTCTTTTTATCAGCCAGGTATGGTGTTAATTGACAGCAATTTTTTAGACAGTTTAACTGATAAAGAATATTTAAACGGACTTGTAGAATCTATTAAAATAGCAGCCATTAGAGATAAAGAATTTTTTGAATATATTAATGCAAATAAAAGCAGTATCTTAAAACGCTCAAAAGCAATAATGGAATATATAATTGCTGAATCATGCAGGTTAAAAGCAGAGATAGTAGAGCAGGATGAAAAAGAGGCTGGCATTAGAAAACTGCTTAATTTTGGTCATACAGCAGCTCATGGTATAGAAAGTGATTCTAATTATAAAATTCATCATGGATTTGCAGTTGCATTAGGTATGATATATGAATCAAAATATGCTTTACAAAATGGCTATACTGATAAAGAAACATACGAAGCAGTATATGGTTTATTAAAATCACTTAAATATCCAACTCATTATGAGCCAAAAGATATAGATAAAATGCTTGAAGCTGTATCAAAAGATAAAAAAGCAGGCAAGAATGGTATAAGTGTGGCATTTTCTGGCAAAAATATGCAGGGGATTATTATAAATGATATAAAACCAAAAGAATTAATTGACTTATTTCTATAAATAAAAGTAATATATATAAACTGCTATATTAGTTTTAGATAAGGAAAAGATATAATTTCTGCATTTTTATAATCTAAAATCCTTATCTAAAACAATTCTAATATAAGTAAGGGGTGCAGCTGGTGGACGAAAGGACACATGCTCGCTATATGTCTGATATAGCTTATTTTCTTTCAAAAATGGAAGCAGAGCCTAATTCTGGTTATTTTATACCTATTGCATTAGCATATAATAAACTGGAAAAATATGACGAAACAATAGCAATGTGTAAAACAGCTGTTGAGCGTTTTCCATCAAACTGTGCTGCTAAAACTTTTCTTGCAGAAGCCTATGTTTATAAAGGTTTTTTTGACCAGGCACGAGACCTGCTTTTTGATGTTACAGCAGAAGATGACAATAACTACAAGGCTTTAAAACTGCTTGGTATTATCTGCAAAGAGAAAGGGGATAATACAGAAGCTCTTAAATATCTAACAGGTGCATTTATCCGCAGCCCAGAAGATGAAGAAGTCCGCAACATGATTGATGAGCTTGGGGGGACATTAAACCCTGTTGAAATATATGATGAGCGGATGAAACGACAGTCTCAAAATGCAGCAGACAGCGAAGAGGATGAAGAATTAAAAACATATCAGGAAATAGATAAACGAATTAGAAATGCAGAAATTATCATGGCAGATTTAGTGTCAGATACATCTATTAATGCTAGAAATTATGATGATGAAGAAGATGATTTTCACTCTGATAACCCTGATGACTATATGCCATTAATTACGCAGCATGAAGAAGAGGATGAAAGCCTTTCTGATAATCCTGATGATTTCCTGCCACAAATTACTACATCAGAAGAAAGTGAAGAATTAGAACCTGCTGAAACTTTATCAAATGAAGAAGAAAGTCAACGAGATGACTTATTATCAGCATTACAGGAAGAAGATGAGCTTTCTGAAACATCAGAAGAGAGTGCAGCAGATGATTTGCTTTCAGCTTTATCAAATGGTGATGAAAGCCAAGATGATGATTTATTATCAGCATTACAGGAAGAAGATAAGCTTTCTGAAACATCAGAAGATGGTGCAGCAGATGATTTGCTGTCAGCTTTATCAAATGATAACGAAAGCCAAGATGATGATTTACTATCAGCATTACAGAAAGAATACGAGCTTTCTGAAACATCAGAAGATGGTGCAGCAGATGATTTACTGTCAGCTTTATCAAATGATAACGAAAGCCAAAATGATGACTTACTATCAGCATTACAGGAAGAAGATAAGCTTTCTGAAACATCAGAAGATGGTGCAGCAGATGATTTGCTGTCAGCTTTATCAAATGATGATGAAAGCCAAGATGATGATTTATTATCAGCTTTGCAGGAAGACAATGAGCCTTATGAAATAAATGAAACAATATCAGAAACAGAAGCAGATACAGAAGAAGCAAAAGATAATGCAGAGTTTTTACCAGAAACAGCAGAAGAAAATACAGAAGAAACATTAGAAAATATAGAAGATAGTCAAGATATAATAGATATTCCAGAAGAAAATGCAGATATTAAAGATAATACAGATGAAAGCATGCCAGCAGATAATGAATATAATGAACTTCTTAATAAACAGGTGCCGTCATCTATTGAAAATATGACTTATAATGATATGATAGACGATGATTTTCAGTATGGCAGAATAGTTGATGAAAGCTATAAGGATAGTGATAATCCACCTATTGATTTAGGAGAATCTGCACCATTTACTCAAGGAGATATTATGGATGAAATATTAAGTGCAGTTGGTATGACTCACGATGATATGGCAGATGATGAAAGAATAGATATATCAGAAAAAGATAGAAAACTTATGCGGCTTGAAAACTTTTTAGAAAAAGTTCAGCATAATAAGGAAAGCAGATGAATATATTAGTGATTAATGGACCAAATATTAATATGCTTGGCAAGAGAGAGCCAGATAAATATGGACAAATAAGTTTTTATGAGCTTGAAGATTTAGTAAGAGAGCAGGCAGAAAAATATGATATGGATATAGATTTCTTTCAGTCAAATTCTGAAGGGGACATAGTGGACTGCATACAAAAATCAGCAGGATATGACGGCATTATACTTAATGCAGGAGCATATACCCATACAAGTATAGCTATAAGGGATGCTCTGCTTTCTATTAATGCAAAGTTTATAGAAGTGCATCTTTCAAATGTGTTTGCAAGAGAGCCTTTCCGTCATCATTCATATCTTTCAGATATTGCTCTTGGTGTAATAGCAGGTTTCAGGGAAGATTCTTATTTAATGGCAGTAGATTATTTTGCAAATGGAGTATGGCAATGATAACAAGAATTGCAGCAGTTCAAAGAGAATTACGCAGTCTTGATATACCTGCTGTTCTCATTACAAACTTAACTGATGTAAGATATTTAAGCGGTTTTACAGGCACTACTGCATATATGCTTGTAGATATAGAGAAAGCAGTATTTTTTACAGACAGCAGATACAGTATTCAGGCAGCAGAAGAAGTTTCTGAAAATATTATTGTAGAGATTGTCAGCGATTATTCAAGCATTTATAAAGAGAGATGTTCGTTTTTTAAAAAAATATTATTACAGCCATCATGCTCTATAAATATCAGTTCAAAAATAGCTGCTCAGGGAGTAGAAATATATCTTGATGAAAAAGATTTTATGCAGAAACTTCGTATGATAAAAGATAATTCTGAAATATCATTAATAAAAGAGCAGTATCATTTGGCAGGCACAGCATTTCTTCGTGCATTAAAATTATTTAAATATGGCACAAGTGAAAAATCATGGGCAGCAGCATTAGAGTATCATATGAAAATGCTTGGAGCTAAGGGAGAAAGTTTTGAAACTATTGTGGCTTCTGGTGTTCGCGGTGCAATGCCACACGGCACAGCTTCTGCTAAAAAAGTTAATGAAAATGAACCTGTTATTATAGATTTTGGAAGCCGTGATATATATACAAGTGATTATACAAGAATGATATATGCAGGAAATGATGAAGAAGTATTAAAGGTTATTGATATTGTCCGCTCAGCTTTGGAAAAGGCAGTAGACAGCATTGAAGAAGGCATAATGTGCAGTGATATTGATAATACTGCCCGTTCCTACATAGAAGAACAGGGATATGGTTCATATTTTAAACATTCATTAGGTCATGGCGTAGGGATAGATGTCCATGAACTTCCAGTATTAAAGCCAAAAAGTGATTTTTTAATTGAAGATAATATGATATTTACAGTAGAGCCGGGTATATATCTGCCAGAAAAATTTGGTGTCCGCTTAGAACAGACTGTTTTAATAAATAATGGCAAGCCTGAAATAATAAGCTCAATTCTTGATAGATATGTATATAATTTAATAGATTAAAATAATAAAACAGTTTTTTATGTTTGTTTTATTTTTCAGTCTAATAATATAAAAATTTTCTGTCATAATATTCCATATACTTTAATATTTCCTGTTTTCATATATGATGCTGAAAAATCTCTAAATAATAAAGATTTATAAGTATTTTTTGCAGTATATTATGTTTAATGCATAATATTTTTATTTAATAAACAAATTATTTCATAAAATAATTTATTTTTCTCTATAAAAAAACTCACTTTCTATTGCCTTAGTAAAATAAATATGCTAGATTAATAATGTTCAGTCTAGCAAACTGTTCTATAATCACAATTATCTAAGTAGTTTTTTACTGCTCATGGATATAATTTGGAGGGTTAGATGAAAGAGTATACTACTACTCAAAGGGTAGGACTATTTTTAGGACCTATTGTTTTTATTATTATGCTGCTTATCACTCCGCCAGAAGGTATGAATCCGTCTGCAATGAAAGTAGCGGCTATTACTACACTTATGGCTATATGGTGGATAACTGAGGCGGTGCCTATACCAGCAACTTCTTTACTTCCTATACTGCTTTATCCTTTATTGAATGTTATGGCTGCAAAAGATGTTACTGCACGCTATGCAGACCCAACAATATATCTTTTTATAGGTGGTTTTTTTGTTGCAGTTACTATGGAAAGGTGGAATCTTCACAGGCGTATAGCATTATATACTATTAAAATGGTTGGAACAAGTCCTGTTAAAATGACTCTTGGTTTTATGATAGCTACTGGTTTTATATCTATGTGGGTTTCTAATACTGCTACTGCTATGATGATGGTGCCTATTGGTTTAGCGGTTATTGCGCAGGTTACAGGTATTTCTTCTAAACAGCTTTTAGATGGCTCTGTTGGTATTAAAGAGCAGAATTTTGGCAAAGGTTTAATGCTTGCTATTGCTTATTCTGCTTCTATTGGCGGTGTTGCAACCATTATAGGAACTCCACCAAATACAATTATGGTAGGTATGCTTAATACTACTTATGGTCAAACTATTTCTTTTTCTCAATGGATGATGTTTGGCTTGCCGCTTGTTATTATAGTTATGGCAGGCACATGGCTGCTTCTTGTTAAAATTCTATTTCCAACAGGTGATTTAAAACTTGCAAAAGGAAAAGATGTTATAGAATATGAAATTAAAAAAATGGGTCCTATCAGTAAACAAGAACTTGTTGTTTTAATAGTATTTTTACTTGTGGGTTTTTTATGGGTATTTTCTCCAAAGCTGAAATCAATATTTCCTAGTTTAAAAAATGTAAATGATACTGTTATTGCTATGCTTGGCACAATCCTTCTTTTTACCATTCCTGCTGATTGGAAAAAAGGTATATTTATCCTTGACTGGAAAACAGCTGTCAAAATTCCATGGGACATAGTGCTCCTTTTTGGAGGTGGTTTTGCCGTTGCTGCAGGTTTCCAGAAAACAGGTTTGGCATCTTTTATAGCTAAACAGCTTGAAAGCCTGAATGGTATGCATATGCTGATTTTTATTGCTCTTGTTACTCTTTTAGTAGTATTTTTAACAGAGATTACATCAAATACTGCAACAGCTACTCTGCTTGTTCCTATTATGGGTGCTTCTGCTGTTGCTCTTGGTATACACCCTTATGCAACTATTGTTCCAGCCTGTGTTGCTGCATCATTTGCATTTATGCTGCCAGTTGCTACACCACCTAATGCGGTTGTCTTTGGAAGTGGAGCCATACGCATAAAAGATATGGCAAAAGCAGGATTGGGTTTAAATATATTTGGCACAATTGTTGTTGTTTTATTTGTTATGTATTTAATGCCAGTGCTTTGGGGTATAGACTTAAATGTAACACCTGAATGGGCTTTACAAGCTGCTGAGGCATCTGCAGGGGCAGCAAAATAATTATAATTTAAATGTGTTAATTATAATAAATATATCATTAAAGGCTGTGTATAAAAACACAGCCTTTTTTTATGTTCAAATGATAGTATTATGCAAAAAATAGAATGTATCATATATTGTAAAAAGAGATATTTAATGTATTATATCTAAAACGAGGTGGTATGTATGAAAAAAACTGTTTTATTTATAATATGTTTTATAATGATTTATATGGAGACTAATGCTATGCAGCCAACACTATCAGAAAAAGAAGAACGGATAGTAGAAATATCATCTTTTACATCTGCTGGAAATCAGGAACAGCTTGCAGTATCATTAAATAAAGCTCTTAATAATAAAATGACTATTAATGAGATTAATGAAATTTTAATCCAGAGTTATGCTTACTGCGGTTTTCCAAAAAGTTTAAATGCAATTACAACCTTTATTAATGTTATAAAAGAAAGAAAGTCTAAGGGTATCAAAGATATACAAGGGGAAATGCCAAAAGAGCTTACTTCAAAAGATGACAGAGATAAAATAGGCGAGAAAACAAGAGAAAAACTATCAGGCAGAAAAACTGTGGCAGAATGGCAGACATTTGCTCCGGGTATTGAGCAGTATTTAAAAGAGCATTTATTTGCAGATATTTTTGCAAGAGGAATACTTAATCATCAGGAAAGAGAGCTTGCAACAGTTTCATTTCTAGCAGTATCAGCTGGTGCAGAGCCGCAGCTTAAAGCTCATATTAATATGGCAAAAAATACTGGGTTAAGTGATGAAAAATTAAATTATGCTGTCCGTTATGCTCAATTTATAACAAGTTATAATATGGGAGTATTTAATCGTGGTGCAGAAAATACAGTTTATGCAAAATATTTTACAGGCAAAAGCTATCTTGAACCTTTAGCTAAAAGCTGGTATGGGGTATCTGCAAGTAATGTGGTATTTGAGCCGAGCTGCAGGAACAACTGGCATATTCACCATAAAGGCGGTCAGATTTTGCTTGTTACTGGTGGTAATGGCTGGTATCAGGAATGGAATAAGCCTGCAAGAAAATTAAAGGCTGGTGATGTTGTAGAGATACCTGCAGGTATAAAACACTGGCATGGGGCATCAAAAGACAGTTTTTTTGCTCATATTGCAATAGCTGTTCCACCAAAAATGGTATCAAAATTTGATGCAGCTCCTGTTAAAAATACTACTGAATGGCTTGAACCTGTAAGCGACAGTGAATATAGTAAATTGAAATAGGTGGAGTTATGGGAAAAAGAGTGCTTATAATATCCAGCAGCCCAAGAAAAAACGGCAATTCTGATACTTTGTGCCACAGCTTTGCAAAAGGTGCAAAAGAAAATGGCAGTGAAGTAACAGAGATTTTTATAAATGATAAAAAAATAAACTACTGTAAAGCATGTGGATACTGCGAAACACATAATGGCGCTTGTTCGCAAAAGGATGATATGGATGAAATAATAGATGAAGTTCTTAAAAGCGATGTAATAGTTTTTTCAAGCCCTGTATATTTTTATTCAATAAGCGGTCAATTAAAAACACTCATAGACAGGCTTGTAGCAGTTTATACTAAAATTACTGGTAAAGAAATATATTATTTATTAACTGCAGCAGAAAATGGAAAATCTACTTTTGACAGGGCTGATGCATGTCTTGATGGACTTTGCGACTGTTTATCAGATATAAAAATAAAAGGCATGATTTATGCTGGTGGAGTATGGAAAAAAGGGGAGATAAACTCTACTAGATATATTCAGCAGGCTTATGATATGGGAGCGGCTGTATGAAAAAGTTTTGCATTTTATTATATATCACATTTGTTTTTGTTTATTATGCAGGAGCGGAAGAAATGAAAAGTAATGATGTAATAGTTGAAATACTCATAGGCAGTGAAAAAGCAGAAGGCATCATATATGATAATAATGCAGGTAGAAGTTTTTTATCACTTCTGCCACTTACACTAAAAATGTCAGATTATAATAATACAGAGAAAATTGGTAAAATTTGAAAAAGAATTGATACAAATGGACTTCCATTATCTTATGACCCAAATGTTTCAGATATTGCATATTATGAACCTTTTGGTAACTTGTGCTTCTTTTACAGAGATTTTGGGCTTTCAAATTCTCTTTATTCTATTGGCAGGCTTACAAAAGGCATAGATATATTTGCAGACCAAAAGCAGGATTTTGAAATAACGATTAAAAGAAAATAAGTTATAGTAGAGAGTTAAAGCAAAATGGGTCATACTGAGAGTAATAAGGCGAAGTATCTACAAAACTGGATAGTTTTGAATATATTATGCACTGCTGTAAATATATATTTTTTAGATTTTTAGCCTTTAAAATCAGGCTCAAAATGATTTATATGATAAAATTTTTGGATAAGTCCACATCTTTATCTATTAATCCTAAACTTAAAAAGGGGAGCATAAGCTCCCCCCCCCCTGAAATTTTATATGAGAAATTTCTTATAAACCTGCCTGTTTTCTAACTTCTTCAGCAAAGTCTTCTTTTTTCTTTTCAATACCTTCGCCAAGCTGATATCTAGTAAAGCGAATAACTTTTTTATCGCCTAAAAGTTTAGCTATGCTTTCATCAGGATTTTTAACAAATTTTTGACTAATAAGGCATGATTCCTGTTTAAATTTATTTACCTGACCTTCAACTATTTTTTCAATAATATTGTCAGGTTTACCGCTTTCTTTTGCTTTTTGGATATAGATAGCTTTTTCATGCTCAATAACAGCAGGGTCTAAATCTTTATCACTTATGCAAAGTGGGTTAGCAGCACAGATATGCAGAGCAACATCTCTGATAACTTCTTTATCAGTATCACATACATTATCAAACTCAACTAATACGCCTATTTTACCACCTGCATGAATATATGCTTCTAATCTGCCAGCAGCATCATATTGAGCAAAACGGCGGATTTTTATATTTTCACCAATTTTTGCAACTTTTTCTGCAATAGTTTTTTCAACTGATAAGCCTTCATAGTCAAGAGCCATTAAAGCATCCATATCAGCTGGTTTTTTATCAGCAATAAGTTTGCATATATCATTAGAAAATTTTATAAAATCATCAGTTTTTGCAACAAAATCTGTTTCGCAGTTTATTTCAACGATAGCACCATTTTTTAAATCATCAGACATATAAGTTACAACTAAACCTTCAGCAGCAACTCTGCTTGATTTTTTAGCAGCATCAGCTAAACCTTTAGTGCGGAGAAAGTCAACAGCTTTTTCTAAATCGCCGCCTGTTTCTGCCAATGCTTTTTTGCAGTCCATCATACCTGCGCCAGTTTTTTCACGAAGTTCTTTTACAAGTGATGCAGTAATTTCAGCCATTATTTCACCTCATCTTCTGGTATATCATTAAGTTCAGCTTCAGCCATAGAAACTATTTCATTTTCTTCCACATCTTCTTCTTTAGATGCATCTCTAACTTCGCCAACAAGTTCATCTTCTCTAGATTGTCTGCCCTCATTAATAGCATCAGCAAGTCTGCCTGCAATAAGCTGGCATGCTCTGATAGCATCGTCGTTCCCGGGAATAGGGAAGTCAACCATTTCCGGGTCGCAGTTAGTGTCAACTATTGCAACTATTGGTATACCTAATTTATGAGCTTCTAAAACTGCATTCTGCTCCATATTAATATCAACTATAAACATAACATCAGGGATATTTTTCATATCCTTGATACCGCCTAAGTTTTTCTCTAATTTATCATATTCTTTTTTAAGAAGAGAAGCTTCTTTTTTAGTAAAGCGTTTGATAAAATCAGTAGCAAACATTTCTTCTAATTCTTTAAGTCTTGCAACTCTGCCTTTAATAGTATTAAAGTTAGTAAGAGTGCCGCCTAACCAGCGGTTATTAATATAGTATGCACCGCACTGCTCAGCAGCTGCTTTAATAGCATCTTGAGCTTGTTTTTTAGTGCCTACAAATAAGAAATTACAGCCTTGTTTAGCCATATCTCTTGTAAATTCAAATGCATTATTAAAGCATTGAACAGTTTTTTGAAGGTCAAGAATGTAGATACCATTTCTTGCACCAAACACATATTTTGACATTTTAGGGTTCCAGCGATTAGTTCTGTGACCAAAATGAACACCTGCTTCTAACAGGCTTTTCATAGAAATATACGACATATTAATCTCCTTTAGTTTTTTTCTTCCACTGATAAGATTAAGCACCTTATATTATTATATAAGGAACACGCCGAGCTCTTATTTTGCCAGTGTGATAAGTCGTAGGCTATATTTTTAATGAAATACCTTGAAATTGTCAAGTATTTTTTTGTAAAATCTAAAAACGATTGCAGCAATTTTAAATGTTATATTATGGGTCAGAGTTTGGCAATCTAGATACTTCGCTATTCAGGCTCTGTATAATATAATATATATATAATTACATACTTAAATATGGTATACTGCTATCTAAATTATTGACATCTTCATTTTTTATATTAATATGATACAATTAAATTTTGGAGTTTTTTATAATGATGCCATATCTTTTTAAAATAGGTAATTTTGAGCTGCGTATATACAGCCTTATGATAATTACAGGTCTTCTTATCTGCATATTTATGGCAGGCAGGAAGATGGTAAAAATGGGTTATAAAAAAGAATATCTTGAAAATATGATAATAGTAGTATTTATTGCAGCATTAATTGGTGCAAGGATATATTATGTTATTTTTCAGTGGGAATTTTATAAAGATACTCCGCTTGAAATATTTGCAGTATGGCATGGGGGGCTTGCAATTCATGGAGGTATTATAATGGGTTTTATTGCAGCCCTTATATATTCTCACTATTTGAAAATAAAAGTTATGTTTTTTGGTGACTTAATTGCACCATGGCTTATATTAGGGCAGGGGCTTGGAAGATTAGGCAACTTTGCAAACGGGGAAGCTCATGGGGTGCCTGTAATTACTCCACCAGAAATAATATTCAGATTAAAGCCAGTGTTTACAGATTTCTGGACATCTGTATTATATACATTTAATTTAAACAGCATGCCAGAAAATGTATCAAAATTAAATGAAATAGCTAAAAACGGGGCAGAAGTAACATTTCAAGGCAAAGTATATGAATTAAAAGAATATGTGCCGTGGGGTATCAGCTTTACAGATAAACATATGCCTGCAGCATACAGAGATTTTGGCACACTGGCAGTGCACCCTACATTTTTTTATGAAATGATTTTAAATTTTACAGCTGCTGCAATTATGTATTATTTTTGGCGTAACAGTAAAAATATTTCAACAGGTTTAATTTTTGGTATATACTTAATATCATATGGATTAATTCGTGGTTTTGTTACAATGTTTAGGGCTGATGATTTAATGCTTGGTTTTATCCGTGCCCCACATGCAGCAAGCCTTGCTTTTATATGTATTGGTATATTTTTAGTAGTTAGAGCAATGAAATTGAAGGATAATATTTAATAAAATGTAATGTCTAACATTATTTTTTTTGTATGACTTTGTGGAGTTTATATGGATAAAAAGAAGTTTGAAACAGAATTCTCTGCTTTTTTAAGTATATTAAATCAGTATGTTTCTGATGAATCAAAAAACTGGACAATTAAGGGTTTTATAGATGTATATAAGAATATTTTTACAATATCTACCGATACAAAGATTATTTCTAAAATACTTGAAATACATATATTTCCAATTATTAGTCGTTTTGCATTTGAAAAAGGATTCAATTTGGTTTTAGCTGATCATCAAAATTATTATCCTGATATGTCTTTTGTATTTATAGAAAATCCCTCTATTAAGTATGCTGTTGATATTAAAACAACTTATAGAAAAAGTGATAACAAATGCAATGGGTTTACATTGGGTTCACACGGTGAATATTTTATTAATAGAGCATCAAGTAAAAATATTCAGTATCCATATAATGAATATAAAGCCCACTATTGTTTAGGCATAATTTATTCTCGTAATTATATTGTTGACGAAATAAATATGTTTAATATAAATGAATTGTATACAATAGAATCAGTAATTAAAAATATAGAATTCTTCTTTATTGAAAAATGGAAAATAGCAAGTGATAAAAGCGGTAGTGGTAATACCGCTAATATAGGAAGTATTACTAAAATACAAGATATAATTAATGGTAATGGAGTATTTAAAGATTATGGGGAAGAAATGTTTGATGCCTATTGGATGAACTATAATAAAATAACTATTACTACAAATGATGGACGAACAAAGAAAATATCAACATTAAAAGAATATTTGAAGTATATAGGAAGAGAGTAATGATAATTCCACCAATTAAATGTCAAGGAATAAAAACAAAATTAACAGAATGGATAAAGAATAAATTACCTGAAAATTATAATATTTGGTATGAGCCTTTTATGGGTTCAGGCGTAGTTGGATTTAATATTAAGCCAAATAAAGCTATTTTTTGCGATACTAATCCTTATATAATCAACTTTTATAATGATATAAAAACAGGGGTAATAACATCTGATAAGATGAAACTATTTTTATTAAGTGAAAGTATCAAACTCAATAAATATTCTAATGATTATTACATGGAAGTTAGAGAGAGATTTAATAAAAATCCTAATTCTTATGATTTTATATTTCTTAATCGTAGCTGTTTTAATGGTATGATGCGATTTAATAGTAAAGGTAACTTTAATGTTCCATTTTGTAAAAAGAATAATAGATTTTCAAGAAGTTATATTACAAAGATTGTGAATCAAATAAAAAATATTGAAATGTTACTGGAAACTTATGATTATCAATTTACAACTCAATCATTTAATAATACAATTAATTATGCAACCAAAAATGATATTATTTATTGTGATCCACCGTATATTGATAGGTATTCAGATTATTTTAATGCTTGGAGGCATGATGATGAGGTATCGTTATTTAATATGTTGTTAAACACAAAATCAAAATTTATACTATCAACATGGCATCATAATAAATATCGTAAGAATTCTTACATAGATATATATTGGAATAGTTTTAATATAGATTTAAAAGAGCATTTTTATTATATTGGAGGAAAAGAGCATAATAGAAATACAGTGATTGAAGCTCTTGTAACAAATTTTTAATATTTTAATAAGTCTATTATGAGATTCATTAAATAATAATTGGAGGAAAATATGAAAAAAGCGGTTGTATTTTTAGCAGACGGGTTTGAAGATATAGAAGCTCTTGCACCTGTGGATATTTTACGCAGAGGTGGAGTTGATTTAACTATTGCTGGCGTGACTGGCATGCAGGTGGTAAGCTCCCATAATGTAAAAATAATGGCTGATAAAGATGTAAAAGACATTAAAACAGATGACTATGATGCTTTTATATGTCCCGGTGGTATGCCCGGTGCATCTAATTTAAGAGACAGCAGTATAGTTATAGATATAATAAAAGAAGCTTATGGCAAAGGCAAAATAGTTTCTGCAATATGTGCAGCACCTATGGTTCTTGATAAGGCTGGAATATTAGCTGATAAAGATTTTACAATGTATCCTGGCATGGAAAATAATGCACCAAGTGGCAGCTATAAAAATGATAAATTTGTTGTAAAAGATGGCAAAGTTATTACTGGAGCAGGTCCTGCAGCTGCATTTGAATATGCTTTTGAACTGCTTGCAGAGCTGCAGGGTAAAGAAATTGCATCGCAGGTTGCAAAAGGAATGCTTTTTAAATAGCATTTGATGACAGGTTAAGTATGTCAAACCATATCAAATATGAATTAAATAATAATCTGCCTTTATTAAAGGCAGATTATTCAGGCAATATTTTAGTTAATGGCAGGTTTTCAAAAGATTTAGTCAAAAAGAAAACTCATTTATTTAAAACTATCAGATGGCTTGTTAAAAGAAACCCACAGAAAGAAGAGCTTGCAAAAGAAAAATCTATTATAAAAGTTAATAAAATCAATAGTTTTGAAGATAATAAAATATACTGGCTTGGTCATTCCTGTTTTTATATAAACATTGCAGGTATATCATTTATAACAGACCCTGTTTTTTTTGATTTAATTACAAATAAAAGAGATACAGCACTTCCATTTAATATTAAAGATTTGAAAAATATTTCATATATTCTTATAAGCCATGACCATTATGACCATTTAAGTATAAAAAGTATATCATCTCTTTTAGAAAATAATCCAGATATGGAAGCACTGCTTCCGCTTAAAACATCAGAGCTTTTTAACAGCTGCCCGTTAAAATGGATAAGCAGACAGGAAGCTGGCTGGTATCAGTCATATATTTATTTAAAAGATAATGTTCGTGTTACATTTCTGCCTTCTGACCACTGGTGCAGACGGGGTTTATTTGACCAGAATAAAAGGCTCTGGGGCAGTTTCATGATAGAGCATAAAGGTCATAAAATATTTTTTGCAGGTGATACTGCATATAATGAAGAAATGTATAAGGATATAAAAAACACCATGGGAAGCCCTGATATATGCCTTATGCCGATAGGCAGCTACAGCCCTTATTATATGATGCGAGACCATCATATAAACCCTGAAGAAGCAGCGGCTCTTTTTGAAATATTAGGCGGCAAAAAGTTTATCCCTATGCATTACGGCACTTATACAATGAGCAGTGAGCCAGCAGGAGAGCCAGTTCGCAGGATAAAAAAAGTAATAGATAAAGATAAATTAGTTCTTTTAGAAATAGGTGGAGAATATAATTTATGAGTATAATAAAAGATATAATTTATAATAAAAAAATATCACTTGCACTGGACAGCGGCTCTGCAAAGGGTATGGCACATATTGGAGTAATAGAAACACTTGAAAAAGAAGGTTATCAGATTACAGCAGTGGCAGGCACATCTATGGGTGCAATAGTTGCAGCTTACTACTGTTTGGGAAAGCTTGATATATTAAAATCATGGCTTACTGGGTTAAACAAAAAATCTACATTTATGACATTTGATGTTTCATTTTCTGGCGGCTTTATTGGCGGCAAAAAATTAATGCAGGCTTTTGAAGAACATTTGGGATACGCAAAGTTTTCAGATGCTAAAATACCTTTATATATTACAGCTACTAATCTTGATACTGGTAAAGAATGTATTTTTTCAGAAGGTCCTATAATACATGCAATAAGGGCAAGTATTTCTGTGCCCGGAGTTATGAGGCCTTATCTATATGAAGGCAGCTATTATGTAGATGGGGCAGTTACTAACCCGCTGCCTGTTGATGTGCTGCATAATAATAAACACAAAAATATTGTGGCAGTTCATCTTCATGAATATATAGAAGAAAGAGATAATTCATCAGCCCCCGGTCTGCTTGAAACTATGAGCAGGTCTATGGGGATAGTTTCCCGCTGTCTTGCAAAAGCAAAAATGCAGGAAGCAGTGGCAGTTATTGAGCCAAAGTTATCAGGTATTGATATGTTTCACTTTTATCAGGCTCAGGAAGTAATTAACTGCGGTGCAAATGCTGCAAAAATAGCAGTAGAGCAGGGAGCATTAGACAGCATAACACTTAAAATATTAAACAATTTTAAAGAAAAAATAAGTAACAGGATAATACATATTATGAAAAAAAAGCTGGGAAAGGAACAGTCAGGTGAATAGATTTTAAATTTAACTAACGAAAAAAGTTTAAATTATACCTTGCTTTAATATGTATAATATAGATTTTTCGCCTTTAAAATCATGCTCAAAATGACTTATATTGCGAAGGGTGCAGGTCATACTGAGCCTGAAAGGCGAAGTATCTAAAAGATAAGATAATTCAAAAGATGTATTTATAACACTATATAGTGTAAATGGTGCTGTATTGTTATAAAAATATGAAAAAAATAATTTATGAATAAAAAAGGGGCAAATTTTGCCCCACACATTTTATCATTCTTTATATTCGTAGTTATAATAATCAGAAAGTCTTTTATCAGCACCAAGCATATGGCTGTGATACCAGTCTGTAATAAAATCGGCAATATCCGTTAGAACGCCGTCAACTCCCCTTTCGTCATATTCATCAGCAGGCACATTTGCTCTTTTAAGCAGTAATCTTTTTTTCAGAAGTTTTGCCACACCTAAATTAAATTTTTTATGGTCTGTTTTATGCTCATCAAGTGATGGATACTTAATACGCTCCATTAAATCTTCCTGAGGTGGAAAATGCTTGTGCGAATATTCTGTAAGGTGATTTAATACATTATCAAGCTGTTCTTCGCCGTTGCCAACATTTTTTGCATCTATAAATACATTTGCAAACCGTAAAAATTCTTTTGTGTGGTTATCAAGAGAATAATCACCTAATCTTAAATCATCTACCCATTCTAATGGTTGTATAGTTTTACTCAAGGCAGCACCTCTTTTCTAGTATTTTTATCAGGCACTAAGGCTGATGAAATATATAAAACTGCAAAAAGCAGTAATAATGGATATATATAAACTATAAAATGAACTGCAGAAGCAGTTAAAGAAATATCAGGCATATTAAAGCTGTGCTGAATAAGCATACTTTGAGAATATGTAACAACAGGCAGCATAAAATAAGAAATCACTGAAAAAATAGTAATAGTTTTTCCTATAAAACGAAATGCTGGAAATATCATTATAACAGCACCAAATCCCAGTGAATACTGTAAAAGATAGCCATTATTCATAAGGATTTCAACACCTTTTAATGAACCGTAAAATGCTATTGCACTGCTTTTCATCATAGCAATAGACATTTCAGCAATATCACTTACTGCTTGACCGTCAGGCATATCAATTTTATAATTTTGTATCATATTAACAGCATTATTAGCTTCTTTTAAAAATACATCACTTAAAGGCTGCGGCAAAAGTGAGAAAACGAACTGATAGCCGCCATAAATTGCAATAATAGCAGTGAGCCAGTATATTACAAAAGGAGGAAGAAACCTGCCCACAATTTTATTTAATATATATGCTGGTAGAAAAAAGATTATACCAATAATATTTGCAGCTATTTTTCCGGGAATATCAAGCCATGGTTTATTTCTATTTTCATAAGTATATTTTTCGGCTTCTTTTGCTCGTTTTTTAGCAAGTTTTGCCTGTCGTTTTTCTTCTTTATTTTTTAATTTTGCATTTTTTTTATCATTAGAAGAAGTATTATTAGATTTGCCGCTTTCATCAGAAGCCATATCTTTTATTTCTTCTTCACTTATAATACCCGCAGGTATTTCATCAAATGTTTTTTCAACAGGTCCGCTTGTAGAAACTTCAATTTTATCTGTCTGTTCATTTAAAAGCTTTCCATATAAAAGCTCAGCTTCTACCTCATCTTTTGGAGTGTCATCTTCCTGCACAGGTTTTAAAAGGTCTGATAAATCAATACTATCTAACAGCTCATCTTCTGCGGTATATTCTGAACTTTCTTCTGCATTTTCTGTGCTGTTACTTTCAACCTTAGCAGATTTTGTTTCTGTATCATTTTCAGGTTTTGGCTCAACAAGTGGTGTTTCAGCATCAAAATTACTATTCTTTGGGGCAGATAAATCAATATCTTCTATACTGCTGTCTTCTTTTGGAGCAAAAACTGGAGCAATATCATCTTCTTCTAAAATATTATTTGTATCATTACTATATTTTTTATAAAGTTCTGCTAAATTATCTTCCATTCCTTTATCAAAAAATATAACTAAAAACTCTCCCTTTAAAGGCACAGTTTGGAATTTATATGAATTACTGTTTAAATATTCTTTAATTTCAGCACTGTTTTCTTCGCTGATTATAAGTGCAGATTTGCACTCAAAGGCAGATATATCATCATCAGCAAGTTCAAACTTGTTATTATTTGCACTTATATCCTGACCTATTTTATATAAAGCATTTGCATTATTTTCTGAAAGTGAATTGTCCGCAGCGAGTTTGGAAACAGATTGTGCAGTATCGTTATTTATAGTTTGAATATCTGTTTCTGCAAAATAATATGATTTGCGTTTTGTATCTAGCAAAAGATAGGCAGGAAATGTAATTTTATCATCATATCCTTCACCTTTTTTTATAAGGCGGACACCTGCTTTTTCAAAAAATTTAGATATAGATTTTTCAAACTCCTGCTGCTGCATTTACTGCTCCATATATATAATTATAAATTACTTATACATTATACTACTAAAAGAATAATACTTCAACAAAAGATTTGCATAAATTTCTTAAATATTTTTGAAAGTAATAGATATGATTTGATATGCAGCAAAAAAACAATACAAAAACACTGTTATGAAAATAGTGTATTTTCATTGGTAAGGCTGTGCCGCTGGGTAGTATAACCGAAGCGGCAGTAATATGTAAAAAAATAAAGCTGTCATCCTGCCTAAAAACTATCTGATTATATATAATCAGCAGCATTCAGGCGGGAATAATTGTATATAAAAGCTTTTTTCTTATGCTTTTTTAACTTTGCCGGCTTTAAGGCATTTTGCACAAACTTTTTTTCTTACAACAGTTCCATCTGCCTCAACAGTTTTTACACTGTGAAGGTTAGGGTAGAACTTTCTTCTTGAAACATTGTGTGCATGGCTTATTAAGTTTCCACTTAAAGGACCTTTGCCACAAACATCGCAGCGTCTTGCCATATCATTCCTCCTTGCTTTTTAGGGAGTAAAATGATAACCTATTTTTTATGAAAATAGCAAGTGTTTTTTTAAGGAGGAGCTATGATTATTACAAAAGATACTTTGACAGCTGATATTTTAAAAAATATTAATGGAGCAAAAGAGTTTTTTGAAAGCCTTAATATGGGCTGTCTTAGCTGCATGGGTATACAAAATGAAACATTAGAAAAAAGCTGCCTTATGCATGGATTAAATCTTGAAGAAATTATGGAGAAGTTAAATAATTTATCAAATCAGTAGTAAATGAGAATAGAATGGAAGAAAATAATTTAAGTAAAAATGAAAGGCAGCTTCCAGCATTTTTTTCATGGTGGCAGGGAGGTATCCGTTATGCAGAAAATATTGATAAAAATGGTGAAACATTGAAACTGCCTTTTGAAAACAATGCTCTTTATGGTGATGCAGTCTGGAGCCAGCTTTATCCTGATATTAAGCTAAGACCTTTAACATGTATGGAAATATTTGGCAATAATAAGCCTTTGAATTTAGAAATAGGTATAGGAAATGGAGAGTTTATTGCAAAATATGCAGCTGACAGGACAGAAGAAAACTGGCTTGGAGTGGAAGTATTTAAAAAAATATTTAAACTGGCAGAAAAAAGGGTAAATAAAATAGATGCTGATAATATACGCATTATCCAGTTTGATGCAGCTCTTATTTTGAGGCTTATGGAAGATGAAGCTTTAAGTAATATTTATGTAAACTTTCCAGACCCATGGCCTAAAAAAAAGCATAAAAGAAGAAGGCTTTTAAAGCCTGAATTTATGCAGCTTATGGTTTCAAAGTTGAAAAAAGGCGGGCTTATGCAGATAGCAACAGACCATGATGATTATGCGGAAGAAATAAATGAAAATTTAAAAGAAGTAAAAGGAATAAAATCTATATATGAAACAAGTTTTGTCCGCCATGTAGATAATTATTTTCCTACAAAATATTTTAGAAAATTTGTAAGCAGTGATGGTGCTTATTTTTTTAGATATGAGAGAATATAATATGAAAAAAATAATTTTATTAGTAATGATTACACTATGCTTTTCACAAATATCCTATGGTGAAAATAGTTATGATAAAATATACTCTTTTACTATTGATGGAGTGATTACAGATGCAGCGGCATCATTTATTGAGGCTAATATATCAAAAGCTGAAAAAGATAATGTGCCAGTATTGATGTATATTGATACACCGGGGGTGTTCTTGAATCTACAAGAAAAATAGTTCAGATACTGCTTTCTGCAAAAGTGCCTGTTATATCTTATGTTTATCCAAATGGTGCAAGGGCAGCTTCAGCTGGTATTTTTATTACCATGGCTGCAGAATTTTCTGCAATGAGTGAAAGCTCAAATATAGGGGCAGCCCATCCTGTTTCATCAAATGGAGAAGATATAAAAGGTGATATGGCAGAAAAAGTTTTAAATGACACTACTGCATTAATTAAAACTATTGCAGAAAAGCGTGGTAAAAATATTGAAGTGGCTGTTGGTATGGTTACACAATCTAAAAGCTATACATCATCAGAGGCATTGAAGCTGAATATTGTTGATGCAGTTGTAAACCACGATGAGCTTATAAAAATAATTTCTGAAAAATATAATATATCAGAAAATGCAGATATAATCAATTTATACCCTGATTTTAAGCAGGAAATATATAATATTATAGCTAACCCTGATTTTTTAGCAGCTGTTCTTTTCCTTGGCATTATCCTTATTATGCTTGAAATTAAAATGCCCGGCACATTTGTTTTTGCAGGGCTTGGCATTGTATGCTTAATAGTATTTGCTTTTGGTGCAAATATTATACCTATAAACTTTTTAGGAATAATGCTTATACTTTTAGGCTTTGGGCTTTTTATTGCAGAAATATTTATTACAAGTTTTGGGGCATTAACAGTGGCAGGTCTTGTGAGCCTTATTTTTGGACTTCGTATGCTTTTTGACAGCGAGCATTCTGCGGGAATATCTGTATCTTTATGGGTTATAATATTAATTACAGGCACAACTTTATTGATAGCTTTATTAATAGGCAGGCTTATAATAAAAGATTTTACAAAAAGACCATCATCAGGTCCAGAAACTATGCTTGATAAGGAAGCTCGTGTAATAGATTGGGAAAACGGCATTGGAAGAGTTAAAATATATGAAGAAATATGGAATGCTTACAGTGACGAAAGTTTATTAGTAAATGATATAGTTATTATTACAAATATAGAAGGTTTAAAACTTAAGGTTAAGAAAAAATAAATGAAAAGAGTAGTATTTGTAAGGGATAAGACTAATAAACACTCTATAAGAGCACTTTTAGCAGCTTATGAAAAATGGTTTCCTGAAAAGGATTATTATGTATTAACACCACAGGATGCTTTTGAATTTTTAAAAGAAGATGATTTAGCTTTATTTTCATTTTTAACAGGCACAAGCAGTGCATATATTGATTATGTTACA
Source organism: Mucispirillum schaedleri ASF457 (assembly GCF_000487995.2). Lineage (NCBI taxonomy): Bacteria > Pseudomonadati > Deferribacterota > Deferribacteres > Deferribacterales > Mucispirillaceae > Mucispirillum > Mucispirillum schaedleri. The sequence goes on from NZ_CP097562.1 coordinate 1,263,293, forward strand.
AAACTTAAAGAAAAACTGCCTAAAATAAATACTGTATGCGGTGGAGCTCATCCCAGTGCAAGAAGTGAAGATATGCTTGAATATTTTGACGGAGTATGTGCAGGCGAAGGCGAAGAAAGTATTAAAGATATTATAGAAATGGCACATTCTGGCAGAGTGGAAGGAATAATTACTGGCAAAAAAGTATTAAACCTTGATGAATACAGAGTATTTCCAAGAAAAATGGTTTCACTTGGACCAATAGAGATAGTCAGGGGCTGCCCAAGTGGATGTGCTTACTGCCAGACACCCCAGCTTTTCCGTGGCAGACTAAGGCACAGAAGTATAGATTTTATTGTGGAAGAAATAAAATTTGCTTTAAGCAGAAAAGGTTTTGCAGATGTGCGGTTTATTGCACCTGATGCTTCATCATACCAGTATAACAAGGGAATAAATTTAGAAGCAATAGAAGGTCTTTTATATAATGTCCGCAGCACAATAGGGACAAAAGGCAAACTTTTTTATGGCACATTTCCATCAGAATTAGACCCGTCAGGTGTTTCAAAAGAGCTTGTAGATTTGCTTGTTAAATACTGTGATAATAAGCAGATAGTTTTAGGACTGCAGTCTGCATCTTATTATATGCAGAAGATTATGCACAGGCGTTCAGGGCTTGCAGAAACAGAAAAAGCTATTGAACTTTTATTAAATAAAAATTTTGAAATAGTTGTAGATTTGATATTTGGACTGCCCTATGAAACAGAAGAAACTTATGAAGAAACATATAAGTTTATAGAAAAATGGAAAGGCAGAGTAACTATACATTCCCATCCATTTGACCCGCTTCCCGGAAGCCGCTGGCAGTATGAGAAATCTACCGAAGTGCCTGCAAAGTTAGTAAAAGCTGTAAAAAGTCTGGAAGGCATAGGAAGAGTTTTTGGCAGAGTAATAAAAGATAAGGAGAAAGTATGCAGAATATAGAAAATAACGGCAAAACATTAAAAGACTTGCAAAAATTTCCAGATGTTTTTACATTTAAAATTATGGGAGAAAACACAAACAATTTTTTAGCTGATGCAAGAAAGGTTTTTGATGGAAGAAGTGATGTTAATTTTGCAGAAAATATAAGCAGGACAGGAAAATATATAAGCATATCAGCAACAACAGAAGTATGGACATATGAAGAACTAGAAAGCCTTTATACAGCTATCAGTAAACTTGAAGGCTTAAAATTTTATGTATAGGAGCAGTCTATGAACCAGCTGGAAACAAAACTTTATGATGCAGTAACTGAAAATAATACGGCTTTATTATCAGAGCTTTTAAAAGAGCAGGGTGTTAATATTAATTTTAAAACACAAAATGGCGGCACTTTACTTCACTATGTAAAATCACCTGAAACTGTAGAAATATTAATGAATGCTGGCATAGACTGGACTGTGCAGGATAATGATGGTATGACGGCTTTTGCTAAAAATTTTGAGAGAGTATATATAAAAAGTTATGAATTAGTTCTGCTTGCTATGCTTAAAAAAGGTGTTAATATTAATGCACCTGCTTATTTTGATGAAGCACCTGTCATAAAAATATCAAACCATGCAGCAACTTTAAGTGCAAATATAGAGCAGCTGCAGTTTTTAGAAAAAAACGGAGCTGATTTAAATATAAAAAACAGTCAGGGTTATACTCCACTAATGCTTGCAGTAATAAAAAATAATATAGATATGGTGCATGCTTTGTTAAATGCAGGGGCAGATACTGCAATAACAGATAGTAAAGGAAGAACAGCAAAAGAGATTGGTCTATCATTAATTGATTCAGGATATTTTATTCCTGCATTAAAAACTATTATTAATGATATGTAGCATAATCTTACTACTGCAAATATCTTATAAAGCAACCTTTTGTTATCTGCTTTAAGCAGAACATTATTAAAACAAATAAGCCTGAATTTATGCTGTTACACATAAACTCAGATTTTGAAAATATATTATAATCTTCCTGTGATTTCTTCGGCAGCTTTTTGGTATTTTATAATATTTGCTTCTGCTTCATCAATAGTTTCAGCATCCTGTATCTCTACTTTCCCTAAAACTTCTTCTATAACATCAGGAATATCTTTAAATACTATCTTTTCTTTCAAAAATGCATAAACTGCCTGTTCATTTGCTGCATTCATTGCAGTCATTAAAGCATTAGAATCTGTTTTTAATACATCCACAGCAATTTTTAAGCATTTAAATTTCTGTAAATCAGGTTTAAAAAATGTAAGTGATTTCTGTTCCCACATATTTAAAGGCTGGACTGTTGAGTTAATTCTATCAGGATAGCCTAATGCAACTGCAATAGGTGTTTTCATATCAGGCATTCCAAGCTGAGCTATTGTAGAGCCATCTGTAAAAGTAATATATGAGTGAATAATACTTTCTGGATGGATTATAACATCAAGTTTTTCTGATTTCATATCAAATAAAAATCTTGCTTCTATTAATTCCAGCCCTTTATTCATCATAGTTGCAGAGTCAACTGTAATTTTTGAGCCCATAGACCAGTTAGGGTGTTTCAATGCTTCTTTCTTATTAATATAGTTAAATGCTTCTTTTGGTCTGTGTCTAAATGGACCGCCGCTTGCTGTCAGTGTAATTTTTGAAACATATTGTTTTTGCTGTCCTAAAAGGCACTGAAATATTGCAGAATGTTCACTATCAACAGGCAGTATCTTTGCACCGCTGTTTTTTGCTTCATTCATTATAAGGCTTCCTGCTGTAACGATAGATTCTTTATTAGCAAGGGCAATATGTGTGCCATTTTTTACAATATCATATACAAGTCGGACAACAGATACACCAGCTGCTGCAAAAAGAACAATATCTACCATTTCGTTATTAATAATGTCTAATATCTGTCTGCTGCTTTCAGGGCTGCTTGTAAGGACCGCATATTTTGCATTAAGCAGATTTTTTGCTTTTTCAAGCCCCTGCATATTCTGGTGAGCTGTAACAAATACTGTATCAAATAAATCACTATTTGCAGCAACTACTTCCACACTTGATGAGCCAACTGAGCCAGTAACACCTATAATACCTATTTTCTTTTTATTCATAACTATTTGCCTGCAATATATATAAGATAAAAGTAAAGAACAGGACCTGCAATCATTAAAGAATCAAACCTGTCTAAAATACCGCCATGCCCCGGAAGCAGTGTGCCGCTGTCTTTTACATTTGCACTGCGTTTTATCATAGACTCAATTAAATCTCCAATTACACCAGCCACTATTACATCTACAATAATAATCGCCATAATTATCCAGTTTTCATTTAAAAGATAATAGTTAAAAAGAGCACCAATTATTAATGCACCAATTGTGCCGCCAATTAGACCTTCTATAGATTTGCCGGGACTTACTTTTGGAATAAGTTTGTGCTTGCCGCAGGTAACACCTGTAAAATATGCAAAAGAATCACTTGCCCATACAATAAAACATAAAAATAATACCCATTCATAGCCTATATTTTTTAAAAGAGCAAGGAAAGTAAACATAAATGGCACAAACATTACAGCAAAAAAGTTATATGATACTTCTTCCATAACTTTTTCTGTTGGGGTTGCAGAAAACATTTTTAAAAGGAATAATATAAAAATAATAACGAATGAGTAGGCAGTAAAAGCAGCAAACCCTAAAAAGTATATTAAAAATGGCACAGCAGCTGATGACACCCACATTAATGGAGTATATAAGCGGATATTATCATTTTTCATAATTTTTATAAATTCATGTGTTCCTAATATAGATAGCAAAGCAACAATAGTCAAAAATATATGGGAATGTGCTTTTATAATTAATAATAGTGCAAGTGGTATAAGTATTAATGCCACAACTATCCGCATAAACATTTCTTTTGATTTTTTGCTGTCCATAAATTCCCTCAATTATTGTTTAACTGTTCATCAGTTTTACCAAACCTGCGAACTCTTTTATTAAATTCATCTATTGCTTTGTCAAAATCTTTTTCATTAAAATCAGGCCACAGTTTATCTGTAAAATAAAGCTCTGCATAAGATATTCGCCATAACATAAAGTTACTTATACGCTGCTCACCGCTTGTGCGTATAAGTAAATCCACATCTGGAAGTTCGCTGTTATAAAGATTATCTCTAATAGTATCTTTTGATATATCATCAATATTTATACTGCCTTTCTGCACTTTTTTTGCAATCTGTTTCATACAGTCTACAAGTTCATCCTGCGCACTGTAACTTAATGCCATATTTAAAAGCAGACCAGTATTATTTTTTGTTTCTTCTTTAAGCTTTAAAAGAGACTGCCTTGTTTTTTCTGGTATAAGCTCTGCTTTGCCAGACATTACAAAACGAATATTATTTTTAGTAATAGTATCCCATTCTGAAACAACATACTCATCAAGCAGGTTCATTAAAAAAGAAACTTCTTCTTTTGGACGGAGCCAGTTTTCAGCAGAAAATGCAAATATGCTTAATGCTTTTAAATGGTTTTTAGCAGTATGAGTGATAATTTTTTTAACAGTCTTAACACCCTCTTTATGACCTAAAAAGCGGGGAAGTCCCCTTTTTTTAGCCCATCTGCCGTTGCCGTCCATAATTACAGCAATATGAAGATTTTCTAAACCTTTATTATTCATAATAACACATTATTGATTGATATAGTCTAAACTTGTATATTTATTTCTTTTATTCTGCAATTTATATTCTATTTTTATATCTCCATTATTTTCTAGTCTATCTAAAATCATTTGATAGTATTCCTGATTAAGTTCACAGCTAATCCATTTTCTTGATAATTGTTCGCACTGTATAATTTCTCCGCCGCTGCCCCCAAACAATATAAATACAGTATCATTTTTTTGAGTACAAGATAAAATAAGCATCTCTACTAATTTTTGTGGTATTTGGCAGGCATGGAATGTTTTATCTTTACTAACATTTTTTACTAGGTCATAATAAAACCATGAATATGGCATTCGCCCAGTGGATCCATTTTGAATTCTCTGCATAATCCTTTTATCTGTTGGATTCTGATATGGAACGGCAATATTTTCTTTATAAAAGTTATTATTTTTTGTTTTTGTTGCATGTAAAATTGATCTATGTGCTGTAGTTAAATGGCTTGGGCTATGACCTACATTGGAATTATATATCCACACATAATCATATACCTTATAACATATATTATCAAGACATTTAACTCGTAAATATGCATTTTGCTTTGGATAATTTATTAAAAAAAGATTACCCGTTGGTTTTAATACTCTTATAGATTCACTTGCAAGTTCACAATACCATTCAATATATTTATCCCAGCTTTTTGTGTATTTATTGCCATTGTAATTTATTCCAACATTATAATCAGGATCCCCATATACCATATCAAGAGAGTTGTCTGGAATTTGTTTAAGTATTTTTAAAGTGTCTTCTAAATATAATGTATTAAAGTTTATCATTATGCACCTTGTAATGTATTTAGAATATATCTTTTTGATTTAATATATTTTATAGAGTCTAACTTTTTGTCTTCAAATTCATATTCCCAAAGTGTGATTTCTGATGTATTATTTTGTTTTGTTCTTACTAAATAAACACATTTAATTTGTTTATACTCTAAATCTGATAGTGCATAATATAAGTATGGATAAAAAAGCTGATATATATTAAAATTAGTGGGTTTACCATTCTTTGCTTCAAATAATCCAATAATACCATTATATTCTATAGTTAGATCAATTTCTATTTGCTGATTTTTTGCTTTAATTTGTGTATTATTAAAGGAATATTCCAATGTTTTTTTTGTCCTATGTGGAAAATAAGTTTTAGGGCATTTTTCTATTGATAAAGAATAGTATTCATTATCACTGCCAAATAAAAAGTCATGTAGTATTCTTTGATTATTTGCAACAGATAAAATATTACTTTCACTATCATTATATTGATTCAAAAGGCTTTTTTTATAATCCCACTTAATAATATCATCCTGTTTTATGTCTTCAAATTCATGATAAACTGTATTAACACCTTTTATAAACTTATGTTTCCCTTCTCCTAAATGAATAATACAATAATCTTTTTCTAAAAGTGACATTGGCAATTTTTCTTTAATGTCTATTTTTGTAACATCAAATGGATTGCCAAAGCCAATTTTTTTAGATATTTCTTTCACTAAATTGTTGTTAAATATATAGTTATTTCTTTTACTGCATTCTTTAAAAAGTTCTTCAATGACTAGTTTTTTATTATCCATTAAAATTATATTTCCATAACTTCTTTTTCTTTTAATGCTGTAATCTCATCTATTTTTTTAACAGCATTATCAGTTCCTTTTTGAACATCATCTTGAAGTTTTTTTGCATCATCTTCACTTATTTCTTTATCTTTTTCCTGTTTTTTTATTTTATCATTAGCATCTCTTCTTTCATTACGGATTGCAACTTTTGCATCTTCACCCATTTTTTTAACTATTTTAACAAGCTCTTTTCTTCTTTCTTCTGTAAGCTGTGGGAAAGGAACGCGGATAATTTTGCCATCATTTGATGGATTAAAGCCCATCTGGCTGTTTTGTATAGCTTTTTCAATGGCTGGTATCTGGCTTGCATCCCATGGTGAAATAGTAACAAGTCTAGGCTCTGGTGCAGAAAGAGAAGCAACTCCAGTTAATGGAGTAGGTGTGCCGTAATAGTCAACTTTAATATTTTCAAACATAGCTACACTTGCTCTGCCTGTTCTAACACCTTTTAATTCTTCTTTATAAAAGCTGATAGATTTTTCAACTGAATTTTTAAATTCCTTAACAACTTCGCTCATAAGTTCTCCTAACAATATTTCATTTATCTTTTATTTTACAAGAGTGCCTATAGGCTCTCCTTTAACTATTTTCATTAAATTGTCTTTGCCAAACATATCAAATACTATTAAAGGTATCTGGTTATCCATACACATGCTTATTGCTGTGGCATCCATTACTTTTAAACCTTTTGTAAGCACATCAATATAGTTTATTTCAGTATATTTTGATGCAGAAGCATCTTTTTTAGGGTCAGCAGTGTATACGCCGTCCACTTTTGTAGCTTTCAGCACTACATCTGCATTGATTTCTGAAGCTCTGAGTGTTGCAGTAGTGTCAGTAGTAAAGTAAGGGTTGCCTGTGCCGCCTGCAAAAATAACTACTCTGCCTTTTTCTAAATGACGCATAGCACGGCGTCTAATATAAGGCTCTGCAATTTGTCTCATTTCAATAGCAGACTGCACTCTTGTTTCTATGCCATTCATTTCAAGTGCATTCTGCACAGAAAGGCAGTTAATTACTGTTGCAAGCATACCCATGTGGTCTGCTGTAACTCTATCCATCCCTTTTGCAGCAGGGGATACTCCGCGGAAAATATTACCGCCTCCAATAACAATGCCTATTTTCACACCTAAGTCATAAATAGGTTTGATTTCTGATGCAATAAATTTAACTGTTTCAGCATCAATTCCATACTGAGCATTGCCCATTAAGGCTTCACCGCTTAATTTTAATAATATTCTGTTATATTTTAAGTCCATATATTCCTCCGCTGCATTTAAACATTTTAGAATACTATAATAATTGAATATAATCAAGGGGAATAATTTTCTACTTTACCCCCATTTTTTAAACTATGATTAAAAAAGCTGTTATTAATAAAATATATGTAATTATTATTTTACTAATTAATATGTATATGCAAAATATCTTAAACTATCCTGCCGCCGCCCATCTCAAAAATCAAAGTTTTCGTTATTTCATTTCTTATACTCCAATTCCTTAAACATTCGCTGGTTTTTCTCCATAGCTGCAGCAACTCGCTATTGCTCAAAACTTTCTAACAGCTAAACATTCCAAAAAAACAGCTCATAAGAAATTAAGTCGCAAAGAGAATGAAATAACATGGAAGCATCCTTTAAAAGAGGATATTAAGACATATTAATTTTAAAAGTCTATTTTTAAAATCAGTATATATTTTATCTTTATTATGATGTAGTTAGAAATATTCTTTCAAAAAAATGAGGGTAAAGCAGGAATAATTTTTATACAGGTATTGTTTATTCCTAAAATTTTTCTTGACATAATGTATCAGGGGGGAGGTATGATAATACATGAAATATATTTCAAATAAAAACAATATGGAGATTTTTTATGAGCAAAAGTAGCGGTAGTAATCCAAATTATCCAAGCACAACTGGCAAGCCATCTGGCGGTGGCAGAGGTAACACACCAAAAGAATAATTTAAAATTATTATTCTTTCTCTTGCTGACAGTGGAAATCACTGTTTTTATAAACACACTATATATAGTATAAATTACATTCTTATCTCAAGCGGGTTTTACACCCGCTTCTATATATTAATGTATCAAATTTAACAGTCTTGAAAATCTAGGACCATTTTCTCCCCATGACCAATATATAATAAATGCTTTGCCTACGATTGCATCTTCTTTTACATATCCCCAAAATCGGCTGTCTGCACTGTTATCTCTATTATCACCCATCATAAAATAAAAGCCTTCTGGCACAGTAAACTTTTCCACATTATCAGATATTGCAAGGTGGTATCCTTCTTCAAAGCGGACATAATCAGGCTCTAATTTTTCGCCATTTCTATATACTGTTTTATCTTTTATCTCAATAACATCACCCGGCACCCCAATAACCCTTTTTATGTAATCTACTTTTGGATTAAGCGGATATTCAAATACAACTATGTCATCATGCTCTGGTTTAGAGAATTTATAAGAAAGTTTATTCACAAGTATAAAATCACCTATTTGCAGAGTATCAAGCATTGAGCCTGTTGGTATAGTATATACTCCTAAAAAGAAAGTTCTTATAAATACAGCGATAACAAAAGCAACTACAATGCTGTCTATAATCTCTTTTGAAGAATTTTTAGGTTTTTCTCCAGTCTGTTTATCTTTTTCTTTTTTACTCATACTATTTATCTTCTCCTATACGCAGCACTGCTAAAAATGCTTCCTGCGGCAGTTCAACAGAGCCTATTTGTTTCATTCGCTTTTTACCTTCTTTCTGCTTTTCTAACAGTTTTCTTTTTCGTGTTATATCGCCGCCGTAACATTTTGCAATAACATCTTTTCTAAATGCTTTTACAGTGCTTCTAGCTATTACTTTATTACCTATTGCAGCTTGAATTGCTACTTCAAACATCTGCCTAGGGATAACTTCTTTCATTTTTTCAACTAATTCTCTTCCCTTATAATCTGCCTGATCTTTATGCACTATAATAGATAAAGCGTCAACAGGCTCTTTATTTATAAGAATATCAAGTTTAACCAGCTTGCTTTCCCTGTATTCTGCAAATTCATAATCAAAAGATGCATAACCCCTTGAGCATGATTTTAATTTATCATAGAAATCCATTACCACTTCCATTAATGGCAGCATATATTCTAATATAACACGGCTTTGTGACAAAAATTTCATATTAGTCTGCCAGCCCCGTCTTTGCTGTAGAAGCTGTATTACTGCACCAACATATTCTGAAGGCAGAATTAATGTTGCAGAAATATACGGCTCTTCTATTTTTATATAGTTATTTGGGTCTGGCAAATCGGCAGGATTATCCACTTCTATACATGTGCCGTCAGTTTTATATATCTTATAAATAACAGTAGGGGCTGTTGATATAAGGTTTAAATTAAACTCTCTTTCAAGTCTTTCCTGAACTATTTCCATGTGTAACAGCCCTAAAAAGCCGCATCTGAAACCAAATCCTAATGCACATGAGCTTTCTGGCTCAAATGTTATTGCGCTGTCATTTAATATAAGTTTTTCTATTGCATCTCTCAAATCTTGATACTGGTTAGGGTCAATTGGGTATAATCCGCAGAAAACAACGGGTTTAACATTTTTAAAGCCGGGAAAAGGGTCTTGTGTAGGATTTTTAGCGTGTGTTACAGTATCGCCTATTTTTACTTCATGCACATCTTTAATGCTGGCAGAAATAAAACCAACTTCTCCAGGTCCTAATTCTTCCATTTGAGCAGCCTGTGGCAGAAACTTACCTATTTCTATAACTTCATATTCCCTGCCTGTAGCCATAAACTGCACTTTATCACCTTTTCTGATAATGCCATCCATAACACGGATAAGAATAATGATACCACGGTAAGAATCGTACCATGAGTCAAAAATCATAGCTTTTAAATTTTTATTTACACTGCCTTTTGGTGCTGGCACTTGTTTAACAATAGCTTCAAGTATTTCTTTTGTGCCGATATTTTCTTTTGCACTGGCAGGTATCGCCCCACTGGCATCTATTCCAATAGAGTCTTCTATTTCTGCCTTAACTCTTTCCACATCAGCCGAAGGCAGGTCTATTTTATTAATAACTGGGATAAGCTCTAAATTTTGGTCAACTGCCATAAATGTATTTGCAATAGTTTGAGCTTCTACTCCTTGAGAAGCATCTACAACAACTAATGCACCTTCGCATGCAGCAAGACTTCTTGAAACTTCATAAGTAAAGTCTACATGTCCGGGAGTATCAATTAAGTTAATTGTATAATTATTTCCGTCATCAGCTTTATAGTTTAAACATACTGTCTGAGCCTTAATAGTAATTCCTCTTTCTCTTTCTATATCCATAGAGTCAAGTATTTGTGCTTTCATCTGCCTTTTTTCAAGAGCACCTGTATATTCTATAAGCCTGTCTGCAATAGTAGATTTACCATGGTCAATGTGGGCAATAATACTAAAATTGCGGATAAATTTAGTTTTCATTAAATATTCCTGTCCTTAAAGTCTTTATAACTTTATTTATTCTTAAAATATGTAGCAGAAAATAGAAAATATAGCAATAAAAAAAGCCCATGCAGTGATGGGCAGTGATATTTACTAAAATAATTTTTATATAATTGCACACTTAACTATTACAATTTTTTAAACAGCCCATTTTCAACATCTTTTAAATTATATAGATGATTTATACTATTAAATGTATCTTGAAGATTATTTTTAGAAGATAACCAGCCTTTACCGTCTGTAATCCAAATAAATGAAAAATTTTTCATATCCTTTGTTTCAATTGCAATTTCTTTATAACTTCTTGCTGTTTCATTAAGTTTTGAACCTTGACTATTATAAAAATTGACTTCTATTGCAAAGATTTTATCATCTTTTTTTATTACAAAATCAAACTTTTTATTTGCAGCTGCTTTTGTATATAATGATAAATTGATACCAAATTCAGCATTAAAATCAGTAGTATTTATCTGTGTAAAATATGTATCATTTTTTTTATAACCTGCACTTTGTATATAGTTTTCAATTATATTTTCCATGACTGTTCCAGTTCTATTTTTACGGGCATTAGAATCCAATCCTACTTCAATACCTGTTACATAGTCTTGCAGAGACTTAATTTTAGATTTTGATAATAAATCAAAAAGTCCAGTTTCCTGCATAAATTTAATATATAATTTAATATCTGTATTTTTAGATATTGTAAAATTAATTAAATGTCTATCTGTATTATCATTTACTATTATTTCCTTCTGTCTTATGGCAAGTAAGATAGGAATACATTTTGTAGTTTCTGGATATTTTTTTATAATATTTTGAAAATCTTTTTCAATGTCTTGGCTGCCTATTAAAGAATTTAATATATTTAACTCAACTTTAATATTACTTAGATTTTTATATATTTTTTTAAAATCTGTAAAATAAGAATATGTGTAAATACTGTCAGTGAAAGTGCTAAACCAATTATTAAAATCTCTCATAAAATATACCTTAATAGTTACTAATAAGCAGCTCGCTTATATAATCTCTGTTATTTCCTTTGCTATTAATCATTCGTGGGGCATAAATTCTATTTATTTTCTTTTTACAATATAGGTTATCAAAAAACATATCGCTGTTGTCAATATTATGTGGGTCAGAATTGCTTAATAAAATATATGTTCCTTTTTTCTCTATTTTTTCAATAAATTCTGCCAGAGAAATTTGCTCTTTATCACCAAAATTATTATCTGTATAGGCTGTAAAAGACGAAGTATTAGTTAATGGTCTGTATGGCGGGTCAAAATATATAAATGTTTTTTCATCTGCAAATTCATATACATTTGTATAGCTTTCAGCAATAATATCAATATATTTAAGTGCTTCTGATATTGCTGATATATTTTCTATGCTGTATATTTTAGGGTTTTTATATTTACCCGCAGGAACATTAAACATATTATTTTTATTGACCCTGTATAACCCATTAAAACAAGTTTTGTTTAAAAAAATAAGTAAAGCAGCTTTTTGTATATTACATGTATTATACATATTGTTATATTCATCTCTTTTGAGATAGTAGAATTTCTTTTGCATATCAGCATTAAGAGATAAATACTGGGTTTCAATATATGAAAGTATCTCTATTAATTCTTTATGATTATTTTTAACTGTATTGTATGTATTTATAAGGTTTTTATTAATATCACTTATATATATCTGCTCTAAACGATATGTAGATATAATATCAAATAAAACAGCACCTCCTCCGACAAATGGCTCTGCATATTTGGTTATTGTTTTACCAAGTCCCTGCGGATACATTTGGCGAATTTGTGGGAGCAGTTTCCCCTTACCACCAGCCCATTTTATAAAAGGTTTAAGTTTTACCATAAGCTCTCATAATTTTTTTTGTAATTACTTTATAATATATTATTTTATTTAGCAATAAAAAAAGCCCATACAGTGTATGTATGGGCTTTAAAAATATATAATAAATATTTTATGCACCTAATGTTTGCAGTTTCTGCCTTGCAAGAGTTGCAGGTTTAGATTTTGGATATTTTTTTAATAAATCTTGAAATGTGGCAACAGCATCCTGTTTTTTGCCCTGTTTTTCCTGCACATAGCCAATTTTCAGCATAGCATCAGGAATTTTATTAGATTTAGGAAATTTACTTATAACATCTTGAAATGCTTTTAAAGCATTATTCATATCATTAACAGAGTAATAAGTTTCCCCTATCCAGTATTGAGCATTGCCAGCAAGCTGGTCTTTAGGATATTTTTTTATAAATTCTTGAAATTTAGCTCGTGCTTCATTATATTTTTTCTGCCTGTTTAATTCTATAGCATAAGAATAAAGGCTGTTTTTTGCAGCACCAGAATCTTCTATTACTACTATCTGTGGAGTTTCTTCTTTTGGTGCAGCAGGTGCTTTTTCATCAAGAATAATAATGTTATTTAATGGTGCAGAGCTGCCTTTTGATGTAGTTGTTGAGCTTACATTTTTGCTGTTTGTATCCTGCATTGGAGCTGCTGTTGCACCTTTATTGCCTTTTAAAACTAATATTTCATTATTAAGATATGCTATTTCTGAACGAAGTTCTGCAATAGCATCAGCATTTGTAGTAACATCTGTTTGCAGGTTGCCGCTTGCAGACTGCACATCTTCCATATTCATTTGAGTATCTGTTAAAGATTTTTGGATAACAACAAGTTCTTCATTAATGTTAGTTAAGCTTTTTTTAACAGCATCATTGCCAGTAGAAGCACAAGATACTGCAAGCAAAGCAGTTAATGTAGAAAATAATACTTTTTTCATTAATATACCTCATATATTATTGCACTATTTCTTTATGTATAATAATACCTTTCTTGTCAAGAACAAACTCATCAACAGCCTTTATTAAGTCACTTAAATCTGGCTTGCCAATAAATCTTGATGCTCCAATGTTTAAAAGTTTTCTTTCATTTTCTACACTTACCATAGATGAAAAAACTAATATAGGCACATCATTAAATATTTCTTTTTCTCTAGTTTTTCTAACAACATAGTCACCACTGCCGCCAGGCATTTCAAGGTCTGTAATTATAAGAGCAGGTTTTTCTCTTCTAAGCCTTGTAAGCAAATCAATACCGTTTTCAAATGACATAGTATTATAGCCTGCACGAGTAAAACTGCTTTGTAAAAGTTTTCTAATAGTAGGAGAGTCTTCTGCTAAAAAGATTGTTTTGCCGTTTCTGTCATAGTAGCGAGACATATCTATTTCAGTTGTTTCTCTAACCATAGTTATAGGGTTAATTTCAGCAACTATTTTTTCAAAGTCAAGCATTTGGATAAGTCTGTCGTCAATAGTAACAACACCTAAAACAGAATCTACTATCTTTAAATCACTTATAGCAGAATAATCTTTAATATCGCTCCATGTGATACGGTGAATGCGAATAACTTCATCAACTAAAAAGCCATTATATGCACCATTAAAATAAGTAACGATTACTTTAGATTTGCTGAAATCAGGATCCTGCTGACGAACACCTATCCATTGACCAAGATTAATAATAGGGACAAGGTTTTGACGAATATTTGCTGTGCCTATAATTGAAGGGTGTGCATCTGGAACTTGAACAGTAGTTTCTGGAAATATTATTACTTCACGCACTTTTGCAACATTTATGCAAAAATGGTATGGCATATTTCCATTATTAATAATAAACTCCACGATTTCAAATTCATTTGTTCCTGTTTCTAATAATATACCATGATTTAGAGCCATAAATTATCTCCGATTGTGAATACTATTATTTTTATCACATGTTTAAATCTTTTGCAATAAGGAAAATTAAAATATTATACCATATATGATAAAAATCAATATTTTTATGTATAAAAATATAAAAAGGTAAAATCTAAAAACGATTGCAAAACAATTGAGTCAAAAAAAGTGGTTGTTAAAACTCTTTAAATAAAATATTATTTTTCAGCCAAAAAAATAGAAAGGAGTTAAGAACCACTAATGTATACTACACTAAAACGACAAAAAAAATAAACACTTAAGTTCATTAGAATGCTGCAAACTAGAAATATTATTAAAATCAAAAATGAATGTAAGTGAGATATCGGAGTTATTAGAAAGAGACAAAAGCACAATATACCGAGAAATCAAACGGGGCATGGTAGAGTTTCGCAACAGTGACTGGAGTGTAAGAAAAGAATACAGTGCCTATTATTCATTAAACATAAGGGGACAGTTAATGAGTAAAACAGGGCGAAAGTTGTTCTATGAAAAAGACAGTTTGTTATTAAGTTATATACAAAGTAAGTTAGACGAGAAGTATTCCCCCGATGCCATATCTGGTGAATTAAGGCATCAGGGTATATCAACAATAAGCACTCAAACGATATAATATCATTAGGACTATTAGAAAGTATAGAATATAGAAAATATACTAAGCAGTGTAAAAGTAAGGTAAGAACAGCCTGTAATAATATATGAGGCAGAAGCATAGAAGAACGCCCATTTAAATTAAAAGAGCGCATATATGGCAATTGGGAGATGGATACAGCAGCAGGCAAACAGGGCAGTAAATCAGCATTACTTGTGCTTACAGAACGAGTATCCCGTTTTGAAATAATAATCAAATTAAGAGATAAAACCCAGAAAAGTATAACAGCAGCATTAGATAAATTAGAAAGAGAGTATAAAGATAAATTCAGCTTAATATTTAAAAGTATAACAGTAGATAATGGTGTAGAATTTTTAGATATGGAAAGTTTAGAAAAATCAGTGTATAATAAACTATCTAAGAGAACTATAATATATTATGCTCACCCTTATTGTTCCCCAAGAAAGTGGAAGTAATGAGAATAATAATAAACTTATAGATGAGTTTATTAAAAAGAAAACTGATATTAAACATTTTTCAGCTGCTTATATTAAAAAAATTCGGGGACTGGATGAATAATTATCCTAGAAAATTATTTAACTATAAATCGGCTAATGATATTTTTTATGAGAACTTGAAACAATGCTTAAACTCTTGCAATCGTTTTTAGATTTTACAATATTAAATTCATATTATATAAACTATTGCAATATGATTTATTAATTGCTATGATGTTATAAGTTATATTTTTGGAGTTTTTAAATCAATGTTTGAATTTAATTCCATTGTTGTGCTTTCTGATAAAAAAGATAAGCAGTATATGATAACATTAAAAGAAGGGGCAAGGTTTTCAACCCAGTATGGCTATATTGAGCATAATGATATTGCAGCTCTTGATGAAGGCGATATTATTAAAAGCACATTAGGTCATCCTTATCTTGTATATAAGCCAACATATATGGATTTTGTAATGAATATAAAAAGGCAGGCACAGATTATCTATCCAAAAGATGCTGCAGCTATGCTTATGTGGTGTGATGTGGCACCTAACCAAAAGATTTTAGAATCAGGTATAGGTCAAGGTGCATTATCTCTTGCGATATTAAGAGCTCTTGCAGGTACAGGAAGCCTTACAAGTTATGAAATCAGGGCAGATTTTGCAGAGCAGTCAGCAAAATTTATCAAACAGTTTATGGGGGAGACACCTGCAAATCATGTAATAGAAGTTAGAAGTATATATGATGGTATAGACGGCACTTATGACAGAGTGCTGCTTGATTTACCAGAACCATGGCATGTGGTGCCGCATTTAAAAACTGGTTTAAAAAACGGCGGGCTTATAGTTGCATATCTGCCAACTATTCTGCAGGTAAAAACCTATGTAGATGCATTAAAAGAATGCGGGTATTTTTCTGATATAGAAACTGCAGAGTTTACACGCCGTCCTTGGAAAGTGGATGGTATGTCTGTGAGACCTGAAATGTGGATATATAACCATAGTGCTTTTTTAATAAGTGCAAGAAAACTTAAAAATATTTAATATACATGAGGTAAAATAACATGAACAAAATAAGTTTCAAATGGGCATTTTTCTTTATCCTTTTTTATCTTTTAGTTATCATAATTTTATCGGAATTAAATATTCTGCCTACATGGCTTTCTCTTGTATGCTATGGTTTATTTTTCCCTGCCATATTCTTTGCTGTAAGGAAGATTTTAAATAACATTTTAAACATCGCCAAAGTTATGGCGACTGAATATGATGAAATAGTTGATTTAAGAAAGCGTTTAGATACAAATGTAAAATGTGAACATTGCAGAAACATTGCTAAATCACTTAATCATATGATGATAAATACAGATAAAGCAATACTTGAATTTTATAAATATACAGTCAGTGCAGAGGGCAGGTCATTAAGAGTTTCTTCATCTATTGCAACAGTTGATGAAAGTATTACTAAAAATGCACAAAGTGCAAAAAATATATATCAATCTATCACTGAACTTGTTAAATATATCAGCAGAATAACACAGACTTCATCAGAAATTAATTCTGATATAAATAAATCGCTTGATTTAACAAAAAACGGCTCAGATGCTATGGAGCAGGCAAAAATATTGATGGAAAATATTTCAAATGCTGCTTCTAGTCTGGAAGAAAAAATATCAGAATTAAATACAGGGGCAGAAAAAATTGGTGTAATTGTTTCTGTTATTGATGATATTTCTGAGCAGACTGCACTGCTTTCATTAAATGCTGCTATTGAAGCGGCAAGGGCTGGCGAAGCAGGCAGAGGGTTTGCTGTTGTTGCTGATGAAGTTAGAAAACTTGCAGATAAAACAACTAAATCTACTAATGAAATTAAAGATATGGTGTCAGATATTCAAAGCCATATTGGTGATGTTTCTAACCAGACAAGCAGTATATTTCAGCAAATTATGATGCAGAAAGAGCAGACAGAAGTTGTATATAAAAACTTTAATGAAATTCTTAATTTTTCAGAAAGGGTAAGTGTTACAAGTGATGAAATTACAAAAACTATAGCACTGCATTCAGGTGTTAATGAACAGATAGCAAATGATTCTCAAAACATTATAGATGTTTCAGAATCAACAGATAAATTAATGCAGGAACTTGTTGCAAACTATAATAGAATGATAGAAACAATAAGTGAGCTGTCTGTCAAATTTTCCACTATTAAATATTCTAACTATGCCGTCCATTTTCTTAGAGCAAAAAGTGCTCATATAAAATTTATGCATAATGTATATACCCATTATACAAGCAATAAATCAACAACATTAGCCACTCATAAAACATGTGCATTTGGTCAGTTTTATTATAGTCTGGGGCAGGAAATATTCCAGCATGATAAACTTTTTAAAGATATAGAGCCACTTCACATAAAAGTTCACGAACTGGGTAATAAAGTTATGGAAGAAATACAGGCAGAAAATAGAATTAAAGCAAATGAATATTTGCAGGAGCTGCAAAATACTGTTGACGAAATGATTGCTATGCTGGACCAGCTTATTAAACAGTATTTTGAAGGCGAATGGAAATAATAAAAACAGTTTAGTTTTAAATATATAAAAAGCGGTAAATTTTTACCGCTTTTAAAAAAACTCTGAAATTTAATTTTTATACAGCTTTAATTATATTATAACGATATTATTGCCTAACTACATATTTATTCTCTACCGCATTCAATTTTTACTGTTTCTATAAATATATTCTTTCTCAGCAATGAGAGAAAAAAAACATAAATAATAAAGAAATACTTAATAACAATAATGTTTTTTTCATAATTTAGTGTATCATTATGAAGTAAAAATTTGCACTTATCAAAAAATTTTATACAGTAGTCATTTTGAGCCTGATTTTACAGGCGAAAAATCTAAATGATATATATTACAGCAGTGTATAATATGTTTAAATTATCCAGCTTTTTAGATGCTTCGCTTAAAAGCTCAGTATGACCTTTACTGCATTATCATCATTATTTAAATTATATAAAAATTGGAGACACAGAAGTTTTAGTATTAATGATATATCTAATATTTTATATAACTTCAAGTTTTTATAAACAGTAAAAATTTATAAAAAACATAATAGAGATTATGCACAGCTAAGTTACTTTATTCTACAATGCAATATTAATTATGCTTTTCTCCATAATTTATCTGAGTGATTAAGTTATGAATTCTTTTTACTTCTTTATATAAATCATCAAGATTTGATGAATTATCTATTATAAAATCAGCATATTTAAGCCTTTCCACATTTGGCATTTGGTGTGATATTATATTTTTTGCTTTTTCTTCTGAAATATTATCCCGCTGCATAACCCTTGCAATCTGTATATCATAGCTGCATGTTACAACAATTAATGCATCATATTGGTTACAGCTTCCATTTTCAATGATTAATGCTGCATGTGTAACTACCACAGCTTTATCATTTTTACCATAGATTTTTGAGCGTTCTTTTTTTTCATATTGCATTATGGCAGGATGCACTATACTTTCTAATTTTTTTAGTTTTTCTTTATTACTAAAAACTATTTCTCCCAGCTTTTTTCTTAATATACTGCCATTTTCATCTAATATATCTTTTCCAAAAAAAGAGACTATTTTTTCATAAGCAGGCTCCCCTTTTTCCATAACTTTTCTACATGAAACATCAGAATCTATTGTATAAAACCCAAGCTGATTAAATATTTCTGCCACTTGATTTTTGCCGCTGCTTATGCCGCCAGTCATACCAATATTACGCATCATAAAGCTCTTTAATAATTTCTATTTGCTCTTGCTTTGATAATGAAGATAAAAAGTAACAGAAAAAATCAGCTTGAAAATCTCTGCAAACCTGCGGCCTGTTTTGATAATCTCCACATCTGCCATCAGCAAGCAAATGCTTACATGGTTCGCCTGCTTTTTTATTAAGTGAAGATATACTGTAAGCTGTGCAGCATGTGCCGCACATATCACATTCTATTTTGTTATTCATAACTTCCCGCTTATACATTGATTAGTAAGTGTGCCTATATTATCAATAGTAATGTCTATTTTATCATTATGATGCACTTCTACTGCTGCACTTGGTGTGCCTGTTAAAATAATATCTCCCGGAAGCAATGTCATTATACTAGAAAGATAAGATATTTGATACGCAATATCAAAAATCATATCTTTTGTAGAGCCAGACTGCACAAGTTCACCATTTTTATATGTATTAATCATTACATCAGATACATCTATATCTGTAACTATGCAGGGACCAAGTGGAGCAAAAGTATCAAAAAATTTACCAATTGTAACTGTTAAGTCCTGCTCTTTTTGTGGTGCTGTAATATCATTTGCAATAGTATATCCTAAAATATGCTGCATTGCATGGCATTCAGCAACATTTTTTGCTTTTTTTCCAATAATAACTGCCAGCTCACCTTCTATTTTTACAGTTTGATTTTCTGGAAGTATAATATTTTCACCATGGGCAATAATAGAGCTTTGCGGTTTCATAAATATTTTTGGCATGCCAATATCTTCTCTTTTGCCATTATAATTTTTACGAAACCCTACTATTTTTGATGGCAGCACTGGTGGAAGAATTACTACATCGTTTATATTTTCAGTTTCAGCAGAAAGAGAGTAATCATGAAAAATTGTGCCGTTAATTCGCTTAATAATAGAGCCGTCTAATATTCCACGGTATTGAGCCTGACCTTTTGCATATCTTATAAATTTCATATCAGCACCACCTGTTTTTTATGTATTCTTCTATATTATCTTGATTTAATTCATTTATTGCAAGTAAAAAAGCAGTTTCGTTTATTATTTCTGAAAATAAAGGCGATGGCTTAAAGCCAAGTGATAAAAGCATGCTTCCATTTACTGCTTTTGCTTTATTAAAATCCATTGAGCTGTATAAACTATTTAATTTTTCAGCTAAATTTTCATCCTGAAAGTTGATTTTAATATATATTATAATGTTTTTTATTAAAGTAATATTCTTGAATATAAAATATTTGAGAGCTTTATCATCACTTTGCTTTAAATCTTCATAACCTATATTAAAATAAGCAGATATATTTTTCTGCTCTTTTAAAGTTAATCCAAGATATTCTATAAATTTTTTATCTTTGCACCATATACTCAATAATAAATCAAAATTATCAGTTAAATTTACAGCACGAAATAATTTTTCATTATCTAATTTTGATTTATCTACTAATGGCGATAAAATATTATATTCAGTAATAATATTTACTGCTTTATTTAAAAACCTGCCTTGAAACATTTTTCTAAACTCTTCTAAAACTCTTTCTTTGGCAGTATTTTTTAAAAGGTTTTTTTTAGATAAAGCAAGCTGTAAAGTATCTTTTTCTATATTAAAGCCAAGCATGGCAGTAAAACGGACTGCTCTTATAATCCTTAAAGGGTCATCATCAAAAGCATTATTATATACTGCTTTAATAATACCATTTTTAATATCATCTAACCTGCCAATAATTTCTCCATTAGTTGAGCAGGCAAGGTTATTAATAGTAAAATCCCGCATTAAAACATCTTCATAAATTGTGCTGCTTCTTAGCTTTGAAACATCTATTATAATATTATTTTTCATAATCCGCATATTGTCCTTAAAAGCAACAGCATAAGATTTTAAATATTTTCCTAAAATTTTAGCTAGCTTTGTATATTCAATATTTTCTGCGGTAATATCAATATCATGCACAGGAATATTAAGGCATATATCTCTTAAACAGCCACCTACAATATATATTTTTGCATTATATTCTTTTTCAATATTTTTAAGAGTATCAAAAAATGGAATATTTTTCTTTAAAATTTCTACTGAAATCATTGACATTTTTATCTTCCCCGTTATATATTAATTCAATGAAGCGTATAATTATTATATCAGACACACATATTGGCACAATAGAAAAACTTCCACCAAAGGTATTAAATGCTTTAAAAGAAGCAGATATTGTTATACATGCAGGTGATGCTGATACACTTAACTTTATAGATGAGTTAGAAGATATCTGCAAGTGTTTATATGCAGTAAAAGGAAATTGTGATTTAGGCTCAAAGCTGCCTGTAAAACTTGTTGAAGAAATAGAAGGTGTTAAAATAGGAGTTAGTCACGGCACTGGCAACTATAATAATGTGGTGGATAGAATGTATTATATGTTTAGTGAAGATGACCCGCAGATAATTATTTTTGGTCATATTCATGAACCTTTAAATGAGGAAATAGAAGGAGTATGGTTTATAAATCCGGGCTCCACATCATTAAATAGAACATTAAGTAATGGCACTTATGCAGAGCTGACTATTGATAATGGCAGCTTTCAAGTAAAAATAGAATGTGCATAATAATCAATTTCTTAGTAATTAAAAGGTAAAATTTATATGAAATTATTTAAATTAACTATTATTTTTATGCTTATTTTTTTAGGTTTAAGCTGTGCTGCACAGAATGAAGTGCAGATAAAAAGTTATGAAGATTATTTCCCATCAAATACTGGTTATTCAGAACGAGAAAAGGACGGATATGATACATATATTTATGATGAACCAGCAGGCAGTGCACAGGCAGCAGAAGATGGCAAAGCCTATTCTGATGATGGATATTTTCAAGAAGCACCAGTAGAGATAGATATGGCTGCTAAATCAACAGGCAAATGCAGGGCAGTAGCAGCTCCCGGTCCTAAAAAAATAGGCAAACCGTATAAAATCAATGGTGTTACATATTATCCAATGGAAAGTGCAGATGGTTACAGCGAAGTAGGTATGGCTTCATGGTATGGTCCTGGCTTTCATGGGAAATTAACTGCTAATGGAGAAACATATAACCAGAAAGCAATGACAGCAGCTCATAAAACTCTGCCACTTCCTACACTTGTAAAAGTGGAAAATCTAGAAAACGGTAAAAGTATAGTCGTCAGAGTAAATGACAGAGGACCATACTCTAAAGGTAGAATAATAGATTTAACAGAGGTGGCTGCAAAAAGACTGGGAATGATAGATAAAGGCACTGCAAGGGTAAGAGTATCAGTATTATCAGAAGACCCAGACTGTTATGTTACAAAAGGGCATGAAGTAAATATTGATAAAGGCAATTTTGCTGTGCAGATAGGTGCATTTACTGATGCAGATAATGCAAAAAAACTTGCAGGTAAATTTGGCAGCCGTGCAGTAATATCAAAAGGCTATGCAAAAGGCACAGAATGGAGCAGGGTGTGGATTACTGGCTACCCTGCAAAAGAGCAGGCATTACAGGCAGCAGCTGGCGAGCTGGCAGAATACAGTGGTGCATTTGTTGTCAGGTATAAATAAAATTTATAATATGAAAGAGATAATAAAATGAAAGATGTTATTGAAAAAGCTTCTATTTTAATTGAATCACTACCTTATATTAAAAAATTTTCAGGCAAAACTTTTGTTATTAAATATGGCGGTCATGCTATGGAAAATGATGAGCTGAAATACAGTTTTGCAGAAGATATTACACTTTTGAAATATGTAGGCATTAACCCTGTAATAGTCCATGGCGGTGGTCCGCAGATAGGTGCATTTTTAAAAAAGCTTGATATAAGCAGCCAGTTCGTAGGCGGTATGCGTGTAACAGATGCTGCTTCTATGGAAGTTGTGGAAATGACTTTATGCGGCAAAATAAATAAAGAGATAGTCAGCCTTATCAATAAAGCAGGTGGTGCTGCAATAGGTTTTTCCGGCAGGGACGGCAACTTAATAAAAGCTAAAAAACTATATGTAGATGCACCAGATGAAAAAGGTGTGCTGCAGCATTTAGATATAGGTCTGGTTGGAGAAGTGGAAGAAATAAATACCAGTTTGATAGAAAATGTATCTAATAGATTTATTCCAGTAATTGCACCTGTTGGAATAGGTGAAAATTATGAGCCGTATAATATTAATGCAGATTTAGTTGCAGGCAGTGTGGCTGCTGCTTTAAACGCAGAAAAACTTATGCTTTTAACTGATGTAGATGGGGTAAAAGATAAGGATGGTAAAAGGATTTCTACTATCCACCCAGAATATGCAGACGGTATGAAAAAAGACGGCACACTAACAGGCGGTATGATACCAAAAATAGACTGTGCAGTGCAGGCTGTAAAAAACGGTGTAAGTAAAGCCCATATAATAGATGGCAGAATAAAACATTCTATATTATTAGAGATTTTTACAGATTCAGGTATAGGAACACAGATAATCCAATGATATTAAAAGCACCAAGATACTTTTTAGAAGAAATAGTAGCTCCTGCCTGCAATAATGATAAAAATATTATTCAGGCTTTTGCTGATATTCCAAGAGCATTATTTGTAGATGAAGGTATGAAAGTAAAAGCCTATGAAGATAAAGCTCTTCCTATTGGTATGGGACAGACTATATCGCAGGTTACAACAGTTGCTAATATGCTTTATATGCTGGAACTTGAAAAAAATAATAATGTATTAGAAATAGGCTCAGGCAGCGGCTTTGTAACAGCACTTCTTTCCCGCCTTGTAACCCATGTGTATGCAGTGGAACTTCTGCCACAGTTAATGGAAAAAGCAAGAACTGCTATTAAATCTCTGCGGATAATAAATGTAAGTATGAAATCAGATGACGGCGGTAAAGGCTGGAAAGAGTATGCACCTTATGATAAAATCATTGCATCAGCTGGAGCAACAAGACTGCCTCAAAGTTTAGCAGAGCAGTTAAAAGAAGGTGGTATATTAGTGCTGCCGCTGAATAATAATTTGATGAAATATAAAAAAGTGAATGGCAGTTTGATAGAAGAAAAAGGAATGGCATGCTCATTTGTAGATTTTGTAGGCAGTTAGAATATTATAATTACTAAGATATTTATCATAACATAAATATATTTTTATTTCCTAAACTTCCAATTACTGTCTAACAATATATCCCCTGTTAACCTTTCTTTATATGTAAAATTATCAGAAATTATACTATCATTATCTATATATTTATGGTGGTTAAGTATGGAAATATCTAAAATAATATGTATTACTCTTATAACCCCAAAGATTTTTTAACATTTTACACTAATAATAGCAGTTTGCAATATTATTTTTTGGCATAAATCTTGCTTATATCAGGTTGTGAATAATAATTGTGGAGCGTAAAGCTATGAAAAAATTAATTTTAACTATTATTTTAGTTACTGTTTTAACAATTCCAAGTTTTGCAGCTGTTAAAATTCGTGATTTAGTAAATGTTCAAGGCATAAGAGATAACCAGCTTTTTGGTTATGGATTAGTTGTTGGTCTTAATGGCTCAGGCGATAAACAGCAGACAGAGTTTACTGTCCAGTCCCTTGTAAATATGCTTGATAGAATGGGGATAACTGTTCCGCAGGGTGATGTAAAAGTTAAAAATGTGGCAGCAGTAATGGTTACAGCAAAACTTCCAGCCTTTGCAAAAGCAGGCAATAAAATAGATGTAACAGTATCTTCTGTAGGTGATGCTAAAAGTTTAGAGGGCGGCACACTTTTATTAACCCCATTAACAGGTGCTAATGGTCAGGTTTATGCAGTTGCACAGGGTCCTTTATCAGTTGGTGGCATGAATGTTTCAGCAGGTGGTGCTCAGGTTACAAAAAACCATCCAACAGTTGGCATGATACCAAACGGAGCAATAGTTGAAAAAGAAATACCTTTTCATTTAGAATCAGATTATTTTGATTTATCTTTTGGCTCATTAGGAGTTGCAGATATAGTGCAGGCAAAATCAGCAATAAATAGTTTTCTTGGCACACCAATTGCTACTATAACTTCACCTACTAGTATTAGAGTAGATATTCCCGGTGAATTTAAAAATAATTATTATGATTTTTTAAGCAGTCTTTTAAATATTGAAATTCAGCCGGAAACATTTGCAAGAGTAATAGTAGATGAAAGAACTGGAACAATAGTTATGGGCTCAGATGTAAGAATAAGCACAGTAGCAGTTGCACATGGCAATTTAACTATAACTATTACAAATCAGGTAGATGTTAGCCAGCCAACTCCATTTAGTGATGGTGAAACAGTTGTAACAAACAATCCTGAAATCACAGTGGCAGAAGAACAGACTAACTTAATGGTAGTGCCTGAAGGTGTTACAATTTCAGATTTAGTGAAAGCATTAAATGCAATAGGTGTAACTCCAAGAGATTTAATATCTATCTTACAGGCAATTAAAGCAGCAGGTGCACTGCATGCAGAACTGGAGTTAATGTAATGGTTGAAGCAGCAAAACTTAACACAAATGTAGAGCTTACAAAAGAACAGGCTCGTGAAAAAAGAGATAAAGAATTAAGACAGGCTTGTGCAGCATTTGAAGGTATGTTTATGGATATGATGATGAAAACAATGCGTAAAGCTACTATGGAGTCATCACTGATTAAAAAAAGTAATGGCGAAAAAATATTTACAGAAATGCTTGACCAGCAGTATGTAGATATTTTAGCAAAAACACCAGATTCTGGTTTGGGAGTGTCACTTTATCAGCATTTAAAACAGACTATGCCACAGTATAGAGATGAAGGAAAAATTTTCCACAAAGAATTAAACCCTTATGCAGTGCAGCAGAAAAGACAGGAAGCATTTTCTCAAGAGGGTTTAGATTTAGTTCAATAATATCTATCACTTCACAATAAATTCACACACTTATAGGAAAGGGAAGCGAAAGTTTCCCTTTTCTATTTATCAAAATGGCACAATAATTGCTAAAATATTTATGAAAAATTTGTTTATGGATAGCTTAGGCAAAATTTACCGTATTTGCAGGAATTATCAGCAATGGATATGTAAAAAACAGGCACAAAAAAATATTTAAAAATTTTAAAAAAAGTGCTAAAGTTTTTTAAGCAGCATCCGATAGGGAAGAAGAGCATTGGAGGATATTATGAGAATTGATAACAATATGATGTCTGGAATGGACACACTTGAACAAACTTCCCGCAAAAAAAATGTAGAAAAAGTTTCTGCAAATGACAAACAAAATTCTTCTGTAGTAGAAAGTGATGAAGTATCTATTTCTGAAAAAGGCAAAGATGTTTCAGAAATGACACGCACTTTAAAAGAGATGCCTGATGTTCGTGCTGATAAAGTAGCTGACTTAAAAGAAAGAATAGCTAACGGCACATACAATATATCTGGTAAAGATATAGCATCTAAAATAATCAATACTGCATTAGAGGATGTTTTTTAATTATTTTCAATAGGTAAATTTTTCCATAAGTTATCCTTAAAGTATGGTGATAAGCCTTTTAAGGAGGGCATATATGGAGCATAATTCTATTAAAAACTTAGTGGAGATATTAAAATCACAGGTTAGTCATTACAGCCTTATCCGTGATACTCTGCAGGAAGAAAAAACAGCCGTTACAAGCTGGGACAATGATAAAATAAAAGAGCTTAGTAAAATAAAGGAACAGCTTTCTAAAAAAGAAAAGCTGTTAGAAGAAGCCCGCAAAACAATATCTTTGCGTATAAAAGAAGAATATAATCTTGATGATGATACTGTGCTTGCTATTATTGATGGTATTGATGATAGTGAATGCAGAAATACACTTACTCAGTTAAGAGATGAGCTTTTAGTATTAGTATCAGAAATATCTCAGCTTACAGTTTCCTTAAAAGTCATATATAATACTAATCTGAAAATAATCAGCGATGTAAAATTAAAAATGGGTTTTGTACCTGCTGCAAATAAATATGGTATGGATAAATCTACTGTATCTATGCCTTCAGCTTTACAGATAACAGGTTAAAGGGAGGTGTGATATGAGTAATTTATTTGGTATGATATGGACTGGTGTTTCAGGTGTTAATGCTGCTCAGATTGGTATTTCTGTTACTGGTAATAATATGTCAAATATGAAAACAGAAAACTATTCCAGACAGACTGTTGAGCTTGTTACAAAAAAACCGCAGTATACATATAATGGTGCTATAGGTAAAGGTGTAGATGTAGCAGCTGTCAGGCGGGAATATGATGACCTGCTTGCAGCAAATGTTCGCAACTCTAACTCTAATTATTTATATTATAATTCTATGAGTACAACTTTAAAGAGTGCTATGCTTTATTTTAATGAGCTGGAATCAGGTTCAGGGTTAGGCGATGCTTTAAAAAATTATTTTAATGCATGGCAGGATTTAAGCAACTCAGCACCAGATGACACATCAGAATCTCTTACAAAAAGAACAGTGCTTGTGAAAGCAGCAGATACACTTGCAATGAAAATTAGAGATGGATATAAATATTTAGAAGATACAAGAACTCAGTGTGATATAACTATACAAAATGAAGTTAATGCAATTAATGAAATCACAACTCAGATTGCAAAATTAAATAAAGAAATAGTTTCTGCTGAAGCTATGGGACAGCCTGCTAATGAATTACGAGATATGCGGGATGGTCTGCTTGATGATTTAGCAGAAAAAACTCAAATATCTACTTATTTAAGGGAAGATGGCTCAGTATCTGTATATATGAATGGTCAGACTCTTGTTGATAACGGCACAGCACACAAGTTATTAACAGAAAAAGACCCAAATAATGATAACCACTTAAAAGTAATGTGGAAAACAGACAACCCAAACTCTAAGCCAATAGATATGACATCTCTTATGAAAGGCGGCACAATAGCTGCACAGCTGCAGGTAAGAGATAATGAGCTGAAACAGTATCAGTCAGATTTAGATGCACTGGCTAAAAAAATGATAGAAGAAACAAATAGAATTCATGCAACAGGTATGGGGCTTGATAAAGCTTCTGAATATACTGGCAAAACTCAGGTGATAAACCCAGAATATCCTTTAAATTCACCAGAAGGCATGCTGCCTTATCCTGTAAAAAATGGTTCTTTTGAAATAAATATTTCAACACCTACTGGTAAAACTGATGATGAAGGCAATGATATATATGATACAAGAAAAATAACTATTCAGGTAAGTGAAAGTGACACTTTAAAAACAGTTTTAGAAAAAATTAACCAGCAGGGTGGAAACTATGTAAGTGCATCTTTAAATATAGACAATACAGTTACAATAAAAGCTGCAGCAGGCAGTTATATCGCTTTTGGAGAAGATACAACAGATTTCTTAATGGCAACTGGCATGAATTCATTCTTTTCAGGCAGCAGTGCAAAAGATATAAACCTTGATGCATCTATAAAAGAAAATCCAAGATTAATTGCAGCATCAGAGTTTGGTGCAGAAGGCGATAATACTAATGCATTAAAAATATCAAAGCTGCAGACAACATCTTTTTCAACAGTGAAAGGTAATGTAACATTCAGTGCATTTTATGGATACTTTATAGGTGAGATGAGTAGTGCAAAATCTCAGTCTGATACATTTAAGGCTACAACAGAGATGGCATATAAAGAGTTAAATACTCAGCTTATGTCTATCCGTGGTGTATCAGAAGGAGATGAACAGGTAAACTTATCACTTTATCAAAAAATGTTTGAAATTAATTCAAGATATATAAATGTAGTTGATGAAATGCTTAATACATTAATCAATGGTTTAGGCTCTGCAGGCAGGTAACAGCTGCCTGCAATAAATGCAGCAATAGAATTTTAAAGTAAATGTTTCCGTCGCTTTCAGCCTGTGCGATTTCTTATTTTTCGCTATTCACTCAGGAAATCGGCAGCCCTTACAAAAACAATTCACACTAAGCGACGGGACTTCCCTGTCCCTGTATTATCATAATGAGCCTGCTTTCTTTGCTCGCTGATAATCACTCAAAAAGACATATTTTAGTATTTCAAAAATATATGCAGTATAAAAATATTACTTCATTTAATAAAATCATTTAAGGAAAATATATACATTTTAAAACTTGTTTATTTGGCATAAAATTTGCTAAAAAGCTATATACAGTAGTGATTATATAAACGGAGCATAATTATGAGAGTAACATTTAATATGCAGGGTATGCAGATGAAAGATATGCTTTCAACAAGTCTTTCAAATTATACAGAGGCTGTTAAAAAAGCAAATGCAAAGCAAAGCCTGCTTAATCCATGGGAAGATTCAAGCAAGTATGTGGGAGCTTACAATGTTCAAAACATGATTGATGAGCTTACTCAGTTTAGTGAAAATGCAGGCAGTGCATCTAACTGGCTTAATAATACTAATGCAGAACTTCAAGAATTAGTAGAAGCATTAAAGCAGGCAAGAGATGATTATGCAATTGCAGGTGCATCTGATTCTTATGATGAAGAAAGCAGAAAGGCTTTAGCTCAAGATGTGTTAAGTTTATATAATCAAATTATGGATATAGCAAATGCCAGCTATAATGGAAGATATATTTTTGGCGGCTATCAAACAGGAACTCCACCTTTTACAGGCGGCACAAATTCAGTTACAAATGTAATCACTAAAAATGTAAATGGTGAACATTTAGCAGGAGATGCTGTAACAAAAGATGTTTTCAGTGATATGACAGAGCTGAAATCAGGAAAATATACTGCAAAAGTAACTGTTAAAGATGGTATTGCAAAATTACAGCTTTATGATGAAAAAGGTAATGTTGTAATATTAGATTCAAACGGTTCAGATGAATCAGGCGGTTTAGGTAATAAATCAGCAGTTTCTATGTCTTTTGAATATGAGGCAGGTAAAGTTATAAATACAGGCAGGGGTATATCATTTAAAATGCCTGAAGACTTAAATAACCCAACATCTATTGTGATGGAATTTGATTATAAATCAGGCTCAGAAATCACATATCAGGGTGATAACGGCTATATTTATACTCAAATTGGATACAGTCAGGATATTGCAGTGAATATGCCCGGAAGTAATATTTTTACTCAGTCAGGTATGGTATTGCAGGGCTCAGCATTTAATACTGTAAATGGTATGTCAGCCACATTAAATACTCTGTTTTCTAATTTAGATAATACAAATATCAGCATAGGCGATTCTATAAAAATATCAGGGACAGACCATAATGGCAATAAAGTAGGTATTGCAAGCCTTGTGTCTAACACTAACCCAAGTTTAGATTTAGCTGATGCTTCAGAAAAAGAAAGGACAATAACTGTTACTTATGGCGATAAACTTTATAAAATAGTAGTGCCGCAAAAAGCATATTCTTCCACAAAAGAACTTGCAAGTGCTGTTGATAACGAGCTGAAAAATGCAGAATATATAGGCTCAATAAGTGGTTTATCCGGAGTTAATGCAGATATTGAAGATTATGAATCACTAATAAATAGTCAGGTAAATTCAGGTAAATATCAGGGCGAAATAAGTGCTGCTGGTAAAAATAAATATAAAGTAGATTTATCAAGTGAGTTAAGAATAGCTGCAGATGGTGACAGGCTTAACTTTATGAGCCAGAAAGCAGGAGATAATGTGCGTATCGCAGTTACTGGAACAGACCAAAGTTTATTAGGTTTTAAAGGTTCAACAGTAGCAGCAGAAGGCAAAGATACTACTTTTGAGATAGGATATGATTTTCATACTAATACAATAGACCCTGTTGAAACAACTCATAAAAATTTTGACCTTACAGGAACTGCCTATACATTTTTTGTAAATGGTAAAGAGATTACTGTAAATAAACCTGCTACTCAAATAACGAATACACCAACAGCAGGTATTCCTTTTGGCGTGCAGAATGTGGAGCTTAATATTAATGGTAAAACAGTTACTATACCTGCATCAGACTTTAATAATGCACCTGCAAAAGCGGTTTATTTAAATGAAAAACTGCGTGAAGCAGGGCTTGGTGGTGAAGCAGTTATTCAAAATCTTACTTTTAACGGCAATACATACGACTTTGACTTAACAACTACAACTCCGTCAAAAAAAGAATTGGAATTTGCTTTTGATGAAGCATTAAGAAAAGCAGGTTTTGATTTTGAAGTGGGAGTAAGCCTTGATTTAAATCCAAATGACCCTGCAAATTTTGGCAATTATGATGTAACATTTTATCTGCAAAACTATAATATGGATAGAGACACTACTCTTACTACAACAGCTTATGACAGAACGACAATTCCACCAACTTCTGATATGCAGACAGCAAAAATTGACAGAAGCCGTTTAAATAGTGCAGTAGAAAAAACTCTTGGCGATTATGTTAAATTTATTAAAGAATTATATGGACAGTCTGTTGATGTATCAATAGTAGATGGCAAGCTTACTATTGCAGATTTAAGAAGCGGTAACAGTAAACTTACATTCAGGACTAATGCACAAAATCAAGGCATAAGTCATGCAAATGATCAGGTGACTATTGCAGGCGGTGCATATACTGGCAAAAAAGATGACACTTGGAATGTTTCTGTTACTACACAGCTTGGGCAGAATGACCAAAGAAATATAACCATTACAGTTATGGATAAAAATGGCAATATGCTATACAATAAAGTTACTAATGATTATAAAGGTGGTCCGATAGCACTGCCAAATGGTGTAACTATAACTCCAGATGATATGCAGATACCAAACCCATTAAATCCAGCAAAAAGAACATCTACCACAACATTTCAGCTTGATTTAAAAGCAAAGCCGGGTTTGAATTTTGGTGATGTAAATATTAAAGAAACAGGTAAAAATGTAAATGTATTCAGAGCATTAGAAAACTTAATGCATGCACTTGAACATAATATTACTAAAAATGGTTTTGGGGAGCCTTCTGCTTGGAAAGCAACAGATTTAAGCTCTACTGCAAAACCTTTTCTAGATGGAGTATTTCAAGGCAATTTTAATGATAATTGGAAATATGAAATATTATCAGATAAGCAGAAAACTGATTTTTATCTACAGAATGAATATAAAACTACATCAGGGCAAATCCAGTATGATAATGATGCTTATACAAATAATTCAGTTTTAAATTTCAGTGTAGATATATTTGATAATAAAACAGGCAGACAACAGCGTGTGCCAGTAAGTATTGATTTAACAAAAGCAAACCCTGCAATAACAAATGCAGAATCAGCAAGAGATTATATTTTAGAACAGTTAAATAACAACCCTGATTTTGTAAGTGCTGGCATAAGGTTTGCAGATAAAGACGGCTCAATAGAAATACAATCTGGAAGTGGAACAAAAATAGCAAACTTTGCAAATTCATCTACTAACCCAGCAGACAGGGCATTTGCAAGTTTTGTAATGGGCTTTGAAACAGTGGCAAATGGTGCTGTATCAGATGTTTTCACGGCAGCTTTTACATTTAATGTGGCAGACCCACTTGACCCGGCAGGAGCAGGTTTTAAAACAATCAATATTAATCCTGTTATTAATGCAGTAAATAATAATGTTGTTGTAACTGCAGGAGCAACTTTTGCACTTAACATTGGGGGCAAAACTATAGATATTCCGTCAGATGAATTTAATAATGCTGCAAACAAAAACACTTTTATCAATAATAAGCTTAAAGAAGCAGGGATTAGTGTAGATGAAGGAGTTACAACAGTTACAGCAAACCCAGATGGCTCATATAGTTTTCAAATAACTGCATTTACTAATAAAGATGATTTATTAACAGAAATTAATAACCAGCTTGCAGTAAATACAAGCAGTAGAATTAAAGCAAATTTAGCTGCAGACGGCTCTATTCAGTTTGTAACAGCTGCAACAGATTTGCCTGTGGAAGCATCGGTGCTGTCAGGAGCTGATAATCCCCTTAATTTAGGTCTTGTAAATGATGCAGCAGGCAATCTGGCAGAATTAACAGTATCAGGTGTTCAGACACCTAAAACTGACCTTAGTGAGATGGCAGAAGATGCAAGAACATTAACAATTACATATATGGAAAATGGACAGCAGAAACAAGCAAAAGTTATCCTTGAAAAAAAGGAATATAAATCAGCTGCTGAAATGGCAGAGCATATTAATGAACAGCTTACATCACTTGGGATACCTGCTAGTAATTTAAGTGCTGTTGTAAATAATAAAGGTGAAATATCATTTGCAAAAGCAAGTAATAATTTTAGCTCAATAGTTGTAGAGGGTGATTATGCAGGCACACTTGGCTTTCCAAAAGCGGGAAGTAGTGTTTCCATAAAAGTAACAAATGCAGATGGTGGATTAGTGCAGAATGTATCACTTGATACTGCAAATAAAAGTGTATTTGTATCAGATGGGCTCTATTTAGGCTTTGATGCAGGCTCTCTTAGTGCAACAGACAGCTTTACTGCAGCAGTAGGCAGTGGAGTTGAAAATGAAATAGATTCATTAGATGCCGCTGTAAATCAAGTTTTACAGGCTGGCACATTGATAGGAACAAGAGGTCAAAGAGTAGAATCAGTTATGAAATTTCAAGAAACAGTCATTAAAAATAATGAAGAAATAAAAGCTGGTTATCTAGGTGCTACATCTACAGATATTATTAAACTTACCACTGATTTAGAGCTTTCAAAAACAGCTTATCAGTCAGCTATGAGTATAGTAAGCACTATGATGAGCATTTCTATACTAGATTTTCTTGGATAATTAGTGTATAATAGGTTTATATATGACAAATATTGTATCAAAACAGGACATTAAAAAGGACGGCAGTAGTAGAATGAAGATTAATTCAGCTAAGCTTGGGGAGATTGAATATTCAGAAGATGATGTTATAACTTTAAGTTCTCCCCTTTTAGGTTTCCCTGATTTGCAGGATTTTTTAATAATCTCTGATGATAATTCATACCCATTTTTATGGTTTCAGTCAGTAGAGGATGCAGATATTTGTTTTATCCTTATTGAAACAAATACTTTTTTTAAGGATTATAACCCAGATATTCCAAAAAGGGAGTTGAAAGTTATTGCAATAAGTGATAAAAAAGAAATGAAACTATTTTCTATTGTTGTAGTTCCTACTGACCCAAAGTTATCTACAGCCAATCTCCGAGCACCGCTTGTAGTTAATTTTGAAAAAAAACTGGCAAAGCAGATTATTCTTGATGATGATGCTTATAAAATAAAAATGCCTTTATTTGAGAGTGAGTGATATGTTAGTTCTCTCTAGAAAAAGCAATGAAAGCATCATGATAGGCGATGACATTGAAGTCAGGGTAGTGGAGATTACTGGCAAAGCTGTCAAGCTGGGTATAGAAGCACCTAAAAATATAGTAGTTCATAGAAAAGAAGTCTATGAAGCTATTAAAAATGAAAATCTGCAGGCTGTGCCTAAGGAAACACCAAAAGAAAATATTATTTCATTAGCAGAGTATTTTAAAAAACATAAATAATATATATACAGGTGCTACCATAGTAGACATTAATCATCTTCCTATTAAAGATTTAAAAATCTCTGTAGAAGATATCAATACAATGGAGCCTATATCTTTTAAAGGCTCTATTGCAGTAGTAGATAATTTATCAAAAGCAGAGGCAGCATTAGACAAACTTTTTGCAGCAAAATATATAGGGTTTGATACGGAATCTCGTCCAGCATTTTTTAAGGGGCAAAAATTTCCTGTTTCAATTATTCAGCTTGCAACTAATGAAGAAGCATTTATTTTTCAGTTAAAATATGTGCATTTTTCAGGCAGGCTTGTAGAGCTTTTATCAGATGAAAATATAATAAAAGTTGGCGTTGGAGTGCAGGATGATATAAGACGCTTAAACGAGCTTTGCAAATTTAAGCAGGGCGGTTTTTATGACCTTTCTAGTGCAGCGAAAAAGAAAGGGCTTGTGCAGTCTGGAGCAAGAGCCTTAACTGCAAGATATTTAGGCAGAAAACTTGTTAAAAGCTCACAAAAAACTAACTGGGCTTTAAGTAAACTCAGCCCTAGGCAGCTTGAATATGCAGCAACAGACGCATGGATTTGCCTGCAGCTTTTAGAACATGTTAAGCATGACACAACAGATTATCGTAAACTTGCAGCTTTAGAAAGAGAAGCAGGAAACCTTAGCGATAATGAAGAATATCATATAGATGAATAGCATATAAATTTATATTTTCATCTTTTCACATATCATTGTATAATTTATTCTTATTAATTTGTATTATATTTATCTTCTTATAAAATTGATTATAAAGAAATAAAAAAGCCTTCCATATAGAAAGGCTAAATTTGGTGTGAGTGAATACTCACTTATTACTGTATTCACCACAATATTTAATATGTTATATGCTAAATATATTTTATTTTAATATTCTTGTCAAGATAATTCATATTGCTTATTTAAAAAATATCAAGTAACATAAATCATATAAATAATATGGAGCGAATTATGGCGGAAAAGAAATTTAAATACCGTTTAGGTCTTGATTTAGGAACAAACTCTATAGGCTGGTGTATGCTTAGGTTAAATAAGGATAACGAACCAGCTGCAGTTATTAAATCAGGTGTTAGAATATTCCATGATGGAAGAAATGAAAAAACAAAAGAGCCTTTGGCAGTTGTCCGCAGAAATGCCCGCAGTATTAGAAGAAATCTTGATAGAAAAATATCCCGCAGAAATCATCTGTTAAATACATTAGTAAAATATTTCCTATTGCCATCAAATGAAATTGAGAGAAAAGCATTAGCAGTTTTAAACCCTTATGAACTAAGAAGCAGGGCAGTAAATGAAAGATTAGAATTATTTGAGCTTGGAAGATTATTAATGCACCTTTCAAAACGCAGAGGATTTAAAAGCAACAGGAAAGTAGATAAAGAAGACAGCAGTGGTAAAATTAAGCCAGCTATAGAAAGATTAAAAAATAAAATGCAGGAAACTAATAAAAAAACAGCTGGTGAGTATTTATATTCTCTAATGCAGAATGGTAAACCAGTCAGAGCCCGCCTTGGAAGAATAGACGGAAGTAATGGATATGAGATATATTTAGACAGGGCTTTAATAGAAGAAGAATATAATCTTATAATGAATGAACAGAAAAAACATCATAAAGAATTAACTGATGATATTATTAATGAGATATTTAATATAATTTTTTATCAGCGACCATTAAAAAAGCAAATAATAGGGAAATGCAGTTTAACTGGTGAAGATACTAAACTGAAAAAAGCACATGTATTGGCACAAGATTTTATTTTGCTGCAAAAAGTGCAGGATTTACGAGTATTTGATGATAATCAGTTAGAATTTAGACCATTAAGCAATGATGAAAAAGACATTATTAAAAGAGAATTGCGAAAGAAAAAAGAAGTATCTTATGAAAATATACGGAAATTGTTAAAGAAATATTATGAAAATGTTAAATATGGTATGTTCTCACATGAAACATTATATAAAAAATTACAAGGTAATAAAACAAATGCTTTAATGTCAGATAAAGAGATTATAGGTGACAGCTGGTATAGTTTATCGCCAGAAGTTCAGTATGACATAATAGAAGAATTATATTCTGATAAAGATAATGATGAATTAAGTAAATTATATTCTGAAAAATTTAACTTAAATGAAAGCCAGATAAATGGCTTATTAAATAAAGCCATTTATAGACTTGACAGTGGATATATCAGGTATGGAAAAACAGCAGTTACAAACTTAAACAGCATAATGGATAAAGATAATTTAAATTTACACGATGCTAGAGAAGAAGCAGGCTATGAAAAGGAAAATAAACAAGATGCATCTGAATATCTGGAATATTATGGTAAAGTGCTTCCAGACAGTGTAGTAGACCCACAAATTGAAAATCCTAAAAATGATGAAGAAAGATATGGTAAAATTGCAAACCCAACAGTGCATGCAGCTTTAAATCAATTAAGAAAGTTAGTTAATGAATTAATCAAGTTATATGGCAAACCAGAGCAGATAGTTATAGAGCTTGCCAGAGATTTAAAAAACAGTAGAAAGGCAAAAGATGTTATTAATAAAAAAATAGCAGAAAATAGAAAACTTAATGAAGAAGTTGATAAAACACTGCAGGAGTATTCAGAAAAATATAACACACATATTGTAAAAAATAAATTAAACAGAGATAAAGTTAAATTATGGCGGGAATTAGGGAAAGACCCATTAGAAAGGAAATGTATATATACTGGAGAGCAAATAAATATAGCAAAATTATTCAGCGACGAAGTGCAGATTGAGCATATTGTGCCATATTCTAAAACATTAGATGATAGTTTTAATAATAAAACTCTTTCAATGAAACAAGCAAATTATTATAAAGGCAATAAAACACCTTATGAAGCATTTAAAGACAGTAAAGACGGATATAATTATGACGACATAATTGCAAGGGCAAAGCTGCTTAATAATGACAATAAATTTAAAAGATTTACAAAAGATGCAATGGATATATATAATAGAGATGGTAAAGATTTTATTGCAAGGCAGCTTTCAGATACTCAGTATTTATCTACACGGGCACTTATCTATTTACAGTCATTATATGAAAAAGCACATCACAGCTCTATTTGGACTATACCGGGTCAGTTGACTGCACTTATTCGCAACTATTTAGGCTTAAACACATTAATTTCTAATGATAAAAATAAAAACAGAAATGACCACAGGC
This sequence comes from Mucispirillum schaedleri ASF457, assembly GCF_000487995.2. Classification (NCBI taxonomy): domain Bacteria; kingdom Pseudomonadati; phylum Deferribacterota; class Deferribacteres; order Deferribacterales; family Mucispirillaceae; genus Mucispirillum; species Mucispirillum schaedleri. Next base: position 1,301,404 of record NZ_CP097562.1, read on the forward strand.
ACCATGCAGTAGATGCATTTGTTGTGGCAGTAACAAGCCGTTCTTTACTGCAGAAAATATCTTATGCAGCTTCATTACAGGAAGATTTAGATAATAGAAATGTATCATCATATAGAAATAAATTACTTGAAAAAATGCCAGAGCCTTTTCCAAATTATAGAAAAAGTCTGGAGCTTGCTATTGATAATATAAAAACTTCCCATAAAGCAGATAGAAGTATATCTGGTAAATTACATGAAGATACTGCTTACGGGATAGTTGAAAATGATGACAAATATAATGTTGTTACAAGATGGACAGTAGATAAATTTAAAGAGCAAAAACATTTTGAAACCATAAGGGATAATGAATTAAAGGAAATTGCATGTAGTGATAAAGAATTATTTGCTAAGATAGTAGAAACAAGAAAAATAAAAAGCATTAGAAAGCTGGCAAAAGAAAACCCTGTAATTAAAATAAAAGATAAATCAGGCAGGGACTATAAAGCCTTTGCAGGTGGTAATAATATTTGTGTAGAGATATATGAAGTAGATGGTGTAAGAAAATCAGAAGTTATACAGTTATTTGATGCAGCACAAAAAGGATTTATGCCAGAATGGATGAAAAAATATCCTAATGGAAAATTACTTATGCGGTTATTTAAAGGCGATGTAATAGGATTTATAGAGAATAGAAAATATAATTATTATACAATTAAAGGTATTAGTATTGCAGACCAAAATCTTAAATTACTTGCAATTAATAAAGCTGAAGGTATATTTAAAAAAGGCTTAAATATATTGTTTGATAGTAATAATAAAAACTCTTTAAATGCTAAACAGTTTAATATAAGTGTAACGGGCATTGTCACTAAAAAGAAAACAGCAGATGTTAATTTTTGGAAAAATAGAAAGTGAATCAGCGGATTATAGAAATAACAGATATGCAGGCTCATTTAAGCCTGCATAGAGGTTTTTTAAAAGTAAGTATAAAAGATAGTAAAAACTATGAAATACCATTATATGATATTGGCGGCATAATTAGCAATTCATACAGTATAACATACAGCAGCAGTCTGCTTGTTAAGTTAGCAGAGTTAAATATTCCCTTTATTATATGCGGAGTAAATCATTCTCCTGCTGCTTTTTTATGGCCAGTGGAAACTCACTCTTTAATGTCTGCAAAAATAGATAATCAAATAAATACCCGCAAAAGTTTTTATGAAAAGATATGGCAGGATATTATACAAATTAAAATTTATAATCAGTCTATATGTTTAAACAGTTTAGAAAAAGATGATAGAGCATTAAAAGCACTTGTTAAAAAAGTAACTACTGGTGATAGAGAAAATATAGAAGCACAGGCAGCAAAAATATACTGGAATAAATTATTTGGTGATAATTTTATAAGAGATAAAAATGCAGAAGGAATTAATACTTTGCTAAATTATGGCTATACCATTTTACGCTCTGGCACAGCAAGGTCTATCATGGGGGCAGGACTTCACCCTGCAATTGGCATATTTCATAAAAATAAATATAATTCTATGCGTCTAGCAGATGACTTAATGGAGCCATTTAGACCAATAGTAGATTATTTTGTATATAAATTCAGTGAAAAAGAAAAGTATGAACTAACCCCTGATGTAAAAGAAAATCTTGTAAATATTTTATATTTAGATTTAGACGGACCCCGTGGCAGAAGTCCTGTAATAAACAGAATGCAGTCATTAGCATATACTTATGCATATTCATTAGAAACATTAAAGAAAAATTTAGATTTACCGATACTTAAAATAAGCGATTTATGTGAAACAAATTAACAGGTTATTTATATGACTTATTTAAGTGGGTATAGGCTTATGTGGATAATGGTTTTATTTGATTTGCCAGTTATTACTGAAAAAGAGCGTAAAAAAGCAACAAAATTCAGAAATTTTTTAATGGATAATAGTTTTGAAATGGTGCAGTTTTCAGTATATATGCGACCATGTCCAAGTAAAGAGCATGTGGAAAGGCTTGTAAAGTTAATAGAAAAAAATGTGCCTGAAGATGGAAAAGTAGATATTCTTCCTATTACAGATAAGCAGTATGAAAATATTGTAACTATTCGTGGCAGAAATAAGGTGCAAAGAAATAATCCAAACCAATATATTTTATTCCAGCCAGATATTGAGCATTTTTTACCAGAAAGTGCAAATCTATAAACAAAATTAAAAAATTATTTTCTTAAAATAATGTAATAAACCCCTTATGATAAAGGGGTTTATTTTTGACTTATTATAACATATTAAATATTGTGGTCAATACAGAACCGTAAAATGGCTTGCCATACACGGAGCCAATTATAACATATTAAATATTGTGGTCAATACAGAACATATCCAATACCATTAGTCTTAATAGTTTAATTATAACATATTAAATATTGTGGTCAATACAGAACAAGCAATTTCAAGAAGCAAGACTTATAGATATTATAACATATTAAATATTGTGGTCAATACAGAACTTATCTCTTCAAGACCAAATAAGTATTATTATTATAACATATTAAATATTGTGGTCAATACAGAACAGGACTACTTCACATCTGCATTACCATTTCATTATAACATATTAAATATTGTGGTCAATACAGAACAGCTGAAACTGCATTTATCAAGACTAAAGAATTATAACATATTAAATATTGTGGTCAATACAGAACTTCGTCTTTGTTCTGAATTAGGTGAATCGCATTATAACATATTAAATATTGTGGTCAATACAGAACTATCCTGTTCTTTGTAAATTTACTATGCCAATTATAACATATTAAATATTGTGGTCAATACAGAACCTGTGATTAACTTGCGGATAAAGTCAGCTTATTATAACATATTAAATATTGTGGTCAATACAGAACTAATGCGTATATATAGTCCTGCACCAAAGCATTATAACATATTAAATATTATAATCAATACAGACTATTATTTATAATCTCATCAGCCTAAATTTATATAAACATATTATTAATTAAATCAGATGATTTTATAAGTTAAAAGAGTTATTAAAAAATAATAAGGAAAATTTTAATAGATATTAGCTGAATAAGATGGCTAACCATTTTTATAATATATTGTTTTATCTCTATCCATTTTTTGGCACTATATTTGCTTCTGGACTGATAAGGATAAAAATGTTTTATTAATCGGGAGGCAGATATGGCAGCATTTATATCAATTTTTCTTGCATTTGTTGCAGCACTGGTTAGTGCATTTGCTCTGTATACCGTTAAAAAATCCAGTGAAACTGGAGATAATCATTTAGATGAGATTATGCGGTTAAAACAGCAGATAAATGAAACTAACAACAGATTTGCTCAGCTTAAACACGACCATCATATATTACGGGAACAGTTTAAAAAACTGCAGGAAGTTTCTATTAATAATGATATGCAGGTGCTTTTAAACACTGCTATTAAAGACTATAATGATATTGCAAGTGTTACACCTGAAGAAGGCAGCATAGGCAAACATGAACGAGCCAGAAAACAGGCGGCAGAAAAAGTGCTGCAGGCATGTAATGAAGTATGCCAAAGATTTATTGCAGAAGATTTAAGCCACAATACTTTTGCTTCTGTTTATAAATCACAGTTGCAGGATATACTAAACAGCGATGATTTAAAGGAAATATATTCAAATCTTAAAGGTAAGTACCCGTATATTGAACGGGTACTACTTGCTCCAATTGATGAAAATCTCATTTCAAACTTTAACCAGTATTCTGCAAACTAATCTTTTATTAAACCAAAAACTTTATTAAAAATATATACCTGCACCAAAATATGGTGATGAACCGCTTATTGTATCAGTAACTATACCTTCTATAAATATATTCAGTCTCATACCTGTATGTTTCATATCTTTATTTTGCAAAGCAAGTCCGCCACGAAATATACCACCAAAACTGTTTTTGCCATTATCTTCAATGAAATATGCAGCATTTATCTCACCAAAAAGCAGTATATTATTTGTTAAATAAAAATCAAGCCCTAAACCAAGAGCTATACCTGTATCAATTGTGCTGATACTTTTTTCGTATGAACGGTAGTAGTAATCATAATAGTCATCATAATCGTCATAGTCATCGTCACTGCTAAAAGATGATTTTAATCCGTTAATACCAACTAGAACACTGCCGTTTGTATATATACCAAACCATTTGTTAAACCGCCAGTGAGACTGTATAGAAAATTCTATATTCATTATATCAAGATTAAATCCGCCTGCACCTTGTATGCCATACAGCCAGTAATTTGTTTTATAACTGTTTACTGTTTTGATAGTATCAGAAGTATGCTTTTTATAAGAATTTGAGCTGTAATCACTACTTACTGACATTTCTATTTTTTCAGGTTCCTGCTGCTTTGGTTTAGGGCTAAGTTCCTGTGCCATTTGCTCATACTGCAAAATCTCTGGAAAAATCTCATAATCTGCATTGATTGAAAAAAACTGCTCTTTATTATTTCCAAGATGCACCACTCTAAATCCAGTTAAATATGGCTTAGCTCCTTTTGTGCTGTTTGGTTCAAGTGCATATACAGGCACTGCTTTAAAACTTGCCCTTGTATCATACATTGCTCTAAATTCCTGCAATGATGCAAACTTATATTTGAAATTATATTTTTTCATTTTATATTTTACTATAATAGGAAGCTCAATATTATCTAAATCTCGCTCTCCAAAATCTATTACTGCTTTTGATGTATCGCTTGCAACATACATTCCTGTATTATATTTTTTCAGTCTTTCATAAAGCGGTTTTAATGCTTTTAAAAGAGATGTTTTTGTATCTTTTTCACTATTTGCTTTTCTTTCTGCATATTCTGCTTTTAAGTCTGCAATATCCTGCTTTTTCTTGTTTTCAAAATCTTCTTTTCTTTTATTATATGCAGCTTTTTTCTCATTATAAGCAGCAGTATTATCCCACTCCCCTTTTTTAGGCATTTCTTCTGTAAATTTCTGTTTTTCAAGTATATCAAGCTGAGATTTATGATATATTTCCAACTTCCTGCTGTTTGCATTCATTGCTGCTTTATATTCATTAACAAGGCTGCTGAAATTTGTGCACACTTGAGCTGCATCCATTGCAATGATTTCAACAGTATCATTTACTGCTATATCCATTGTTTTATCATTAACAAGTGCATTTTTTGCAAGTTCTGCCAAAAGTGCCTGATGTTCCATTTCTGCCTTTGCCTGTGCATCTTTTTCTGCAGCAATTCTTGTCTGCAATTTTGCATCTTGAGCCATATATTCCTTTTGTATCTGCTCTAATTCTTTAGCTGCCTGAAGCTCTTCTGCATTCTGTCTGCGTTGAGCTTCCATTAACTGCTGTTTAGCATTTGATATTTCTTTTTCAAGCTGTTTCTGCCTTGCAGCTTGGGCTTTTGTAATATTTTCTGCCTGCACACTTAATGTTTTATCATATTCTTCTTTAGATGCATTTTTCAGTTTCTTTTCAAGAGCAAGTTTTTCCTTTCTTTCCTTTTCTAATTCCTGCTTTAATGCTTCATTCTGCATAAGCTGTCTTAAAAATGCATCAAGCTCTCCAGCATCAACAGTTGCTTTCACCTGCACAGTTATATATGTCTGACCATTTTCTATTTCCTGTTTTAATATGCTGACATCTTTTTGAGCAATAGCACTTGTCTGCATTTTGATTTCATCTTTAGATACTTTGCCGTCAACTAATACTATGCTGCTGGATACTGCAACCCCTGCTTCTTCTGCTGCTTCTCTAAATAAACGCTCGCTTGTATACTGCTTAACCTGTTCAACTGACTGGTTTTCAGGAACTACTGCTTTTGCTGTTTTTGTGATAGTCTTAGTTTCTGCATAAGAAAATATTGGTAGAAGAAGTAAAAAAATAATAAACAAATTTCGCATAACTTAACCTTTTTAGTAATCTTTTTAATCTATCACACTGTAGTTAAAAAGCAATATTTTTATTTTATATGCCTGTATTTTATAATAGTAAATACAATTTAAATTTTTTTATATTAATATATCAATAGTTTAATAGCTGTAAAAAAAATTCTGCTTGAACAAAAAATATTTTTCTGCTAAAAAATAATTAGAGATAAGCGGAAGCAGGTGAGATACCTGCACTGCCCCCGCAACTGTATGCTGGACAAAGCCCATTATGCCACTGATATTCGGGAAGGCGGGTAGAGGTTGAAAGCAAGTCAGGATATGCTTACTCAATTTATTCTTCGGAGGGAAGCCTGTGAGATACAATTCTATTTAATATCCTTTTTATACCACAACATACTCTTAACTAACCAGACAGCAAGTATTTCTGTGTGCATTGACCTCGCCCATATATTTATATTTATCAGTCTGTCTGGTTAGTTTTTATTCTTATTTATATTTTATTAAAAAATATTGTTCAGCTGCGGACTTTTGATTCCACCGCTGCTCGCTTGGAAAGTCCTTGCATCGCACAATACGCTCCCCCATGAATTTTTTAAATCACGCTCTGCCGAAACAAGTTCGCCTATCGCTTACTAAAGGCGGCTCGTCCTGAGCCTGAAAGGCGAAGTATCTAAAAGAAAATATAAGTTGAATATATTACAAACTAATATATTTAATTTAGATTTTTCGCCTTTAAAAAATCAGGCTCAAAATGACTGTAGTATAATTTTTTTGGGTAAATTCACACTGCTTTTAAATAGATATTTTCTAGTGATTTGTCTAAATCTAAAATACTTTATAATTATTTTATTGTGTGTATAAATATTATATGTTAGCTTTATATATTATATCAGCAGGTAATGTTTATGGTAGAAATTATTACATTTATTATAGATTTACTTATAATTGCAGGTGTTGTTTTTGCAGTATTATTTATTAGAAAAAGGTTAAGCCAGCACCCAGGGAGAAAATATATGCTTATAGCTTTTTTTATTCTTTTTGGTATTATTATTGTTGCCAGCAGTGCAACTGTTATATACTCTACAAAAAATCTGCCAAAAGATTATAAGACACACATATCTTCAAAAATACTTATTCAACCTTATGATATATTAAAAACACCTGTAAGCCTAGTTTATGCAGATGAACTGCAAAATAATCCATCAAAAAGTGGTGCAATGCTTATTAAAAGCGGCAAAGTTTCATTTTTACACAGGATAGCATTAGTTAGAATGGCATGCCATTCTATAGAACTGCAAACATATATATACGAGAATGATGTTACTTCAAGAATATTAATGCATGAAATGAAATTAGCAGCAGACAGGGGCGTAAAAGTCCGCATTTTAGTAGATGATAATGGACTTTCATCAGATACAAGCGATATTATGACATTAAATTATCATCCAAATATACAGGTAAAAGTTTTTAACCCATATAAATACCGCTCAAAAATATTAAAATATCCGCAGTTTCTTTTTAACATCAGCAGGCTTAATTACAGGATGCATAATAAACTTTTCATTGTTGACAGCTCTGCTGTAATAATAGGCGGTAGAAATATAGCCAGCAACTATTTTGATGACAGCTCAAGATTAAATTTTTCAGATACAGATGTGCTTTTTATTGGAAAACTTGCTCAAGATGCTCTTGCTTCTTTTAATGAATACTGGACCTACCACAAATCTATACCAGTAGATGTTTTCCCTAACCATAATAACCCCGATGAGCTGCATATTCTAGATAAAGAAATTACTGAAAAATCTATCTACTATCAACAGGAACAAGAAATACTTGATAAAGCATTAGAATTATTTATCAAAAGCTTTAATGAGAAAAAATTCCCTGTTTACTGGGGCAGCTCTAAATTAATAGCAGACAGCCCTGCAAAAGCAGAAGGCGGCAATTTTACAAGCCCTATTATTGATGCTGTTGACGGGTTACTATTGGAAGCAAAAAAATCTATATATATCTCTTCTGCATATCTTGTTCCAGGTAAAAAAGGAACAAATGATTTAATAAATGCTGAAAAAAGGGGAGTTAATATAAATATACTGACAAATTCTCTTTCATCAACTGATGCAAAAGTTGTATATTCAGGCTGGGACAGATACAGAGATGATTTAGTCGCAAATGGCATAAATGTATATGAATTTCGTAATGAAGGGTATAAAATATATAATAGAAGAAATTCTGGAGCATCACTGCACAGCAAAACAATAGTTGTAGATGATAAAATAAGCTGGATAGGCAGTTTTAATTTAGACGGCAGGTCTGCTATTTATAATACAGAAGTAATCACAGCATTTTTTAATGAAGATTTTGCAAAACTGTTAAAAGAAGCTATGGAAAAAGATATGTCAGAATATATTTCATGGCATCTTTATACAAAAGATGGCAAAACATACTGGAAAACATACAGAAATGGCAAAGAAATCACAAAAAGCCATATCCCAGATACATCACTTTTAATGCGGATTATGGCTTTTGTATTAAAAATAGTGCCAGAAAAGTTAATATAATATGGGGTATAAAAATGTATAAAATTCCTGCTTACTTGTTACCATTGATTTTAATAATTAATTTTTTATCTGCTGGTTGTGCATTAAAGCCAGTGGAAATTATTAAAAATGCTGATTATACAAAATATAAATATGCATATGTTCTTCCGACAAATACAATAACTTCCACCAGTGGATATGTTAATACCAGTTACAGCAGATATACTTATGGTTCATCATATACACAGCAGACAAACCCAAGCGATATTATTATTGGTTTTTTTATGAAAAAAAATTTTATTGTTGTAAATGAAATTCGCAGCCCAGAAAATACTATTATAATAAATTACGGTCAAAGTGGAAAGCGAGATATAGCAGGTGGGATTGCATATACTCTTGAAGCAACAATACAATTACTTGATGCAAAAACTCATCAACTTATTTTTCAATGTTCTGCTGAAGGTATAGGCTCTACAGAAGCAGATGATATTAGAATAGCAGTAAACAGATGTTTAGAAAGTTTAAAATAGCACATATATTATGCAGTTTTATATACTTTAACTATTTCCTTAAGTCTTGCAAGCTCATATTCTGCTGTTAGTTTATAAAATAAGCTGTAATCACTTTTACAGTGAGCAGTATCTAATGCTTCATAATATCCCAGTTTTTTATCGTTTCTAATATTTACTGCCTGATATCCGCTTTTTAAAAGCTCTAAATTCATTATAAGCCTTGATACTCGTCCATTGCCATCTATAAAAGGATGTATTCCCACAAAATCAACATGGACTTTCGCAGTATTTAATACAGGATGCATATTTTCACATTTTTGATACCAGCTAATAAACTCTTCCATTTTTTCTTTCACTAATATATGGTTTGGTGGAATATATTCTGCACCGCTTATGATTACATTTTGGGTTCTATATCTTCCTGCATTATCATTATCTATATTTTTAAGGATTAAATTATTAATGGATTTGATTGTATATTCGCTTAATGCTTCCTTATTTTTTACCATATTTTCTATATATAAAACAGCTTCTGCATGGTTAATCACTTCAAAATGCTCCCTTAAAGTTTTACCGCCAATAGTAATACCTTCAAGCACAACTTTTGTTTCTTTAAGTGTGAGAGTATTGCCTTCTATTGCATTAGAATTATATATATACTTAATTTGAAAATCTTCATCTATATTTTTAATACTTTTTTTCTGCTCTTTTAATTCTGCAAGCTCTTTTTTTAAAATATCAATTTTATTAAGCAGTTTATCCATAATATTTTCCTTTTACGGCTTTATTTCTATTTTTGTGTCAATATCTATTATTTCATACAGTTCTGCCATATCGTTATTTGATACTGCAATACAGCCTTCTGTCCAGTCCCCATATATATCAAATAAAGGCTCTGCCATACTAAACCCATTTGGAAGTCCGTGTATTTTTATATCACCACCTGCACTTTTATTATGACGGGCTGCATTTTCTTTATCTTTTTCATTAGGATAGCTTATACCAAGGTTTAAAAAATATTTACTTTTTGGGTTTTTACTATCAATATGATATATCCCTTCTGGAGTTTTGCTGTCCCCTTCAAACTGCTTATGTCCCGCTGGATTTTTGCCAAGTGATATTTTATATGTTTTTAAAAGCTCATTATTATGATATAAAGCCAACTGCCTTTTACTTTTTTCAACTACTATTAAATTAACCTTTCCTTTTAAGTTTTCATCAATTTTATATTCTTTTTTCTGCTCCATAATATACCCTGCAGTTACCAGTATTAATATTAAAATAGTCAATAAAGCTGCTGTTTTTGCAAACATTTTCATTACTATACACCAAAAGCATTTTCAATATGGGTTATCTCATTATCATCTATTGATATTACATCAAACCTGACTGGCATTTTTACATTTTTTCATTTATATAGTATTGGAGAGTTTTTATTATTTTCTGCTGTTTTGTATAATTTACGGCTTCATACCCTTTGCCAAATTTTGCAGATTTCCTGTATTTTACTTCTATAATAACAAGTGTATTATTATATTTTGCAATAATATCTATTTCGCCGTATAAGCACCTGTAATTTTTTTCTAATATTTTATATTTTTTAGATTTTAGGTAATTACAGGCTTTTTCTTCTCCATCTTTTCCTGACAATATTTTATCCATTACTAACCTTGATATAAATTTTTTATAAATGATTTCCTGTGCACTGGTGTTATACCCAGCTCTTTTAAAGCTTTAATATGCTCTTTTGTGCCATAGCCTGCATTTTTTTCCCACAAGTAACCTTTATACACTTTTGCAAGCTCTGCCATTAAGTTATCTCTATATACTTTTGCTATAATTGACGCTGCTGATACCTGTATATATGTATCATCTGCCTTGTTTGGATGGATATATTCTTTATCAATATGGTTAAGTGCTACTGCATCAATAATCAATTTATCATAATCACAGGTAAGGCGGGATAAACTTAAATGCATTGCCTGTTTTACTGCATTTAGTATATTTATCTTATCTATTATGATTGGGCATACTATCCCTATCCCGTAAGAGACAGCATGTTCTAATATAAAAGGATAAAGCTCTTCCCGCTTTTTTTTAGAAAGTTTTTTAGAATCTTTTATACGGATGTCATAAAATCCACTTTCAAAGACTGCTGCACATGTTACAACAGGCCCTGCAAGGCAGCCTCTTCCAACTTCATCTATACCTGCTATGAGCATTGTTTTTTTGCCAGAATACCACGCTCAAACCAGTCTATTACTTTTTCAAGCCCGACACCTGTTTTGCATGATATAATAAAATCTTCTAGTGTGCTTTTTATTTTTTTAGCATTTGATACAGCTTTTTCTATATTAAAATCTACATAAGGGGCTAAATCTACTTTATTAATAATAAAAATATCACCAGCAAAAAACATTGAAGGATATTTAAGCGGTTTATCATCCCCCTCTGTAACAGAAAGCAGTATAATATTTGCGTCCTGCCCTAAGTCATATTCTGATGGACAAACTAAATTGCCAACATTTTCAATGATAAGTAAATCTAAATTATCCCCATCAATAAGCGGCAGTTTTCTTTCTATCTCTGCAGCTTCCAAATGGCATGCTCCGCCTGTTTGTATCTGCACAGCTTTTACACCTACTTTTTCTACACGCTCTTTATCATTTTCTGTCTGTAAATCACCTTCTATCACTGCCACATTATATTTAGCAGATAACACACCTAATATTTTTTCTAAAAGGCTTGTTTTGCCGCTGCCAGGAGATGACATTATATTTACAGTAAATGTGCCGTTCTTTTTAAATCTGCTGCGAAGCTCTGCAGCGTCCATATCATTTTTTGAAAGGACTTTCTTATTTATTTCTATTTTTTCCATATTTTTGCCCCTTATTAATCAACATCAATATAAGCTACTTCTAATTCACTGCCTGTTAATATTTTTACTCTGCCAGAGCTGCATTTTGGACAAAGCACAAAATATCCATCAAGCTCTGATTCATTGCCGCATTCTTCGCATCTGCCGGTTAAAGCCACTTCCATATATTCAAACTCTGAATTTTCTGCTATTGTGCCTGCCTTTAAAGCATCAAAAGCAAACCTAAGAGATGCTTCATCTACAGCACTCATTTTTCCTATGCGGACACCCACATTATTTATCTTTTTTGCACCATTTTCTTCTGCTGTTTTTAATGCAATGTCTAATATACTTTGTGCAATACCTGTTTCATGCATATATCACCTGAATATGTTTTTATATCATAGCCTAGTTGTTAAAATAAATCAATATCTACTGATATTTTGCTGCCCTTATATACTGCGTTTTCCATGTCTTTTTGTGATATGCTACCGTTAAGCTCATATAATTCTTCTGGCAGTTCATTAAAAAAGTAATGTGACTGCCCTGCAAAATCTGCCATACCTGAGCCGATATTAGTAAAATATCTGCCGTATAGTATAAGTTCATTTTTTGCTCTTGTTAAAGCAACATAAAGGCACCGCCTTTCCTCTTCTATGCTGTTTTCCCCGTCTTTTACTGCCCTTTTTGATGGATATGAATACGGAGTAACATTTAATAAATGACACACATCAGCTTCTAACCCTTTTGCTGAATGTATTGTAGAAAGTTTTACGCATTCCTTTGGCTTATCTGCATCTAAAAATGATGATTCTAATGCTGGGTCTAAAATATATTCTGTGATAAATTCAGTTACAGAAGTTGTGCTTGATGCAATCTCTTCTAAAACTGCAAAATCCTGCTTTCGCCAGTTAAGCCATTCTTCCTTATAAATTTCTGCAAATCTTAAATCCATAAGAGTAATTATAATATTTATCATCTCACTTGGTGAGCTTGTATATGGAAAAGCAGCTTCTAAAACTTCCCATATTCTTTTGTCTAGTTTTTTTGTTTTTAAAATCTCTAATGACTCTTCTAAACTTTCCCCATTAATCATAAGCTCTGAAAGGCTTGCAGCAGTTGCAGGGCCTATTTTATTCCAAAGTTGTAAATATCTGTGCCATGCAAGTGAGTCTTTATAGTTTGCAATAATTCTCATAGCAGCTACCACATCTCTTATATGGCGGGATTTCATTAAGCTGCTGCCACCATATATTTTATATGGTATCTTTTTCATAACACATGCACCTTCTACCTGCCTGAGCCCGAAAAGTGTTCTGCTTAATACTATATGACCTGAATAGTCTATTTTTTTATCCATAAAATAAAGCAGTATTTTATCAGTAACAGAATTTGCTTCTGAATATTCATCATACACATACTCTATGACTGGTTTTATGCCGCTGCCCCTGTATGCTTTTAAGTGTTTACCATATTTAATTGGCGACTGCTGTAAAAGCCAGTTTGAAATATCTAGTATTTCCTGTGTAGAGCGGTAGTTAGTGTTAAGATATAGTTTTGCAGAGTCTGGAACAATATCAGTAAAATTATGCATTGCTTTAAAATCTGCACCACGAAAAGCATATATTGACTGAGCATCATCTCCTACACAAAATAAATGGCAGTTATCATAAAATGCTTCTAAAAGCTGATACTGTAACGGGTTAGTATCTTGAAATTCATCTACTAATATATGCTCATATTTTAATGATATAAACTTTCCTGCTTCTTTATTCTGCTGTAATCCATTTGCAGTAATATATAATAAGTCATCATAATCAAATAATTTATTTTTCTTTTTATATGCAATGTAATCACGCATTATTTCTTTAAAGACAGGCTCATTATGCTTAATATATTCTGATGCTTCATCTTCACTCATATTTCTGCATTCCTGTATTTTCACTGCTTCTATAAGTGGTTTTCTAGTATTTATCATATATGAATAAACTAACTGTATTTTAGAATAAAGTTTCTGGTCTATTGTTTTATTATTTTTGTATTTTTGTGTAAAAAGCAGTTTAAAAAGGCTGTCAACATCTTCACTGTCAAGCAAAGTATAATCATGCTGCTCAAATACCTGCGGATTATTTTTTATAATATGAGAACACCATGAATGAAATGTCTGCCCAGATAAATTTAGCACAGAGCCTGTATCTTGAAGCTGCTTTATTCTTTCTACAATTTCATTGGCAGATTTTCTTGTAAATGAAAGGATAAGTATTTTATCAGGTCTTACACCCTGCGAAAGCAGATGAACTGCCCTGTGAATAATAGTCCTTGTTTTACCAGTGCCAGCACCTGCTATCACAAGTGCATGCTTGCCACTGAATGTAACTGCCCTTTGCTGCTCCTCATTTAATGATGATAAATAATCCATTATTGTAAACCTATTTATGTGTTATGATATGTATAAAATAGTATAAAAGTTTAACATTTTATTTTGATTATTTTTAAACTTTTTAATTAATTTCTTTGTGTCATTTCTTCTATAATATTATAAATTTTTTCTTCTTTCATTTGTTTTGTAAAGTGTATTTTTATATTATTTTGGGCTAATTCTTTAAAAAATTTATCAGCACTCCTTATTTTCATTTTTTCTATATCTCTTAATTCTGACTCATATTTCACATCTTTTGTTTCAATAATAAGATTTATTGTATATTTACCACTAGAATGTTTTACTATATATAAAAAATCTGGACTATACGAGCCACCAATAAATATAGGTATAGATATACTGTTTTTTGGTATTTTCCCATATACAACTATCTTATCATCTCCAGTTAATATATTCTCTTTTTCCAGTTCTGAATCATAAATTACAGTGTCATATAAATATTTCTCTGGTGCATCTTGTGTTAATATGTATTTTCCCAACATACTTTGTAGAATTTCTTCTTTTATTTCTCCATTTTTATTTGTTAATGCAGTATTTTCTGAAATTTTACCATATTTTTTATATTTAAAATAACCTTCTAACTTTTTACATTCCCAATCATGAAATTTTGAAACAATATTGGATATTGTTACTTCATTAAAGAACTTATTATCTATTTTATTAATTTCTTTATCATATTTACACAATGCTTTATGTATTACTTGAATAGGAATATTAGATAAACTACATATTTTTTTTAAAAACATATTGTAATCAAGTTTTTGATTTATGATAGATATTTTTTTAGTTAATCTTTTTATATTATTATTTTTTACATCTATATCTTCCTGTATAGCCTCTATATATGGCTCATGAAAAACAGTATCTTTTAATATATTAAAAACAGCATCATCTATTATATTATCTACCGCTTTATCATATAAAATAATGCATTTTTGATTTATTATACTCCATAAATCTTTTATTTGTTCAAATTCATCTGCTCTTATTTTTCCTGATATTCTTTCACCTTTATTTCTATCTCTTACTTTACCTTTATTAAGTCCTTTATTTAATATTGGATATTTTGCAAATAATTCATCTCTTTTATTATTTTTTATTTCTCCATGACGATTAATATACTTGCTTGATAGTAATTCTTCAAATAAATCATCTGCACTTTTATTTTCTTCTTTTGCTATTTTCTCAAGTGTATCATCTGAAATGATATTAATATCTGGTATATCTGCATTGATTTCATTAATCAATTTTTCAGCAAAATCTTTTTCTGTAAAATCTATGATATAATTTAATCTAAACTCTTGGTTATCTATTCTATTTCCTTTTTCATCAACAGGTAATCGTAACCCTCTTCCTACTTCTTGCAATTTACTTATTTCACTGCCACTGGAACGAAGTTTTGCTATTGTAAATACATTAGGGTTATCCCAGCCCTCTTTTAGTGTCCATTTTGAAAACAAAAATCTTGTTAGATTATATTCTCCATTTTCATTTTTTATTTTTAGTAACTCTTTTTTACCTTTCAATATTAATTCTATTTCACTTGCAATTTCTTCTTCGCTGCTACTGTTATCTTTAGAAAAATATCCCGCATGGCACTTACTAATATTACTTAAACTTGCTTCTAAATATTTCTTATATTCTTCATTCTCTTTCCCATACCGCTCAATTTGATTATTTAGCATTTTTTTAAGCAATTCTTCAAATTTATTTAATAAATATGCCTGACTTTTATCTGTATTTCTATATGATGATATATCATCAATAAAAAACAATGCTAATGTTTTTATTTTATTTTCATAGTTACAAAAATTTTTATATTCTGTTTCAAAGTGTCTTTCTAATGCCAACTGTATCATTGCTGATTGGTAATCAGACATATATATATCAACAGCAACTTCTTCACCTACTTTTTTCTCTATACCATTTGAAAAAACAACCGTTTTTTTTGTAACACCTTCTATATAAATATTTTTTATAGAATTATCAACTATTGATAAACTATCTTTAGAAGATAAAATACATTGTTTGTTTAAATTATTGTTTATATGGGTTATTATAACTTGATTATTTTCAATCTTATTTATCTTAATTTTTCCATTTGATATGCCATCTATTTGTGCATGCTCTTTTGATATTCCTTTTACAAGATTATTATTAAATGCTTTTGCAGCATTTAAATTATATAATAAATTTTCATAGTCTTTTACTATATTATTATTTTGTTTAATATCTGGGAAAGTAGCACCATATCTAATAATTAATTGTGGCTTTATGGATTCAATTACTCTAGTAAATGTTTTATTTTCTTTAGAAAATCTATGTGGTTCATCAATAATTAGAACAGTCTTTATATCTTTTAAAGCATCAAGTGGGCAAGTATATCCAGAAATATTATTTTCATAATCATTTCTTGTCATTAAAGCACTTAAAAAAAGATGAGAATTAACCAATAAAACACTAATTGACTTATTATATTTAGTTACACTTACAAAATTTCTTATTTCTTTAGGAAACATATTGTTTTTTTTCTTTTTATTCTTTTTTACTGCATTTAATACTTCAAGGTCAATTGTTGTTCCATAACTGCATGTTGTTTTAAAAAACTCTTTTGCATATTCATCTTCAATAAATTGTTTTGTGCCAGATTTGATTGCAAGGGATGGAACAAGGATAATAAATTTATTTAGTTTATATCGTTTATGTAATTCATATATAGTTTTTGTATATACATAAGTTTTGCCTGTTCCTGTCTCCATTTTAACATCTAGTATTAATATATCATGTTTTTTATCTAATTGCTTTTCAGTTATTTCATTTTCTTTTTGTATTTTCTGTATATTTACCTGTATTTTATTATTCATTTCAATTATTGGATTTGAATATATATTATCATTGTCATAAATATCTACATTCTCAAAAACACTTACTACTGCATTTACTGCTTGAATTTGGTGTTCTAAATTTTTATTTAATAATATATTCATATTTTACCCTTAATATCTCTTATCTATTGCAATATTTAAATTTAAGCCACTATTTTTTAACTGTGATATATTTTTTTCAATCATCTGCATTTCTGAATAAGTAAAATTATACCCGAATATCACAATTAATTTTATATTAAATTTTTCATTATTTTTTATTTTATCTATTAATTTTTCAATAAAAGTTTCATCTATATCTTTATTGATTAAATATAGATTACCACCCAAACTTTCATTGTGCACATAATATGCTTCATATTCTCCAAAATTAATTTTAGAATAATTAGCTGTTAATCCATATCCATCTTGATTTATCCATGTTGTTAATATTGTTTCTATACCAAACTCTTCTTCTATATTATTTTCAACATTTATATTATTATTATTGATGTTAAATTCTTTTATTTTATCTAACATATCATCATTAATTGTTTTTAATGTAAAATGCTTAAAACCCTTATCTATATACTCATTAGTGATATTGCGAGCAACCCTTATTATTCTTTCTATTCCTATTTGGTCAAGAGTATGTGGTCTTTTCACACTCTCGCTATCTAAAAAATTTATAATATCATCTAATTGTTTTTGCTTGGTTTGACTTTTTAATTTTTTCTTATCATCTATGTTTTCTGGCAACTGAACTATGATATATTGTAAACAACCATTATCTATATTATTTAAATACATAACTGCATGGGCTGTTGTAGCAGTTCCACCAAAAAAATCTAAAACTATATCATTTTTATCTATATTCGCTAATAATAATAAATCCTTAATTAAATATTTTGATTTTGTGTAATTAAATAACTTTATTCCATTAAATATTTGTTTTATTTCTTGTGTACTTGTTCCTGTTGAATAATGTGGTTTATAAAATATTGTTTTTCCTTTAACTGATAAAATTTCTTTCAATGATGGTCGCTGTTTTTTATATAATGTATATCCATTCTGATTTTTTTTCACAATTACATCGTAATAATTTTCTCTAAAGTTTTCTTTACTCCATGTCCATCTCATTTCTTTATTATCTGTCATAGGATATAATTCATACGTATAACCTTCTTTTTTATCTATAGAAATTGTTAGATTTTTTTCATTTATGTATATAGGAAAAAACATAGTTTCTCTATTCTCTTTTGCACTTTCTTCTCCTGTGGCTTTTAATCCCCTTCCTTCTTTCCAATATCCAATATCATCAACATTCCATTTATTCATGTTGTCATCATCTTCTGATAATTCTCCCATTTTTATTAATGCTTTATTTTTTGCATAAAAAATACAATATTCATGAGTTTCCATCATACCTGAAGAGTTATCATTACCATTTAGACTATTAACCACTGTTAATTGATATAACATATTCTCTTCACCAAATATGCTATCACACAGTAATTTCAAATTAGCCTGTTCGTTATCATCTATACTGATAAAAATTACACCATCATCTGTTAGTAAATCTCTTGAAAGTAGAAGTCTTGGATACATAAAAGTTAGCCATGCAGAGTGAGATGATGATTTTCTTGATAAAAAAGACATTAATTTCTCTGCTTTTTCTTCACTTATATCAAGTTTATTCATTAATTCTTCTTTTGAAAAATTAAATGAATCATTATATACAAAATCATCATTATTTGTGTTATATGGCGGGTCAATGTAAATACATTTAATTTTTTTACTGTATGAATTTAATAAATGTTTTATTGCATCTAAATTATCACCGCTTATATAAATATTATTACTGTTTTTATTTTCTTTTTTCTGATTATGTTTTATATCTGGCTCTATTACTGTTGTTGTTTCTTGCGATGCAATAAGGTTTGCATAGTTTTTACCTAAAAAATTAAGTTCGTATCCATAGTCAACTTTATTAACATCACTTGCTATTTTATTTTTAAATCTTTCTATATCAAACTCTTCATCTTTTGTAAAACAGTCTGGAAAATACTCTTTTAGAATATTTAAAGTTCTTGTATTGCTTTTTATATGCTCATTATTTTCCAATATCTTTTTTAGCATGTTTTTCCTCTTTATTTTAAAATATTAGTTTGTATTCTATATTATTTAAATTATCTGCGCAACTATTTATTATGAATAGTATATCATAGATTTATTATATAATTATTTATATTATAATATGTCAGTGATTAATAATTTACTTTTGATACAAAAAAAGACCCTTCTCATAAAGGGCCTTTTTTGTGCTACGCGTTTTTGTAGCTTTTTTGAAGTTTTCTTTGTAACTTCTGTTGTTTGCGACGAGCTTTTAAAAGTTTTTTGCGTCTTACTTCTGTTGGTTTTTCATAGTAAGCATGCTTTTTAATCTCACGGATTAAACCTTCGCGTTCAATTTTCTTTTTTAAAAGTTTTAATGCCTGGTCAACATTGTCGCCATCAACTCGGACGATTGCATTAACTGCCACTCGGTCCACCTTCTTTCATAGTTTATTTTAGAACAAGTGCTCTTACTTCATCAAAAGTAGAAACAAGCTTAAATTCCATATCATTTCTAACATCTTCTGGAATATCCGTCAAGTCTTTTTCGTTTTCAATAGGGCAGATTACTGTTCTTATGCCTGCACGGTGTGCTGCAAGCACTTTTTCTTTTAAGCCGCCTATTTGCAAGACTTTACCTCTCAATGTGATTTCTCCAGTCATAGCTATTTTGCAGTTTGCTTTTTTTTCTGATACTGCTGATAATATAGCTGTAGCCATTGTTATACCTGCTGATGGGCCGTCTTTTGGCACGGCACCTTCTGGCACATGCAAATGTATATCAAAATCTTTAAATTTATATGCCGGCACTCCTGCATCACTTGCTGTGCTTTTCACCACAGAATATGCAATATTTGCAGATTCTTTCATTACATCACCAAGATGACCTGTTACAATAAGTTTGCCGCTGCCTTCAAAAAGTGCCACTTCTATTTGCAGTAAATCACCGCCATACTGTGTCCATGCAAGCCCTGTTGCAACACCCATCTCTTCATCTTCATATACTCCGCCGATTCTAAATTTCCTTGGTCCCAAATACTGCCTTGTTATTTTATCATCAACTTCTATATGCTCTATGCTTTCATCAGTTACAAGTTTTTTAACACTTTTTCTAATTAGTGATGCAATATTTCTTTCAAGTGAACGAACACCTGCTTCTTTTGTGTAGTATGTTATAAGCTCCATTACAGCATTATCTGTTACTGTGATTTTACCTTCTTCTACATTATGCTCTTTTAATTCCTTAGGTATTAAAAAGCCGCGGGCAATATGCAGTTTTTCCTGCTCAGTATATCCTGAAAGGCGGATAACTTCCATTCTGTCTAAAAGTGGTGCTGGTATTGTTTCCAGTGAGTTTGCTGTTGTAATGAAAAACACTTTTGATAAATCCAGCTCTGTTTCAAGATAATGGTCAGTAAATGTATTATTCTGCTCAGGGTCTAATGCTTCAAGCAGTGCTGAGGCTGGGTCTCCCCTGTAATCTGAGCCTATTTTATCTATTTCATCAAGTAAAAATACAGGGTTCATACTACCTGCTTTTTTCATAGACTGCACAATTTTACCCGGAAGAGCACCAATATATGTTCTTCTATGACCTCTGATTTCTGCTTCATCTCTCACACCGCCCATACTCATACGGACAAATTTTCTACCCATTGCATCTGCAATAGAACGGGCAAGCGATGTTTTACCAACTCCCGGAGGACCAACAAAACAAATAATAGAGCCTTTCATATTATCAGAATATTTTCTTACTGATAAAAACTCTAATATTCTTTCTTTTGGTTTTTCCAAACCGTAATGGTCTTTATTAAGCACTTCTTCAGCATGCTTTATATCTATTATATCTTCAGTTTTAATATTCCATGGCAGGCTGATAATCCAGTCAAGATAGTTACGCACAACTGTAGTTTCAGCACTCATTGGCGGCATAAAACGAAGTTTTTTCAGCTCTTTTTCTGCCCTGTCTTTTACCATTTCAGGCATATCTATTTCTTTTATCTTCTGCTCTATTTCATCAATATCTGCCTTATAGTCATCTTCTTTACCCATCTCTTTTTGGATAGCTTTCATCTGCTCATTTAAGTAATATTCCTTTTGAGACTGACTCATGCGTGCTTTAACTCTGTTTTTTATGCGGTCATCTATTTTTAAAAGCTCTAATTCTGTCTGGATAAGCTCCATAACCTTTTCTGCACGCTCAACAGGGTTATTAATATCTAATACACTTTGAAAATCTTGTGCTTTTACTTTTAAATTAGATGCTATCATAAAAGTAAGCCGTGTTAAATTTTCTGACTGTATTATATTATTAAATAATTCCTGATTAACTCGTTTAGTCTGACCTGCATAAGTTTCAAAGTTTTTAACAAGCATAAATCTAGCAGTATCCATATCTTTACTATCTGCCTGTTCATCTTCTATCAGCTCTACATCAGCAAAAAAACAGTCATCATCAAGATTAAGATTTGTCATTTTTGCTCTTTTTATGCCTTCTATTAATACTTTAACATTGCCATCTGGCAGCGGAAGATTTTGCAGAACTCTTGCAACAACACCTGTTTCATTTAAATCAGCCTGTGCAGGGTTATCTGTTGCTGCATCTTTTTGCAGGGAGAGAAAAAGCCTTTTATCAGTTGTATTTGCAATATGCAGTGCTTTTACTGAACGAGGTCTGCCTACAAAAATAGGCGTAATCATATGAGGAAATACTACAACATCTCGTAAAGGGATAACTGTAAACCGTTCTTTTTGACTCATAAATTTATAACCTTAATTATTTTTATGCAGTTTCCTGCCCATTTTCAGCAGGTTTTGGGATTTCAAAAAAATCTTCATCAAGTTTTTTTTGTTCTGCAATATTTATATTATCTTTACTGTTATCATCAATTCTAACTAATATAGGCTCTGCTTTATCAGTAATAACTTCTTCATTAATGATACATTCTCTTATACTGCCTGCTTCTGATGGTATTTTATACATAACATCAAGCATAGCATCTTCTAATATAGAGCGAAGTCCCCTTGCTCCAGTTTTGCGTTTAATTGCAAGTTTTGCAACAGCATGCAGTGCATTTTCTGTAAAAGTAAGTTTTACATCATCAAAGCCGAGCATAGCTTCATACTGTTTAATAAGTGAGTTGTGCGGCTCAACTAATATACGGACAAGTGCATCTTCATCAAGTTCATCAAGTGCCGCAGTAATAGGCAGCCTGCCTACAAACTCAGGAATAAGACCATATTTAACAAAATCATCTGGCTCAAGCTGTTTTAAAAGCTCCATACGCTTCATATTTTTAGCATTATGAGTATTTTCACCATCAACTGCACCAAAACCAAGAGTTTTTTTGCCGACACGCCTTTTAATAATTTCTTCCATTCCGTCAAATGCTCCACCGCATATAAAAAGAATATTTGTCGTATCAACCTGTATATATTCCTGCTGTGGATGTTTTCTGCCACCCTGTGGTGGAACATTTGCAACTGTGCCTTCTATAATTTTTAAAAGTGCCTGCTGCACACCTTCACCAGATACATCTCTTGTAATAGACGGACTGTCGCCTTTTTTAGATATTTTATCTATTTCATCAATAAATATAATGCCCCGTTCTGCCATTTCTACATTATGGTCAGCATTCTGCAAAAGTTTAAGCACAACATTTTCCACATCTTCCCCTACATACCCTGCTTCTGTTAATGTAGTAGCATCTGCTATTGCAAAAGGCACATTTAAAAGCCTTGCCAGTGTTCTTGCAAGCAGTGTTTTACCTGTTCCTGTTGAGCCTATAAGCAAAATATTGCTTTTTTCAAGCTCCACATTACTTTTTGATGCATACTGTATACGCTTATAATGGTTATAAACAGCAACACTTAATATGCGTTTTGCTTCTTCCTGTCCAATTACATACTCATTTAATTTTTTATGTATTTCTTCAGGTGTTGGAAGCTCGCTGTATTCCTGTGACTGCTTATTATATTTTATATCATCTTGAATAACTTCCAGACATAACTGCACACAGTTATCACAAATATATGTTCCATCCTGCTGCCCTGCTATTAGTTTTTTTGCTTCATCTCTGCCTTTGTTGCAAAAAGAACAGTGGATATCATCATCAAATTTAGACATTATTTCCTCCGGAATATATATAAAAACTAAAAAACTATATCGGTATTTTTTTATAATATATTATCTATTTTCTTATACGGCACTGCTTATGCGCATATTAATATAATAAATACTGTAAATTTTGCAATAAAAGATTACATTTATATACACATTAATATACAGAATATACTGTATTTTAGCAAAAAAGCCACCTATATATGCAGGTGGCTTTATATGTTATATATCACTGTTATTATTAAGCGCGTTTTTCAAATACATTATCAATTAAGCCATATTCTTTTGCTTCTGCACTGCTCATAAAATAATCACGCTCAGTATCAGCAGCAACTTTTTCATAAGGCTGAGAAGTATTATTAGATAAAATTCTATTTAAATGCTCTTTTGTTTTGATAATCTCATTTGTTTGGATAAGAATATCTGTTGCCTGACCTCTGAAACCGCCTGACGGCTGATGTATCATTATGCGGGCATTAGGAACTGCAGAGCGTTTGCCTTTTGCACCTGCTGCAAGTAAAAAGGCACCCATGCTGGCAGCCTGACCTAAGCACATTGTAGCAACATCAGGTTTAATATAATTCATAGTGTCATATATTGCCATACCTGATGTAATAACTCCACCCGGAGAGTTAATGTATAAATATATATCTTTATCAGGGTCATCAGCTTCTAAAAATAAAAGCTGAGCACATATTATATTTGCCACATGGTCGTCAACTTCTGTGCCAAGGAAAATTATTCTGTCTTTTAAAAGGCGGGAATAAATATCATAAGAACGCTCGCCGCCTCTGCCTGTCTGCTCTATAACATAAGGTACATAATAGCTCATCTTAAAAGCTCCCTTGTATATTAATCTGCTGTTTCTTCTTTCTTTTTAGAAGTTCTAGTTTTTTTAGGTTTTTCTTCAGCTTCTGTTTCTGCTTTTTTAGCAGATGTTTTTTTCTTAGTTTTTTCTTCTTTTTTATCGCTTTCAGAATTTTCTGTTGCAGCAGTTTTTGATTTTTCGTATTCTTTTTTAGTCATTTTAGTTTCTTCAGCTTTATTAACACCAGCTAAAAATTTATAAACTTTATCGCCTAAAACATCATTGCGGACAGATTCCATTTGCATTTGTGTTTCAAGCTCTTTTCTGATTTCTTCTACTGTTCTGCCTTGAAGTTCTGAATGGAAAGAAAGAAAATTATTAATATCTTCTTCTTCCACTGCAATATTTTCAAGTTTAGCTACTTCATTAATAACAATAGCCTGTTTTACCTGTTCTTCTGCCTGAGAAATGTATCTTTGAGCCATCATTTCAAAAGAAATACCAACTTGTTCAGGGTTTAAGCCCATTTGATAAAACTGGTTCATTGCATTAAAAGCAAGGCGGTCTGACTGCTCTTTTACAAATGAATATGGCACTTCAAATGGGTTTTCTTTCACAATCTGCTCTAAAATCTGACCAAAAGCTTCTAACTGTGTAGCTTTATCTGCTTCTGTCTGCAAGCCTTTTTTTAGTTTGCTTTTTAAATCATCAAGACCTTTGCTGTTAGGGTCTATATCACGAGCAAAATCATCATTGATTTCTGGCTTAATTTTTTCTTTTATTTCATGAACTGTAACAGTAAAAACAACATCTTGTCCTGCTAATTCTGCATTGTTATATTCTTTAGGGAAAGTAAGGTTTAAATCTTTTGTTTCACCTTTTTTCATACCTATAACACTGTCTTCAAAACCGGGAATAAACTGACCACTGCCAATATTTAAAGAGAAATCTTTTGCAGTGCCGCCTTCAAAAGCAACACCATCTTTTTTTCCTTCAAAATCAATAACTGTTACATCGCCTTTTTGAACTGTATCTCTGTTTTCTACTGGTTCATAAGTCATATCTCTTTCCTGCAAAGAGATAAGAGCATCTTCAATATCAGCATCACTGATTTCTACAGTAACTTTTTTAAAGTTAAAATCTTTATATTTGTTAAGCTCAACTTTTGGGAAAACATCAACTTTTGCAGTAAAAGTAATAGGCTTGTTTTCTTCAAACACTACATCAGATATATGAGCCTGAGATATTGGCATTATATTATTAGATGTTAATGCATCCTGCACTGCTTCATTTATAACTTTTTCAATAGCCTGTGATTTAATTTGATGGGAAAACTGTTTTCTAGCAATTTCTCTAGGTGCTTTACCTGGGCGGAAACCGTGTATTTTTGCTTTTGGAAGCAGTGTGTCCAGCTCTTTATCTGCTGCTGTTTCAAAAACTTCATAAGGTATTTCTACCAAAAGCTCTTTTTGGGAACGCTCTGCATCATTAACTTGAACTTTCATAAGGACTCCTTAAAATAAATATAAAGTAATATATGTATTATTGAATGTTAGAAACAAAAGCGGGTGACGGGACTCGAACCCGCGACCTCAACCTTGGCAAGGTCACGCTCTACCAGCTGAGCTACACCCGCTTATATGCAAGAAATGACTAAATTGTGTATGCGGATGAAGGGACTCGAACCCCCACGCCGAAGACACTAGATCCTAAGTCTAGCGCGTCTACCAATTCCGCCACATCCGCGTAATTTTAATAAGGGTGGATGACGGGGCTTGAACCCGCGACAACAGGAGCCACAATCCTGGACTCTACCAACTGAGCTACATCCACCATATTATTCTCATTAGAGTTAAGGTTTATAATACTTTTTTTTATCATTGTCAAGTAAAAATTTTTTAAATTATGTAATAAAATATATTTATGGCTTTCAATCTGTTTTATCAAACAATATTTTTAATTTTTATAAATTTAAAAATAATACTTGACATTCCCCCCCCCATGATAAAATGAGCCTGTCGACAAAAAGAAGCTTCTTGATAAAATTAATGGAGTTTATCATGAAAAAACTGTTTTTTTTAATACTGCCCCTTATTTTGCTGGGCTGCGGTGAAGATAATTCAAATGATAAAGTTTTATCACCTTTAACACCAGCTTCTGTTATTAATGTTTACCCTGCTTCTTATGATTTTGTCACAGTAAAAGCTGGTGAAACTAAAAAAACTACATCTTTTACTGTTAATACTGACGGTTTTGTAACAAGCCGCTGTAATGTTGAGAGTGATATATTAGGTCTTAATATTGATGATGCAAAAAATACGCTAGAAACAATGTATCAAAATCAGATAACATCAGGTCAGTTTTCCCTTTCTTTTACTCCAATGTGTAAAGGAAATATAAGTGGTGAGCTTTTTATAGTTACAGATACTTTTGGTGGTGCAGATGTGAGAATACCAATTAATGCTGTTGTAACAGATGATGCAAATATATTACCTAAATGCAGCAGTGAAAACCCTGTTATTACTGTTACTTCATCACCTGAAAATATCATAAAAACTGGTGAAATTAAAGAATTAGGCACTCAAAAATATATTGATTTTGATACAGCTGGAACTAATAACATAACAATTACTGCAGTATCAGACACTTATTTATCAGGTGGTTATTCAAGCACATCAACAGGCGGCACTTTTAATTCAACAGTTACACGGTGGGAATTAAAAGATAACAAGGTATCTGCAAAAGCTGAAATTATATTTAACCCTGTTTTATGTTCAGGTCCTGCATCTGATAGAATTATTGTAAATGGACTTGATGGAACAAGCAAATATACATACCTGTATATTACAGGAACAGGAACAGCAGCTGATGGCACAGCATGCAGCAATAGATATCCGCTTCAAACAAATTAAGTTATCAATTTTATTAGATTATGATATGCGGCAGTTTTATTCTGCCGCATTTTTTACATATTAAAATAACTCTTTTAAAAATTACAGTTTTATTATATAACCTAAAAATATTATATTTTTAAAATACTATATCTTTAAGGTTATTTTATGAATAAAGAATTAATGTATAATTTTATAAATAAATGGTATGGGCAGGTTTTGCTTACTCTTTTATCTGCTTTGCTTTTAATAATTTCCACAGCAGGTTTTGGATTTTCTTTTACCGTATTTTTTGCTTTTATTCCACTTTTATTTGCATTGGATGCAGAAAAAAGCCACTCTGTAATTTGCGGCTGGCTGGCTGGATTTTTATACTGGTCTATATGTCTTTCATGGATGATGATAACTTTTGGATATTTTGGCGGTGCACCACTGCCTGCTTCATTTGGTTTATTAATGTTTATAGCAGTATCTGGCGGCTTTTTATTTTTTGTTCCATTTACTTATACAGCTGCTAAAATCAGTAAAAATCCAATTATATTATCTCTTATTTTTGTTATGCTTGAAGCGGTTAAAGGCAAAGTTTTTTTTGGCGGCGTGCCTTGGCTTAATCTTGCTCAGTCTCAGTATAAAAATACATTAATAGTGCAGAGTGTTTCAGTATTTGGGGAATATGGGCTTTCTTTTATTATTATGCTTATTAATTTCTTTTTATACTACATTATAAAAGATTATAAAAATAAAAAAAATTATTATATGCTTGCAGCAGCGGTTATTATTATGTATCTTCCCGGGATATACAGGACCATAAACCCTATACCTTATACAGAAACTAAAAAGATTGCTGTTGTGCAGCCAGCATACCAGCAGGAAATTAAATGGGATAATAATTACAGAATACAAATAATCAGCGAAGTCAACAGCCTTGTATTACATGCTTATAATGCTGGCGTAGATTTGATAGTGCTGCCAGAAAGCTCATACCCTGCAAAAGTGCTTACTACTGAGATGATAATGTCTGTGCTTAATAAAGTATCTGAAAAAACACCAGTTATTTTTGGAGCAGATAGAAGAATAGATATAGATAATAAAAGCAGACTTTTTAATACTATGGTGCTGATTGATAATAAATCACTTTCTTACTATGATAAACGCCACCTGACACCTTTTGGAGAATATTTTCCATTTGAAAAACTTCTTGCACCAGTAAAAGAATTTTTCTTTGGTCCGGGCGATATGTTCAGCCCCGGAGAAAAAGCCGCAGTGCTTGCTTCATCTGATAATGGAATTTATGCTGCACCTGTTATATGTTTTGAAAGTGCATTTTCATCTCTTACAGGCGAGCCTGTCCGAATGGGAGCTAATGTGCTTGTAATCATATCCAATGATACATGGTTTGGCAAAAATCAAGGCAGGATACAGCATTTAGCAGTGGATACTATCCGTGCAGTAGAATATGGCAGAAGTGTTGCAAGAGCAACACAGGACGGAATAAGTGCTTTTATTATGCCTGATGGAAAAATACCATTAAAAGAAGACAGACAGATACCTGCAATATTGATATATGATGTGCCTGTAACTAATTTTATGACATTTTACAGCCTAGCGGGCAATATTTGGATTGCAATTCTTATAACATTGCTTTATTATCAAATAAAAAGAAAAAGGGAAATTTAGATGGATAATAAATATATTCTGATAAGCCTGAATTACTTTGAAATATCAATTGTAACATTAGTTTTATTATACACTTTTTTAAATACTGAAAAAAAGTATTTTACTAAAATAATAGTTTCTGCTATTAATAAGTTAATACTATGGCTTAGAAGTATTGTTAAAAATAAAAAATATAATCAAGACAATAAGTCTGATGATATGGAGGAAAAATAATGGGAAGCATAGGACCATGGCAGGTTATTATAATACTATTAGTAGTAGTATTACTTTTCGGAGCTAAAAAACTCCCACAAATTGGCAAAGGTATGGGTGAAGCTCTTAGAAATTTTAAAAAATCTGTTAATGATATTGACGATGCAACAGATATTACTCCTATTGCATCAAAAAGAAATGAAGATATTTCTAAAACTGCAAACAGCTCTGAAGAAAAAAAAGACGCTTAGTCTTATATAAACACAACATACTTTTTGTATAATAAAGGCTTAAAAGTTTAATACTCAAAGCCTTTATGTGTTTTTTTATCATTATGAATAAAATTTATTTTGGAAAATATATTGAGCTTGAAAAGCCTTCCCTTATCCATTTACTTAATCCATTAAACAAGCTGATTATTATATCTATTTCAGCAGCACTTATTTTTTATTTTGGCAGGAATATTTATTCTTATGCTTTTATGTCGTTTATGTGGTTTATATTGATATTCTTATCAGGCAGGATTTTTAGACAGGCTTTTTCTGCAATTAAATCATTTAAGATGTTATATATATTTATTTTTGTTACAATGCTTTTTTTTGGTGAAAATGGCAGCTTTTCTATATATTTCACAAAAGAAGCAATGTATAATGCCCTATTAT
Organism: Mucispirillum schaedleri ASF457; assembly: GCF_000487995.2. Taxonomy (NCBI): domain Bacteria; kingdom Pseudomonadati; phylum Deferribacterota; class Deferribacteres; order Deferribacterales; family Mucispirillaceae; genus Mucispirillum; species Mucispirillum schaedleri. Next base: position 1,330,984 of record NZ_CP097562.1, read on the forward strand.
CCACTTATCAGTTTGTGCTGATAGTTGCTTATTCCTGCATGCTGACACTTACTACTTCCCCATCAGAAATAGCTAAAACTTTATATATTTTTATTAAACCTTTTAAAATATTTAAAGTAAATGTGGAAAATACGGGGCTTTCTATGCTTATAGCCGTCAGGTTTATTCCACTGATTTTTGAAGAAGCATCTAAAATTATTACTGCTCAAAAATTAAGAGGGCTTTGGATAGATAATAAATCATTTAAATATAAGATTAAGTTTATTTTTAATATGGATTCATTTATTATTCCACTTTTTGTGCGTGTTTTTCACTATGCAGAGCAGCTTTCCATTACTGCACTATATAGAAATAATATAGATAATGTTTTAAAATTTGATAAAATGAATACCAGAGATGTATGCTTTCTTGCATGCTTTATTATTTTTACAGGTGCTTTTTATGCAGCAGCAGAATATTTATTATAAAGCATGCCTTTGTTCCTACTGCGGTGATAACTATAACGGCTGGCAGCGACAGAAAAATGCAACAGGCGTGCAGAATATTATAGAAAATATACTCTCTCAACTTTATGGCATCAAAATACTTATAGCAGGAAGTGGAAGAACGGATACAGGTGTCCATGCTTATGGGCAGGTATTTAATTTTGCAGCAGCAAAATATTTTGATAATAATACATTAATGCGGGCTTTAAACAGCCTGCTGCCAAAAGATATTGCAGTGCTTGAAATTACAGATGTTACAAAAGATTTTCATGCAGGCAAGTCTATAAAATCTAAAACTTATGAATATAAGATAATAAATATGCCTGTCCATAACCCATTTATGATAAACCGTGCTTTATGGATAAGAAACCATATTGACAGAAAATATTTAGAAGATACACTTGCTTTTTTTAAAGGCACCTGCGATTTTCAGTCATTTTGTGTGAAAAAGACAAAAAAAGCAAATACTATCCGCACAATTAATTATATAAAACTGATAACTGATAATGAGAATATATCCATACTTATTAATGCAGATGGTTTTCTACATAATATGGTGCGGATTATTACAGGGACAGCCTTAAAAATAGTAAAAGATAACCTAAATCCTGAAAATATACTTACAATTATGGAGCAGAAAGATAGAAGAATGGCAGGTCCTACTGCTCCAGCTTATGCTCTTTATCAAAAAGAAGCATTTTATAATAATGATAATATAGCAGGTCTTAAAGGTATCCCTGCAAAGTATTTAATTTAAAGCCCAAAAAATAAGGCTGCACCACCTGCCATACCTGCCTGATTTTTTAACACAGAACTCTCTATTTTTACCCTGCCTTTATATGCTGGAAAAATAATTTTATTAAATTCTTCTTCCATAGCTGATGTATAATATACTGCAAGCTCAGAAAGTCCGCCGCCAAACTTTATTTTTTCAGGACAGAAAAGAGCAGCAATATTTGCAAATGCCCCTGCAAGCAGTCTGCCATACTGGTCAAATGCTTTTAATGCATTAGTATCACCAGTAGATGCCAGCTCACCTAACTGCACGGGAGTAATATCATTTCCTGTAATATTTTTATATATCTCTTTTAAGCCGCCTGTAGAGCAGTATTCATCTAAACAGCCACATCTGCCGCATCCACACTGCCTGCCATGCAAATCAATAGAAATATGACCTATTTCAAACAACGAAATATGTGACTGTAAAAGTTTTCCGTTTAATATTAAACCACCACCAAAGCCTGAGCCTAATGTGCAAAACACCATATTTTTTACTGATTTTTTATCACCAAAAACATATTCGCCATAAGCTGCTAAATTTGCATCATTTTCTGCCATTACTTTTATATTAAATATATCTTCTAAATCTTTTTTTATGTGTTTTCCATTTAATATATTCAGATTAGGTGCAAATATTTCATCATTTTCTATATCATAGCCACCCGGAAGTGCTGCCACAATACCTGCTGGCTTTTCAGATAAGTCTACCATAATGCTTTTTACTGCATCTATAAAGCCAGAGTATGATTCTTCTTTTATAATTGTCCGTTTTTCTTCACTTATAATGCCTGTAATATCTACAAGCCCACTTTTTATTGATGATGCACCTATATCTAGTGATAATATTTTTGCCATAATGTTAACCTGCCTTATATAAAAACTATCATAATAATATTTTTTATGATATTATATCATAAAAGTAAACAAAAAAAGGATTTTTATGAAAAAATCAGTTGAGCAGTATTATAAAAAAATAGATGAATTTATTTTAAATAATGCTGATGCTAAAAAGATAGAGAATATTAAAATATATCTTAAAAATCAGGCACAGACTATATATGGAATCCCAATGAAAAGATTAAAATCCTTATTTTTAAAGCACTTATCCGAATTTGATAAACTTGAATCTGAATATACTTACAGCCTTATAAATCAGCTTTTTATGTCAAAAGCATTTGAAAAGCAGATTATAGCCTGTATGCTTTTAAAAAGATATTATTATAAATTTGAAGAAAAAAATATTGTATACATTATAAAAGATTATATATTAAATAATATTATCATTAACTGGGCAGTTGCAGACCAGATAGCAACTAATACTTTTAGCAAGTTTAATGATAAATCATTTCTGCATGAATTTTCCACAAGTTTTCATTATCTTTTAAGGCGGTGCAGTGTAGCTGTATTTGCAGAAATGCACCTTACAGATAAAGATATGGATATGCTTATCATTAATATTAAAGAACTTTTGCAGGAAAAAGATGAATATGTTATGCGTGCAGCAGGCTGGGCATGCAGAAATATTTTTAATTATAATGAAAGTAAATACTTTGAATTTATAAATGAAAACTGCCACCTTATGCCTAGAATAATGCTTAGAAATGCGATAGAATTTTTAGATGAAGATATAAGAGTAAATATTTTAGTTTCATCAAAAGAAAAAAGGCACAGAATGATACTGAGTCTGAAAGGCGAAGTATCTTAATAAATTTATATTAAAAAATACATCCCTGTATTTTTTAAATTACACTCTGCCGAAACAAGTTCGGCTATCGCTCACTAAAGACGGCTCATCCTGAGCCTGCTACCATTGCTTACTGAGTCTGAAAGGCGAAGTATCTTAATAAATTTATATTAAAAAATACATCCCTGTATTTTTTAAATTACACTCTGCCGAAACAAGTTCGGCTATCGCTCACTAAAGACGGCTCATCCTGAGCCTGCTACCGTGTCTTACTGATCTTGATTTTTTAAGCGAAGTATCTAAAAAGCTGGATAGTTTTAAATATATTATGCACTTCTGTAATATACATAATTTAGATTTTTCAACTTTTAAGACTTTAAAATGACACATATGACAAAATCTTTGGATAAGTCCAAAATTTTATAAGTAAGCAGCAGGAAATAAATATTGGCAGATATAATATCAGATAAAACAAACTAATACAAACTGCCAGCTTATTAAGATATTATCATATAATTATACTATTTAAAATTTATGAATAATTCTAATATTAAGAAAGAGGTGCTTTAAACTCAAAAGTAAACCTTAATCCGTTTTCTATACGCTCTACTTTTGATTTGCCATGATGTCTTTCAACTATTGTGCCGGCTATTACTATGCCCCAGTAGTCAAAACTTTGAGAAAGCATAGTATGTTTCCATGGGCTGAACATACTCTCTATGATATAATCAGGAGCTTCTACACCTTCTAAATCTATAAACAGAGTGAAAAAATCATTGTTTGCTGAAAGTTTTATTTTAAAATGGAGTGGCTGGCAGTTAGAAAAATAACGGATATTGTCTTTTAAAATATAGCATACTGCTAATTTTAAAAACATCTTGTTACCTAATATATGAAATGGTCTGCTTTCTGATAAATCATATTCTAATTCATAACTGTCAGTAATTTTATAAAGATAAACTGTAAAATTCCTGTCAACATTCTTCTCAGCCAAAGATATAACAAGCTGGCTCATAAATTCGTTTATATCAACATTTTCTGTCAGTTTAAATGATATTGCATGAGTATAATCATTATATCCTGAAATTATTTCTTCAATTAAAAGCAGTTTATTATCTACAATCTTCCATAAGTTATGTATATGAGCATCAGACTCAGTTTTTGCTTTTATCTGCCTGATAAAGCCGCCTGCAGCTGTTAAAGCATTCATTACATTATGGGACAAATGGCGAGAAAAACCAGCAACGATAGACTGCTCTTCTATTTTACGCATTTGCAGTATTTTTGTTATTTTAGTAGTTATATCATCAAAAATAATTTCAAAATTATAGCTGTCATCACTTAGTGCAATAACATGACCTGCAATACTTATGCTTTCCCCTTTTTTATTTATCAGTTTGCCTGAAAAATTAGAATCAGAGCCCTGCAATGCAGCTCCCATACACCGTTTAACTTCTATTGCTGTATTTTCATCAAATATTTTAAATATATTTTCTTCTATTAAAAACTCACCATCTTGATATACTTTTGCAAACTTTCTATTGTAAAAGAAAATGTTACCAGTTAAATCTATCTCTACAATGCTCTCAGGTGACGCATTTAATATATGTTCCATTTTATTCATGAAATAGCCAATACGCTGCAAGCCACCTTCTTTTTCTATATATTGAGAATATTTACCAGCTACTTTTGTCATAAAAAAAGTATCAAGGCTTGCATGAACTGCTGTTTTTATAAAATTTATATCATTTGAGCTGTCTATAAAATAGCTGCCGTTGTGTGGATTTTTATCTTTTACAATAATGACAAAGCAAGATGGAGAATATTCATCAGGAAATTCTGTAACAATAGCATGTGCTTCATTTTTACTGCACAGCTTAAAATTATCGTTTAATTCTTTAGCAACACCTTCATAATGTGGAAGGTTTACATAAACATGTCTCACTATATTCTCCCCAAAAGTCTTTTATGCTAGCATTATAATGCTTTATTGTCAAGCAGCTTATAAACTAGCCACAAAGAAAACTCTCAAAATATATTGTAACAACAGCATCCGTTTTTAAAACATTATTCATCTTTGCTTTCAAATCACGCTTTATGTATGCCATAATAGATGGTCTGTCAATATCTGTAACAGGATAATTTTTCATAATATTTCTGATTTCATTAACAGTTTGTGCTGTAATATTTTCTATAGCTTTTGCATCTTTTTTATTATGGGCTTCAAATACAATATCTATTTTAAAATATCGGGGAGTATCTGTTTCACGAATTTTATAAGCATCACAGTATATATTTTTTATGCGGACATAATAAAGCTTATTATTTTTTTTCTCACTTCTAACCCTATACATATCATAAATAGCAGGTTCCTGTTTTTTTACAACAGCTTTTGAAAAATTTGTCCGTTTAAGGTCTACCCTGCCATAAAGTTTCCAAATAATTAAAGCAGCGGCAGTCAACACTAAAAGCCATATAACTAATTTTACTAATTTTTTGTATGTTGTGTCTTTTCTTTCTTTACTCATATAAAATAATATCATATTATTTTACTTTATTAAAGAGATAATTATCAGGGAGCATAAATTGAATATATATTTTATCACATTTGGCTGTAAAGTAAATGCAGGAGAAAACCAGTATTATTTATCACAGCTTATAGAACAGGGATTTACAGAAGCCTTATCTATACAGGATGCAGATATAGCAGTTATAAACACATGTGCAGTAACAGAAACTGCTGCTAAAAAATCAGCCCGTTATATAGAAAAATTAAAAAAAGAGCATAAAGATTTAAAAATAATAGTTACAGGCTGCTTAACTGAAGAAAAAGGTGCAGCACTTAAAGAATATGGTGCAGATATTATTGTAACTAACGGCTCAAAAAGTGAGCTTGTAAATCATATTATAAATTTAACTGATGGTTATGTTAAAGCAGCTCGTGGCAGTTTTGCAGGGGGAGCACTGCTTTCTCATACCAGTTCTAAAACAAGAGCATTTTTTAAGATACAGGACGGCTGTGATGCCTGCTGCACATACTGCATTATACCAGAGCTTAGGGGCAGCCCAAAAAGTATGCCAAAAGATGAAGTTATAAGCGGATTTAAAAAACTTTTATCACTTGGATATAAAGAAATAGTGCTTGTAGGTATCCATATAGGTCTTTACGGCAAAGATTTAGGACTAAATATCACTGATATATTAGAAGAACTTGTAAAAATAGAAGGCGATTTCCGCATAAGGCTTACAAGTATTGAAATTAATGAAATAGATGACAAGCTGCTATACTTAATAAAGGATAACAGGAAAATATGCCCGCATCTGCATATACCATTACAAAGCGGATGTGATAAAATATTATCTCTGATGGGTAGAAAATATAAGAAAGATGACTATATAAAAATTATAAAAAAATCAAAAGATATTATACCTAATGTAACAATAGGCTCAGATATTATTGCAGGATTTCCTGAAGAATTAGATGATGATTTTAATGATACACTTATAACTCTTAAAACTACAGGCACAGAATTTTATCATGCCTTTCCATATTCTGAAAGAAAGGGAACTGTGGCAGAAAGTATGCAAAATAAAGTAGATGTTAAAACAAGAGAAGAAAGAGCCGCAGTTTTAAGAAAACATGGACAGATAAGCCTTATGAATTTATATAATAAGTCTATAGGTAAAATATACAGAGTGTTATCAGAAAAGGGAAATAAAGGCCATACAGAAAACTATATGCTTATCCACTATGATAAAAATATAGGGCCAAATCAGTTTATAAATGTGCTGGTTAAAAAGGTAGAAAATGGTAAACTTTATGGTGAAGTTGTGGAAAACAGCATTATATAGAAATTTAAGCAAAATAGTATCCACTCTTTACTTTTTTAATTTTTAGTATTAATATGCAGTTTAAATTTATTTTTAAGCTAACGAGGATAAAATAATGGGAAAAAATCTTTTTCAAAAAGTATGGGAAAAGCATGTTGCAGGCACTCTTGCAAGTGGTCAGTCTCAGCTGTTTATAGACCTGCACTTACTTCACGAAGTAACAAGTCCGCAGGCTTTTGCTATGATTAGAGAACTTGGCTTAACTGTAGCACATCCAGAAAGAACTTTTGCTACACATGATCATATTATACCAACAGATGATACTGCCCGCCCTTTTAAAGACAGCTTAGCTGAAGAAATGATGGCAGCTATTGAAAAAAATACTTCTGATTTTGGAATACAGCTTTTTGGTGTAAAAAATAACAGATATGGTGTTATACATATTGTAGGACCAGAAGAAGGGCTTACTCAGCCCGGCATGACTGTTGCATGTGGTGACAGCCATACTGCCACTCATGGTGCTTTTGGTGCTGTTGCTTTTGGTGTAGGCACATCGCAGGTAAGGGATATTTTAGCTACTCAAACTATGAGTATTGCTCCATTTAAAGTCCGCAGAGTAGAATTAAATGGTGAAATAAATAAAGGTGTATATTCAAAAGATTTGATTTTAACAGTTATTGCCAAACTTGGTGTAAATGGCGGCTTAGGCTATGCTTATGAATTTGCAGGCACCGCTGTTGATAAAATGAGTATGGAAGCCCGCATGACTATCTGCAATATGGCTATTGAAGGTGGTGCAAGGGTTGGCTATATGAACCCAGATGAAACTACTTTTGCATACTTAAAAGGCAGGCCTTATGCTCCACAGGGGGCAGCATGGGATAAAGCTGTAAATTACTGGAAAAGCACTGCAAGCGATAAAGATGCTCATTATGATGATATTATAAAATTTGATGTTAATACAATAACACCTATGGTTACATGGGGTATTACTCCAGAAATGGCGATAGGTATAGATGAAAAAATACCAGAGCCAGCTACAGATATAATGAAAGAAGCTCTTGAATATATGAAATTTAAAGCAGGCACACCTATTAAAGGCACAAAAATAGATGTTGCATTTATAGGCAGCTGCACAAATGGAAGAATAGAAGATTTTAGAATAGCTGCTGAAATATTAAAAGGTAAAAAAGTTGCTAAATCTGTTAAAGCACTTGCTGTTCCGGGCTCTGTTATTGTAAAAGAACAGGCAGAAAAAGAAGGTATTGATATTATATTTAAAGAAGCAGGTTTTGAGTGGCGAGAGCCGGGCTGTTCTATGTGCCTTGCTATGAACCCAGATAAACTTGTAGGCGACCAAATATCTGCATCTACTTCTAATAGAAACTTTAAAGGCAGACAAGGCTCATCAACAGGCAGAACTTTGCTTTTAAGCCCTGCAATGGTGGCTGCTGCTGCAATTGAAGGTGCTGTAACTGATGTTAGAGATATGATATAAGGGGTATAAAAATGACTGGAAATATTAAAGAAATAAAAGGCAAAGCAATGCCTATGATAGGCGATGATATAGATACAGACAGGATTATTCCTGCAAGATTTTTACGCTGTGTTACTTTTGATGGACTTGGGGAGCAGGCTTTTAGAGATGAAAGATTTGATGCACATGGCAGCCCTGTTGTTGACCACCCTATGAATAAAGCAGAATATAAAGGTGCGAAAATCATATTAAGCGGCAATAATTTTGGCTGCGGCTCATCAAGAGAACATGCTCCACAGGCTATTAAAAGAGCAGGTTATGAAGCAGTGATTGCTGAAAGTTTTGCAGAAATCTTTTATGGAAATTCATCAGTATTAGGGCTTGTATGTATTACTATGCCAAAAGCAGAAATTAGTGAATTTGCTTCTTATATTGAGAAAAATCCTGATACAGAAGTTATTATAGATATTGAAAAAGCAGAAATTAAAGCAGGTGATAAAATATATAAAGCAGGTATTAAACCAGCACTGCAAAAAAGTCTGCTTGACGGAACTTATGATACAATCTATGAACTTATGAAAAATAAAGATAAAATAGAAGAAATGGATAAAAATCTGCCGCCAAAATGCTTTAATTAGTCTGTGATATATGGAGAAATATATGAAACAATTATTTATGGTTTTAACAGTGTTATTGTTACTTGCCCTGCCTTCTTATGCAACTGCTGAAAAATGTGATTATACATTGACTGATAAAGAAATTGAAAAAGAATTAAATAATTTACTAGAAGGTGGAATATATAAAGATACAACAGCATCTGGTGTCTTTTGTGTTGCACTAGAAGATTTAATTAAATTACAATTTAAACTAAAAGATGGCAAAATAAATGGTGGAATGAAAATTGCACTTTATTATGAAAAAGATAAACCAATGATTGAAACATATATCAGCGATTACAGTTTATTTAGTGAAGATTTTTATGAAATGTTTAATGATGGTTTACCTGATTTTGAAGTTTTAAAAAATAAAAAATTAGATATAACAAATAAAGTATATTATGAAAATGGTAATATTAATATGAATTGTGCTGTAAAAAATGGTATTGGTGATTGCACTTCATATAAAGAAAATGGAGCAATGGATATATACAGACCTATTAAAAATTACCAATTCAATGGAACTGCTGAAGTTTATAGCGAAAATGGAAGGCTCTGGGCTACATTACATTACAATAACGGTCATTTAATATCTGCTGAATGTATAAACGATAGAAAAAATGGCAAAAAATGGACAAAAGCCGAAATATCAAACTGGGAAAATGGGCTGGAAGTTAGTTGCAACTATTTTTAATAAAATAAACAGGGTTGTTTTAACAGCCCTTTTTTTATGCTTACACATACTAATTTCTAAATAATTTTTATATTTTATTATACAGGATTTTTTGGATTTATCCAAAAATTTTGTGCAGCCAGTCATTTTGAGCCTGATTTTAAAGGCGAAAAATCTAAATGATATATATTAAAGTATTGTATAAGATATTAAATTATCATATGTAGATACCCCGCCTTATCACTCTCAGGATGACAAGGAAAGGGACAGGAAGTCCCATCTGAAAGTAAGCAACGGGAGCATTTACTGCAACCATGCAATGACATATTTGAAAATAACGGATATAAATTATTAATCTGAAAACCTTTCTTTTAATGTTTTACACATTATATTATCATTATTATAAAACTTACATCCAAAATCATTTTTTGATGCACAGAGTGTATCATTTACCATAACATAATCTGCAATATTCTCATCTTCTAAATATGAAAATGCATCATCTTTTTCTGCATTTTTTATAAAATCAATACATTTATTTAATGTATTTTCAAGCAGATATTCAGGATTAGTGCAGCCGCTTACAAAAAGAGTACTTTCTTCATAAAATTCTTCTGGATATTCCTGCTCCATTGCTGCCAGATTTGATAAATTTTCTGCATATTTATCATCAAGCATTATAAACTGCATATAAATTTTTACTAAATATACATTTTTCAATGCTTTAATTGATTTATATTTATAAAGATTATTTAAATATGTCTGCTGATAGTCATCAAGTATATATTTATCTTTATATATTTCCCACTGAGCAAACTGCTCTATATTTTCATAAAGTCCTGAATTTATGCTGTATAAAACATAGCTTTTATATGATTTATCAATAAGATTATATCTGATTTTATTATCTTCTTCTGAAAGATTTAATGTATCTATTATTTTTTGAATATTATTTAAAAATGATAACTGCCTTTTATATTCCTGCATACCCTGCTGGTGATTATAGTATGGCTCTTTATATTCCTTTAAGTAATTATTTACATCTATATTTTCATTATAAAGGCTTTTAAGCGGGATAGAATATAGTTTTATATATTCAAGAAAAGATTTTGCAAAAGCAGCACTTGTCATATTATCCTGTTTTTCATAAAGACTTGCTGTAGAAAGTGATGAAAGCAAATCCATTTTGGCACTAAAACGAAAGGCATTGTAATCTTCAATATTATATTTTTCAAATGCCTTAATATCTGTAATATTATCCATAATCTGCTCTGATAACATATCTATCATCATAAGATGATTTTTATAATTATTATACACTGCTTCATCATTTTGGAAATGTTTTAAAGATACTTCATCAACAAGTGGCTTTAATTTGCTGACTAATTCTGCAATATCTGATGTTTTTTCTGTTTTTGATACTGCACTGTTTTTGTCTTCACTTTGCTTTTGGATTAAAATAACAGCAAGTATTACTGCAAAAGCACTTATTAAAGCTAAAATATATTTCATCATTTATACCTTATATTTTAAATGTCTTATATAATATAAATGTATTTTATAAAATATGTCAAAACATTTATATAAATATATCCGGCTCTTTTCTGGCTCCATGTTTTTTCTTAAATGGTATTTCAGAAAGGAAATGCAGTATTTTATTTAAATGTCTTGCATTCTGCGGACATATTGCAGCACAGCCCATACATGTAATACATTTTGTTTTATCTGTCACTTTTGGATTTTCTGCCATAATTGCATTTACTGGGCAGTTTTGTACACATGCTCCACATGCAGTGCATTTGCTGTCCCCTTTTGGTTTTAATGGTATGCCGTTATATTCTCTATATGGAAAGCTGCCGTAAAGATTAAGTTTCTTTTCATTTGATATATTATTAATATTCTTTATTTTATTTTTCACTTTATCAGCAAAATCTTTTATTTTTTCATTATCTTTTTCATCTGGTCTATTTACTGCTACTTTTGTCATAATAGAGTGGTTTGCAATAAAAGCAGCTGCTGCAATTACAATAAACCCTTTTTCTGATAAGATATTCTGCATTTCTAAAAGTGCATCTTCATAAGCTCTATTGCCATAAACTGCTATTATAACAGCAGGTGTATTATCTGCTTTTATCTTTTTAAGTTGTTCTGACATAATATAAGGCACTCTGCCCCCATATACAGGGTATGCAAAAACAGCTATTTCATTTGATGAAAATTCTACTGATATATCTCGCTTTTTATAGCTTGTAATATTATATTTTTCTGCATCATAGCCAAGACTTGATACAAAAAGTGAAAGAATATTACCTGTTTTTCTTGCAGGGCTGAAAAATATTGATTTTGATTTTTGAATATCCATTTTTTATCCCTATGCTGCCTTATTTATTTTGTTTCACAGCATTATATACAGCATCTACAGCTCTGTCTACACCTAAACTTGAACTTTTTATATACATATCATATCTTGAAGGCTCTCCCCATGTTCTGCCTGTATAGTAATTATAGTGGTTGCTGCGAAGATGGTTTATTTTATCAATATATTTTACTGCTTCATCTTCTGTTAATTTAAACTCTTCTGCTACTCGTTTTTTTGCAAATTCTTTATCAGCTGAAATAAATATATTAAAGCAGCTGTCACAGTCATAAAGCACCACATCAGCACATCGTCCCACAATAACACATCTGCCTTTTAATGCTGCATCTTTTATTATTTTGCTTTGAGCAATAAAAAGTTTGTCATTATCTGATAAGTTTTCATCATTAAATATATTATCCATTGATATATATCTAAGTAATTTTTCAGCTGATGTCATCTGCTGGTCATTACGCTCTACAAAATCACCAGAAAGCCCGCTTTTTATAACTGCATCTCTTATAAACTCCCTGTCAATAAATTTCCAGCCTAATTTTTTTGCAAGTTTCTGCCCTATTTCTCTGCCACCGCTGCCAAGCTCTCTGCCTATTGTAATAATATTATATCCCTGCACTTTATCTTTATGTTTTTCACGCCTTTCCAAAAACCTTAATATAAATGGACTTATTACAGGATTAAGTTTTGCTATGATAATGCCAACTAAAACTGCAGAAATTATAGTTCCTTCTCTCACACCTATTATGTGATTAAGCAGCAGTAAACCTGCCATTATACTAAATGATACAAGAGTTATATCAAATACTACTTTTATTTGACCAAAAGGTCTGTTTAGCACTCTTGCAACTGTTATCATTAAACCATCACCTGCTAAATATAAGAGCTTTGGTGTTACTTCAAATATAATACCTATTGATACAAGCAGTGAGCCTAAAAGCACATATAAAATCTGCACCAGATAATTTGGTGCTGTTATTGACTGAGTAAGCCACATAGAGCCATCTATTAAAAAGCCAAATAAAAAACTTACAAGTGTTTGAGAATATTGAGATTTTGGGAAATCTTTTCTTAAAATAATAACTTGAGCAATAATCATTGTAATATGCATGCCAACAGTTAACTGCCCTAATGTGTAGTTTGTGAAATAGTGGCTTAACACATAAGGCGGGCAGGATATAGGTGTAATTCCAAGATTACTGCGAACTGCAAAAGATATACCTAACGACATTAAAAATAAGCCAAAAATAGACACAATTAATCTTTCAATAAATAAAGATTTACTCATATAAACTCCTAAAAATGTGGCAAAAGAGAATAGGCTCGTTTTGTCAGAAAAAAATAAAATAAATTAAGAAATTTGTTGGATAAAAATATTTATCAAAAAAAATTATTTTTTGCAATATATAATTATAAAATTTAATAAAGGTCATTTTAATACATAAGATATATTTTAAAGCAGCTGTATAATTCATATTTATTTATGACAGTATTTAATTATAAATTGATTATATATTTTGTTATAATTTAGCTGACTTATATAAATTTCTGCATAGTTTCTGGATATTTTGACCATGCTCCGCTTTGTGTGCATACAAATGAAGCAGTATTTACTGCCATAAGGTGCGTCTCTTCTAAAGAAAGACCTGATAAAATATAATAAATAAATGCTCCAGAAAATGCATCACCTGCCCCAATAGTATCACTTACTTTAACAGCTGGTGTTTTTAATGTGGATATCCTGTCAGCAGTATATATGTTTGAGCTTAAACTGCCATTTGTATATATTAAATATTTTAAATCATACTTTTCTAAAATCATTCTGCATAAATCATCATCAGATATATTTATATCAAGCATATTTTTTAATATAATCGCCTCATCACTATTCATTTTAAAAATATCAGCATAAGTCATAAGCTCTGTAATAAGCTGTTTAGAATAATATGCTGCTCGTAAATTAATATCAAAAAGCCTTAATGATGATGGATTTGTATGCTTTAATAAAGTCATAATTGTATTGTGAGATATATCATTTCTGCTTGCCAGCGTGCCATAGCATACTGCATCTGCTTTTTTAACAAGAGTAAGTGCATTATCTGTTAATGGTATATAGTCCCATGCAGCATTTTCTACAATATTATATTCAGGCATACCATTATTTAAAGTAACATGAACTAAGCCTGTTGGATAATCAACTCTTTCAATAGTTGTATGCATATTTGTTTTAGAAATTGCTTCTAAAAGTTCATCACCAAGTTTATCTTTACCAACAGCACTGACAGCATAGCTTTCTGCTCCAAGGCATGATGCATGATATACAGCATTGGCAGGTGCTCCACCAATTTGTTTTCCACTAGGCAGCTTATCCCATAAAAGCTCGCCTATTCCTACTATTAAAGGATGCTGTTTCATTATATACTCCACATATATTACTGATATATAATCACATAAAAAATAGATATGTCAATAGATTTACCTGATATATGTGTTTTTGGGCTACAGTAATTTTGAGCAAGGCAAAAAATCTAAATTATATATATATTACAGCAGTGCATAATATATTAAATTATCATATTTTTAGATACTTCGCTTATAAAACAAGCTCAGTAAGACAATGCAGGGACAGGACGAGCTGTCTGAAAGCAAGCGGCGGGGGAGCATTTCCTGCGACCAAGCATGTTTTTTCAAATACAAAGATAAATTTGGAAATAAAGGATAAATTAACTTTAAATTCTCTTGCAGTATTTGTTACAAGGAAAAGTATAAGTTAAACTTGATTTACCTTTTTACTGTGCTGATTAGTAAAAAGGTAGATTTTCGTGTATAATTATACTATAATATCTTATAAAATGGAGATGGTATGACAGCTGATATTATTACTCTTTATATTCAAATATTTTGTATTATAACATTTACTTTATATGTAGTATATGTGCTTGCAGTTATACCTCTTTATAAATCACTGCCATTAAAAATTGTTAAAATATATAATTCTGTAATGTTTGATTTTGCAATATTTATGGCAATATTAATGGTATTTTATGTATTAAACTTTTTAATATTCCATATAAAACATTCACTTTTTATAAGCATAGAATTAATGATAACATTATCTTCTGGTGTGCTGCTTTCAACTGTAATATCCTATTTTGCAGTAAACAGTTTTAATATATCAAAGCCAGCCGCTTATATTTTGTATCTTTTTTTATTTATATTTTTATTTGTGCTTTATATTGCTGTGATATTTAAACCTTTTTACTAAAAGCAGATATTTTTAAAGGCTTCTGCATTTTCAGCCATAGCAGCTTTTATAATTTCTTCCTTTTCTTTATCTTTTGCCATAGCAATATCCTGCTGATAACTTATATGTTCCATAATATATTCTGCTTTTTCTTTATTTTCTGCTTTATCTATACATATCTGATTAAGTGATGAAAGCAGAGAAAGCTCAGTATCAAACTTACTGTTATTATAAAAAAGATATGTTATAAGTTTCATTACATATATATAAATATGACTGTATGGCAGAATTCCGTATATATCTTCTTTTGAGCATTTATCATTTACAAGCATATCAAATGATGTATCATATTCATTTGGAATATGCAGATTTTTCCAAGATATTTCAAGTTCATCCAGTGCATTTAAAATTTCTAAATCTGATTCATACTCTTTTGATAAAAGTTTTTCTAAATCTGGAATAATAGTTTCTTTAATTATATTTTCTATTTTTTCATCTTTAATATTTTGTGCCATAAAATTATCCTCTTTAAAATATTAATAAATTTAACTATAATGTCAATAAATATTTATCTGTCTTACAATTAAATTCAAGAACTTTTTAGGATAAAATCATTTATGATATGCTTTAAATGCAGTATAATATTTATTATATAATTTGATAAATAAAAAACGCAGGACAAAATGTCCTGCATTTTTGTTTTGAGCATTGTATTTCTATTAATGAGTTTAATAGTCTTAATTAATAATATCCATTTCCGCCATTTATAAATATCTATCTATACTATATTTTGATAGATTCAGTTTTTTTAATGATAGTAACTTTACCTGCTTCAAATTTTACTTCAACAGAGCCATAAAAGCCTTGTTCCATAGTTTCTCTCATTATTTCATAAAGTTTAGTAAGTTGTGATTTTCCGCCAATTTGTTGTTCGTTTTTGTTAATACTTAATGCTGCCATAATGCTCCTCCTCAAATGTTTTGTTCGTTGCATTTATTTTTTAATTTTATTTTATATTCTCTTTTATGCTCTTATGCTTGTAAAAGCGATAAAGCAATTGCAGGTATTTGGTTAGCCTGTGCAAGTATTGCAATATTTGCCTGATATGCAACTTGTGCAGTAGTCATTGCTGTTGTTTCTCTTGCTATATCAGTATCTCTTATTCTAGATTCGCTTGATGTAGTATTTTCTTCTGCTGTTGCAAGAGTATTTATTGTGCTGTTTAATCTGTTTATATATGCACCAATTTTTGCTCTTGTTGATACAACTTTAGTTAATGCGTTATCTATTTCAGTAATAGCTCTTTGAGCATCATCCTGAGTATTAATGTTTGTATTGCCTATACCTAAAGCTGCAGTATTTAATGCTGGAAGAGATACATCTAATTTTTCGCCTTTTTCTGTGCCTATTTGTATTTCTGTTCTTGCATCAACTATATGCAGATTTAAGTTTTGGTTTTCAAGTCTGCTGCTTGGCTTAAAATCAATTTTGCCTGTGCCTGTATTATAATAAGCATCAACACCAGTTCTTGTATCAACTATTAAATCAACTCCGGGAATAACATCTGTTACTCTTGAATTGCTTGTTACTCTTTCCCCTGATATTACACCAGTTAAGTTGTCTTTTGCAGTAATAGTTTGTATATTCTGGCTTGATTCCTGCACAACTTCAAGACCGAGTGCGTCCATTAATTTTTGGCTTCCAATAAATGAAAGCTCGCCATCTTTGCCAGTTAAAGCTGATTGAAGTATCATAGTTCCTGGAACTACACCAAACCCTGTGCTTTCTGTCTGGTTAAAAGATATGAGTTTTTTATCAACTTCTGTTAAACCGCTGCCCATATCTAAGTCTTGAGTAATTGCTTTTGTTATTTTATCTACTACATCTTGAATAGTATCATCACCTTCTAAATAGATTGTAGTATTTTTATTGTTTCCATATATTTTTAATTCCTGAGTTACAGCAAAAAGCTCAACACCATTTTCATCTACAAAGTTTGCAAGCTCTGAAAGTTTTGTTGTAGATGTAGCAGCTTTACCGCCTTTGCGGACTTCTATTGTTGCTGTTCCTGATA
The DNA here is from genome assembly GCF_000487995.2 of Mucispirillum schaedleri ASF457. Taxonomy (NCBI): domain Bacteria; kingdom Pseudomonadati; phylum Deferribacterota; class Deferribacteres; order Deferribacterales; family Mucispirillaceae; genus Mucispirillum; species Mucispirillum schaedleri. The sequence goes on from NZ_CP097562.1 coordinate 1,348,259, forward strand.
AAGTCTGACCATTTGCAGCAGCACCAGTATTTTCTTTAAATCCTAATGTAATTTCTCCAGCATTAAATGTTCCAGTTTTGCTGTCTAATGTTACTGTATGCACTGTTACATTGTTATAGTCAACTATGCCGTCTTTATCATCTGGTTTAGTTAATGAATCAGGCTGATTATAAACTATTACAGGACCTTGAACTCCATTATGGCTGATTTGTAAAGCACCGCCGCCATTTGCAATTAAATTATCATCATTTGCAACGCCTTTTGAATCAGTTACAGAAAAAAGGAATTTATCGCCATCATTTACTGTATCTGCTCCCGCAAGCATAGGTATTTCAAAGTTTAAGTTAAAGCCATTAGAGTTATATGAGCCTTGTAATTTACCATTTACTGATGTAAAATCTAACCACTGACCTTCTTCACCATTTTCTGCAGAAATAAATTTTACTCTGTAACCTGCACCAGCTGCTGCATTAGTGCTGTTTTCTGTAAATTCTATCATAAAGTAACCACTTTCATTTGTAGTAACTGCAGTAACTGAGCCAAAAGCCATATTTGAGCCATTTTTTTGGTAGCTGTTAATAAAAGTCATAGATGATGACATCTGTGCACCAGCTGCACCACCATCTGTTGGGTTTTGAATTGTTACAGAATAGCTGCCTTCTTCTGTATCTTGAATATTATAAGGATTGCTTACCTGACCTATATTTGTAGTGCCTTGGCTTCCTACATAAGCACCAAGTTTACCTTCTCTTAATGTAAAAATTTGAGTAGACTGCACTTGGTTTTGACCCGGTTTTACATTAAAATTAATATCATAGTTGCCATCAGCTACTGTGCCATTAATAACTGCACTGATTTTATCTGTGCCGCTGTTCCAAGCACCGCTTGATTCACCATTAATAAGTTTTTTAGTGTTAAATTGAGTAGTTTCAGAAATCCTGTCAATTTCTTCTTTTAACTGGTCTATTTCTTTTTGAATTTCTAGTCTGTCATTAGCAGAATAAACACCATTTGCACCTTCAACTGCTAGTTCTCTCATTCTTTGAAGCATATTAGATACTTCATTTGCAGCACCTTCTGCTGTTTGAAGATATGAAATACCATCTTGTGCATTTTGTGATGAAGTTTGCAGACCTAAAATAAAGCCCCTCATTTTTTCAGATATTGCCATACGAGATGGGTCATCCATAAAAGTATTTATGCGTAATCCTGAAGAAAGTCTATTTATTGACTGGCTTAAATCGCTCTGATTTCTACCAGCAGCAACTAAGCTTGATAAAGAAAACAAATTTGAGTTAGTAATCATACCTGTTGACATCTTGTCCTCCCTGACTTATTCAATAGAGTCCCAACCTTGTATGGTATATGTATCGTAAAAACTTAAAAATACTTTAATAAAATTTTAGTTTTTTTAATCTTTTTTCTCGGCTTCCCTGCCGTTTTATTCTTTATCGGAATAGTAAAACAAAACTTTAGAAAATATTTTACTTATATTAAAAAAAAATTTATACTTTTATAAACTATGACTTGAGGAGCTTATATGTGCAGATTTTTATTGCTTTTTATTCTTTTGTTTCCATTCAGCATATATGCTGAAAATATCTCCCTTGATAACAGCATTTATGAAGTAATGCGTATAGGCTTTATTCTGCCGCCTGCTGATTTAAGATGGGAAAATACTTCTACTAAATCAAACTATACTGATATTAAAGCAAAAATTAGGAAGCAGCTTCAGGATGCTTTAGAGCTTAATAAAAAATATCCAAATATTACTAAAAATCAAAAAAATAATATTATATTCCGCTATCATCATTTACAGGCAGAGCTGCAAGACAGCATAAAAAATAAAAAAGTAAAATCTGTGGAAATCCCACTTTATAAACTTTATTTAGATTTATCTTTAATGTGTATAAATGAATATAAAGATGATATTTCAAACTTTGCGTCTTTTGATGAAAGTTACTTTTATATAGCTTTAAGAAGCCGTATTTTAATAAGCTATATTTTATTTAATATTAACTATATGCCGGAAGAACAGAAAATTATACTTGAATATACTGCTATGTATATAGAAAGATATAAGGAATATATGCAGAATGACTTTAAAACAAAAGTTACTAAGTATGATTATTATAAAGCATATAAAAAAGCTGCAGATGAACTTATAAATGCAGTAAATGAAAGATATAACCTGAATAAAAAAATAAATCTTGCAGATATTAAAGATAAAAATGGAAATTCATTAAAAGGGTTATGGTTTAGTATTGATTTTGATAAAGCAGGCAGTCCGCTTTTTACTGCTTATTACAGTCTTTTCTTTGGCGGATATACTGGATACCATTATTACAATTTTTCTTCATATTATAATTTTGTTGAAACATTTTATACAAATGCTGAAAGCAGAACAACCTTATTATTATACCCTAAAACAGTATACGAAAAAAATAATATTATATATGTTACCCTTGAAAATGACCCTGTAAATAACCAGTCTGGCTATGCAAAACCGCTGTATATTCAAGCAAGATTTAAAGATTCTAAACTATTAGAGCTGACTGATTCTTACTATGACGGTATTTCTTTATTTGTAGATAATATGGATAAATATATCAAACCATATAAGCTGAACCTTTCTTTAAACCAAAAAGTCAGTAAAGATAATATTGAAAAAAACATAACTGCCTTTGTTAAAAAGTCAGATAAACATGCTGATATTTATAATGCTGGAACTTATGCTGTTAATAACAAAACATTTTACATATTTATATCATACCATAACTATGCTTATGGCTATGATGGCATTAACAGCAGATGGAAAAATACTGTTATTACTTTCTGGGAAGATATGGGGCAGTATGCAGTATTAAAGGATTACTCATATCTTGATAATGGTGGAACTCTTCAAAAATGCAGTGCTCAAAATAATCTGCTTTTATGCAGTATGATATATAGTGACGAAAGAACAGCTTATGGAAATAATTTTTATACTTATATATTAGATAATGACAGCTTTTATCTATATTCTTATAAAAATATTACAGGTATAGCTGATAAGAAAGCAGCATGCACATATTATACTTATAGTGCTGAAAATAAAAAATCTATCCATGATGTTACATTAGACTATCTTAAAAATTTAAGAGATAAATCATACAGCAGTAAAAAATGTGCTAAATTAGTGGGTGTAGAATAGGCGAATTATCTAACAAAATATTTTTCATCTCTAAAAATCAGGCTTAAAATGTCAGCAGTGCATATTTGCTATATCTCCCATATTGATAATGCCACAGCTTCACTATTTAACTCTTTATACATATCAGTTAAACATATTACAGCACCATATCCAAGCTGTTTATGAAGCACTGCTTTTTTAAATGATGAAATATATTTATTTTCAGGCTCAGATATATTTTTAATATTTACTGGATAAAAATATTCTTCATCTTCTATTAATAAGTCAATAGATACTTTTGAGTTATCTCTGTAATGGTAAAACAATGCTTTTCTGCCGTTATGTCTGTAACTTTTTAAAATCTCCATAATAACAAAAGTTTCAAAAAAACTGCTGCTTAGATTACTTTTTTCAAGTTCTTCTGCACTGTTTATTGACAAAAGCCATGCTGCAAGCCCTGTGTCAGTCATATATATTTTTGGTGCTTTTATATACCGCTTTGTATTTTCTGTATAATATGGCTTTAATAAATAAACAATACCTGCCTGCTCTAATATATACACCCAGCTTTTTATTGTATTTGGCACAGCATTCACTTTCTCTGCTATCTCTGTAATATTTAATTCCTTTCCTGTGTAGAAAGCCATGATTGTTAAAAAATTTAGAAAAACTGCTTTATTAGTTACACTTATTTTATCATTTATATCTTTCTGTAATATATTTTCTATTTTACTGCTGTAAAAATTATCCCATATATCAAAATCATCTGTTTCTTCATAGTCTGGGAAAAATCCACGCCATATCAGTTTATAAGTATGGTGAATACTTTTTTTGCTTATAATACATGGTGGACGCTTTGACGGCACAAACGGTTTCTGTATATGCCCCATATTTGCCATTTCATAAATAGAAAGCCCCATTAATTCTAAATATATACATTTATTCTGCATATATTCTTTATACTCATTCGTGAAGTCTAGCTGCTGATTTGCAATAAAGATTATTTTTTTATTTTCAATTTCTGTAATATGCTGGAGCAGATTTAATGAATACTGAATATCATTGATTATTAAAGGCGGTTTATGTCTGCTGAAAAATTGACTGGTGGAATTATTTGCAAGCAGCATTTCTTTAATATTGCTTAAAGGAACACATGGAATATTATCGTAATATGAGCAGGCAGCAGAAAGTTTACCTGCTCCACGCATACCTGTTATAATTACAGGTTTATCTATATTTCCAAGTTTTCTAATATATTCAACTATACTTCGCCTTACAAATCTCAAAACAACTCCAATATGCAGTCATATTTCATATTTACATTATATTTAATATTTAGTATATTTTTCTTTAATTTATATAATAATTAATTATTAATCAAGAGCTTTCTTATTTGCAGTTAAAATGAATATATGTCAATAATGTGTATTTCTAATGGAATTATCTTTTTATATGGCTTATGACACAGTCAAAAAAAGAAGCAGAAAGTTTTATTCCTGCTTCTTAATTTATATATTACAAAATATGTTACTAACTCATTTTTGCATTTATGGCTTTTTGTTTGTTTTCATTGAGTTTTGTCATGAAAAGAAGAATAATTGCTAAAATACAGCCGCCAATCATAACTATAAAACCACCATTCCAGCCAAAAAAGTCTACAGTATAGCCAACTATAGCACTTGCTGCAACTGAACCGCCAAGATAACCAAAAAGTCCAGTAAAGCCTGCCGCTGTTCCTGCTGCTTTTTTAGGAGCAAGCTCTAATGCATATAACCCTATCAGCATAACAGGACCATATATTAAGAAACCAATAGCTATCATACATGCCATATCAACTGTTGGATTGCCAGCTGGGTTTAACCAGAATATTGTAACAGCTATTGTTACAAGTATCATAAAGAAAAGACCTGTAATACTTCTTGAGCCTTTAAAAACTTTATCACTCATCCAGCCACAAAGAAGAGTGCCGGGAATACCTGCATATTCATATAAAAAATAACCTATTGAGCTCATCTGCATTTCAAAGCCTTTTACTTCTCTTAAATATGTAGGCGACCAGTCTAATATGCCATAACGAATGAGATAAACAAATACATTAGCGATAGCTATAAACCATAATAATTTATTAGGGAATACATACTGCATAAATATTTCTTTTGCAGTTAATTCTTTTTCTGATGTGTCTTTATTATAATCAGGTGGATAATCGTTTTTATATTCTTCAATAGATGGTAAACCACATGACTGTGGAGTATCTCTCATTAAAAAGAAAGCTAATACAGCAACAGTAATAGCTGCAAGAGAAGGCATATAAAAAGCAGCACGCCAGTCATGAAACCAAGCCATACCCCATAAAAAGAATATTGGTGGAAGCCCCCCTCCAACATTATGAGCAACATTCCATAAGGAAACTATAGTTCCACGCTCTTTATGAGACCACCAGTGAACCATTGTTCTCCCACATGGAGGCCAGCCCATACCTTGAAACCATCCACAAAGAAAGAGAAGGACAAACATTATAGTAACAGAAGAAGTCGCCCATTCAAATCTACCCATAATAAGCATCATAGAAGCTGCCAGAATTAAGCCGACTGGTAAAAATACCCGTGGATTTGCCCTGTCAGAGAATGAACCCATAATGAATTTTGAAAAACCGTAGGCTATAGATACACCAGAAAGAGCAATACCAAGCTCGCCTTTTGTATATCCATATTCTTCAATAAGGTAAGGCATTGCCAAACCAAAATTTTTGCGGACAAAATAATATGCTGCATAGCCTATAAATATACCCACAAAAATTTGAACACGCAGACGCTTATAAAGAAGGTCTACCTGTTCTTCAGGCACTCTCTCAATGTGAGGAGCAGGTTTAAAAATATTTATCATACTTATACCTCCCTAATATGATATAAAATAAAACTATCTTTTAAAAAGGAAGAAAAACAGGCAAATATAATCAGACTGTTAGTATGATGTATTTTTACATCGATACTATATTTATGTCAATCAATATTTTATTATAGAATAGATTTAGTTGTATTTATATATTGTTATCAGGCAGTTTCATTTGAAATGCTTCTAATATATGAGTGCATTCTATTTTAGAACAGCTGTTTAAATCTGCTATGGTTCTTGAGGTTTTTAAGATTTTAGAGTAGGAACGGGCTGAAATATTATGTTTTGACATGATTTGTTCCATTATTTTTAAGGCATTGTCATCTAGATTGCAGTATTTCCTTACCATGCTTTCACTCATTTCAGAATTATAAAGTATCCCCTCATCTTTAAATCTCTCAGCCTGTATTTTATGCGCATTAATTACCCGACAGCGAATATCAGCAGAAGATTCTCCCTCCTGCAAGTCCATTAAATCTTTATAATCAACAGCTTCTACATGAGATATTAAATCAATCCTGTCAAGCATAGGACCTGAAAGTTTTGCACGGTATCTGTCTATTGCATTCTGCGAACATGTGCAGTCTTTACGGCTGTCCCCTAAATAACCACACGGACATGGGTTCATTGCTGCTACAAGCATAAATTTAGCAGGATATGTTACAGTTCTGCCTGCTCTTGCAATAGTTACAAATCTATCTTCCAAAGGCTGTCTTAAAACTTCTAAAACACTTCTTGAAAATTCAAGCATCTCATCAAGAAATAGAATACCGCTGTTAGCAATGCTTACATTACCGGGCTTAGCTTTTGTTCCACCACCAATAACTGCAATATTACTTGATGTATGGTGGGGGCTGACAAATGGTCTTTTATTTATAAGCCTGCCGCTGTCTTTAATTAGACCTGCAACTGAATGGATTTTTGTTGTTTCAAGAGCTTCCTTTAATGTCATTGGCGGAAGAATAGATGGCATACGCCTTGCAATCATTGTTTTGCCACTGCCGGGGCTTCCTATCATTATAAAATTATGCATACCGCTTGCTGCCACTTCTGCTGCACGGCGGGCTGCAAACTGACCCTTTACATCTTTAAAATCTATACCGTAATCTATAAATGATATTTCATCTAAAACTTTACTGTTTATTACAGGCTGTTTCTCAATATCACCCCTTAAAAATCCTATTACATCTGATAAGCTTTCAAAGCCGTAAACTTCCACATCTGGTATTAAAGATGCTTCCATAACATTTTCTACAGGCAGTATTATTTTTTTTATACCTGTTTCCATTGCATATTCTGTCATAGATAATATACCAGTTACTGCACGCAGCCTGCCGTCAAGAGAAAGCTCGCCAAGTATTAAATATTCATCAAGATTTTTATCTATAATACCCACTGCTTTCAATATAGAGACAGCAACAGGCAAATCAAAATGACTTCCGTCTTTTTTCATATCAGCAGGGGCAAGGTTTATTGTTACAGGATGATTAAAAAAATGATAGTCTAAATTTTTAAGAGATGCTTTTACTCGCTCTTTACTTTCTTTGATAGCATTATCACCAAGACCTACAATAGAAAAAGAGGGCAGACCATATGAGGAAACATCACATTCCACATCTACCCCCACTCCAGATATACCATTAAGGTATGATGATTTTATTTTGGCAAACATTAATATATTTCCGCCAGATAGAAAAAACCTGTTTTTGTGGAAAGTATCCTGCCAAGCTCAGATTTGGAGCTGGTTTCTGTAAGTTTTTCAAGCATTGTTTTAGGTGCAGGCACTTCATATATTTCAAGGGCTGGTTTATTCAGTTTATCTTTCATATCTTCTGCAGCCTTTCTCCATGAGCCTATATGATTAACAAGACTTTCTTTTTGAGCCATTCTGCCTGTATATATTCTGCCGTCTGCTAAAGCCATAACTTTATCTTTTGGCATACCACGCCTTTGGATAACAATATCAGTAAACTGATAATACATATCCATAAGCACATCATTTAGCACTTGTTTATCCTGTTCAGTCATCTGCCTTGCAGGACTGCCTGCATCTTTATATGCACCGCTTTTTAAAACAACACTTTTTACACCTATTTTATCCATAAGCTCTTGAGTATTTACTAAATTCATAATAACTCCAATGCTGCCTGTTATGGTAGATGGCTCTGCATATATTGCATCTGCACCAAGGCTTATTAAATAACCACCGGAAGCAGCAACTGAACCCATAGCAGCATAAACTGGCTTGCCAAGGTTTAGCACATAGTCATATATTTCCATGCTTGGTGTAACTGCTCCACCGGGAGAATCCACCCTGATAATAACACCTTCAACTAATGGATTGTTTTTTAATTTTTTAAGTGTTTCTATTACTGTATGGCTGTCAAATATTTGACCGCTTATATCCATTACAGCAATAGACGGCTCTGTAAGCCCATCAGATGTTTCCAAACCAGAAAGAACTAATAAAGCTCTTGCAAATACAATAAAAATCACAACTGCTATTATTACTTTTATCCATTTTTTCATAACTTATCCTTACCTATGGAAGATTTTTATTAATTTTATATAATTCCTGCAAAATTTCTGCTACAGCATCATATATATCATCAGGAATATTATCATACACATCAAGAGCAGCAAGCACTTCTGCTAAATCCTTATCCTGCTTTATGGCAATATTATATTCCTTTGCAATACGCACTATTTCACTGGCTAAATCACCACTGCCGCTTGCGATAACCTTTGCTTTATTATTTTCCAAGTCACCTTTTACTGCAGCAGCCTTTTTTATCATTAGGCCTGCTCTATCATATTTTTAAGAGTAACTGCATTTTTTGGAGCAAACCCTTTTTCTACATTGCAGAAAGAAAAGAAAATATTTTTTGCCATAACTGATACATCTCTTGCATCTTTAATAAATCGTTTTAATTCATTATCAGAATAATCATAATTTAAAAACTTTTCTGTGCCGCTGAGCCATAATGGGTCTTTACCATAAAGTCTGAAATATACACCACTATTTGAGCATACTGGTCTATATGGAGCAAAGCCGCGGAAAGATGGACCATCTATTATACATATACCTATCTGGTTTGCCTTAAATTCATCATAATACTTTTCTTTATGCCATGTAGAGTTTGTAAGTTCCACAAATAAAGGCAGGTCTTTAAAATTTTCCTTTAATTCAAGTAAAATATCAAAATTTTCCCTGCTTGCAGAAAAAAGATGGTGAAAATCTGCCAGTAGAGCAACAGCTGTGCCACGCTCTATGGCTGGAGTTATTCCTTCTATAAAAGATTCTATTTCTAATTTGTCTGGTTTTTTACGCATTAATGACTTATTAAGCCTGATAGAAAGTTTTATATCGCCAAGCCTGTCGCATATCCCTGCTATTTTTTCAGCTATAGGCATACGGTAAAATGTATATGTTAATTCTAGAAAATTAAGGTTAGATGCTTTATAGTGAGTAAGCAGGTCATAGTTATCTGTATCTTTTGGTGCAAATGTGCCTTTCCAATCCTCATAATTATAACCACTTGTGCCTGCATATACTTGTGTATTATTGATTTCCATTATTCCTCATCACTTATTATATTTATTATTTAAAGATTATTTTTATCATAAATAACCTATATTCTGCAAGGAAAATTTTTATAAACTAAAGTTAAATGCAAGATAAAGCATAAAATCTGCATTTTTTTGAAAATATTTGCTTGACAAAGCAACTTGTTTTTGGTTATAAATACAGTCTAATATGTGCTCATAGCTCAGCTGGATAGAGCAACGGCCTTCTAAGCCGTGGGTCTGAGGTTCAAATCCTCATGGGCACGCTTTTTAAACCTGCTTAACTAAGCAGGTTTTTTATACTAAAAGCTGTATTCTCAAGTAAATTGAAAATTTGAATAAATATTGATAAAATTCTTTTTGGCTATTAATTATTATATTTTTTACATAAAAAAATATTTTCTAAAAATTAATAAAAAGTTATATTTTCTATAATTAATCTAATGGACTTACACCTTTACAAGAAAAAGAAATTTATCTAGTGGCTTAGTTCACAAACTATTACAATTAAGTCATTCTGAGCCTGATTTTAAGGGCAAAAATCTAAATTATATATATTACAAGAGTGCATAATATATTTAAATCATTTGTATTTTTAGCCACTAATTACGAGCCAGCATTATTCTAATACTTCCCCATCATAAGAGATTTTACTGCCTGCTTTTTTAGAAGTGCTTGTTTTTGCTTTTTTAATAGTTGAGCGTGCTAATGCTTCCATTTCTTTCTGGTTTACTGGTATATCCTTATCAAAATGAGTATATGCTGCATTAAATTCCACATAGGCTGTGCCCTGCTCACCATTTCTGTGTTTTTCAATGATTATTTCTGCTACATTCTTATATGCTGTATCAGGGTTATATACTTTATCCCTGTATAAAAACATAATAATATCTGCATCCTGCTCTATGGCACCAGACTCCCTTAAATCAGAAAGTCTTGGTCTTTTATTATCTGATTTTTCTACATTCCTGTTAACCTGTGCAAGAGCAACAACAGGCACATTAAATTCCTTTGCCATACCTTTTAAAGAACGAGAGATTTCTGATATTTGCTGCTCCCTGTTCTGTAGATTTTTTGCATACCCCATAATTTGAAGATAATCTACAAATATAATATCAAGCATGCTTTCATTATAAAGCTTTCTGCATTTTGCTTTAATCTGATTTACTGTTATTGCTGGTGTATCATCAAGGTATATAGGCAGTTTTTCAAGCACATTATTAGCTTCTAAATATCTTTCTATCTCATCGCTTGTAAAATTACCTGTTCTTAATGTTTTCTGCCCTATATGTGCTATTGCAGAAATAAGCCTTTTAACAAGCGATTCTGAACTCATTTCAAGAGAGAAAAAAGCACATGTTTTGCCAGCCTGTGCTGCATTTAAAAGCACACTTAAACCAAAAGCTGTTTTTCCCATACCGGGTCTGCCTGCTGTAACGATAAGGTCTGATTTTTGGAACCCGTTTGTCAGCTTATCAAGAGCTTCAAAGCCGGAAGGCACACCAGTAATATCTTTATTACCAAACTGGTTTTCCTGTTGTATTTTATTTAACTGTTCCTGATGTCTTTCAAGTATGCTGCTTATAGGCTCTACAAACCGTCTGATATTTGCTGTATCCCCTAAGCTTGATGTAATATTCTGAGCTTTGTCTATTAATGTTTCCACATCTTCTGCTACTTCATAGCCAAGGCTTGAAATAGAGCTTCCTGCACTTATTAAGCTGCGGAGTATTGCTTTTTCTTTTAATATTTCTATATACTTATCAGCATTTGCTGCATTTGGCACATTATTTACAAGTTCAGAAATATATTCTATGCCGCCTGCTTTTTCTATATTATTTTCATCTGTTAACTGGCTGAAAAGAGTAACTAAATCAAGTGCCTGCCCTTTTTTGTTTAGATTATGCAAGGCAGAAAGTATTACTTTATTAGCAGGCTGATAAAAATCATCTGCACTTAAATGGCTTATAATTTCTTCTGCAACAGCATTATCAATAAGTATAGAAGCAATAACAGCTTGTTCTGCTTCAAGACTATTAGGCATAACTTTATTATTAGCATTCATAATTTTACCCCATAATATAAATTACAAAATTATATTACAATAAGGCTGTATCAGTTAATGGCATTGATTACAACAGTTAATTGACTTTTTACTTCTTTATAGATATTTACCTTTACTGTGTGAGTGCCTGCTTCTTTGATAGGCTCTTTTATATCAAATAGCTTTTTATCAATATGAATACCTATTTTTGCAAGTGCATCAGATATTTCCTGACTGGTAACTGCACCATAAAGCCTGCCAGTATCCCCTGCTTTTTGATTAAACTCTATTTTTGCAGCTTTTAATTTTTCTGCTAATGCTTTTGCTTCTGCTATTTTTAATTTTTCCTGTTCTTTTAGTGATTCAAGTTTTTCTTCATGAGCTTTCATATTTGCAGGTGTTGCTTCAAGAGCTAATTTTTGTTTAAAAAGGAAGTTTTTTGCATATCCTTCTTTTACATCTTTAACATCACCTTCGTTTGCTACACCTTTGACATTTTTTAAAAAAATTACTTTCATTATTCAAAATCCTCTTGTTTAATTATCTTCATTACTTCACTTGGTGCATAACCTTTATTTTTTAAAAAATTTATGCACTTAATGTAGTCTTTATATGGATTATCACTTTCTTTTTTTATATACCGTCTGCTGTATTTTAATATGTATTCTTCCATATTAATCTTTTCTTTTTCTGCAACTTCTTCTATATATGAAATATCTTTGTAGCAGCATTTTAAATACAGCTTATTAGAAATATAGTATGGTCCGTAACCTGATTTAAGTTTTGCTCTGATATAATTATATGCAGTTCTTTCATCATCAATGCAGCCTGCCTGTTCCATTTCTGCAACTGCCTTTTCTGCTTCTAAACTGCCGCACTTTTTTTCTATTTTTTCATAAAGCTCATTTTTAAAATAATCTCTCATGCTGAGCAGTTTATAAGCATAGCTAAGCCCAATTGATGCCATTATTTTTCAGCTTCTTCCTTTTTAGATGGTTTTTCTACCTGCTGTTCCTGTGTTTCACCACTAGATATTTCTATATTATATTTTGCTCTTAACTGTTTTTCTATTGCTTTTGTTACATCAGGGTTTTGCTCTAAATATATTCTTGCATTGACTTCGCCTTGACCCAGTTTTGTATCATTCATAGAAAACCATGCCCCCGATTTCTGAATAATACCCCCATCAACAGCCATACCTAAAACAATGCTTTCATTTGATATACCTTTACCAAAAAGCACATCAAACTCTGCTTTTTTAAATGGCGGCGACATTTTGTTTTTTACTACTTTTACAGTGATTTTATTTGCAACAACCTCTTCTTTTTCTTTTACCTGATTGCCTTTTTTAACTTCCATTCTAACTGAGGCGTAAAACTTTAATGCATTACCACCGGTAGTAGTTTCTGGGTTGCCAAACATAACACCAAGTTTCATACGAGTTTGATTTATAAATACAAGACATGTTTTTGATTTATTAACAATAGCAGTTAATTTTCTTAAAGCCTGACTCATAAGTCTTGCCTGCAAGCCCATATGAGAATCACCCATATCACCTTCTATCTCTGCTTTTGGAGTAAGAGCAGCAACAGAGTCTACAACTATAACATCAATAGCACCACTTCTAACAAGTGTTTCAGTTATTTCAAGAGCAGATTCTCCGTTATCTGGCTGTGATACAAGCAGGTTATCAGTATCAACACCAATTGCACCAGCATAGGCTGGGTCAAGAGCATGTTCTGCATCAATAAATGCTGCTACACCACCCATTTTTTGTGCTTCTGCAATAATATGAAGTGCTATTGTTGTTTTACCACTTGATTCTGCACCATATATTTCTATTATCCTGCCTCTTGGAACTCCACCTATCCCCAAAGCAATATCAAGGGATAATGCACCTGTTGGTATAACAGGTATTTTTTCATCTGGTTTATCACCTAAACGCATAAGAGAGCCTTTGCCAAAATCTTTTTCTATTTTGCCAAGAGCAAGTTCTAATGCTTTCTTTTTATCGCTGTCCATTGTGCCTCCAAAGTCTTTTTACTAATTTAATAATCTGTATAAGCGATATGTTGTATCACATAAATTAAGATACTTTATTTTTCTATTCTGCTGATATAGTTATTAAGTGCATTAATATATGCTTCCACAGATGCTATCAATACATCAGTAGAATATCCTTTGCCAAGCACTTCTATACCGCTTGATGCAAACTCTGCTATAACAGTTACTTCACCTTGAGCATCTTTTCCTTGAGTTACTGCATTAATTTTATAATTTTTAAGCCTGCCGTCACAGCCGGATATTCTTTCAACAGCTTTAAAGGCAGCATCAACTGGACCTTCACCAGTAGAAGAGTCAGTTAATATTGTGCCGTCATCTTTTTTAAGCCTGAGTGTTGCTGTTGCTATAAGACTTGAGCCACTGTTAAATCCAACATAGTCAAGTTCATAATATTTTTTAGCATCACTTAATTTACCTAAAATTATAGCTTCTAAATCTTCATCAAATATTTCTTTCTTTTTATCTGCCAAATCTTTAAAAGCGGAAAATGCTTTTTCCAGATGTTCATTATCTAAATTATATCCCATCTCTGCAAGCCTTGTTTTAAATGCTGCTCTGCCTGAGTGTTTGCCAAGCACAAGTGAATTTTTCATGATACCCACACTTTCTGCAGTCATTATCTCATAAGTAGTGCGTTCTTTTAACACCCCGTCTTGATGTATGCCTGATTCGTGGGCAAAAGCATTTTTACCAACAACAGCTTTATTTGGCTGCACATCTACACCAGTTATGCTTGTTATCATTCTGCTTGTTTTATATATTTCTGTTGTATTTATTGTAGTTTCTATATCTTTATAAAAATCTTTCCTTACATTTATAGCCATGCATATTTCTTCAAGAGCAGAGTTTCCTGCCCGCTCACCAATACCATTTATAGTGCATTCTACCTGGTCTGCACCTGCTCTGATAGCAGCGAGTGAGTTTGCAACCCCCATGCCTAAGTCATCATGGTTGTGAGTGCTTAGCACTACTTTATCTATATTTGCAACATTATTTTTTATTCCAGAAAAAAGTGCATATATTTCATCAGGCATAATATATCCAACAGTATCTGGCAGGTTAATTGTGCCAGCACCTTCTTTAATAACAGCATCTATTATCTGGTATAAAAAGTCAGGGTCGCTTCTTAAAGCATCTTCTGCACTAAACTCTACATCGTCACATAAGTTTCTTGCAAAACGGACAGCTTCGCGGGCAAGCTCAACAACTTCTTCCCTTGATTTTTTCAGCTTATGTTTCATGTGTATATCAGATGTTGCAATAAATGTATGTATCCTTGGACGAGCTGCATTTTTTGTAGCTTCATACACTGCTTCTATATCTTTTTTATTAGCACGGGAAAGTCCGCATATACTGGAATTTTTTACAAGTGATGATATTTTCTGCACAGCTTCAAAATCACCAGATGATGATGCTGGAAAGCCTGCTTCTATTACATCTACACCAAGTCTTTCAAGCTGCAGTGCAAGGCGTATTTTCTCATCAGTAGTCATACTAAAACCCGGACACTGTTCACCATCCCTTAAAGTTGTATCAAAAAATATTAATTTACGCATTATTTACTCCAATTTAATTTTACTGCTGATTTCTTTCTGCTGTTTTTTGTTTACCTTTTATCAGTTTATAGCAGGCAAGAAGCAGACCAAGAGTAATATATACACTAATCATCACAAATGATACTACTTCAAAATAAAGCACTAAAATAGATATAAAAACAACCATAACTATTAATGCCTGAAATGGACGGGCTTTAAAATAGCTTATTTTTTTAAAGCTGTAAAAAGGCACTGTGCTGACCATTAGAAATGCAAGCAGATATATACTTGCAAGGAAAAACATAGATAAAGCTGCTTTCTCTAGATCAAACCCAAGTTTATGTATAAAAAGAACACTTGTTGCAATAAATGCAGCAGCTGCAGGGATTGGAAGCCCTACAAAAAATACATTGCTTATCTTGCTGCTTTGCACATTAAAACGAGCAAGTCTTAATGCACCACAGGCAACAAATAAAAATACTGCCACAATACCCAGCCTGTCAAAACCTTTTAAAAGCCATTCATAAACAAGTATAGCAGGTGCCACACCAAATGAAACCATATCACAAAGAGAGTCCAACTGCACACCAAAATCACTTGTGCCGTTTACAATGCGGGCAACCTTGCCATCTATACCGTCAAAAAAAGCTGCCAGCAGAAGAAAATATGCTGAATATACAAAATTATCCCCTTCTACTATCCTGCTTCCTACTGAAAGCATAATAGAATATATCCCGCATAAAAGCCCCATAATAGTAATAAAATTTGGCAGTATAATATTTCTGTTGCGAAGTGTCATATTTAATTTGCCTGATTTTTCAGAAAACATACTCATTCTTTTACCTTGATATACTTTTAGTCATTAAATTTAGCAATAATACTTTCGCCGGCTTTTACTTCATCATCAATTTCTACTTGAATTGTGGCAGAAAGTGGGAAGTAATGGTCTACACGAGAAGAAAATTTAATCATACCAAACCTGTCCCCAGTTGCCATTAAATCGCCCTCTTTAACATAGCTGACAGTTCTTCTTGCCACAAGTCCTGCAACCTGCACAGCAATAACTTTACCATATTTTGTATCAAATGTAATAATATTTCTTTCATTAATGATAGATGCATCTTTGCGGCTTGCATTCACAAATTTTCCTGCAATATGTTCAATAGAAGTAACGGTGCCTGTAACTGGTGTTCTATTAACATGAACAGAAAATACATTCATAAATACACCAACTTTTTTATATTTTTCACCTTTAAACTCTACTTCTTCTACTTCTACTACTTTACCGTCAGCAGCAGATACAGCAATATCCTGCTCAATAGGTGTATTTCTTTCTGGGTCTCTAAAAAACCATAAAAATAGTGCAAGCAGCAGCAAAGATACAGTAACCCATATAAACCAAGGAATAATATAAAATAAAATAGTTGCAACTAATGCACTTATAATAAACGGATATCCTTCTTTTGCAATCATAATAACCTCACATTAATATAGTTATGCTAATATATCATAAAATAATTGTTGTAGCAATAAATTTTACAGATTATATGCAGTTTTGTTTCTTAACTAACAGGACAAATGTTACACTTTTAGTAAAAAATAAATCTTAACTTAATATAAATCAAGCAATAATTTATTTTCAATAACAATCTCATATGGAGATTTAAAATTTAAGCATGTTTTAGCAGTATTATTATATCTATCTTCATGCTGTTTAAGAGCCTTAATTAATTCATCTTTGGAATAGAATTTATTATTTGCATATAAAATTTTTCCATCCTCTCTATGACTTCTTTCCACCTTTCCATTCTGCCAAGGTGAATAAGGTCTTATTCGTTTAATAGTATATCCTTTCTTTTCAGCTGTCTCTTCAAAATAGCTTTTCTTGTTTGTAACTTCCTTATCATTTACAAACTCATAGCCATTATCCACTTGAATTGTTTTTAGTGGAAAGCCAAATTTACTTTCCAGTTCGTCTAAAAACTTACCTGTTTCAAATGTGCTTTTTTCTTCTACTATTTCTAATACTCTCATTCTGCTGTATTCATCTATCGCTGTTATCTGATAATATTTTTTACCATAGCTGGAAAACATTATACATTCCTGTGGAACATATTTTATATCTATCTGAACCTTGTCGCCTATATACTGACCTGTTATTGGTTCATATCTTGTATAGCTCTTTTTTGACTTGTTTAATGACTTTAAGCCTTTCTTCCTTATCTGCATACACATACTGCCAAAACTACGATTATAACCAATTTCTAGAAGTCTGACATATACCTCCGCATTACCATACAAACCATGCTCGGCATATGTGTTAAATATTAAATCAAGCTCTTCTTTACTATGCTTATTTGGACTGGTTCTTGGTCTACGACTTTTAAAAGATAAACTCTGAACTGTTCCATCATATTTCTTTAAATGCCTGTATACAAACATACGGTTCACTTGATATTTGCGGGCTGCTTTCGTTGCTCCTTTTTTTAATGCATACTCACATAACCGTTGACGAAATCGCATTTCTTCTGTTATTATCACTTTATTCATTGTGATACCTCTTAGTTTAGTTTAGTTTTTTGCTTAATTTTATACTATATACTAAGAGGTATTTTTTTATACTTATTTTTGTAACATATGTCTCATAATCTTACATTTTACAGATTATATGCAGTTTTGTTCTTATAACTTTATAAGTTTGGTTGTTAATGCAGGGATTTTATATAAAATAGGATATTTTATTATTTAAAGGTATTTATTAGATATATAAATGATTTAAAACTTATCTATTTTTATGGAAACATCTCTTTAAAAAATGATTTTTTCTTTAATTCTTTTGCTGCTGTTTTTTCTTTGCTTTTTTCTAGCTTTTTACTTTCTGCACTGCTTTCAGATATATTCATATTTTCTCTTGGCAGTTCATGAAGTGAAACAGATATTTCATTTTTATCTATTTCTGCTATTTCTGATAATATTTCCTGCATGCTTTTTATTAACTTTTTCTTCTGTGCCTGACTTATACTTGGTAAGTCAACTGAAATATGTGCCATATATTACCTTCTAATAACTTTCCTTGGTTTTGCAGTGCCATCACTTGGCTCTAATATACCGCGGGCTTCCATCATTTCAACAATGCGGGCAGCCCTGTTATAGCCTATTTTAAACATTCTTTGTATCATAGATATTGATGCAGTGCCTTTATCCATAACGGCATCTACTGCCTGCTGATAAAGCACATCCTCATCTTCATCTTCGCCTGCTGTGCCATTTTCTCGCACTTCCTGCACCATAGCCATATTATATTCTGGCTCTCCATACTGCTCATGAAGATACTCTACAATAGCTCTTACTTCATCATCTGATACAAATGCACCATGTATGCGAAGTGCATCACTTGTGCCCGGTGGAATAAAAAGGCTGTCCCCCATGCCTAAAAGTGTATCTGCTCCATTCTGGTCTATTATTACACGAGAATCATTTTTCTGAGATACTTTAAATGAAAGCCTTGCAGGCATATTTGCTTTAATAAGCCCTGTTATTACATTTGTAGTAGGTCTTTGTGTTGCTATTATTAAATGTATCCCGACTGCTCTTGCCATTTGAGCAATACGAGCAATAGACATTTCTACATCTTTTCCAGCAACCATCATTAAGTCTGCAAATTCATCTACTATAACTACTAAATAAGGCATTTTCTCTGCCTGCTCATCATCTTTTATTATTTCATTATAGCCATCTAAATTTCTAACTTTTTTCTCTGCAAGAAGTGTATATCTTCTTGTCATTTCAGCAACTACATTTTTTAATACACTTGCTGCAAGCCTTGTATCTGTTACAACTGGTGCCATTAAGTGTGGTATCCCATCATATATACTTAATTCTACCATTTTTGGATCTATCATTATAAATTTTACTTCATCAGGGGAAGATTTATATAAAATAGAGCAAATCATAGTATTAATGCCAACAGATTTACCACTGCCTGTTGTGCCTGCTACAAGTAAATGTGGCATTTTACGAATATCAGACATATATGGTCTGCCTATAACATCTTTTCCTAATGCAACAGTAAGCGGAGATTTGCTGTTTTTAAACTCACTTGTCTGCAATAACTCTTTTATAGATACTGACTGCCTGTTTTTATTTGGTATCTCAATACCTACTGCATTTTTACCGGGAATAGGTGCAATTATCCTTATAGATAATGCACTCATACTTAATGCTAAATCACTTTCAAGAGAAGCAATTTTTGAAACTCTTGTTCCAGCAACAGGCTCAAACTCAAACATTGTAACAACAGGTCCCGGCTGTATTGCTCTTACTACACCAGAAATGCCAAAATCTAAAAGTTTCTGAGTTAAAATATCACCTTGAGCTTTCATTTCCTCAGCACTGGCAATATATATATTATTAACAGAGTCTTTTAATATGCTTAAAGGTATATTATATAAGGTAATAAAAGCTTTTTTAGCTGTTTCCATTTCTCTTATTTCAATATATTCATCTTCTAATGTTTTAACTTCATTTTTATCTGTGCTGTAAGCCTGCTTAATTAAAGGCTCTTTATATTCTATAACTTTTTCTTCCAATTCTTCAACTGGTGCAGTTTCTTCTTCTACATATTCTTTTATCTCGTTTTCAAAATGGATAGTTTCCTTTTCCGGCTCAATATCTATAATATAATTATTATCATCTTTTTCTATTAAAGTTTCTTCTGAACTGTTTAAAAATTTAATATTAGATATTGCTTCAAGTTCATCTTTATCAAGCAGCTGTTCCGGCTGTTTTTCATAAAGCTGTAAAGAAGTAACTGAATTTTCTATGTTTTCTGCCTTTTCTTCTTTTTCCCTTTTAAATAATGATGTTATTCGGTTGATTAGTGATGGTTTTTCTTCATATTCTTTATCATATATTTCTTTATCATCTTCTATATATTCTTCTTTTTTATTTTCTCTATTAAACAGACTTTTTATAAAGAGTATAAACTTTTTAATATATGTAAAAAGCATTCTAAATCCATATCCCATATCTGAAAAAGATATAGAAAAAAGCAGCATACTAAAAGCTACTGTAATAAATGAAAATACAATTATTCCACCAACTCTGCCCATAAACGAAAGTATAAAGCTGCTGCCAAGAGCACCTAATGTTGCCCCAGATGGCTGTTTAGTAAAGTAAAAATCCATCCCGCCAATAAGCCCGCTTATGATTGCAATGTTTATTATTACACCCATACCATATATAAAGCCTAAAATAGGGGAAAGCATAAAGGTAAGCCCTTTTTTATACCTGTATAAAAGCACTGATATATATATGGAAAGAAATGGTATAAATAAAGCAGTCCAGCCAAAATAAAGCCCTAGAAAATCTGCAGCATAAGCTCCCGCCTTGCCAAAAAGATTTTCTGCTCTAACATCGTTATATTTTGAAAACTCTATTGTTGAATATCCCGGGTCCTGCTCAGAATATGAAAGCAGGGAAAGCATAAAAAATACTGCTATTAACCCAAAAAAAAGCAAAAGAATATCGCTTGATATTCCTTTATCATTTTTATCCTGCTTAACTGTGTTTTTCTTTACAGTATTTTTGCGTTTGTTCATAAGAATATAACCACTATTAAACCTAATATCAGGCAGTATATGGCAAAGAATTTAAGCTGTGCACTTCTAATAAACGCCATCATTATTCCTATCACTATAAAACCTGATATAAAAGCCGCTGCCATTCCTGCTCCATATGGAATAAGCATATCAACATTTGTTATTGCTGCATCCTTAATCTGTAAAATCATAGCCCCAATAATGGCAGGCACTGAAAGCAGAAATGAAAATTCTGCTGCCTCATCTCTTTCTATACCAAGCATACAGCTTACAGCTATTGTTGTGCCGCTTCTTGATATGCCGGGAGTAACTGCAAGCCCCTGTGCAATGCCTACCATAAAACTTTTGCCTGCTGTTACCCTGTCCCTGCCGTGAAAATTATCTGATATAACTAAAAGGATAGATGTTGCAATTAATGCATATCCTACAAAAACTACTGTTTCAAAGTATGCAAGGACATATTTTTCAAATGCAAGCCCTATTACTGCTGTAGGTATTGATGCAATAATGATACCCCATAAAAATCTTTTATTTTCAAAATAATCTTTTTGAAACCGTTTAAAAAATATGCCAAAGAATGCTTTAATTACTAGAAATACACGCCTGCGGAAATAGATTAAAACAACAAGCAGTGTGGCTGCATGCAGCATTACATCAAAAAGCATATCTGGTGATTCAAAGTCTAATATATGTTTTCCTATTGCTAAATGCCCTGAACTGCTTACTGGTAAAAATTCCGTCAAACCTTGCAAAATTCCTAAAATTACTGCACTTACTATACTCATTATTATACTGCTCCATTATGTGTATTTATTATGCTTATAAACGGCCGCCTGTTGAATCGCTTTTTAAAAAATCTTTTAACAGTCTGTTCTGTATATTCGCTGAATTCTATTTTCTGATTTATTCCACTTTCTTCTATTTGACTGTATTCTATAATTGATTGTTTTAATATATTTATATATTCTTTTTCAATAGAAAATCCAATTAGCTGTATAATTATATCATCTTCTTTAATATTTTCTACATTTTCTGCACTATTAACTACCACAACTGCCCCATTAATTGCAAGTTTTTTTCTTTCCTTTAATCCATCAGAAGTTAAAAACTCTTCTGTATTTAAATCAACATATCTTTTGCCTGCTGGTATTTCCTGCATTTCCTTAAAACTGCCATTTTCAAAGATTATCTTATTACCTGATAAAAAGAAAATAATATTTTCATCATGCATTCCATAATCTGCTGCAAGTTTTTTATGCTTTACAAGATGCTGCACTTCCCCATGGATTGGCACTAAATATTTTGGCTTTAAAATTTTTAATAAAAGCAGAGCATCTTCTTTTGCCGCATGACCTGAAACATGTATAGGCAAATCATCTGCTGTTATTACTGAGCCTCCTTTTGCATATACATTATTCATAATATAAATAAGTCTGTGTTCGTTTCCCGGAATTATTCTTGATGAAAATATAAAAGTATCGTTTTTTCTTACTTTTATATTTGAGTAATCATTTTCTGCTATTTTTGTTATTACACTTACCCCTTCACCCTGAGAGCCTGTTGCTATAAAGCATATTTTATTATCATCAAGTTTTTCTACCTGTTTTCTTGATATTAGTATATCATCATTAAAAGAAAGCCTGCCGTGTTTTCTTGCTGTATCTACATGTTTTATCATTGAAGAGCCTTCAAGTGCAACCTTTCTGCCATATTTTTCTGCCGCATTAAATACTGTCTGCAATCTTTCTGTATTAGATGCAAAAGTAGTAAAAAATATCCGCCCAGAAGCTTTTTTAAATACTTCTTCTATGCCTTTTGTTACCTGATACTCCCCCTTAGTAAAGCCGTTTTTTATAACATTGGTAGAATCTGCCATCAGCAAATCTATGCCATCTTTTCCAAAACTTATAAACTCTTTTAATGGAAAAGGTGTGCATGTAACAGGGGATGAATCTATTTTATAATCTGATATATGCACCACTTTAAATTCTTCTGCAATTTTAAGCATAACTGCATAAGTGCCATGTATTGAATGGCTTATGGGATATGCTGTAATTTCAAAATCACCCCATTCAAAAGACTTAAAGTCTTCTATATATATTTGATTAACTGATATATTATGTTCATCAAGCCTTTTATTAAGTATATCCCAAGAATATCTGCCGCAGACTACTGCAATATCTGGATATTCTTTTATTAAATAAGGCACTGCACCGATATGGTCTTCATGAGCATGAGTTATTATCAGCATTATTTTTTTATATTTTATGGTTTCTATATAGGAAAAGTCTGGAATAATAAGGTCAACACCTATTTCATCGCTTTTAGTAAATTTAACACCGCAATCAACAATTACTGCATATCTATCTGTTTCATAGATATACATATTCATTCCTATCTCTCCGACACCGCCAAGGCTGGAAACAGATATTTTCATTAAGCTCCCTTAATCAATATTGATGAGGCAATGGCAGCTATTCCTTCCCCTCTGCCTGTAAAGCCCATTTTTTCTGTAGTTGTGGCTTTTATTGTTATAGATGTGGTTTTTATACCCATAATTTCAGCCAAAACTCTCTGCATCTCTGGTATGTATGGCATAAGTTTTGGTTCTTGAGCAATCACTTCTGCATCAATATGAGAAATACGCCAGTCATCATAGTATATCATTTCAGCCACACGCTGCAAAAGTATTTTAGAATCTATATCTTTATACTCATCATCATTATCTGGAAAAAGCATACCTATATCTTTTCCAAAAGCAGGACCTGCAAGACTGTCAATGACTGCATGTATTAATACATCTGCATCACTGTGCCCTAAAAGACCTTTACTGTAAGGTATCTCTATACCGCCTAAAAAAAGTTTTCTTGTTTCATCAAACTTATGAGCATCAAAACCTATTCCACACTTAATATCCATAATCATACCATTAGTATTTATTTTTCTTCTTTTTCATTTTCTGGTTTTAGTATGTATACTGCTTTTGGAGTTTTAAATATTTCTGCTGCTTTTAAAAGTGCATCTTTATTAATATGTTTTAATGTATCAACATATTTTTCATAATAATCTGCACCAAGCCCCATTGTTTCATAAAATGCCATTACCCATGCCAGACTGCCATTTGACTGTGTTTCCATAAGTGATGAGCCTATTATAGATTTTCTTGCTTTTTCTATTTCTTCTTCTGTTATTGTTTTATCAAGATTTAAGTTGATTTCATCTATTTTATTTATTGCTGATTCTACATTTTTATAATCAAGCCCCATAGAAATAAAAAATCTTGAAGAACAGTATCTTGTTGGATAGCCTGCTCCAACAGCATAAGCATAGCTTGAATTTTTACGGATTTCTGTAAAATATCTGGAACTCATACCACCGCCAAGAATATCTGTAAGCACTTTTAATGCAGCATAATCATCACTTCCTGCATCTGGTGCAGTATAACCTACATATACTTTTGCCTGCTGTATTCTAGAATCTACTACTTCCTGCCTTCTTTCTTCTAAAATAGCAGAATTGCTGCAGTCATATACATAAGGATATCCTTTATCAAGTTTAGCAATAGTTGAGTTTAATGAAACTTCAAGCCCCTTATCAAAATTACCAGCTATCACTGCCACAATGTATGATGCTTTAATATTATTTTTATAATAATTTTTAATATCTTCAAATGTTATTTTTTCAACACTTTCTACCATACCTTCCACAGGCATTTCATAAGGGGAGCCTTTAAATGCAAGAGCCATAAACCCATTTTGTGCAATTAAATTTGGGTTATCAAGTGAAGTTCTAAGCTCATCTATATGCTGCATTTTTTCTCTTTCAAAAATATCTTCCTTAAATTCTGGAGCTGCTAAAAAAGCTGCAAAATCGTTATATACTTTATCTATTTTATCACTTGGCACAGAAAGCCTTACTTCTAATGCAAATGGTGAAACTTTTGCACTAACACTTCCGCCGTAAAACTCTACTGTTTCTAATACTTTATTACTTTTTACCCATACTCTGCTGAAAAGTGAGCCTATACCATTGTTTTCTTTATTTTCAGCAAATAAGCCGCCTTTTATCATTAATTGTATAGTAACTGTTTTTGTAAAATCTCTATGTTTTGTTAAAACTGCGGCACCATTATTTTCTGCCATCTTACTGCCTCCTGAAAGGAATACCATAACTGTCATATTTGCAAGCACTAAAAGCACTATAACTATTATTAATATATTCAGCTTCTTCATAATTTATTTATCCAATACTCCTACTTTTCTGCCAGATACTTTAAGCCTGCCCGCTGCATATAATGCAACAGCTTCTGTATATGCAGTATGTTCCTGCTCTAATATTCTGGCAGATAATGTATCTTCTGTATCATTATCATATACAGGAACTGTTTTCTGCAGAATTACAGCACCGGTATCCATACCACAGTCTACAAAATGAACTGTGCAGCCTGAAACTTTTACACCGTAATCTAAAGCCTGTTTTTGAGCATGAAGACCGGGAAAAGAAGGAAGTAATGCTGGATGAATATTCATAATCTTATTTTTATATGCTTCTACAAGCTCACTTGTTACTATCCGCATATAGCCTGCCAAGCATATTAAATCAATATCATATTCTGCAAGAGCATCTATAATTTCTTTATCATACTCTTTCCTGTCATCTCTGTTTTTTGATGGTATAATAATTGTTTTTATACCAGCATTTGCTGCATATTCAAGCCCTTTTGCATTTGGGTTATTTGAAAATACAACTGCTATGCGGCAGTCTTTTAAAGCACCATTTTCTATATTTTTAAGCAGAGCAAGGAAATTGCTCCCCCTGCCTGAAATAAATACTGCTATATTAATCAAAATCTATCCCTTTTATTTTAACTGTATTGTCACCTTTTACTGCTTTACCTATAATAAATGCTTTTTCACCAGCATCTTGTGCCGCTTTTATTACATTATCTTTATCTTCAGGTGATACAACAAATATATAGCCCACACCCATATTAAATACACGATAAAGCTCATGCTTATCAATATCAGAAACTTCTGCAAATCTTTTAATAACTTTTGGCATTTCCATAGCTGATACATCAATCTCTGCAGAAATATCTTTTGGCAGAACTCTAGGTATATTATCATAAAAACCGCCGCCAGTAATATGCACCATACCTTTTACATTAACTTGACTTACAACTTTCTGCACTACTTTTGCATATATTTTTGTAGGGATAAGCAGGGCTTCTGCCACTGTTACATCATCATAAAAAATATCCGATGCTTTATATCCCTTATCATTAAATAATACATTTCTAAGCAGGGAATAACCATTACTGTGGAAGCCTGAACTGGAAATACCAATAATTACATCACCATCTTTAATAGATGAGCCGTCTATTATTTTTTTCCTGTCAACAATTCCTACTGCAAATCCTGCTAAATCAAAGTCTTTATTAACATAAAGCCCGGGCATTTCAGCAGTTTCACCGCCAAGTAAAGCACAGCCTGCATCTTTACAGCCTTTTGAGACTCCAAGCACAACATCTTTCATAGTTTCAGGTATTAATTTACCAACAGCCACATAATCTAAGAAAAATAATGGTTTTGCACCAGTTACAAGCAGGTCATTTACACTCATTGCAACTAAATCAATACCCACTGCATCATATTTTTCACTCATTAAAGCTACTTTTAGTTTTGTGCCGACACCATCTGCACCAGAAACAAGAACAGGCTCTTCCATATCTTTAAATTCTGCCAGACTGAAAAGCCCTGCAAAACCGCCTATACCACCTATCACTCCATTTATTTTGGTGCTGTCTACTGATGATTTAATAAGTGAAATAAACCTGTTACCTTCATCAATATCAACTCCACTTTGTCTATAACCTGTTTTCTGTGTTTCACCATGCCTACTCATCGTTTTTTAACCTTTCTATTTCTTCTTTAATATATTTTTCTGCTATTGCAGGCACAATATTTCTAACAATGTCTTTCATATTAGCTGCAATAACTTCTTTTACTGCTTCTTCAAGAAAATGTTTATCTATTGCATTTCCAAGCATTGCTATAATTTCATCTCTGCTGATAGTAACAGTTATCCCGCCAAACCTGCCAGATGTTTCAGGGCTGTATTCTTCAGCCTGTTTAACTTCTGTCTGCTGAATATTTGCAGGCTCCTGTTTCATTTCTTCCTGCACTGAAAGAGAAGTTTCTTCTAATGCTGTATCTTCATTTACTTCTGCGGCATCTTCTGCTTTAACTTCTGGCATATCAAAAGATGTATCTTCTGCACTTTCTTCAATAGTTTCTTCACTTAATGGCTCAACAGGTTCTTCTGCAATGTTTTCTTCTTCTGTTTTTTCATTTTCTATATCAAATGCTTCTTCTGATGGCATTTCTGAAAGCTCATCTGTAGCATTTTCTTCAGATAAATCTTCTTGAGACTGTTCCTGAATATCTAAATCCTGCATATCATCTTCCACAGCAGTTTCATCCGCTGTATTTTCATCAAGCATTACAGGTGCTTCTTCAGGCTCAACTTGTTCCTGTATTTCAGTTTCTTCCTGCACTGGTGCTGCAGCAGCTTCTTCCTGCAAAGCATTATCAATTAATTCATTATCTTCTACTGCTTCTTGATTTTCTGCCAAGCTTTCTTCTGATAAATCTACATGTGCTTCTTCCATCTGCATATCGGCAGTATTTTCTTCCTGTGTAGATGGTGTATCTGAAAGCCAGTCATCATCGTCAACAAGTAATGTTTCCTGTTCTTCTGTTTTTGCAGGGGTATTATCACTTACTTCCTGCATTTCTTCACTGCTTGTTTCATTAATAGAGTTTTCGTCTGAAAGCTCTTCTATATTTTCTGTTTCCTGTGCCTGAATGTTTTCTATATCTTGACTATCCTGCATTTCATCAGTTGAAATATCATCAACTTCTGGAAAATCTGGAAATTCATCAAGCATTTCATTTTGGCTTATGTCATCTATTTCTTCTAAATTGTCCTGCATGACATATTCATCTGAAATATCTGCAGCATCATCAATATCTGGCAATACTGGGTTATGAACTGCTGTAATATTATCAGGAATTTCTATTTCTTCATTATTTTCTGGTGCAGTTTCTTCTGATATTTCTTCTGTTAATGATATATCTTCATTATCTGCACTATTTTCTTCTGCTTCAGGAATATTTAAAACTTCTTCATTGTTTTCTGTTTCAATAGTTTCTTCTTCATTTTGTATGACTGGTTCAGGCTCTAAAACAGGCTCTTCAAATGGTGCTGCTTCTGCTGTATCATCAAGAGCAGAATTTTCTGTTTCTTCATTATTATTTTCTATAACTGTGCTGGTATCTTCTTCCAGACTTTCTTCAATGACTTCATTTTCTGCTGTGCCACTGCTTTCTTCTGATTCTTGTGATGAGTTATCAAGTTCTAATGATGGAGCAGCAGTATCTAAATCTTCAGCATATCCGTTATCTGTTAAATCATCAGGCTGCACTTCTTCTAAATTTTCTAAATATTCTTTTTTTGAAAGTCCATCTATAACATCACCAGTAGTTAAAGATGCTGTTGGAGTAATATAGTCATCATTATCTCTGGCAAAATCTGCTTCAGCTATTTTTTCAACAATACCTGCAGGCATCATATCTGCATCAGATGATAATTTTTCATTTAATGACTGAGAATCAAAAGGCTTAACAAGATAATCATCTGCACCTGTTTTTTCCAAATCACTCTCATCAAACCTGTCAAATGCACCTACAAGAAGTATGATATATGCTGATGTCTGTGCTGTTTTCAGCTCCTTAATGTATTCTGAGATAACAATATTATCAAGCTTATTATCAAGCAGAATATAATCATACTGCTCAGACTGCATTTTTAAAGCTGCATCTTCTTTGGAAAAAACTTTAACAATGTCATACCTGTCTACATCAATAGAAAGGTCAATCACTCGGTGTATTGTAACACTGTCATCAATAAGAAGAACTTTACTTTTCATTATATGCCCTCGGAAAGTTATATTATAAGTAATAGTAACATATCATTATATAAGAAAAAAAGCAAATTTTATTTATTAAGACAAGCGAAAAAATACATTTTTTTGATATAATCATTGTATTATAGTGTAAAAAATTACAAGTCTTATCTATGATAGTGCAGGCTTATAAATATCACAGCTTATGATTATGTATTGTGAAATATTTAGCTGCTAAACTCAATAAGTTAAGCATATTATAAAGCACTGCAATATGTATCATTTATATTTTTCGCATTTAAAAAATCAGGCTCAAAATGACATATAGTGCGAAAACAGCATGTCAATACTGAGCTTGAAATACAGCGAAGTATCTAAAAATATATATCTTTCTGAAAAGTTTTTAGTTTAACTGTAAGAAATAAATATAATCTTATTTAATAGGAATATCTGCTGAATAAAGATAAGGTTTTTATTCTGCATATATTTTTGGAGCATTAAAATATGTATTCATGAGTGAGTATCAGAAAGCAAAATAAATATTAAAATTACTATATATGAAAGCTGCTGCCATTAAATTAATCAGAATAAATGATTATATACTGTTTATATTACTTTCTTTTTATATACATAGCATCGCCGTAGCTAAAAAACCTGTAATTTTCCTGCACTGCCCTGTGATAAGCCTGCATAATTAAATCATAGCCGCCAAGAACTGATACCATAGCTAAAAGAGTAGATTTTGGCAGGTGAAAATTGGTTATCATATTATCAACTGTTTTAAAGTTATACGGCTCCATAATAAATATATTTGAGCTGCTTTCTCCTGCTTTTATTATACCTTTATCATCTGACGCAGTTTCTAATGCTCGGACACTGGTAGAGCCTACTGCTGTAAGTTTTTTGCCTTTAGATTTTAATAAGTTAATTCTTTCTGCTGCATCTTCTGATATATAATACCTTTCATAGTGCATTTCATGGTCTTCCATATATTCTGTCTTTACTGGTCTGAAAGTTCCAAGACCTACATCAAGAGTAATCTCAATGACTTCCACCCCTTTATTTTTTAAAGCTGAAAGCAGCTCATTAGTAAAATGCAGACCTGCAGTTGGTGCTGCTGATGAGCCTGTGTATTTTGCATATACTGTCTGATAATCTGTTTTATCCTGCTGTGTATCCTGCCTGTTAATATACGGAGGAAGCGGCACATGACCTTTTTCATACATAATCTTTTCTATATCGCTTTCTGCCTGAATAATCCATAAACCGTCCTGCAGTTTTTCAAGCAGAGTAAAATACATACCTTCTGAAATAACTTTGTCCCCCGTCTTAAATTTACCTCGGACAAGACCTTTAAAGTGGGTATTATCAATAACATCAGTAACAAATATTTCTGATAAACCGCCTGTTACTTTTTTTGCGTAAAGCCTTGCATTTCTCACTTTTGTATTATTTACAACCAAAAAAGATGTATCATCTAAAATATTCACTATGTCGGAAAAGATATGATTTGTAATACTTTTATTTACTGTATCTACCATCATAAGCCTGCACTTATCCCGCTTGGAAGCAGGATAGAGTGCTATTAACTCTTTTGGCAGATTATAATCAAATTTATCTACTTTTGTTGCCATTATTTTGCATGCTGAGAAATAAAACTTTTTAAGTCCTGTAATTCAGGCATTATTTTATATGAAACTTTCTGCCTTTCTTCTAAATCACGAAGACCATCTGGTATTTCTGGCCATGCACCTAACACTTCATGTATTACATCTGGAAATTTTGCAGGGTGGGCCGTTGATAGACATACTGTATTATCTGCAACTATATCCATCTGATTTGCAACATATACTCCGCATGCAGTATGTGGGTCTATCATATAGTCTGACTGAGCAAAAACTTTTCTTATAGTATCTTTCATGTCATCATCAGATGCTTCCCCTGCAATAAAATCTCTCTGCAGCTGACCTAATAAATGACCTCTAATATCTATCTCTTTTTCTACCCTTAAAAGCTCCATAGCATCTGTAACTTTTTCACAGTCTCCACCATAAAGATAGTAAAGATACCTTTCAAAATTGCTTGCAATTTGTATATCCATAGCTGGACTAATTGTAGGATGCACCCTTTCTATGCTGTAATCGCCAAATTTAACTGTCCTTGTTAATATATTATTTCTGTTAGTTGCTATCATAAGTTTTGCAATAGGCAGCCCCATTTTACGAGCTAAATATCCTGCAAAAACATTACCAAAGTTACCTGTTGGCACTATAATATTTATTTCATCACCCACTCTGTGGACAGTTTTAAAATATATCCAGAAATAATATACAGTCTGTGCTAAAATCCTTGCCCAGTTAATAGAATTAACTGCACCAAGATTAAGCTCTTCTTTAAACTCTAAATCATTAAATGTGCTTTTCACTAAATCCTGACAGTTATCAAAATTACCACCAATTTCTAAACAGAATACATTAGGCGATTCTGTAGTAGTCATCTGCATTTCCTGCACATGACTTACTCTGTTTGCAGGATAAAGCATAAAAACATTTATATTTTTCCTGCCTTTTACACCATATATTGCAGCACTGCCTGTATCACCGCTTGTTGCACCTAAAATATTAAGTTTTTGACCCTTTTTTGTTAATATATATTCAAAAAGATTTCCTAAAAACTGCAGTGCCACATCTTTAAAAGAGTATGTAGGTCCATGATAAAGCTCTGCAATACGCATACCTGCAGCTTTTCTTACAGGTATCATATTAACAGTATCATATTTTGCATAGCTTTTTTGAATAATAGCCATAAGGTCATTTGATGGAATACCATCCTGATACCTGTTTATAATTTCATAAGCAAGTTTTGTATAAGGAAGTTCAAATAAGTGCTTTAAATCTTTTTCATTTAAAAGTGGTATTTTTTCAGGTATTAAAAGACCGCCGTCACTTGCAAGCCCCATCATAACAGCTTCTTCAAATGAAAGACCTGATACCCCGCCTCTTGTGCTTTTATAACGCATATTCTTCTCCTGCATAATATTATATATCCATAATACTATATATGGAATTTTTTATTACTGCAAGAATAAAATCTAAATAGACAATACTGTGCTCTTATATATAAAAAACAGCTGATTTTTATTGCAATGCTGACTAATAGCTGACATCAGCTTTATAAAATTATTACTAATTTTATTTTGCAGAAGTTTCATATAGTTTTCCATATATTCAAGATTATGTAAATAAAATGAAAATCTGAACTTACCCAAAAAATCTTTTATTGCAATCATTTTGAGCCTGATTATAAAAGCAAACAATCTAAATTGTTTATATTACAAGAGTAAATAATACATTTTAATTATATGTTTTTTATATAATAAGTTTTTTGGATAAGCCTATATTGATACAAAAACCCGCCTTTATTAAAGACGGGCTGTTTACAATAATTTATTAAAAAAATTACATTAATTCAATACCAGTGAAGAAGAATGCAACTTCTTCTGCTGCTGTTTCTGGTGCGTCTGAGCCATGAACTGCATTATTATCAATATTTTTACCGTATAATTTACGGAGAGTATCAGCTTCTGCTGCATCTGGATTAGTTGCTCCCATTAAAGCTCTCCAGCCTTTAATTGCATCTTCTTTTTCTAAACACATAACTATACATGGACCTGAGCTCATAAAATTAGTTAAGTCATTATAAAATGGACGCTCTCTGTGAACAAAATAAAACCTTTCAGCTATTGCTTTTGTCATGTGTATTTTTTTCATAGCTTTAATAGTAAAACCTTCTGCTTCTATTCTATCAATAATTTTACCTGCATTTTTTGCAGCTACTGCGTCTGGTTTAATAATTGCAAATGTTTTTTCAAGCATTTATTTCTCCTTGTTTTTATTTAAACTGTTTTTGTTATTCTGCTTTTACTATTTTTTTAATATTATTTCAAGGTATTTTAAAAATATCTGCAAAATTTAACCAATAATTACTGCAATAAAGTCCAGTTTACCATTTTTTGAAGCGATACCATGATATTCCCCTTTATTGCAAAGCATAACATCATTTACAGTAACTTCCACTTCTTTACCATTATCATTATATATGCCAGTTCCTTCCGTAATTATATATATTTCTAAATCATCTATATGCTGATGATAACCTATTGCAGAATTTTCATCTAATCTCATGTGATTAAAAGCCTTTACTGTGCCACTTAATCCTTTTAAAATTTCATAAGGAAAGTTATAAGATACGCCTTTTCCATTTCTTGGAGCAATAGTCTCCATTGGGTTAATAAGTTCAAATTTAGTAATCATATATATACCTCTTTATACTTTTATTAAAAATTTTATCCTTAAAATTTTTAAACCACGCATTAGCGGGCAAAGCCCTTAATGCTCACTAAAGAAGCCACTTCCTGTGGCTTAAAATGCTTTTATATGTCTATATACACTTCTATTAAAAATTTTATCCTTAAATTTTTAAACCACACATTAGCGGGCAAAGCCCTTAATGCTCACTAAAGAAGCCACTTCCTGTGGCTTAAAATCCTTTTATATGTCTATATACACTTCTATTAAAAATTTTATCCTTAAAATTTTTAAACCACGCATTAGCGGGCAAAGCCCTTAATGCTCACTAAAGAAGCCACTTCCTGTGGCTTAAAATGCTTTTATATGTCTATATACACTTCTATTAAAAATTTTATCCTTAAAATTTTTAAAACACGCATTAGCGGGCAAAAGCCCTTAATGCTTACTAAAGAAGCCACTTCCTGTGGCTTAAAATCCTTTTATATGCCTATATACACTTCTATTAAAAATTTTATCCTTAAATTTTTTAAAACATGCATTAGCGGGCAGTTTTAGTGCATTATATTTTTATGCAAGTTCACTTGTCTATAAATAATCTTTAAAACTCAATATCTTTTGCCTTATATTCCAGCACTCTTATATACTTATCTATATCTTTTTTAGGAATAGTATTTTTTTCAGGCACCATTATGACTTCTATTTTTTTATAATAATTCCACATATCTATCTCAATAATATCTCCAGATTTTAGCTGTAATGCAGGTTTAGAATCTCTGCCATTTACTTTTATAAACCCTTCATCAGCTGCTTCGTTTGCAACTGTTCTCCGCTTTATAAGCTGAGCTGTTTTTAAAAATTTATCAAGTCTCATTATTTTACCTTAAATCTGTCAGATGCTTTTAATACAATAATGGTTTCTTTATGCTTTTGCAGCCATTCTGTAACAGATTTTGCAAAAAGAGCTTCCCCTATGGCTTCCCTTATTTTGCTCTCTGTTTCATTATCCATTGTATATTTACTCATAAAATCATCAACATAGCACACTGCCCATAAATTATTGTATTTAAATGGCTCAGTTAAGCCGCCTTTTTGTGCTTTTTCCAGTGCTTTCTCCATTTCAATAGGCACATAGGTTACATCTACCCAGCCAATATTTCCACCATCTGCAGCACTTACATCAAGAGAGTTTTTAACTGCCTCATCACTAAAATCTGCACCCTGTTTTATATTCTTTATAATTTTATTTATTTCAGGCTTTGACTGAACAGTTATTAACTTTGTTTTATACTTATCTTTAAGACTGTATTCATCTCCCTTTTCATCTACCATATTATATATATCTTCTTCTGTAATAACTACCTGCGGCATAAATATCTGACTGCGTATTCTTGCTTGAATTATCTGTCCCTTAATCTGATAGCGGTATTGAGTTAAACTCAACCCTTCATCAGCTATCATTTTTTCAAACTGCTCTAAACTTACTTTATTATTTGCAGCAATCTCACTGACAGCCCTGTCAATCTCTGCATCTGTTACTTTTATGCCTTCCCTTTCTGCAGCTGTCTCCATAATAACTGCTTCTATAAGAAAATTAAGCACCTGAGATTTATACTGTTCAAGCTGTATGTTTCTTGTTTCTTCATCAGGTATAGAAAGAAGCTTTTTATATGTGGCTGGGTCAAGCCCCTCAATATCGTAAGAAGTTATTATTTTATTGCCGACATGGGCTTCTATCTTACCTATTACTTCCGCTTTTAACTGATAAGGAAGCATCATTAAGATTAATATCAGTAAGATATTTAATATCTGCATTTTTGTAAAGTTCATTAATTAATTCCTCTATTTTTTTATCCTGCTCTTTATTATAAAGAGAAAAATGTATTTGTGTTTTTACATCATCATAATCTATTTTTTTAGACCTGCTGTATTCTTTTACTAAAAATATATGATAACCATACTCACTTTTTACTATATCACTTATTTTGCCGGGCTTTAATTTAAAGGCTTCACCAAAGATTTCTGGATAATCTGTATCTATAATAAAACCTAAATCGCCACCGTCTTCTTTCTCTGGACCTTCAGAATAGCGAACTGCTACTTCATTAAAAGCAAGCCCTCTTGTTAACTCTGCCATTGCTTTTTCTGCCACTTGTTTATCAGTTGTAAAAATTTGAAAAATATGTGCTTTTTTAGACGGCTCTTTTTGGCTGTAATTATCTATATATTCCTTTTTTATTTCATCTTCTTTTATATCTATATTGCTGTTTATCATATCAGAAATAAGTGTTTCTACCATAAATTTTTCTCTTAATATTTCTGACAAGGCTTTCGCATCAGTATCATAAGAGCCTGAATATACTTTTAAATCCTGAGTGCCTGCCTCTGACAAAAAACTTTCTGTAACTGCACTTATCTTCTTTTCATCTACTTTAATATTACGACGCTGTGCTTCTTGAAGAAGTAAATTATGCTCTATAAAATTTTTAACAAGATAATTTTTTACTTCCTGATTTTTGAAATCACTTTCATTCATTTCTTTTAGCACAACACCTGCAAATTTGAAAAAATCATCCGTATATAATGTCTTACCATTTATAACTACATAAGCAGTTCTGTTATCTTTTTTGGCATCAATATTTTCTGCATTTTTTTCCTTTTCAAAAAAACTGCACCCTGTTGTAAAAAACAGTAATAATATTGCCAAAATACTAAACTTTTTCATATACTCTCCTTTTCTCTAATCTGCCCTTGAAAGTGTATATAAATCCTGAAAAAAATCTGCTGTTAATTTCAATGGTTCTTGTGTATCTGCCACCAGTGAAAGCTCATACTCTGAAATAAATCTATATAATATCTTCCTGTCCTGACTGCATTTTACAATTAATGCAGGATTTAATTTTGTTTCTTTTGCAAAAGTTACTTTTGACGCTCCAGATTTTGAAAGCATAAGTTTTTCTGCACCAAGCATACTTGCAAAATTTTTAATAAGCATAATTAAGGAAAGATTTAAAACTTCTTCAGGAAGCTCCCCATAACCTGCCTCTATTTCCTTTAAAAGCTCACCCATACTATTAATATCATAAATATCTGCAAACCGTCTATAAAAATCAAATCTTATTCGTGGATTTTCTATATAATCTGCTGGTATAAAATATGCAATATTAGAGTTTATCTCTGTATCTGCAATATTTGTATACTCCCCTTTCATTTCCTGCACTGCCTCTTCTATCATTGCAACATACAGCTCATAGCCCACTCTAACCACAAAACCTGACTGCTCCGCACCTAAAATATTGCCAGCACCTCTTAATTGTAAATCATACATAGCTATTTTAAATCCGCTGCCTAAATCAGATAACTGCTGAATAATAGAAAGTCTTTTTTGTGCTATACTGTTTAATCTTGCAAAATCATCCACTGCTAAATAACAATAACCACGCCTGCTGCTTCTGCCAACTCTACCCTTTAACTGATAAAGCTGAGAAAGTCCAAAACGGGCTGCATTATTTATTATAATAGTATTTACATTGGGAATATTAATGCCATTTTCAATAATCGTTGTTGCAACAAGCACATCTATTTCCCCACTGTAAAAAGATGAAAGGATTTTTTCCATTGTCTTTGCATCCATCTGCCCGTGGGCATAGTCAACTCTTGCAAGTGGCAGCTCTCGTTTTATCTCAATAGCAGCTTCCTCTATATCCTGCACTCTGTTATGCAGAAAAAAAACCTGTCCGCCTCTTTCAAGCTCTGTTTTTATGGCTTTTATCCTTTCAGATAGTCCTTTAATAACTTTAACTACAACAGGCAGCCTGTTTTCAGGTGGTGTTTCTATAATACTCATATCTCTTATGCCTGATAATGAAAGCTGCAGTGTTCTTGGTATTGGTGTAGCACTTAATGTTAATGTATCT
The DNA here is from genome assembly GCF_000487995.2 of Mucispirillum schaedleri ASF457. Classification (NCBI taxonomy): domain Bacteria; kingdom Pseudomonadati; phylum Deferribacterota; class Deferribacteres; order Deferribacterales; family Mucispirillaceae; genus Mucispirillum; species Mucispirillum schaedleri. The sequence continues at coordinate 1,385,326 of NZ_CP097562.1, forward strand.
ACATTTCTTTTAATTGATGCAATTTTTTCCTTATGGCTTACTCCAAACCGCTGCTCTTCATCTATTATTAAAAGCCCCAAATCTTTAAATGATAAATCTTTTGATAAAATCTTGTGAGTGCCTATTAATATATCAACTGCACCGTCTGAAATTTTATTAAAAATCTCTTTTGTATGCCTGTCTGTTCTAAACCGCGATACAAACTCAATATTTACAGGCAGCCCTTTAAATCTTTCTATAAATGTTTCGTAATGCTGCCTTGCAAGTATAGTAGTAGGCACAAGCACGGCAACCTGTTTGCTGCATGCAATAGCTTTACATGCTGCACGCATTGCAACTTCTGTTTTTCCAAACCCAACATCACCGCATACAAGCCTTTCCATTGGTGTTTCGCTTTCCATATCATTATAAACATCATATATAGCAGAAAGCTGGTCTTCTGTTTCTGTATATTCAAAATTTCTCTCAAATATTTCTATTAAAGAGCCGTCATCAATAAAAGCATAACCTTTCCTTGCCTTTCTTTCTGCATACAAACGGAGCAAATCTTCTGCAATATGTTTTGCACTTTCCTTTGCATGCTTTTTCAGCTTCTGCCATGCAGAACTTTTTAAACTGTTTAGTTTTGGCTGCTGGTTCTGCATACCTATATATTTCTGCAGCTGACCTATTGAATGAAGTGGAACATAAAGCAGGTCATCCCCTTCATACATAATTGATAAAAAATCACCTTCACTGCCTGCAATAGCTATATGTTTTATACCCTGATATATGCCTATACCATGGTTTACATGAACAACATAGTCGCCTTCTTCCAAATCTGAAAGTTTAGTGTTAAATGCGTCTTTCTTCTTAGGCTTTGGCTTTCTTTTTGTAAAGCCAAATATATCCATATCAGAAATAACTGCATAACCACTATCTTTATCAATAAAGCCGCCAGAAATATGCTTTCTATATAAAGAAATAGATGCTTTTTCTATTTCTGAAAGTTTTTTTATTTCTTTTGGGAAAATATCATAATCTCTAAGAAAATCTTTAAATATGCCTGCAAACTTTTCACTTTCTACAGAAAATACTATTTTCATATTTTCTTTTAAAAGTGCAAGCAAAGTTTCAGCAGCATTTGTCATGGACTGGTATAAGTTTTTTTTCTCAAATGAGAAGCGTGTCTTTGAACTTGCAAAAGTTAACGGCACACTTTCAACACTGTCTGTTATCTCTGATATTATATAAATATCATTTCTTCTTAATTTTTCTACTGCTTCTTTTGCTGTAATAAAACTTTCTTTCTGGATAGCATTCTGCACAGATGACTCTATTATGTCATAATATCCATATATGCTGTTCTGTATATTACTCATAAAACATACAGTGTCATATTTGTCTAAATATTCAAAAATATCTGACTGCTCTTTATTAATATATGGCACAAGCCAGTGGAAGCCTGCAAATTTGCCAAAACTTTCCGCCTTTTCTTTTAACTCTCCATCTTTTAGTTGTGCTTTGAATTCTTCTGTTGTAATAAGTAAATCTGATACTGGCAGTATTTTTATACCTGTTATTTCTTTTTTCCTTGTCTGACTGTCTTTATTATATATAAAAATACTTTCTATCTCATCATCAAAATACTCTATGCGGACAGGGTCAATATATCCTGCCGCAAAAATATCTGCTATACCGCCGCGGAATGTATATTCACCCGCATCTGTTACAAATTCAACATGGATATACCCAAGTTTATCAAGCTCCCTTTCAAGCTTCTGCATGGGATATTCCTTATTTTTTTCTAATGTAATTATGCTTTCTAAAAATTCATTTTTAAAAGGTATTTTTTTAAGCATAGAATATGGAGATAAAAGCAGAATATAATCTTTTTCATTAATTATATTATAAAGAGTTCTGCTTCTTGCTGCCATTATGGAAGTAAGTGGTCTTGCTTCTTCAAAAGGGTTTTGTGTATAAGATGGATAGTCTAATATTTTTAAATCAGAGAACAGCTCTAATTCATTTTTAACACTTTCCATTACAGACTTATTTTCAGGCAGAAAAATAACTAAGGGAACACCTTTCTTCTTTTTACAACATGCGTAAAAAGATGCTGATGCTCCCCATGCATTATGATATTCAAAATAGTTAGACATTCCTAACCTGAAAACCTGCCAAACATTATTTCATCTATAAGACCGCATATAATATGGGCACTCATAATATGTATTTCCTGTATTCTTGCTGTTGACTGGTGGTCTACTATAAGAATTTTATCACAAAGACCCGGCATTTTACCGCCATCTTTGCCTGCAAACCCTATCGTTTTTGCTTCGCATTTGATGGCTCTTTTTAAGCCTCTGATTACATTTTCAGAATTACCGCTTGTAGATATTCCCCATACCACATCCCCTGAGTTTGCAAGGGCTGATACCTGTTTTTCAAATACTTCATCAAAGGAATAATCATTGCCAACTGCTGTTAAAAGAGAAGTATCCGTAGTAAGTGCAACAGCTGCAAGCGGCGGTCTTTCCATTACAAAACGGCTTGCAAATTCTGCTGCAATATGCTGTGCGTCTGCTGCTGAGCCACCATTGCCAAAAATAAGCAGTTTATTTCCATTTTCAAAACACTCTGCTATTGTTTTTGCTATCTCTTCTATGATGCCTGCATGGTCTAATGCAAACTCTTTATGTGCTTTTATTGCCTCATCAAACATATCTTCAATATATTTTTTCATAATATCTCCTTAGATACATTATAAAATAATAGATATTTTATAAAATAGCAAGGATTTATATATTATAATGTAAAGATACTTTAACTTATCCAAAAATTTTATATTTCAGTTGTTTTGAGCCTGATTTTAAAGACGAAAAATTTATAATTATTATATATTGCAAAAGTGCATAGTATATTTAAATATCTTGTTTTTTAGATACTTCGCCTTTAGCTCAGTATAACATAACTATAATAAGCTGTATTTTTAGGCAGGTTCAATGGAATAAAATATACAGCTGTCTTACTGTCGCAAATCTCACAAAGTAATATTTTGATAAATATTAATATTTCAAACTAATAGTAAAATATATTTTTCCAACTATATCAGGCTGTAAATATTATTTCTCTATATTACATGCTCCGCCAGCACAGCATGAACCAGCTGGGCAGCATGACGGAGCAGCTGCTTTTTTATCTGTATTATAAAAACCGCTGCCTGTTAAATGGTATGATGTAACAGAAACTTTTCTCTCTGCCTGTCTGCCGCAGTAAACACATTCTATAGCTCTTTCGTCATTATTAATACTTTGCATTTTTTCAAAATCTTTACCGCATGTTGTGCAGTGATATTCATATATTGGCATAAGTTACCTCACTGATTATTTATTAAAAAATTAATTTATTACTTTATAAAATTATTGCAATAGTTTTTATTCTGTTGCCCCTGCTAAATCTTCACAAACAATATAAACTGGATGCCCAATATATGTAATAGAACCAACACCATAGCCAATATTGCCGTCAACTGCTCCAAGATTTGCAGCACCCTGATAGTGAGTGTTGACTAAAAATTTACTGCCTATAATGGCATTATAGCCTTCTTTTTCTGCTATACTTTTAGCTTCATCTATTAAATCACCTTGATATTTATGCATTACTTTACTGAAATTTCTGTCATTATTAAATTCTTCTCTTTCTGGTGCACGAAATTCTGTAGTGGAGCGTATAACAGATGGTCTTATTTTAATTATTTCACAGCCTGTTACAGGGTATGTTTCTATAAAAAATATACCTAAAAATTCTTTACTTTTATTGTTTGATGCTGCCTCTTTCTGCTCATGCCTGCTGTTTTGTGCCTGTGCATATATGCTGAGTGGCAGCAAACATACAAATAATAATGCTGTAAATACTTTAACCATTTGGATACCCCTTTTTTTAAATTCCTTTATTTAATGTGCTTTCTCTTATTTCTTTTAATATTTTCCAACTGCCTTCTTCTAACACAAAATATGATTTTGAATAGCAGTATACAAGTTTATTTTCTTTTAAATCTCTAATTTTTTCTAAAAACAAAATTTCTGCACTTTCATTATTATATAAAACTTTATAAATTTCAATAGATTCAGGTATAAACATTTCAACCAGATTATTAAAATATTCTCCATATTTATCACTGCTTTCAAAATAACTGCGGAACTCACTATTATGACTGTATATATTGAATATTTTTTCATAATCTTTATTTTTAAAATATTCCAGTCTGTTTTGCAATATATTTTCTGCCTTAATCATTAAAGCCCTCAATACCCTCTTTAAAAAAATAATAGCCTATTTTATTGAGCATATCATCAAATGATGCCCGCTTAAATGCACTGATATATACTGCATCGCTGTATTCTTTTCTTATTTCATCTAATTTTTCATCAATTAATTTATCTATTTTATTAAACACAATTATTCTTTCTTTTTCCTGCAAATCCATTTCTTCCAGCACTTTTTCCACTGATTTTATATGTTTTTTAAAGTGCTTGTCGCTGATATCCACCACATGCAGAAACATATCAGCATTATGCAGCTCTTCTAATGTTGACTTAAATGCACCAGCTAAGTTGGCAGGCAAATCCCTTATAAATCCAACTGTATCAGTTACTATAACATCTCTTTCTTTTGGAAACCTTATTCTTTTGCTGGAAGTGTCAAGAGTTGCAAAAAGCAGATTATCTGCATAAACATCTGATTTAGTAAGGCTGTTTAGCAATGTGGATTTTCCTGCATTAGTGTAGCCTATAATAGATACAACAGGTATAGAATTTTTTTCTCTTCTTGCTCTTTGTATGTCCCGTGCCTGCTCTGCCTTTTTAAGTTTGTCGTTTAAAAAAGCAATCCTGTCATTTATCCGCCGTTTATCTATTTCAAGTTTTGTTTCTCCAGGACCTCTGCCGCCAATACCACCTGTTAACCTTGATAAAGAATCATCTTTTGCACCAAGACGCGGAAGAATATATTTAAGCTGTGCAAGTTCCACTCGTATTTTACCTTCATTACTTTTTGCACGCCTTGCAAAAATATCAAGTATAAGCTGAGTTCTATCTAATATTTTTAGTTCAGTAAATTCTGAAACTGCTCTTGACTGAGATGGCGATAAACTGTTATCAAAAATAATATATTCTGCACCTGTCATTAGTGCTTTAATAACTGCTTCTCTAAGTTTTCCCGGTCCTGCCACATATTTTGGATGGATTTCTTTTTTTACCTGCGGAACCCGTGCTATTATATTTACACCTGCACTTCTTACAAGCTCTTCAAGCTCATCTAAATTTATATCACACTCTTCTTTGCTTTTAAACACACCTGTTAAGACTGCATACTCTCCATCTTTAGATATATGCATCTGTTTAGTTTTACGCTGTATTTCATCATCTAATGCTTCAATAAAAAGCGGATAATCTGTTTTTTGATTATATGGGTCGCTGTCTTCTAAATATCCAAACTCACTCTGTGATGCATCATTTTCTGGCGGCAAAATATATGCAGTATCTAAAAACAATGGATAGCCTTTATTATTCATAGTGCATGCAGTAACACTGTCTAGCCTTAAAAGTGCTAAATCTGCCATATCGTCATGGTCTAATTTGTCACCTTTTGGGTGAGTATGGATTAATCTCAGCCCTCTAAGCCTGCCAGAAACTAATTTAAACCTTGAAAGAACAGGAATCATTATGCTGTCATAACTTCCTGCTAACACATATTCAATGCCGCCTGCTCTGTTTATTAAAAGCCCTAACTGCCTGCCTGTTTCATAAGAATAAGTACATAACTGCTTTAAAAGGTCAATGGAAATAATATCTGTGCCTTGACTTTTTTTATTTTCAAGCTTTTCTATCTGTTTTATTATTTTTTGGGAAATTCCCTCTAAACTGCCGTATAAAATTTTAATATCCTTTTATTTTTTCATATATATACAGGTTTCATATAATTTTTTCAAGGATAATTATTATAATATTCGCCATTTTTTATATCTATTTAATATATAAATATAAAATGTCTTTTCAAGAAAATATATACATATATTATTTATTTTATTGAAAAAATACACTGTGTCATTTTATTTGCTTTGCAATAGAACTGCTTATGAGTTCTCTTTTCAAGATATTTTGCAGGCTGTTTGTTTTAACAATGTTAAGTATAAAAATTGCGGGCTTAAAATGCCCGCATAATTTGATACTTATTAATTGGTATTGATAGAGATGTTTATAATATTTTTATATAATGTCTTCTAATAAAGTATTTATATTATCGTTTTTGCTTAACAGAGATAAATATTTACTTTTTAAATCAAGCTCAATATTTATTGTTATATTTGTGTATGTATTTATTTCATCTTTATTTTTCTCACTGAATAATGATTCTAAAAAATCATCTCTGCCATTTAAATTACTGTGTAATTCTTTATGTATTCCTGCCCCCGCTTCTACTCCTATGGCTAATGTATAATCATTGGCTAATATATCAAGTGATAAATTATTATCCATTGCATATAAATATGCTTTCTCTATATTTTTAGCTGTGCCATATTGGGTTAACAATTTATCATATTCTTCATGAGTATAGAATAAGCTTTGCATATATGGTATATCTCCTTCTGGATTATAAAAACATTCACTATATTCATTTATAAAATCCATATCAAATCTGTAACCATTTATTGTGCCTTTTTCCAAATCCATATTACTGGTATCTATTTTTATATAATCACTTAACCCTAATTCTTTAATTAATTTTGCATCTCGTTCAAAATTAGAATAAAATGGTATTATTGCATATGGTCTTTGTTGTGATGGAATATCTCCTTCTTTTAGCTCACTTCTTGACATTCCTTTTGCAAAAGTTAACTTGACTTCTTCAGCCAGTTGAATAAATTCTTTTTTGATAGTATTTAACCCACTCCACTTATTTACACTAGCTGCTTTTATATCATCTATATCTTTTGTAAACTGTTCTATTCCCTTTATTCCCGCTACCTGTAACACTGGGGCTGAAAAAATATCATATTCTCTTAACAGTTGTTTTTCTTCTTCACTTAATTCTGATATAAATTTTTCTACATATTTTTTAAATATTTCTTCACTCTTATTATATGCAAGCTGAATTTCTGATGGATATTCTGAATTAACTTGTGTTCCAAGTTCTAATGACATAAATATTTTATAGTCTGGATAAATTTTTATAAATTCTTCTTTTGTAAGTCACTTGTCACTATCTTTAGGTAATATCATTATTTCTCCATTTTCATCTACTTTTCTATCTTGAAACATTGCAGAAGCATCATATCCTAGTCTATTAAACTCTCTTGGTATATAATCTATATAAATACTAATTCCAATATTTGCTGTTTCTTGACTTACAGAAGGTAGTTTTTTATTAAAGTATCTAAAAGTTGCCCAATATTAAGTGCAGTTTCATTTCCTAATATATTATATATATCATCTTCTGTAATATCATTTTTATATGCATATAAATCCATTTCTCTTCTTCTTTCAATAGGATTATCATATACATCAATTGAATTATAATATGTATCCATAATACTGTATATATATTCTTTAGCTTGTTGTTCTTTAGCATATTTATTGTAGTAATTATAACTAAATGCTGTATATGGTTTATCTTTTAAAAATTCTGATATTTCTTCATCGCTGTAATCTGATTTATTGACTGTTTCTACTTGTATAGTTTCTTTTGATGTAATATCTACTTTATCCATTTCTGTTTGGTATTTGGCAGATATATCTGCAAATGGCAATGTATTATTTTTATAATTACTTTGCAATATCTGTGTATTAGTGTAATTATTATTTATCTGTATAACAATCTCCTTAATAAAAAGTGGAATATTTTCCTAGTATATAGTGACTATATCTTAATTCTAGCAAATTCACTGCCAAATGTTATTATTTAAGTGTTATTTCAGCTAATAGATATTGACACATTTATACTCTTTTATTATAACTTCACTATGAATGAATACAGCTATATTGAAATATATAAAGATAAAAATATATTAGCAGTGCAGAAAAATCACGGCATATATGTTATACCAGACAGGAAGAATACTGTTACACCGTTAATAGATATTTTAAGGCATGATTATGGTGAAGTATATGTTACTCACCGTCTTGATGCAGGCACCGGCGGTTTAATGATATTTGCAAGAAATAAAACTGCTCACAGGCATATATCATTGCAGTTTGAAAAATCTTCTGTTACAAAGTATTATATAGCTGTTACTGAAAATAAAATAGTTCCCCAATCTTTAATGCTTCCAATTGCTAAATCAAACCATGGAAAATACTCTATTAATTTTAAAAGCGGTAAAAAGGCAGTTACTTCTTTTTATAATCTTTCATCAAATGATAAAGGTGCATTGATACTTGCCAGTCCTAAAACTGGCAGAACTCACCAGATAAGAGTGCATATTAAAGCATTAAAAGCTCCACTTTATCAAGATTTTCTTTATAATAAAAAAGTAGATGATAAAAGGCTTACTTTACAGTGCTTTTATATGGGCTTTTTAAATCCAGCAAACGAAAAATATATCAGCTTTACATCAAATATCACAAATTTTATGCTTCAATATATTAATATGCTTGAATTATCAGAAAAAAGTGTGTATCAATATAACTATGAAAGCAAATAATCAATTTAAAAATATACTTGTATTTAACCCTGCTTTTTTAGGGGATACTATAATTACTACACCATTAATTAGAGCACTGCATGTGCTTTATCCTAAAGCAAAAATATCTTTCTGCATTCGCCCAGAACATGCTGACCTTTTTTATAATATTCCATTTATTAATGAAGTTATTATTTTTGATAAGCGTAATACGCATAAAGGGTTTGGCGGACTTTTAAAATTTGTAAAGATTATTTCAAACTATCAGTTTGATTTAATTATTGATTTACACTTGTCACTTCGCTCCTCTACTTTATTTTCTATGGTAAAAAATACATACATTGTTGGTTTTTCTTCTGCTGTTATGAGCTATCTTTTTAATAAACGGGTTGAGAAAAAGCAGGAACTTTGCGAAGTAGAAAGAAATCTTATGATATTAAGTGCATTATGTGATGATTTCTCTTTAGAAGATGCTAAAAAAATTGGCGGACCACTTACTGCTTATATTGATAAGCATTTAAAAGAAAATGCACTTTCTTATTTTGCCGTTTCTGCACCTGATAGAAAAGTTATTGGTATTGCTCCGGGCAGTGTATGGTCAACTAAAAGATACCCTGTAGAATATTTTGTTAATGTGGCAGAAGATTTATATAATAAAGGTTATGCTGTAGCATTATTTGGCGGAAAAGATGATAAAGAAAGCCTTGATGAATTTGCTTCACTTTTCAAATATCCTTACTTTGATTTTGCATATAAAACATCTTTAAAAGAGCTTCCTGCTATTCTTTCAGCAGTTGATTTGCTTTTATCTAATGACAGTGGAGCAATGCATATAGCTATTGCAGCAGGTACACCAGCAGTTGCAGTATTTGGACCTACTGTTAAATCACTTGGTTTTTTTCCATATGATGAAAAAAGTATTGTAGTTGAAAATAATGATATTAACTGCAGACCATGTGGAAAACATGGTGGCAATACATGCCCAAAAGGTCATTTTAAATGTATGAAAGATATTGAGCCTGAAAGAGTTTTAATCGCTGCTCTTTCTATTTTACAGCAGGGTTAATGTATGAAAGAAATTTTAATTGTAAGGTTTTCTTCCCTTGGCGATATTGTTCTGCTGACAGGTGTTTTAAAATATGTAAAAGAAAACATTGCAGAAGATATTGCAATAGATTTGCTTACATATTTCCACTTTGCAGGTGTATTGCAGGATTATCCATATATTAGGAATATATATACTATCAAAAAAGGGGCTTCTTTAATTGATTTAAATGAAACAGTATCTACTATGCCTAATTATGATGCAGTTTTTGATTTGCATAATAATATTCGCTCTGCTTTTGTAAGGTTTATTTCTTCCTGCAAAAGCTATGTATATGATAAAAATTCTCTTGGAAGAAGACTTTATGTAAAAAAAAGATTGTGCCGCTCTAAACTACAGGAACATACTGTTATAAAATATTTTAAGCCATTTATGAAAGCTTTTAAACTGGATATGCCTGATATTGAACTGCTGAGACCTTATCTGCCTTTTCCTAATATTGAAAAAAATAATTCATTAAAAAATGCAGTTATCCACCCTTTTGCTTCAAAAGCTACAAAAGAATGGCCTTTTTTTGCTGAACTTGGATGTATGCTTTCTGATGATGGTTTAAATGTTATATATATTGGCAATGGTGAGATGAATATACCAGCCTGTGCAGATGATAAAACTGGTAAAGTTTCTCTTTCTGCCTTAATAGAGTTTATTGCTCAGGCTGATGTATTTATTACAACAGATTCAGGGCCATTGCATATAGCTACAGCTTTAAATATCCCTACAATTGCAATATTTGGACCTACTACAAAAGAACTTGGATTTTATCCACCATTTAAAAATACAAAAGTTATAGAATATGTTGGCTTAAAATGCAGACCATGCCATATTCATGGCAGCAGCTGCTGTTATAAAAAACATTTTAAGTGTATGCTTGATATTGGTGTAGAAGAAGTGCGGTATCATGTTAATAATATACTTAGTAATAATCCAAAAATGCAGGATTAAGTTATGAAATATATATTAACCTTAATTTTAATTATTTTTGCCACAGATGTTTTTGCTCAGAATGTTTTTAATCCTGTTGTTATTGATGACTATAAAGCCTTAGACACACAAAGTGCCATAGAATATCTGCAAAGAAATTTAAATCCAAAATTTCCTAAAGATACGCAGATTAATATTGATGATATAGTCCTTTCTGGCGAACATTTTAAAATGATTTCATTTTATTATTCAGAGTATGATGGAACAACTAGGGGAACAAGCCAGTATTTTATTTCTTTTTGGAAAGATAATAAAGAATATTTTACATGCACAGGCTCTAATTTGTTAAACATATATAATCCTGTTATTACAGTATCTAATAATATTATAAATATAAAAGCATATAAAGTATATAAGCCATTATCTATCTATTATTATTCTTTTATATATAAAAGACCAAACATCTTTTTTCATTCTGTTATGGAAATATCCACTGATGGAGATAATAATACTGAAATAAAATACCACTATTCAAGCAGTGATTCACCTGTGAATATTAACTCAATATATGCTGATAAATTAATTAAAAAATAAATATTTTATCAGGCTAGTCTCTATAATGAGCTATATGGATTTGACTAACTTGTTTTGGTAAGTTCACAGTTAAAGCAAAATAGGTCATACTGAGCCTGAAAGGCGAAGTATCTAGATTATGAAAAATATAATAAATATAAGATATTATTAACTATTATTATAACTAGCAGTAAGATAGTTATAGCAAAGTATAAGTATATATTTAGTATCTAAAAAATAGACAGTTTAAATATGTTATGCACTCTTATAATATATATAATTTAGATTTTTCGCCTGTAAAATCAGGCTTAAAATGACATATATAATAAAATTTTTGGATAAACCCATTATTTTACATTTTTCTTAATAGTTAATACTCTGCCTGCATAAATATTAGATGATTTTAGTTTATTTATACTTTTTATACTTGCAACTGATGTATTAAATTTTTTAGCAATGCTCCATAAAGAATCACCATTTTTTACTCTGTATTTTACATTTGCAACCTGACGGGATGATTTTTTTGCAGTATAGCTTACATTAGTATAGCCATCTCTTGTTACCATAATATACTGACCTGGATATATTCTACTTGGTTTTATATTTGGATTTAGTTTCTGCAAGTCTTTCATGCGCATATTGTGATTATGAGCTATGCCTATAAATGTATCGCCTTTTTTAACTTTATAATATTTTGGGTCTATTTTTTCAAGAACTTGTGCAAACATACTATCTATTTTTATGTTACTATATTCTTTTACAGGAATAAATATTTTCCTTGAAGTTAAAAGACTTTCTCTTTTTATACCATTTACCCTTGATATATCTTCTTTTGACACATCAAACTTCTGTGCAATTTCTGCAACACTTTCCCCACGCTTTCCTTCATATATTTTATATCTTGCTCTCTCTATTGCACTTGCTCTGGCAAGTATTTTTTTTGCTTCATTATCTCTTAAATAAGGCACTCTTATTTTATAAGCATGGGGTGGAGTGATAGGCAGTTTTAATGCAGGGTTTAAATCACGCATTAATTCATAGCTTACACCAAGCTCATCTGCAAGCCAGTATATGTTAGTTGATGCAGGTGCTTCTATTGTAGAAAAAAGAAGTGGCATATCAGCAGGCATTGTAAAACCATATTTTAAATAGTTTTTATAAACAATAAGCTGTGCCAAATATTTAGGGACATAATCTCTTGTTTCAAGTTTTAAAGTGTTTCGGCTTGATATTGCAAAAAAGTCATTTGTATCATGTTTCTGTATTGCTCTTGCCATTCTTCCCGGACCTGCATTATAAGCAGCAAGGGCAAGATACCAGTCGCCAAATCTTTCATAAAGTGATTTTAAATATTTTGCAGCTGCTCTTGTTGCTTTTTCAAAATCTCTCCTTTCATCTATCCAAAAATTCTGTTCCATACCATACATTTTGCCTGTGCCCTGCATAAACTGCCACATACCAGTTGCACCTGCATGGCTGACAGCATGAGTGTTATATCCGCTTTCTGTAAATGCAAGCACTACTAAATCACTTGGCAGTCCTTCCTGCAAAAATATATCTTTTACAAGATACATATACTTATTAGAACGGTTAAGCCAGCTTTGAGTAGTCAGCGGCACTCTCTCTGTATAGTATTTTATATAAGCATTTACTCTGCCAGTCATTGCCATTGGAACATTAAATTCTTTAAACTCTTCATAATATGGGGAGTTTTCTTCTACATCATCTGATGAATATGATGAATATATACTTAAATCAGGCAGTGGAAGTGTGCTGTCATCTATAGCTGTAAATATTTCATAATAATCAGACTCTTCCTTTACAATATTCCCTGCTTCTCTTATTGTCTCTTTTAACTGCTGATTTGCTGTGCCTGCACAGCTTGTCAGTATAAATGCTCCTGCAAGTATGATACTTAATTTAATTTTCTTCATTCAGTATTAATCCTTTTATCTTGGCAGCGATTCTGTCCCTTCTTCTATTTCTGGCTTAAATTTACCTTTTTCAACAAGTTTATTACCATCTGCATATAAAAGAACTGGAGTTCTTACTGCATATCCGTTTATTATATCATCAATATTTGTAATGTATTTTCCTGTTTTATCTTTATTAACTATTTTATTAATATATGTAATAATATCATATCCTAATGCATTTTCACCACTCATTGGTGTGCCATAAAAGCCTTTATAATCAGTAGATATTCTTATATATTCTTCATCACCAGCTAAAAATGCAGCAGTTAATATATATACTCCTCTAAAATATGAACGCTGGTCATTTGTTATATCATACTCTGGAATATAGCTTGTCATTACAAGAACATCTTGTATTGTACTGTTTACCTGCCAGTATTTAGCAATAGGTATTATATCAAGTATCTCTTTTTCATCTGCCATAATGATTATTACATAAGGTCTGTTTTTGTCACTATGTAATATATTCTGCAGCTCTACTTGATACTTGCCTGATGTTTTTACTACATGTGCCTTTTTTCCTTCACTTTTAAACATATCAGCAATTATCCTGCCATGTGCTTCATGCTGGTCTGATGTTATGATTACTGCTTTTGGTTTATTTTTTACTATTTTTAATTCTCCAGCAATTTCACTTAGCTGCAGCCAGTCTACACCAAAGTTTGATTTATGACCACTGATAAACAATTCATAATTATTCAGCCTTAAAAGCATATCTTTTTTACTTTCTTCATCTGCTGCAAAATCTGTTACTGGTTCAAGCTGATAGTTATTATCATATTTACCCATGCCGTATATCATGCCTGCTGCCACATCATTAAAAATATCACCACCTGCTAAATTGATTTTTGCATCAGGGTTTATATGTATTTCATCTATCATATCTGCCTGTGACGAAACTGTATCCATATTATCAACAGCTCCACCTATACCCATTGCATGCAGATATTCTTCATAAGTCATATTATCTGTCATAATAGGTGGTGACTTTTCACCTGCTGTATCTGCTGCTACCTCTTTAAATTTTTCTTTTCCACCTATTGCAATATTAATACATGTATTTATTTCATTATCATTTGTTACAAGCACCCCAAGCTGATTACAGTATATCTGCATAACACGCATATAAACAGGTGTTCTTCTCATTTCCTTGATATTGTTTGCCATATTAATGGCTGCCCCTTTTTCACCTTCTCTAATTAAAGATTCCATTTTCCAAAGCTGGCCAAAGATTGACATTTCTTCATCAAGATTTTTTGAATTGTAGCTTTTATCAATAAGCAGTCTGCCATAGTTTTTATCACCATAGTATAAATAATATGAGCCTAAAAGAAGTGTTGCAGAATCAGCAATAAATAAATCAGGATGAACTGTTAATTCTCTTAACTTTACAATATCCTGATTCTGCAGCCGCTTTGCTGCATAATATTCTGGATAAAATGTTTTACTTGTCTGACCTTTTAAGGCACAGCCATTAAGAATAATAACTGCACTAACAGCTAATAATACAGTAAGTTCGTGTAATCGGCAATTCAATCCTAATTTTTTCAACATTTAAACCTCGCTTTTCTATTACAGGTAATGCTTCTTTTAACTCTTCATCTAGTCTCTCACCTTTATACATTACCCACTTAGTATTTTGTTTTGATATTTGAAAAGAGTTTTTTAAAAGCTCTTTTACAGAAGAAACTCCTCTTGCTGTAATAATATCAAAACTTCTGTCTTTTATATTTTCTACTCGTGTATTTAATACTTCAATATTTTTAAGCTCTAATTTTTTTGCTGCCTGTTCTAAAAATATGCATTTTTTGCCTATACTCTCAATAAGAGTAACTTTTAAATCAGGATAAAAAATACCAAGCACTATCCCCGGAAAACCTCCGCCACTGCCAATATCTGCTAAACTGCCACATGGTGATTCACTTTGCTGAAAATAGTATATACTATCATAATAATGTTTCAAGTAAAATTCTTCTCTTTCTTTAATAGCAGTTAAATTTATTTGACAATTTAAATGCAATTCATAAAACTTTTCAAGTTTTTTTTCTATTATTTCTGTTGTTTTTATTAATTTATCCATTATTTCTTTTCTCTTTATTTATTGCAATTTCTAATATTGATACAGCAGATATACTCATACCCGGTATTCTTAATGCCTGCCCCAGTGTTTTTGGTTTAATTTTGCTGAATTTCTCTCTATATTCCCGTCTTAACCCTGCAATATTGCTGTAATCAAAATCATCTGGAATTTTTTTATCTTCTAATGATTTATATTTTTTTATCTCTTCTTCCTGCAGGCTGATATATCCTGAATATTTTATTATTGTTTCCACCTGCTTTGCTGCTCTTCCAGTAAGAGTTGTAAGCTCCATATCATAAATCATATCAATATTTGTTTCAGGCCGTTTTAAAAACTCATAAATGGATAAGCCCCTATCAAGTGATATATTGTATTTTTCTAGTTTTTCTTTATTATCTTTTAACCTTATAGTCTCATTTCTAAATCTTTCTACTTCATTATATACTTGTTCTTTTTCTAATATAAACCTTTCATATCTTCTTTTTGATATTAAACCATATTTATATCCGTATTCTATTAATCTGTATTCTGCATTATCTTCCCTTAAATGCAGCCTGTATTCCCCACGGGAAGTAAACATTCTGTATGGCTCATCTACACCTTTCGTTATCAAATCATCAGTTAATACTCCAATATAGCTTTCATTTCTTCCAAGTATAAATGGCTCTTTATTATCTATTGAAAGGACTGCATTAATACCTGCCATAAGTCCTTGACATGCAGCCTCTTCATATCCGCTTGTGCCGTTAATCTGCCCTGCAAAATATAAACCTTTTATTATTTTTGTTTCATAAGATGGGTATAATATTGTAGGCTGAAATGCTTCATACTCTATTGCATAAGCCGGACGAATAAGCTGACAGTTTTCAAGTCCTTTTATAGTTCTGTATGCTTTTATCTGCGCATCAACTGGCAGCGATGTAGAAAATCCGTTAGGATATACTTCATTGCTGCTGCCACCTTCTCTTTCTAATATTATTTGGTGTCTTGTTCTTTCTGGAAATTTTGCAATCTTATCCTCCATACTTGGACAGTATCTTGGGCCTATTCCTTTATCTGCGGAATTATAGTATATGCTTCTATGGATATTTTCTTTTACGATTTTGTGCGTTTCTTCATTAGTATATGTTGCATAACATTTGATTTGTGGAAGCTTAAAACTTTCATTTTCAAATGAAAATGGTATTTTTTCGCCATCCATTTCATATACTTCTAATTTGGAAAAATCTATTGTGCGTATATCTATTCTTGCAGGAGTTCCTGTTTTTAATCTAATGGCAGTAAATCCAAGCTCTTTTAATGACTTTGAAAGCTCAATTGATGGCTTTTCATAAGTTCTGCCTGCTGGAAAACTTGTTTCTCCAATAAACACTTTTCCATTTAAAAATGTTCCTGTGCATATTATGGCTTTTTTGCATTTAAAATCTTCACCCCAGATATTTCCTATGCCATATACTTCATTGTCTTTTATATAAATTTTTGATGCTTCACCCTGCTTTACTTCCAGATTACTTTGGCTCATTAATGTATTTATCATTCTTATAATATATATTTTTTTATCAGCCTGACCTCTTGAGCTTTTTGCAGCAGCACCCTTTTTGCTGTTAAGCATTTGAAACTGTATGCATGCATCATCAATATTTTTAGCTATTTCGCCACCTAGTGCATCTATATCTTTTACAAGGTTTCCCTTTGCAAGCCCACCAATTGCAGGGTTGCAGCTCATTTGTCCTATACTGTCTATTGTGGAAGTTAAAAGCAGTGTTTTTGCTCCCATTCTTGCAGCTGCAAGTGCTGCTTCGCACCCTGCATGCCCACCACCTGCAACTATTACATCATATATTTTTTTAAAGTTCATACATACCTTATTTTACTTCTTTATTTTTCTGTTATTACTTTCAGCTTGTTATTATATCATCTTTTATAAATATCTGCTATATATTTATTTTTGTTTTATATATTTTTCCAGTTTATAATATGTTTAAATTATATTTTTTAGATACTTAGCTATATTTCAAGCTCAGTATTGACAATATAGGAACAGAAAGTCCCGTCTGAAAGTAAGTGACGGGAGTATTTACTGCGACCAAGCATGATTTTTCAAATTCAGGGGTAGCGTCTTTTACTATGCTCCGCTCCAAGTGCAGAAAACGGCTTGCATTAATATAAACAAGACCCCGTTTTTGCGATGCAAGCATTTTCAGACCAAATAGGGAGGAAGCAGAAATGCATAGCTGGACTGAATTTTTTAATATAAATTTATTATATCATTTTGAGCCTGATTTTTAAAGGTGAAAAATCTAAATCATATATATTTCAGCAGTGCATAATATATTTAAATTATCTGTTTTTTATATATGACAATAGTATTATAATATTTTCTTTGAAAACAAGCTTTTAATACCACACTCATATAATTTTGCTTATGTTAATCTTAAAATAATTGCAGTTATTAATGCAGTAATTACTGCAAAGATAAAGCTGTTGCTTTGTTTTTTTCCACGCCAAATATAAGCAAAATTTATCAAAACTAAAAATAATGGTATTAAATAAATATTTTTAAATCCTGTATCAAAGTATGTTCTTATAACTGCTGATAATGTGCCTGTAATTATGATTAATGACATAGCAAAAAAGAATATAATTTTAACAGCTTTCCATTTATTTATATTTTTCATATTATAACTATTACTCATTGTTTATACATTATGTTTCACGTGAAACATAATATAGTGTTATGATTTATTAATTTTATTATGCTTATATATTTCAACTGCTAAAACAGAGACTGCGGTTTTTGTAAGTCCCGGTATTCTTAAAGCCTGCCCTAATGTTTTAGGTTTTATATTTTTTAATTTATCAGAATATTCAAGCCTAAGACCAGATATATTATCATAAGAAAAATTATCAGGTATAACTATACTTTCAATATCTTCTTTATTGCTTTCTTCCATACTTTCTATATATCCTGAATATTTTACTTTAATTTCTACCTGCCGTGCTTTCCTGCCACTTAAACCACCACCGGTTAATTTTATAATATCATCATAACTTAACTGTGGTCTTTTTAATAATTCTTCAGCTTTAAATGACTGGCTTATGCTTACACCAATTTTAGAAAGGTATTCTTCATTTCCACTATTTTTCTTAATAAGTGTATTTTTAAGCCTTTCTATTTCATTATTTACTTCCTGCATATCCTGCTGATACCTTTCATATCTTGTTTTAGAAATAAGTCCTAATTTATATCCGTAGCTTATCAGCCTTTCTTCTGCATTATCTTCCCTTGTTAAAAGCCTGAATTCACTGCGGGAAGTAAACATTCTATATGGCTCTGTTATTCCTTTTAATACTAAGTCATCAGTAAGCACACCAATATAGCTTTCATTCCTGCCTAATATAAATGGCTCTTTGTTATCAAGAGAAAGCACTGCATTTACTCCTGCCATAAATCCCTGCACTGCTGCTTCTTCATAACCACTTGTGCCATTTAACTGACCTCCAAAAAACAAACCTTTTACAAGTTTCGTTTCATAATTATGGTTAAGACCTGTTGGCTGATATGCATCATACTGCACAGCATAAGCTGGGCGGATAAACTGGCAGCTCTCCATTCCCTTTACTGTTCTGTATGCTTTTATCTGCAATTCCACTGGTATAGAACATGAAAATCCATTTACATGCACTTCTTTTGTATTTAACCCTTCCGGTTCAATAACAAGTTTATGTCCT
This sequence comes from Mucispirillum schaedleri ASF457, assembly GCF_000487995.2. NCBI lineage: Bacteria > Pseudomonadati > Deferribacterota > Deferribacteres > Deferribacterales > Mucispirillaceae > Mucispirillum > Mucispirillum schaedleri. The sequence continues at coordinate 1,404,375 of NZ_CP097562.1, forward strand.
GTTTTTTCAGGGAATTTTAAAACCTTATCTTCCATACTTGGACAGTATCTTGGTCCGTTACTTTGCCTTGCACCATTATAAAATAAACTTTTTTCTGCGGCTTCTCTTATAACTTTATGGGTTTCTTCATTCGTCTGCGTTCCATAACACTTAATCTGTGGTAGATTTATAGACTTAGTTTCTGTAGAGAATGGTATTAGAATATTATCACTGACATACTCTTCAAGACCATTTAAACTTAGACTGTCAATATGCAGCCTTGCAGGTGTATCTGTTTTAAGCCTTAAAGGTTTAAAGCCTATCTTTTTAAGAGAAAGAGAAAGACCTGTTGCAGCAGGTTCATACATTCTGCCTGCTTCCATTACTCTATCACCTATAAATATTTCACCTCCAATAAATGTGCCGCCGCATATTACTATTCTTCTTGCAAGAAAAGTCTGACCGCATGCAGTTTCTACACCACGGACTGCTCTATTTTCCACAAGCACTTCTGTGACTATTCCCTGCTTAACATCAAGAGACGGTGTATTCATTATAATTGTCTGAAATCTGTTTTTATATAAATATTTATCTGCCTGAGCTCTGCTGCACCATACTGCCGGTCCTTTTCTTTTATTAAGCACTCTAAACTGAATACCTGTTTCATCAATATTTTTTGCCATTTCGCCGCCAAGAGCATCCATATCTTTTACAAGATTACCTTTACCAATACCACCTATTGCAGGGTTACATGGCATTAAAGCAATATTATCAATAGAAATTGTAAGCAGTAAAGTATCTGCCCCCATTCTTGCAGCTGCAAGGGATGCTTCACAGCCTGCATGGCCTGCACCTACAACTATTACATCATAAATTTTTTGAAAATCCATATAAATCCTTATAAAAAATTTTAATGATTATAATAATTTTTTTTAAGTATTTTGTAAAGAAATTAATTTATATATTATTCTGTATCATTATGCTTATATGATGTATTGTAATAATGATAATCTATTTCTTCCAGTAATAAATACAAGACTTATCTAATGTTTCATGTGAAACATTAGATAAAATATTTAAAACAAATATTTCTAAAAAACAATAATATAATATACCTAACATTACTTTAAGAATAAAAAAAATATTATAATTATGTCATTTTGAGCCTGATTTTTAAAGGCAAAAAATCTAAATGATATATATTGCAACAGACAGCAGACAAATATGACTAAAAAAACTTATACATAAAACAAACAATTTGAAAAATATTTAACATAAAAGATAAATAAAAACATTTGCTTTATATATTAAAAAGTTATTATAATATAATATAATATCTTAAATATGATAATAAAATTATATAGCACAGGTTAAAGATAAAAAATGAATGAAAAAGAAATAAAAACAGATAGAATGATGGGTCCAGATTCTTATATAATAATAAATGAGCTTTTAAAAAACAAAATAATAGATGATAAGATAAGAATATTAGATTTAGGCTGTGGCAAAGGTCTAACATCTATATATATGGCAGAAAAATATAAAAATGCAGATATTTTTGCAGTAGATTTATGGGTAGAAGCAAAAGATAACTACATATTTTTTAAAGAAAATAATATAGATAATAGAATTATACCATTAAACTGTGATGCAGAAAAATTACCCTTTGCTGAAAGCTATTTTGACATTATAGTAAGTGTTGATGCATACCATTACTTTGGATTAGAAAAAGATTTTTTTAAATATAATATAAAACCATTACTTAAAGAAAATGGAGAAATATATATTGCAGTGCCGGGACTTAAAGATGACTATGAAAAAGTGCCGAAAGAATTAAAATATCACATAAGTGAAGAAGACTTTAAATATTTTAAAAGTATAAATTACTGGGAAAATCTTATTAAAAATGATTTAAAGGAAATAGAAGTGTTGGAAATGAAGTGCTTTGATGAAGCATGGCAAAGCTGGTTAAGCTGTGATAACCCGTATGCAGCAAAAGATATAGAGCTTTTAAAGGCAGATAATGGAAAATTTTTAAACTTAATATCTATAAAAGGCAAAATATAGCTGCTTTAAAATTTGCCCTGTATTTAATTTTATGGTATAAATATACATAAACTATTAAAAAAGTGCCTTACAGGGCAAAATATGAAACAAGCAATATAACTTATTGATATTAAAGTATAATTTTAAGGTAAAAAATGTGGATATTATATGCAGCAGCATCAGCAGTATTTGCTGGTGTTACAACAATATTTTTAAAAAAGGGAGTGCATACAACAAATACAAATGCTGCACTTGCATTAAGAACAATAGTTATATTTGTTTTTTCTATTATTATAGTTTTAATAACAGACTCACAAAATCAGATATATACTATTAAAAATAAAACATGGATTTTCTTAATACTCTCAGGTCTTTCTACTGGTGCAGGCTGGTATTACTATTATAAAGCACTGCAGTTTGGAAATGTAAATAAAGTTTCCCCATTAAGTAAATCAAGTTTAGTTTTAACTATTCTGCTTTCCTTTATTTTTTTAAATGAAGAAATAAATGCAGGAAAACTTTTTAGTATAATAGTTATAACTATTGGCACATATTTTATTATAGATTACAAAAAAAGCAAAAGTAAAAATGCTGATAATAATAAATGGCTTATATATGCAGTGCTGTCGCTTTTATTTTCTGCACTTACTCCTATTTTTGGTAAAATAGGCATAGATGAAATAGAATCAAATTTAGGAAGTGCTATAAGAACTTTTGTAGTAGTAATTGCTGCATGGCTTATTCTTTTTATAAAAAAAGACTATAAAGAATTTAAAAATATAAATAAATCAGAAATAAAATTTATAATACTTTCTGGGATAACAGGCGGAAGCAGCTGGCTTTTATATTATAAGGCATTGCAGGACGGTGTAACATCAGCAGTAGCAGCAATAGATAAACTAAGCCTGCTTGTAGCAATAATACTTTCATATTTTATATTTGATGAAAAAATGAATAAAAAAACAGTGCTGGGCTTAATACTAATACTAGCAGGAACAATAGGACTTGCGTTTTAAAATTTACTGTTTATTAAAATTTATAGCTGGAGGTTCTTCCACTAATAACCATTTAAAATAATTTTGATCAATATTAAATACAGATTGACCTTCCATTTGCTGTCGTGTAATCCAATTTAAATTATCTTCCTCAATTTCTGATATATCTACAAAAGCAGCCTGTCCATTAAATAAATCAAAATGTAAGATTAATGTTCTAAAATCTTTTTCAAAAAAAACTCTCTTTGCTTCTCTTACTTTATGCTCCTTTATATCATTTATGCCTTGAAATCCACTTTGCACTTCTATTCTAAAATTATCTATTTCCAAATCAGCCTTTGGAGTTCTCTTAAAAGTTGTAATATCATCAAAATCATCATCACCAATTTGCTTTATTTTCTTCACAGGAATATTAAAAATATTAGATATATCACCTTTAAAATATTCACACACCAAATAACCACGCATCCAATTAAAATATACTTCTTCTTTTCTTCTACCCTGATTATTAAGTTTATTAAGAATATTATTATTTTTCATAATATTATATGTTTTTACCAAATGTCTATCAAAAAAACCATCTAAACACTCACAAGGTTTATAATATATAGCATTTAATGATATGAATATTTTTTGTAATCTATTATTTAGCAAATCAATATAATTATAATCAATTGAAGGAATAATATCTTTTGCACTTAAAAATTTTTTAAATTCTTCCCTATTCTTAAAACCAAGTTTAGAACGATAATTTTGAAAATCATTGGTTGTAAACATAAATATTATTCTCCTGTAAAATAATTTGATATGGATTTTGCCAAAGCAATGCTTAGCAGTGGTGGCACAGCATTGCCTATCTGCAATTTCTTATCACCATCATTTCCAAAAAAAATATAATCATCAGGAAAACTTTGTAATCTTGCACCTTCTCGTATGGTTAATGCTCTAGAATCTATCGGATGTATACATCTTGAACTGCTAGGGGTAGCAAAATTTCTGGTTATGGTAGGTGCTGGAGCATGCCACCACATTTTAGCATAAGTATTAGAATAACCTGACTTTGGACGAATATTTTCAGGTAAATCATCCTTAGACTGACCTTCTTTCAAAGTTTTCATTATTTCTTTCAATTTAAAATTATTATTAGGGCTTATATGCTCGGAAATAATATTTGATTTACGAACAAATTTTAAAAAATCATTATCAGGCTCATATTTATATTCCTTATTGTTACCATTCTCTCCACTATCAATACTTGGTAAATCACCAATAGCATCTTTTAAGGAAACAAATAATTTATGTGTAGGTTTAGGAAAAGAAAATGTTTTATTATCTTTTTTTCCTACAATAATCAACCTTTCTCTGATTTGGGGAACACCATATTCTGCAGCATTCAATATTTTATAATCAACTATGTAACCAAGTTCAAAAAAAAGTTGTATAATTTCTTTAAAAAGATTTCCTTTATTCATAGAAATCAAACCTTTAACATTTTCAAAAATAAATAATTTTGGCTTTAAAATGGATAAAATACGCAAATATTCATAAAAAAGGTTTGCTCTGTCATCCATTTGGCGCTTACCCAAAGTTGAATAACTTTGGCATGGTGGACCACCCAAAACTATATCTATACTACCATATTTTAAAATATTTTCCTCTTTTATATCAGATATATCGCAGTCAAAAATATCTGTTTTTTTATAATTCAAAGAATATCCATAAGCAGCTTTCTTATCAATATCGTTTGCAAAAACAATTTGAAATAAATCATTTATTTCAAAACCATAACTTAAACCGCCAATACCAGAAAAAATATCAACTATTTTTATTTTTTTACACATACTTAACCCATTAATTAGTATAATAAATATAGTAATATAATCTACATATCACTTCCCTATGCAGAATGAAGAAAAGACTATGTCTAATACTTTTTCAGTATAGTTATCGCCTGTTATTTCTGAAAGCAAATTAATTGCCCTTTCTAAATCAATGCAGAGCATATCAATAGGATATATGCCAAGAGATAAGTTTATCTTTTCAATGATTTCTTTAATATTTATAAGTATATTATGGTGTCTTTCTGTAATTGCTGCAGCATTTGATTTTATTTCATTATCATACAGGCTTGTTTTCTCACGAAGTATTTCTAAAAGCTCATCTATATTTATACCAGTTTTTGCAGAAATATAAATATCTGCCTTATCATAAGATTTATTATCAGTAATATCTAATTTATTACCAATAATAATACGGTTAGAGTTTTTAGTATCTTCTAATATATTATAATCTTCTTCTGTTAAAGGAATAGATACATCAAGCAGTAAAAGAACAATATCAGCAGTTTCTATTTTCTGCCTGCTCTTACCTATTCCTATCTGCTCTATATTCTCATCTGATAAGCGGATGCCAGCAGTATCAGTTAAATGGACAGGAATACCGCCAATATATAAACTTTCCTTGATAAAATCTCTTGTTGTGCCAGGGGTATCAGAAACTATTGCCCTTTCTTCCTTTAAAAAGGCATTCATTAAAGAAGATTTTCCAACATTTGGCTTTCCTGCAATAACTATTTCTAATCCACGATTAGCATTTCTATAACTTTTATATGATGAAATAAGGCAGCCTGTAACTGATAAAATATTTTCGCAGTCCTGCTTTAAAACTGGAAGTTCTTCATCAACCGTATCTTCATCTGGAAAATCTATTTTTGCTTCCATCACAGCTTTCATTTTTAAAAGCCTGTTTTTTATGCTGTCAAGTTCATATTTTAAAGAGCCTTGCAGCTGATTATATGCAGAATTAATTCCTTCAATAGATTTTGCATAAATTAATTCCTGAATAGATTCTGCCTGAGTTAAATCTATTTTACCGTTTAAAAAAGCACGCTTAGAAAATTCACCACCTTCTGCAGGTCTTATATTTAAAGAATAAATTGCAGAAAGAGCAGCATTAACAAGCACAGGATTACCGTGAAATGATATTTCTACCACATCTTCACCAGTAAAAGAATGGGGAGCCTTAAAAAAAACTGCTAAAACATCATCATGAAGATTTTCTTTTTTAATATTAAAACGATAAAGGCTTACATAATTTGATTTAATATCAGATATATTGATACTTTTGCCGCCTTTTTCCATTAAAGAATAGACCTTTAATGCATCACTTCCTGAAATACGCAGAGTAATAACAGGGCTTGTTACAAGCGGAGTAATGGGGGCAGCAATAGTATCAGCATTAATCATTATAATTTCTCTATCATTTTAAATGCTTTCAAAGTATTCTGCATAAGTGTTGTAATAGTCATAGGACCAACACCACCAGGAACTGGTGTAATATAAGAACACTTATCTTTTATGGCTTCAAAATCCACATCACCACAAAGTTTGCCATCTACTCTGTTTATACCAACATCTATAACAACAGCACCATCACGCACAAATTCTTTTGTAACAAATTTAGGCTTTCCTATAGCTGCTACTAATATATCAGCATTTGCACATACTGCTGCCAAATCTTTTGTTTTAGAATGGCATATAGTAACTGTTGCATTAGCTTTTGTAAGCATAGCTGCAACAGGTTTGCCTACAATATTGCTTCTGCCTATTACAACAGCATTTTTTCCTGCTAATTCTATACCATAATCAGCCATCATATTCATTACACCATAAGGTGTGCAAGGCATAAGACAATCTTCACCAATATTTAAAAGACCAACATTATAAGGATGAAATCCGTCCACATCTTTTTCTGCCTTTATTGCCCTTAAAATAGTTTTTTCATCACATCCTTTTGGCAGTGGCAGCTGCACAAGTATTCCGTGTATTTTATCATCGCTGTTATATTTATTCACAAGAGCAAGCACATCTTCAGTTGTAACATCAGCACTTATCCTTTCTACAACTGAATAAAATCCTGCTTCTACTGCTGCTTTTTCTTTTGAATTAACATATACTGAACTTGCAGGGTCATCTCCCGCAAGTATTACTGCAATACCAGGCATTTTACCAGTTTTGCTTTTCAACTCTGCTGTTTCTTTTTTTAGATTTTCTCTAAATTTAGCAGATAACATTTTACCATCAAGAATTACTGCCATTATCTTCTCCCTGCATTTCTTCATTATCGCTGTCATCTTTTGGAACAACAGTAAATGAAACTATTTCATCATCTGATGTATTCATAAGTCTGGTGCCTTGTGTATTTCTACCTATAACTGATACTTCAGATGCTGCAATTCTTATTGTTTTACCATTTTTAGTAATAAGCATAATATCATCTTCGTCTTGATGTATATGCCTTACACCTACTACAAGCCCTGTTTTAGAAGTAAGTTTCATAAGTTTTAAGCCTTTTCCACCGCGAGACTGCATCCTGTATTCATCCTTATCTGTTCCTTTACCATAGCCAAGTGATGTTACAGCTAAAAGTGGACTGTCTTCTTCAACAACTTCAGCAGAAACAACTACATCATCTCTTTCAAGAAGTATACCGCGAACACCTGTAGCAGTTCTTCCCATAGGACGCACATCTTCTACACTAAACTGGATAGTTTTGCCATCCCTTGTAGCAAGAAATATTTTATCATTATCACCTGTTAATAATGTAGTAACTATCTCATCATTATCTTTTAAGTTGAGTGCTATTATGCCGCTTCTGCCGCTTTTAAACTCAATAGTTTTAACTCGTTTTACAACACCAAATTTTGTAGCAAAGAAAATAGATTTTGTTTCGTCCTTTTCAGGCAGAGTTAAAAATGATGCTATTTTTTCATTTTCATCTAATGTTAAAAGGTTAGAAATATGTCTGCCTTTAGAATCTCTTGACTGCTCTGGTATTTGATAAACTTTTAAGAAATGCACTTTACCTTTAGTAGTGAATATAAAAAGGTGGCTTTTATTTGTTGTATATATTATTTCTTCAAGAAAATCTTCATTTTTATTTGCAGCACCTATTTTGCCTTTACCGCCTCTTTTTTGTGCCGTAAAATTATTAAGAAGCGTCCTTTTAACATAGCCATTATGAGTTATTGTAACAACCATCTCATCATTTGGTATTAAATCTTCATAATTAATATCATCAACACTGTCAGCAATTTCAGTTTTTCTTTCGTCACCGTATCTTGTTTTAATATCAACTATCTCCTGCCTGATAACACTTATAAGTTTAGATTTAGAGTTAAGTATAGAGTTATAATATTCTATATCTTTTTTAAGCTGTTCATATTCTTCATTTAATTTATCAATTTCAAGTCCAGTAATTTTTGCAAGACGCATATCAAGTATTGCCTGAGACTGAATTTCTGATAAATCAAACCTATCCATTAATGCTTTTTTAGCAGACTGAGTATCTTTTGATTCTTTAATAATTTTAACTACTTCATCAATATTTTGAACAGCTATTCTTAAACCTTCAACAATATGCATTCTTTCTTCTGCTTTCATAAGTTTATAGCGTGTTCTTCTAGTAACAACTTCTATTCTGTGGTTTAAAAATTCAGTTAAAATATTTTCAAGTGTTAAAAGCTGAGGTCTGCCGCCAACAAGAGCAACCATATTAAAACCAAAGGAAGATTCAAGAGCAGTAAATTTGTAAAGTCTGTTTAATATCACTTCTGCTGATTCGCCTTTTTTAATATCTATTAATATTTTAATACCTTTCATACTTGATACATCTCTAATATCAGTAATACCCGGTATTTTTTTCTCATTAACAAGCTCAGCTATTTTTTCTACAAGCACAGATTTATTTACCTGATAAGGTATTTCTGTAATAACAATCTGCTCTTTACCGCCTTTAACTTCTATAATATCAGCTCTAGCTCTAATTCTTATACTTGCTCTGCCTGTTTTATAAGCATTTATAATATCGCCTTTTCCCATAATAATACCGCTTGTAGGAAAATCTGGACCTTTAATAATATTAAATAAGCCTTCTTCAGTATAGTTTTCTTCATCTATCATATAAAGAAGTCCATCCATAATTTCTGTTAAATTATGGGGTGGGATATTTGTAGCCATACCAACAGCAATACCAGAAATACCATTTATTAAAAGATTAGGTATTTTAGTAGGAAAAACAGTAGGCTCAGTCATAGAGCCATCATAGTTTGGCATAAAATCTACAGTGTCACAGTCAATATCTGCCATAAGTTCATCACTAATCCGTGCCATTCTAGCTTCAGTATAACGAGACGCAGCAGCACTGTCCCCATCTATTGAGCCAAAGTTACCCTGACCAATAACAAGTGGATAACGCATTGAAAAATCCTGTGCAAGACGAACAAGTGCATCATAAATAGCACTGTCTCCATGTGGGTGAAGTTTACCCATAGTATCCCCAACAATACGGGCAGATTTTTTGTTAGGTTTATTATACTGCACACCCATTTCATTCATTGTATAAAGAACACGCCTGTGAACTGGTTTTAAACCGTCCCTTACATCAGGCAGTGCCCTTCCTGCAATAACACTCATTGCATAGTCTAAGTAGCTGTTTTTAAGAGTATCTTCTATACTTACATCTTGAATATTTTTATCTAACATTTCACTCATTTATTTTCACCATTCCTATATATCAAGGTTGCGGACATTTAATGCATTCATTTCTATAAACTCTCTTCTAGGACCAACAGTATCACCCATTAATAATGAAAAAAGTTCATCTGCTGCTTCTGCATCTTCAATACTTATTTTATAAAGGCTTCTTTTTTCCGGGTCCATTGTAGTCTCCCATAACTGTTCAGGGTTCATTTCACCAAGACCTTTAAACCGCGAAATATCTAAACCTTTTCTGCCTCTTGTATCTACAAAATTAATTAAAGATGAAAGCCTGTCAAATTCCACAGTAGAATTATCTTTTAAAGTGATTTTATAAGGGGAAGAGCCTATTTCAGAAATATATGAACCTATACGGCGAAGTTCCTTAAAATCACCACTTGATACAAGATGAGTATCTATAAATATTTTTTCATGTTTTTTCTCAAAAGAAATACAGTATTTAGAAAATTCTTCATTAAAAACTATTCCTACATTCATATAATCAGTAAAAGCATTAATACTGTCAAGATATGTTTTTAATTGTTCAACTTTTTGCTTTGATTCAAAAAGTTTTGCATCCATATCTTTATATGTGGCAAAAGTTTCTGCCATTTCTTCGTTATAGCCTTTTTTTATTAATTTATCTAAATGTTTCTGGTATTTTAAAAGCTGTATAAATAAAGGCTTATATCTTTCTGATTTTAAATTATCTATGTTAAAGTCAGACAATGCAGAATCCAGCAGAAAATTTTCAAGCTCATCGTCGTTTTTAACAAAGCGGCTTGATTTTCCTCTTGTAACTTTATATAAAGGCGGATTAGCAAGATATATATAACCCCTTTCTATCAGTTCTCTCATATGACGGAAGAAAAAAGTTAATAAAAGTGTAGCAATATGAGCACCATCCACATCCGCATCTGTCATAATAATAATTTTGTGATAGCGTAGTTTTTCAGGGTTAAATGCGTCTTTTCCTATACCTGCACCAAAAGCAGTAATCATATTTCTAATTTCCTGAGAAGAAAGCATTTTATCAAGTCTTGCTTTTTCAACATTTAATATTTTACCGCGAAGTGGCAGAATAGCCTGAAAGTCTGAATTTCTGCCTTGTTTTGCAGAACCGCCTGCAGAATCCCCCTCAACTATAAATACTTCTGCTTTTGCAGGGTCCTTTTCATGGCAGTCTGCAAGTTTACCAGGAAGAGAATCTCTTTCAAGAGCTGATTTTCTTCTGGTTAATTCTTTTGCTTTTCTTGCAGCTTCCCTTGCCATATAAGCCTGCAATGCTTTTTCAAGTATTTTTTTAACAATAATACCGTTTTCTTCCATATAATCCTGTAATGCAGGGCTTACTATTGATTCAACAGCTGTTTTTGCATTATTTGAACCAAGTTTAGTTTTTGTCTGACCTTCAAAAACAGGGTCTGTCATTTTAATAGAAAGAACAGCAGACATTCCTTCACGAATATCTTCCCCTGATAAGTTATTTTCTTTAACAAGATTATTTTTTGTAACATAAGAATTAAAAGCCTTAGTTAAAGCTGCTTTAAAACCTGCTTCATGTGTTCCGCCCTCTTCTGTATGTATGTTATTTACATAGGAATATATATTTTCGTTATAAGAATCATTATATATTATAGCAAGTTCAACTATAATATTATTTGATTCACCCTTTACATATATTGGCTCATCAAAAATAAGATTTTTTGTTTTATTGATATATTTAACAAAACTTGGAATACCGCCTTCTGCATGAAACTCTTCACTTACATCAAATCTTTCATCAATAAGTTTTATTTTTATGCCTTTATTAAGGTATGCAAGCTCTCTAAATCTTTTTGCAAGAATTTCATAGCTCAGCTCTAATGTTTCAAATATTTGACCATCTGGTTTAAAAGTAATTTTTGTTCCAGTTTTAGAGCTGTTGCCAGTCCTTTGAACTTCACCAGTTGGTTTCCCCCTTTCAAAATTTTGAGTAAATATACCGCCATCACGCTGAACAACTGCTGTTAAACTTTCAGATAAAGCATTAACTACAGAAACACCAACACCGTGCAGACCACCTGATGTTTTATAAGAATTAGTATCAAATTTACCACCTGCATGAAGAACTGTTAAAACTACCTGTAATGTAGAAACTTTTGCAGTAGGATGTATGCCTACAGGAATACCTCGTCCGTCATCTTCTACTGTAACACTGCCATCAACATGGAGTATAACAGAAATATTTTTACAATATCCTGCCATAGCCTCATCTATAGAGTTATCTATAACTTCATATACTAAATGATGAAGTCCCCTTACTCCAGTTGAGCCGATATACATACCAGGACGCTGCCTTACTGCCTGCAAGCCCTCTAATACTTTAATACTACTTTCACTGTAATTCTCTGACATAACCTTCCCTTATATATTTATTTTATATTTATAACATTTTCAAAATTAAGCCTAGTATTATCAACACCTGTGTATAAAACTTGTCTGCTATTTGAAAAAATATTTTTGATAAACTCTGCACGCTTTTTATCAAGAGCAGCTTCAAAGTCATCTAAAAGAGTTATTATACTTATTTTTCTATTTTCTTCAATGATTTTTATAAAACTGTATAAACAAAGCAGTATAAAAGTTTTTTTCTGTCCTGTTGAAGAAAATTTTTCTATAATCTTATTATCAAGGCACATTTCTATTTTATCACGGTGAATTCCATATAATGATTTTTTAATAAATTTTTCTTTATTAAACAAAGATGTGTTTAAAATGTTACTGGAATAATTTATAAATACATTTTCCATGCTGAAATCTAAACTTTTATATAATTCTTTTAGATTTTCATTAATTTCATCAATAATTTTAACCCGTTTATTAGATATTTTTTCTGAAAGATATACTATTTTTTCATTTAAAACATCTAAGTATATAAAATCAGATGCTTCTTTGTCAAATTCTGCCTGCTTTTGTGATAAAAGCCTGTTATAATGTTTTATATCATATATATGTTCTTTATCATAATAAAAAATAAATCTGTCAATAAAGTTACGCCTGTCCTGCTGCTCTTTTGATAAGATGCCAAGTATATCAGGTGTGTAACATGCTATTGGATGATTATATACATAATCTACTATGTTATCTATATCTTCACCATTTATCATAGTTGTTCTTTTGTTATTAAATAGACATACCACATCACTTATAAGTGAACCATCTTTTATTTCGCTTTCTATTCTGAAAAAATCTTTATCAAATGTTACAGCAGAAGATAATGGCTGTTTTTTAAAGCTTTTTAAACCAAATAATATGTATAATGATTCAAGTATAGTAGTTTTGCCTGAGCCATTTTCTCCTGTAAATAATGTTTCATTACTAAGCTCATAAAAAGAGTTTGTATGGTTTCGTATATTTATAAGCCTTAAATTTAATACATACATTTATTATATTTTATCAATAGATATAGGCACAACTAGGTATCTGTAATTATTATCACTTGGAGTAATTAAAACAGGTGAGCGTTTATCACTCATTTCAAGTGTAAAATCTTCTGTTTCAATAGTATTTAGTATTTCATTAACATGTCTTGCATTTAAGATTATTTCAAAGTTCTCTGTATTAAAGTCTATTATATCTATAATTTCAGAGCCTTCTCCATATATAGTCTCAAGGCTTGACATTTTAAGTGCAGATTTGTCAAATTCTAATATAATACCCGGTGTTTCTTCGCTTGTAATAGCAGAGACCCTTTTAGATGCTTCTATAAATGATTTCCTATCTATTTTAGCTTTTACTGGGTATCTTTCATCCATAAACAGCCTGTCTATGTTTTTAACAAACTTTTCTATTAGTTTAGAATAAACTGTAATATTATCTGCTTTAAAAGAAATCTGTCTTCTGTCAGTTTCTATTTCTATTAATCCTTTATTTTCAAAAACTCTTATAATTTCTGAAACAGTTTTTTTAGGGATATTTACTGTAAAATCGTTTGAATATTCTGTATCAAATTTTACAGATGCAATAGCTACTCTCTGCATACCTGTTGCAGATATTTCTAAAACATCTCTGTTTACAATAAACTGGGCACCGGTGTATTCAAGTTTTTGAGAATCATTTAATATACAGAATACAGTTCTTTTTAGTAATGTAATTAAATCAGAAGAATTGATTTTAAGATAATATTCTGGTATTATTTCACCCATAGATGGAAAGTTTTCTGATGGTATAGTAGAAAGTTTAAATTTAGATTTGCTGCATATTACATTTAATCTTGTATCATCATATTGAAAATCTATCAATGCTCCATCTGGTAATTCTTTTATAATATCTAAAAGTTTTCTGCAGCTTACAGTAATTCTTCCTTCTCTTTCTATATTATGAACTTCAAAGTTACATGAAAACCCCATTTGATAGTTTGTTGCTTTTATATTAACAGTATTGTTTTCTGCTTCCATATAAATGTTTTGAAGAATATCATTTAAACCTTTTGGATTAGTAAAACTATTAGCATACTGTAAATATTTTAATATGTCTTCTTTAATAACTGAAAAATGCATAATTACCTCATTAACTATAAGCTTTAAAAAACTGCTCTGCTTATATATAAAAGTTTGTTATTGTTATTGAGCTGTGGATAACTCAAACAAGTATTAAAAATTATATATTTTATAACAAATTTTATCAATAATAAATTGTTACTCTAAACTATCATTTTAGAAAAAATATAATAAAATTTCAAGAATTTTGTTTAAATTTCTTGTAATAATTCAAAAATATTTCAAATTAATTATATATTTTACAGGCAGTATAAATGGTGATAACATATATAACTTCATAAATTATTAATAAATAAAATAAATATTTTTAGTAACCTGTGGATAACTTTTTAATATCTCAAGTATTATCTTTGGAAAACTTTCATTCTGCTTGAAAGTTCTTTTAATGTATTAACTGTATAATCATTATTAGCTGCTATTTCTTTATCTACTTTACTTATTGAGTTTTTAATTGTAGAGTGGTCTCTTTTAAAAACAGCACCAATAGAAGCTAGAGATGATGGTGTGTTTTTATAAATAAGGTATATTGCCATATTTCTTGGTATAACAATATTTACTGCTCTGCTTTTTGACTGCATATCTATAAGTTTTATATTATAGTATTCACAAACAATCTGAATTATCTCATTAGTAGAAAGCACTCTATCCCTTTGTAAAAAAAAGCTTTTAAGCTCACTTTGAATATAATCAACAGTTATTTCCACATTATAAAGCTGTCCTTTAACAACTATTGTATTAATTATGCCAAGTAAATCTCTTGTGCTGTTAGACTTAATATTTTCAGCTACAAACTTAATAACATCATCACTTATATAGTATTTATTAATTTTTAAATAGTTTCCAATTATAGCTGTTTTTTCATCAACTGATGGTGTGCCTATTTCTACAATTAAACCACTTTGAAAGCGGCTTGAAAGACGCCTGTCTAAATCACTTATATCATCAGGAAGTGAATTAGATGTTAATATTATCTGCTTATCATTACTGTAAAGTTTTGAGAAAAGGAAAAAAAACTCTTCCATTGTAGCATTACCCTTTGCAATAAACTGCACATCATCAAAAAGCAGCACATCAGCAGACTCATATTTCTCATTAAACTCATTCATTCGTCTTGTAGATAAAGATTTTAAAAACTCCCTTAAATAAAGTTCACCTGTAATACAGATTACATTTTTTTTAGGAAAATTTATACGCATCTGATTACCTACTGCATGCATAAGGTGAGTTTTTCCAAGACCTACATCACCATGAATATAAATAGGGTTATTTAATCTTTCAAAACCTTTTGCAGCATTCATACATGCAGCATAAGCAAACCTGTTAGACTTGCCTGCAACAAATGTTTCAAATGTATACTGCTTGTTTAAAGGCACACTGTAATAATCATTATTATGATTCTGTCTGTCTTCTTTTTCTTCACTTGCACTATTGTTAGACTTATCTTTTTCCGATATTGTATTTCCTTTTAATACTATTTTAATATTTGCATCAATATGGTATGCATCTTTTAAAAGTTCTTTAAGATAGTCTAAATAATGGTCTTCTACCCACATTTTAATATATTTATTTGGAGCTTCCAAAGTGATAGTATTAGCTTCTATAAATACAATTTTAAAATCTTTTATCCATTTTACTATTTCTTTATCTGTAACTTTTTCTTTTATTTCATTAAAAATATGCTGCCAAGATTCAGATTTATTATTAGACATATTTATCTCCATTATGATATTTAGAAAAAGGCAGAAATATCTATTCCTGCAGAATAGCCTATACCTGTGCTGCTGTTATTAAATAACTGTACCTGTTTAGATACATAATTATGACCATCTATTATAAATTCCACATAAGGACTTATTCTTACTATATCTTTTATTGTAAGGCTGTATCTAAAACGAGCAGCTATTCTATCTATATAATATTTTTCTTGTTCACTGTAATATACATCTTTTATAAGGTTTGAAAGTTTATATACATCATTTTCCATTTCAAACTGCAACTGGAAAATATTACTTTTATTTACTCCAAGATTAAGTGAAAAAAATACATCAATAACAGGCACATATTTAAACTCTATTGATGAAAACTTTAAAAAATCTACCTTAAAGTAAGTTAAAGGAAGCCCAAATATAACATTTACACCGGGCTTATTATATTCATATCTTATAACAGGAAGTGGATATCCGTCTAAAAAATCTCTGCTTGTAGAATACTCTATACCTAAATACAGCCTTGAATAATAAGGCAGTGCTTTTCCTTTTATATTTTCATATTCTGTTACATGCTGAAATATTCTAAAAGCATAAAACACATCAAAATCAAGTAAATTAAGTGATGTAAAAGGCTTGTCGCTGGCAGATGTTAAACCAAAGCCAGCCCAGTGACTGCCTGCTTTATATCCATAAGTTAAACCAACATGAGATAAAATATCCTGCCCCAGCACCTGTTTAAATTCATATCCAAACTGATGAGGAGTGCTTGTATGAAGCCCTGACACTTCAATAGTATGTGTATCATAATTTGCAGTATCAAGCCACCTGTATTTTACATCAAGCCCTTCATAAGGCTTATATAATGCATTAGATGCATAACTGTTAAAATATGTTAATAATATAATAAATAAAAAGAATATCTTTTTATTCATCATCTACCTGAAAAAGAGTATTTTTTTCCACTGCAATATTTTTCAAAAACAGTGGCGCAAACCTTATGCCAGTCCATAAAGGAATATTATTCAGCACTGCAAATTCACAGGCATAAGAAAGGGGTGTAACATTTTCTAAAATCATACCCTTTGCATTTTTATAATTTTTAAGTTTTGTAAAAGGCAGGTTATAAGCTGCAATAATTTTATCTGTATAATCATTAAGGTTTAAATCAGTTTCTACTTTTCCTTCACAGTTAATTCTGTTAAGTCCGTATACTGCAAACTGCTTAGTATTTTTATATCTTATTATCATATCTTCTGCTATATGAGCAGTATCTGATAAATCATAAGCATAAATTTCCGGCGGCATAAGCTGAGCTGCATATCTTTTATTCCTGCATTTTCTAAAATATACAAGCTCTTTTGTTTCTCCAAAAAGAGTATCATGGTAAAGCCTGCGTATCTCATCATGGTCAAGTAAGAAAATATCGTTAATATTGTCAATTTTTCCTTTTGCAGCACCAAGTTCACCTGCTTTTAAAAGTGCCTTTTTAGTGTTTACTACAAAGAAAGCCGTAGTTAAATATAATTCATCTCGCATATCTAAAAGCCTGTGCATATTTTTTACAGCTTTTTTCAGTTTAGATTTCCTTGTAAAAAATGGAAGCTTTTTTAAATACATTTTTAATTTATCAGTGTTTTTTTCCATATTAAATAAAACTGATGCTGTTTCTGACGAAAAATCAAGATAGTCTGGCATTATCATTTCATCATCTTTATAAAAAATAGAATTTTCTCTTGTTTTATATACTGCATTTAATACAAATGATATATTTGGAAATTTTTTAAGCAGCATAGACAAATTATTTATAAATTCAATAGTAATGTATTCATATATGATAGTAAGCTGAACAGGAATATCATAGAAAGTTTTTTCAGCAATATTATTAATGTTTACTTTTGATGATAGACTTTTAATTTCTTTTAAAACTTCATCTATCTCATCAAATGATACAGGAAAAAAAGAATGGTTTAGTTTATCCAGCTTAGATATACCCATTTTTAAAAACAGGTTTGGAGAAAAAACACGCCTGTATAATGATTTATTTAGTCCTATTGTATGCATCATTTTTTCAAAAGCAGTCATATTTATATATATTCTGCCATCAACAGACACAACAGATGGCGATGATGTTTTAAGATTGCATGAAGCAAAAATCGGGTTTAAAATATCAGGCAAGTCACTAAAAAGTGAAGTAGTAAAAAATGAACATACCTGCGGAAAAAAAGAAGAAAAATATCCAGAAGACAGTATAACTTCTTCATCATATACTCTTGATTTACTTTCACTATATTCAGAAGCAGCAAGTGGTCTTGGTATGGTATAGTCTCTCATATCATCTTTAAAAGTTTCTTCAATAGGTGCAGCATATTTTATAAAACATTCATCATCTGATAAGAAAATATCCATTTCAAGTGGAGTTGCTGCCACTCTTTCTGCTTTAAAAATTGTATCAAGCAGAGTATTTATCTCTGCATTATTTAAATCAGGTCTGCCAGTTATATATCTGATATTATCAGAATACTGACCTTTCAATATTATAAATTGTATCTTATCTATAACAGCTGTAAAAAAACCAAAGTTATTATTATAATGAGGATATATTTTTATATCTTTTCCAGTTATTTCTACAGGTGTATTATGTTCTATATTATTTTCTTCGCCTGCTTCTTCACTGCTTTGAACATCACCATATATTTTTAAACCTGATTTTCTGAGTAGTTCAAGAATACTTTCTTTTACTGCTGATTCATCCATTTATATGAAACCTCACATTAATAACTTTAATCTGAAAAAAGTTAGAATAAAAAACTCTGTAAAATAATATAAGAAATAACACACTAATTTATATACATATATAATATGAAATATATCAGCTGAACTTAATACACATTTAAGTTCAGCTAATCATATTATTCTGCTGTTAACAGCCCAGCAATTTCCCTATATCTTTTAGATGTTTCTTTTGATATATTTTCTGGAAGAACAGGTCCCGGAGCCTTTTTATCCCAGTCAAGAGTTTCAAGATAATTGCGAACAATCTGTTTATCCATACTGTCCTGAATATGACCTGATTTATATTTATCTGCAAACCAGAAACGAGATGAATCAGGTGTTAAAACTTCATCTATTAATATAACTTCATTTTCATAAAGTCCAAATTCAAGTTTAGTATCTGCAATGATAATGCCTTTTGATAAAGCAAGCTCTGATGCAAATGTATATATTTTAATAGTGTAATCACGCATTTTTTCAGCATATTCTTTGCCAACAATATCACACATTTTTTCATAGGATATACTTTCGTCATGACCTACATCTGCTTTTGTAGATGGAGTAAAAATAGGTGATGGCAGCTTATCTGCTTCCTGCAGACCTGCTGGCAGCTTAATACCGCATACAGCACCTGTTTTTAAATAATCTTTCATACCAGAACCTGTAATATAACCACGGACAACACATTCAGCTAAAAGGGGTTTAGCTTTTTTTACAAGCATACTTCTGCCTTCAAGTATATCTTTATATTTATGCACTTCTGCAGGCATCTCTTCTATTTTTGTAGTAATAAGATGGTTTTTTACTATATGAGAAGTTTTGTCAAACCAGAATGTTGAAAGTTCAGTTAAAACTTCTCCTTTTCCTTCTATACCATTTGGAAGTATTACATCAAAAGCAGATAATCTGTCAGTTGAAACTATTAATAATTTATCATCTAAATCATAAATATCCCTGACTTTCCCTCTGCCTATAAGTTTTAAGTCAGGAAATTCTGTTTTCATAACTATATTCATATATTCACCTCGTAGATTATATTGATAATATTTTTCTCTGCTAAAATCAAGAAGTATAATTATATAAACCACAATTTTATCTACAAAAAATATAAAAGTGAAAAATTTTTGTATTAAAGATTATTTTTTATGGGAAAACATAAAATTTTACAAACAAAATAAACTATCCACTTGAAATATTAAATAACTTGGTTTATATATATAGTTATCTGAAAATTGAGGTGATATATGGCTCTTGATTCTATAGATGTTCAAATTTTAAATATGCTTATAGAAAATGGAAGAATATCTTATACTGATATTGCTAAAGAAGTTGGTATGAAACCCCCTTCCGTTATTGATAGAATAAAAAAAATGGAAAGTGATGGTATAATTTATGACTATACTGCGAGAGTAGACTATCGCAAAATGGGTTTTGATATGGTAGCTTTTGTTGGTATTGTTATGGATAACCCTGTATATATTGATGATTTTGAAAATATTTTTAAAAATGTAGATGAAGATATAGTAGAATGTTACCATGTAACTGGTGATTTTACACTGCTTTTAAAAGTAATCACTAAAAATACTAATACATTAGCAGGTATTATCCGTAAATTAAGAGAGCTTCCGGGAGTTGCAAGCACAAACACAATATTAGTATTTTCAACTATGGTTAACAGAGTTCATAAAATATAAAAAATATGAAAACAGTATCTGTTATTATACCTGTATATAACAGGACTTTTTCAATTAGAGATGCAGTAGAAAGTGTATTAATACAGTCAGTTAAGCCGTCAGAGATAATTGTTATTGATGACGGCTCTTCTTTTGATATGGTTTTATATCTTAAAAACTATATGCAGCACATCCGTCTTATAAAGCTTAATGAAAATAAAGGCATAAGCTTTGCAAGAAACACTGGCATAAAAGCTGCATGTAGTGAATATATTGCTTTTTTAGATTCAGATGATTTATTTCTTCCTGAAAAACTGGAATATCAGCTAAACTATATGGCTGAAAATAATTTATATATAAGCCATACTGATGAATTTTGGTATAGAAAAGACAGGTGGATAAATCAGGGTAAAAGTAACAAGCGGTATGGCGGATATATTTTTGATAAAATACTTGATAAATGCAGGATAAGCCCATCTTCCCTAATAGTCCATAAATCAGTATTTGATGAGGCAGGATATTTTAATGAAGATTTAAGGGTTTGTGAAGATTATGAAATATCACTTAGATTTGCCTTAAAATATAATATAGGATACTTAGAAAAAAAGCTTATTATTAAACGGGCTGTTGAAGAAAACAGTTTAAGCAAAGGTATTAAGCATATAGAGCATATAAGATATGAAATTTTAGAGAAATTATATAGAAATATAAATAATATGCTTGATTTGGATTTAAAAAATGCTATGATTAATGAGATAGAAAGGAAAAAACACATAATCAGCCCTTTTATTTGACACTATGTCATATATTTATACCTGAACAATATCTAATAAAAAATCAATTTATCAACTAAAAATTATGTATTACACTTATTTTGCATAATATTTTTATGTATTTAAGCATAATAATATTAAAATCTTAAATGTGTAACCATTGTGTAGAGCCTGTTTAAAATAATGTAAAAACAAATTAATTGACAACTTAATATTTTAATCTATATAGTAAAACTATGATATAGATTTAATGATAATTATATTAATCGTGAAACAATTCTTATTTTTGCCATTATTCTAAAAAACAGGGGAGGTTTACATGAATAAGGAGTTCATTGCAAATCTATTAGACACAAAGATTTATAATCTTATTGTATTAGTTATGTGTCTGTTATTCTGTTTTCTGACTATTCCAGCAAAAGCACAGGAACAGGATTTTCAAAAACCTAGAACATTAGGTGAATATATTGAGCAGGAAAAAACACTGTTTGATGTATTAAAGAAAAAACACCCAATTTTTCAATATGAAAAAGAGGGACGCTTAGTTGGTCAATACCATTTAAGCGACAGGCTGGAAGAGTTTTCCAGCATTAATGGCGGTCCTGCTGTTGCAAAAAGAAATAATGTTGAATATACAGCAGTTACTTACAGACTGGGATATGAAACAACATTAGACTATCCTAACAAATTTGTAGGACCAGAAAAATGTGCAGAATGTCACCCTGCTCAATATGAACAATGGAAAATGAACTTACCCGAAAAAGTTGTACTAGCCATATAAGGAGTGTATATGGCAAGAAAATACAGCTATGAGTTTAAGAAATATCTAGTAACAGTCATAGAAAATGGAATAATGAGTGCCAGTGAATTATCAAGATGCTGTAAAATTCATAAAGGAGTAATATGTAATATCTATAACAGATATAAGCATTCAGGCGAATCAAGTTTACATCATAGCTTTACCCGCAATGAATATAGTAGAGATTTTAAATTAAATGTGTTAACTTATAAGGCATCAAATAATTTAAGTTATGAGCAGACAGCACTATATTTTAATATACCATCAGCATCAGTAATATATGACTGGAATAAGTTTTGCAGTAAGTTTATTGGAGATAATATGTCAGATAAGAATATCCCGAACAGTAAAAAGAGTAAACACTCAAACTCTACTGATATTAAACTCACTAAATCAGATGATAGTGAAGAAGTAAGACAATTAAAAGAGAGAATATCAGAGCTTGAAAAAGAGCTTTATTACAAGTCAGCGGAGAATGCATATTTAAAAAAGCTGGAAGCCTTAATGCAGTCAAAGGAACAGAGAGTTCAACAGAAAAAGCACAAATAATAACTGCATTAAGGCTGTATTACAGTTTGGATATCCTGTTGTCTGTGAGTAATATGAAAAGAAGCACTTACTATTATAATGTTAAAAAGCCTGCTGCATTAGATAAATATGCAGAAGTCAAGGCATATATATTAGAAATATATGAAAAATCTAACAAGACTTACGGCTATCCAAGAATAACAAAGGCATTAGAGAAACTGGGTTATACTTATGACAGGAAGACAGTAGCAAAATTAATGAAGGAATTAAATATTTCATCAATAATCAGGGTTAAGAAAAGGTATAAACAAGGCAGAGTAAGTCATATATGCAGCAATAAATTAAACAGAGCCTTTACAAGTGAGAAACCATGTTTAAAATGGGTAACAGATGTGGCAGAGATAAAAATTAATAATGAAAAGGTGTATTTATCAGCAATAATGGATTTGTATAACAGAGAAATAACAGCATACAGTGTAAGCAAATATAATAATGAAGAAATGGTAATAGATAATTTAAAACAGGCAATAGATAAAACAAAAGATACAACAGGGTTAATGATACATTCAGACCAGGGTATATTATATCAGGCTAATCAATTTAGAAAGTTATTAAAGGAAAATAATATAGAGCAGAGTATGTCAAGGCGTGGCAACTGCTATGATAATGCTGTTATGGAAAGTTTCTTTGCTACTTTAAAATGTGAATTGGTTTATATTAACAAATTCAAAAATATAGAACAGTTTAAATATGAACTTGAAAAATATATTGATTTCTATAATAATTACAGAATAAAAGCTAATGGACTTACACCTTTACAGGAAAAAGAAATTTATTTAGTGGCTTAGTTCAAAATTTTTGGGTAAGTTCATGCTCAGCTTTACAATTCTGCTCACTATGATAAAGGCATGAGATGTAATACATGTCATGACCCACACATGGTTACTAAAAATGACTGGAAAGATGAATATACTTTAACTGGTCTTAAAAAAGAATGTGCAGACTGCCACGCAACACAAAAAGAATTCTTTAAACCGGGTGGAATACATGCAGAAGATATATGATAAAGGCATGAGATGTAATACATGTCATGACCCACACATGGTTACTAAAAATGACTGGAAAGATGAATATACTTTAACTGGTCTTAAAAAAGAATGTGCAGACTGCCACGCAACACAAAAAGAATTCTTTAAACCGGGTGGAATACATGCAGAAGATAGATGCACAGCATGTCACATGCCTAATATTATGAGTTGTGAAAACTTTGGTGCTGTTCAGTTCCCAGACCATGCACTTGCTGATAATGTTCGTGCATCACACATTTGGAATATTAAAGTAGATAAAACAGCTAAAACATTAAACCCACCTGAGGGAGAGCCAAGAAAATCAAATGTTAAAGGATGGACTATTGCAAGAGATGAAAAAGGCCACTTCTTTGTAGATTTAATGTGGGCATGCGGTAGAACAAGTTTTAGTGATGTAAACCTTGTTGGACCTGGTGCAAGCGGATGTCACAGTCCAGTTCAAACTACACTGCCTGATAAACTTAAATACTATAATCAGGAGCAGGTATATAATGATGTAATGAAATGGCAGCAGCCTGTAAAAGATGGCTATGACAAAATCAAAGCAGGTATTAAAGCGATTGATAGAGGTTTAGCTGATAACACATTATTACCAGTTGAGAAAAAAGCAGAAATTATACTGCTTACTAAACAGGCTCAGGAAATCGTAAGCAAACTTGAAAAAGACGGCTCCTGGGGGGTTCATGGACCAGCTTATTCTAACAAAATAGTTAGCGAAGCATTAGTTTATATTCAACAGGCTCAAAATATCCTTAAAGCTAATTAATAGTTACTTTAAAGATAGTGTATAAGATTATGGTGCTTGAAGATAAAATAAATTCAAGCACCTTAACTAGATAATGAGAGATTGTTATGAAGAAGATTAGGATAATTTTTTACCTGTTAATAGCAATGTGCCTGTCTGTAACAACTTATGCTGAAGCTGAAATGGGTGGATATGCCCATATAGAAGGTATAAACCAAATAGGACTGGCAGACGCAGAAAACCAATTAAAAGGTGAAAAAGCAACATTTGTTGATGTAAATTTTCAAGAAATGCGTGAAAGTATAGGCTATATCAACGGAGCTGTTTTTGTAATTGATAAAAACTGGCTGCAGACTTTGCCAAAAGATAAAAATACTACATTAATATTCTATGGCTTAAACAGGCTGTCTTATGAGCCGGGTGAAGCAGCATCGCAGGCAGTGCAGGCAGGTTATAAAAATTCGTATGTAATGATAGACGGTGTTGAAGGATGGATAACTTCAGGCAGACCTGTTGTCAAAGAACGCATACAAAACTGGCATACAGCTCAAAATCTTGTAGAATTTACAGATGGTATACATAAAGATATTGTGTTTGGTGAAGTTCCTGCATGCCGTAACTGTCATGGAACATATAATAAAGAAATAGACAGAAGCAGTATAAAACTAGATAATGCTGCAGATAAAATGCAGATAAACAGAAACTGTGTAAAATGTCACGATGATTTAGGCAGTGCATTTGAAGGCAGTGTGCATGATGTAAATTATAAAGCACTGCTTGATGGCACTTTGCTTTATTACAATACACCAGAGCCGGGTAAAAAAGCACAGCCTTTATGTGTAGACTGTCATAAAACACATACAGGAACATTAAAAGGTGTAGAATCACCTAAAAAAGTCAGCTCAGAAAGCTGCATGCAGTGCCATAAAGGCAAAGGCAGTTTATATGAAGCCAGCTTTCATGGCAAAATGAATGTATTAAATACAGTTGGGCAGACTCCAACTATTGCATCATGTGCAGACTGTCATGGCGGTCATAATATATTTAAAAGTGATGATTTTCGCTCTGCATTATCCCTTAGCAACAGAATAGAAACATGTGGAAAATGTCATGAAGGTTCAACAAAAAGCTTTGTAACATACATTGCCCATGCAGACCATAAAGACAGAGAAAATCACCCTGTATTATACTGGGTAAATATTGGTATGTTGACATTAGTTATTACAGTATTTATCTTCTTTGGTATACATACAATTTTATGGGCTGTTCGTTTATTCTTAGTTAAAAGAGCAAATCCAGAAGCATGGAAAATAGCAATGGCTGCAGTAAAAAATGATAAAAAAGGCTTAAAAAGATTTTCGCTGCTGCATAGAATACAGCATTTAGGTCTTGCAATATCATTTATGGGCTTGTCACTTTCTGGTATGCCGCAGAAATTTTATGATGCACCATGGGCTCATGCAGTTGCAGATTTTATAGGCGGCCCTATTAATTCAACAGTAATACACCACTGGTTTGCATTACTTTTAGGTCTGCTTTTTGCAACACATGTAATTGATGTAGTAACAAACCTTTGGACAAAACGGGATGCGATAAGAGATAAAGAAACAGGCAGACTTTCTGGAAAACTGTTTATAAAAGCAGTTTTTGGACCAGATTCTCTTATACCAAATGCACAGGATTTTAGAGATATTAAAGCTAACTTTAAATGGTTCTTAGGCAAAGGTCCAAGACCTGTATTTGACAGATGGGCTTACTGGGAAAAATTTGACTATTTAGCTGAAATCTGGGGAACATTTGTATTTGGTATTACAGGTTTAATCCTGCTGTTTCCTGTGCAGTCAGCAGCAATACTGCCCGGCTCAGCTGTAAATGTGGCTATTATATTCCACACTTATGAGGGTTTACTTGCTATGGCATTTATTTTCTCCATACACTTTTTTAACTCTCATTTCAGGCTGGATAAATTCCCTATGGATATGGTTATATTCCTTGGTAATGTTCCCGTGGAAGAAGCTCACCATGAAAGAGCAAAATGGGTTGAAAGGCTTAAAGTTGAAGGCAGGCTTAATGATATGGTGGAAGATGAAAAATCTGGACTTCGCACATTTATTGCTAAGTTTATAGGTTTTACACTAATGGCATTAGGTTTAGTATTGTTGGTGCTTATATTAGCAGCTTTAATACTAATGATATAGCATAAGCATCAAATTAATTAAAATTAAACATATATATCGCCAAGGTATAATTATCTTGGCGATATTTTTATAAAATCAAATCATAGGAAGAGTTTATGAAAAAAATTATATTATTTACTTTTATCATTAGTGCATTTTTATTTCAGACGGGTATTTGCGGCAGTATTGAAGTAAAAAATGCTATAATTTATGCTGCACCACCAAATGCAAACAATGGTGGAGCATTTATGGAAATTAAAAATTTAACAGATAAGGAAATGGTGCTTACTGGGGCTGAAAATAATGTCAGCAGAGTAACAGAGCTTCATACACATATAGAAGAACAGGGTATGAAAAAAATGGTGCAGGTAAAAGAAATTAAAATTGCACCAAAATCTAGTGCTGTATTAAAAAGAGGTGGCGACCATATTATGCTTATTAACCTGAAAAAGCCATTAAATGCAGGTGATACAGTTAATATTAAACTTATTTTTTCTAATAATGAAACGGTTAATGTTGATAACATAAAAGTAGTAAAACCATGAAAACATTTATAATACCTGTAATTATAAGCATTATTGTGGGAGCAGCAGCTGCCTTTATTTATATCCAGTTTTCTAGTGACAGCAGGACAGATGTTTCAAGAGATTATGATTTAGTTCCTTTAAAGTGTGATTTAATGAAGAAAAAATGCACAAAAGAGTTTAACGGGCAGACTGTAACTTTTGATATGACTCCCCGCCCTGTTGAGATTATGGCAGAAACAACAATAAGCCTTTCAGGTCTGAATTATGATTTTTATGATGCAAAAATCCGAATATTTGGATTAAATATGGATATGGGAACAATTATTGCTTCATTAGTAGAGAAAGATAATATATATATAACAAAGGTAGCTTTAAGTGCATGTCTTGTGGAAGATGTAATGAGATACAGGATTGCTGTTTATGACGGCAACGAGCCTACAGGTTTATACATAGATTTTGATGTGCCAAGATAATATACTGGAAAGGATATGGAAAAACATAAAATTATAAAAACAGTAGTTATTTCATTTATATCTTTATTTGCTGCAGTTTTAGTTTTTGGAGCAATAGTATATTATAATGAGCAGAATAAGTATGAATTTAAAGGGCAAAGCTCTCAAGGGGAGATTTCTCTAAGGGATTTAAGGGGGCATAATGTTGTTATATATTTTGGCTATACATACTGCCCTGATGTATGCCCTGTTACTCTTGAAACTCTTTCAAAAGCTGTTGAAAGTTTAAAAGAATATAATATCACAGCAAAAGACTTACTTTTATTATATGTTACATTAGACCCTGCAAGAGATACACCAGAAGCATTAGATGAATATGCTTTGTGGTTTTATCCAAACGGTATGGGCATCCGCTTTGAAGAAGAAGACCTTAAAAAAATTGCAAAAAAATATAATATAAAATATGAAATATTTCCAATGGAAGGCTCAGCTGTTGATTATTCTGTTGCTCACAGCTCTGCACTTTTCTTTTTTAATAAAGATGGAAAACTCATAGATAGAATAACAAACTTAACAGTTGATAATATTGCTGCTTCCATTAAAAAAGTAATGGATATTAAATGAAAAAAGTTCTGATTATGTTATCACTTGTTATTTTTGCTGCATGCAGCAAGCAGGATAAGAAAAATATCGTTATGCCTGTTGATAAAGCAATGCAGCAGGATAATGCAAAAGAATATATTGATATATTTATAAGTGATGATAATATATATACAAAAAACAATAAAGGGGAAGACAGATTAAGTATTCTTCTTTTTGGAGCAGATGGGTGCAGTGCATGTGCTGCTATGAAAAAATCACTAACTGAAAAAGGCAGTCTCAGCAATTTTGTAAAAGAAAACTATCTGCCTTATTATATAAACATCAGCAGAAAAGAAAGTTGGAATATTAATGGTAAAACTTTAAGTTTATCAGAATTAAAAGAAAAATTTATGATTAGGGGCACACCTGTAACTGCTATAATGTATGGGGATAAAATACTGCTTATATACCCGGGCTATATTACACAAAACAGAATGCTTGGAATAATGGAGTTTTTTTTGGATAAAAGCCTTTACTCTCTGGATAAAAATATAATATCAGAAAAATTAAAAGAATATTATAAAGAGAAAAATATATAACATAAATAAAAGTTTTTTATGTTAATAAAATATAGATAATTAGGAGTCAGTGTTTTATGAAGTTTGTTAAAATGTTTTGCTCAATATACACAACTATCGTGTTATTAGCAATTTATGCTATATTATGTGCAGCAGCAACATTTATTGAAGCTGATGCGTCATACGGCATACAGGCAGCTCAGGATATGATTTACCGCACAACATTATTTAATATAGTGCATATTCTTTTGCTGCTTAATCTTATTGCAGTTTTTGTATACAGAAAAGTCTGGAAGTCAAAAAAGTATTACAGCATAATACTGCATGTATCTTTTATAGTTATACTACTTGGTGCTGCATTAACAAGATTTTTTGGTTTTGAAGGTGTTGTGCATATTAGAGAGCATTCATCATCTAATGTAATCATTACTGATGAAGAATATTTAAATATAAGAGTAGCCATTGAAGATAATATTTATTATACAAATATTCCTGTTCGTTATAATAGTGTAACTCAAACTAAGTTTCATGAAAAAATACCTTTAAATAATTCAGAGCTGGAAGTAAAATTTAATTCATACATTCAAGGAAATAAAAATACTCCGCCTGTTATTAATGTTACAGCATCATATAATGGTGACAGTAAAACAATGGATTTACCGCAAAGCTATCTTGATGCAAATATTGGTGAAACATTTGAATTAGGTGGTATGTATTTTCAGCTTGTATGGGGTCCTGCAGAGATACCTGTTCCTTTTGAAATATATTTAGAAGATTTTATATTAACAAGATATCCGGGCTCAAAAAGTCCTTCTTCTTATAAGTCAAAAATATTAGTTACAGATTATGATGATGATTCCAGCTTTGGATATGAGATATTTATGAATAATGTGTTAGATTATAAAGGATATAGATTTTTTCAGTCATCTTATGACCAAGATGAAATGGGAACAATTTTTAGTGTAAATAAAGACCCGGGTAAAATCCCAACATATATTGGCTATTTTTTATTAACAGTTGGTTTTATACTTAGTTTCTTTGGAAAAGGAAGCAGAGTATGGAGACTAAGCCATTATCTTAAAAAACAGAAATTATATGTTTATTTTATAGCATTTTCATCATTTTTATTACTATCTGCATCAAACCTTTATGCTGAAGATATTACTTTGCAAAATGATAACTGGATAGAAGTTGCTTATGCATCTAATATGGGTCAGAGTGATAATGCAGCAGCTGATGAGCATGCAGCTCATGTGCCATCACAGGAAGATATTGATGGATTAATTAAAAATATTTCTGAAAAAATGCAGGCTCATTCAGAAAAAGCAGGCAGACTGCTTGTTCAGGATATGCAGGGTAGAATAAAACCCCTTGATACTCTTGCTATGGATATGGTTCACAAATTAATTAGAAAAGATAATTTTAAAGGAATGAACCATGTTGAAATATTTTTAGGTATGATGATGTATTATGACTATTTTCAGCATATTAAAATGTTTCCAACAAGCTCTGAAGAGTTAAGAGAAAAACTTGGAACTCCAAAAAATGAAAAATATGTTTCATTTGCAGATGCATATGGCGAAAATGGTGAATATAAACTTAAAGAATATATTGATGCAGCATACCAGTCAAACCCAGCACACAGGACAAAATTTCAAAAAGATTTAATCAAGTTTGATGAGAAAATGGGTATAGCATATTATATGTATACAGCACAGATGTTTTTAGTATTTCCTGATATTACAGGCAATACAACCGGCTTTTTATCCCCGGGTGTTGCAATGGCATCACTTGATAAGGATACTACGCTAAAAATACAGGATTTATTGAAACAGTATTTTGAAGGTGTAGATAAAGGCTTAAAAGAAAACAACTGGCAGGATGCAGATAAATATTTGGGTTTAATCAGTGAGTTCCAAAGAACAAATGGTGCTCATCTTATCCCAGCAGAAAGCCGTATAAGTGCAGAAATCATGATGAATAAATATAATCCATTTAAAAACTTAACTTATATTTATGTTTTACTTGGTATTATAATGTTTGTTTTTGTTATTACTGCTATTATAAAAAATAAAGCTGTAAACAGCACTAAGGGCATAATATTTACAGGAATAACAATACTTGCAGTTGTTCTGCATACTGCTGCATTAATATGCAGGTGGTATGTTGCAGGACATGCACCATGGAGTAACGCTTATGAATCTATGATATATATAGCATGGGCGGGTGCTCTTGCTGGTCTTTTATTCTTCCAAAGGTCGCTTTTAGCTATTGCAGCCACTAACTTTGTAGCAGGCACTACATTATTTGTTGCAAATTTAGGTTTTATGGACCCACAGATTGGCACATTAGTTCCAGTGTTAAAATCATACTGGCTTAATATCCATGTGTCAGTTATTACAGCAAGTTACAGCTTTTTTGGACTATGTTTTGTGCTTGGTATTATCAGTATGATACTTTTTGTTTTAAGAAGTCCAAAAAGAGCACATATTGACCAAAGTATAGTAAATGTGCACTGCATTAATGAAATTAGTATGATTTTAGGCTTAGGTCTGCTTACAATCGGCACATTTTTAGGTGGTGTATGGGCAAACGAAAGCTGGGGCAGATACTGGGGATGGGACCCAAAAGAAACATGGTCGCTGATTACTATTGTAGCATACACAATAATACTCCATGCAAGATTTATTAAAAAACTAAATAACCCTTATATATTCAGTGTATTAAGTACACTTGGCTTTTATACTGTGATGATGACATATTTTGGTGTAAACTATTATTTAAGTGGCATGCACTCTTATGCATCAGGTGAGCCAGTGCCAATACCAACATTCTTATATGTAATGGCTGCACTGCATATTGCATTAATTGCAGCATCTTTTATGAAAAGAAAACTTGCTATGCCATCTTTTTCACAAAATAAAGACAATGCATAATAAGTAAATAATATTTGATCTATAACCCTGCTTTATTGATTAAGGCAGGGTTTTTATAATCTGTAGTTATTAAAATATTTTAATCATGGGAATGAACTTACACTCAAAAATTTTTTATTGCATTCATTTTGAGCCTGAATTTACAGGCGAAAAATCTAAATTTTATAATATTATGATATTGTATAATATATCCAAATTATTCTATTTTTTAGATACTTCGCCTTTGGCTCAGTAAGACAATGCAAGGGACAGGAAGTCCCGTCTGAAAGTAAGCGACGGGAGCATTTACTGCGACCAAGCGTGATTTAAAAAATACAAGGGGAGTGTCTTTTACGACGCAAGGACTTTCCGAGCGAGTAGCGATGGAATTAAAAGTCCGTAGCTGGACAGTATTTTTTAATAAAGTATAAATTTAGCTACTTCGCTTAAAAATCAAGCTCAGTAAGATATAAGTTGAAGTGTATGGCACTTTACTTAACTTAACTATCATAGCTACTTCGCCTTTCAGGCTCAGTAAGACATAGAGCTTTCACATTTCAGTAAGACATGGGAGCAGGCTCAGTATTACTGCTATAAAATTTTTGAGTGTAAGTATTCAATCACTCTATTTATGCTGTATATTCTGAGCAAAGCAAAGAATATTAGTGAATTTCTGTAATTAAATTTAAAACCTTTTTAGAATACTATTAGATACAAATATCAAAAGTTTATCCTGAAAAATCAGTAAAAGATATGTTACTGATTTACTTGATAATCGCCCTGATTAATTCTTTTTTTAACATGTTTTTTAATAGTTTCTCTTTTAGTATTAGGCAGTCTGTCAATAAAAAGTGTGCCGTCAAGATGGTCTGATTCATGCTGCAAAATTCTTGAAAGCCTGTCAGTTGCTTCTATAATTTTTTCATTGCCAAATCTGTCCTGATATTTAACTTTAACATTCATATACCGCTTAACATATGCATACTCGCCAGGTATAGAAAGACAGCCTTCTTCTTCTAAAATTTCGCCTTCTTTTTCTAAAAATACAGGGTTAATAATTTCCATAGGGTTTTTATTTTCAGCACCGCTCATATCATCAAGCACAAAAAAACGCTTAGATACACCAACCTGCGGAGCAGCAAGTCCAATACCTTTTGCTTGATACATTGTTTCAAACATATTATCAAGAAGCAGATGAAGTTCTTCATTAAACTCTGTAACTTCTTCCGCTTTTTTTCTTAATATTTCACTTGGAAATGTTTTTATTTCTAAAATCATAACAAATCCTTTCACTTAATTATCCAGCTTTCAAAACTATTGTGCTGGAAATAATTTATTAAATATTCTTTAAAATTTTCTGCTATTTTTTTATTATTTATTTTTTTTACAGAATTTTCAATATAATTTTTACATTTATCTGAAAGATTATATGCAGTCTGGCTTTGTTTTTTTACTTTCTCATATTTTGGGCTGTATTTAAAAACTACTTTTAATACATCTAAACCTTTTTCATTAAGTATTAATTTAAAATCTTCTGTCATATAAGAAAGGTCAGTATACCATATATTATCATGCACTTTAATAGTTAATGTTTTTGTATAAGGGTCAAAGTGATATGGAGTAGTAACTGGTTTTAAGTTATCCATTACTACTGAATACCATATTTTATAAATATGGCTCATCTGCAATACTGCACTGTTAGAGCTGCTTTTCAATATCTGATTCAGCTTCTTCATTTTCTACCTTATGTTTTTTTACTATATCAGAAACATAATCTATTAATTCTTTTGTGCCGCTGCGTGTAAGTGATGATATTCTAAAAAGAGTTATATCGTTATTTTTTGTATATTGTTCAAATTCAAAAAAAACATCATCATTGCATGCATCCATTTTTGCAGCTACAACTATTTCTTTTTTATCTTTTAAAGAACAGGCATAGAGAGCAAGTTCATTTCTAATAGTTTTATACCTTTCTACCATGGATTCTTCATGTGATGCATCTATAAAATGCAGTAAAAGAGATGTTCTTTCAATGTGTCTTAAAAACTGCTGCCCAAGCCCTGCTCCTGCATGAGCATTTTCAATCAATCCCGGCATATCTGCTATGACAAAACTTCCACCATGACCGTCTTTAATAACCCCAAGGTTTGGAGTAAGTGTAGTAAATGGATAATCTGCTATTTTTGGCTTTGCAGCAGAAACAACGGATATAAATGTTGATTTACCTGCATTAGGAAACCCTATAATACCAACATCTGCTAAAAGTTTAAGCTCAAGCTCAACTTCTATTTCCTGCCCGGGTCTGCCGTCTTCTGCATATCGTGGTGCTCTCTGCTCTGGTGTAGCAAAGTTCATATTGCCTCTGCCTCCCCTGCCCCCAAGAGCTGCTAAAACTTTTTCCCCGTCATTAGTAATATCTGCTATAATATCACCAGTTTCTGCATTTCTGATAATAGTGCCAGCAGGAACAGGAAGTATTAAATCTTCTCCTGCTTTTCCATGCATATCACTTCCTTTGCCTTTTTCTCCGTCTGGTGCTTTGTAGATTGACTTATAGCGAAAATCCATTAAAGTATGTTTTGATTTATCACCAATGAAATAAATACTAGCACCATTGCCACCATTACCGCCGTTTGGTCCGCCCTTTGGCACATATTTTTCTCTGCGAAAACTTATACAGCCATTGCCACCATTGCCTGCTTTTAGTTTAATAGATGCTGTATCAATAAATTTCATATTGTTTTAACCTGTAAAATGAATATAATAAAAAAAGCCGGTATAAACCGGCTCAAAAACCATATAATCAATATGGTATAATTAACATGCTTTTTCAGTTTCAATCATTACAAATTGACCAAGTCTGCCTTTATTAACAAACTTAACATAGCCAGGAATAAGAGCGAATAATGTATCATCTTTACCAATACCAACACCTTCGCCCGGTTTATATTTAGTGCCTCTTTGACGAATGATAATGTTACCTGCTTTTACTAATTCGCCGCCAAATTTTTTTACACCTAATCTTTTGGAATGGCTGTCTCTGCCGTTACGAGAACTACCGCCTGCTTTCTTATGAGCCATTGTTATCTCCTACCCATTAATTTTAACAACTTTTACTTTAGTAAACATTTGTCTATGACCTTGGCGTTTACGATAATCTTTTCTTCTTTTCTTTTTGAATATGTAAACCCTGTCAGCTTTTCCGTGTTCAAGCACTTCAACATCAATAGAAGCACCTTTAACAAAAGGTGAACCTGCAGTTTGCTTATCACCTGAAATAAAAAGAACTTCTTCAAATTTATGAGTGGCACCTACTTCAACTTCTAACTTTTCAACATTGAAAATATCGCCTTCTTTTACGGTGTATTGTTTTCCACCAGTTTTAATTACTGCGAACATGCAGAACCTCCACCTATTATTAAGGAAAATTAATCTAATATAAAAAAATATTACTGTCAAGCAAAATTTTAATTTTCTTGTAATTTTTCTATTCCAGAGCCTTTTAGTGTTACTTCTCGTCTCTCTCCGGAATTACTCATTATTATAATTTTTTTAGTAAAATCAGCATTTCTATCAGGGGCGAAAGTAAACCCTAAATAGCATGACTGACCTTTTTTTAATATAAAATTTGTTTCGTTATTATTAGCAATACATGATGGAAGATTTTTATTATTTACTACTACTATTCTAAAATTTGTGTCTTTACTTTCTGATAAAATAGAATAATGCTGGTCGGCATCACTTGTATTTGGTATAAGTATCTTCTGCACATTTCCACCAAAATATACTGTGCCAAAATCAAGCATATCAGCAGCAGAGCCGTAAAGAGTATATTCTTTTGCACCTGAAAGTATTCTTTTATTAAAGACTAATTTAGCAGAAAAATCACCTGCTGAGCTTGGCAGAAAGCTTATAACTATACCGCATGGGCTTTCAGTTGGCTCTTTTATTTCATTTTCTAATATTTTGCATGTGCTTAGTGCTTTATCTATTTTAAATGCGGTATCTCCATTTATTTCATAAGTAAGCGGAGATGTATCTTTCCTGCTTGTTTTAAATATTTTAATATAGGCATATTTATCACTTTTTGTGCCAGCCGTTTCATTCTGCCATTTTATAGAATATTCTGCTCTTTTATTATCAATATTTTCGCCGCTGTTATCTGTATAATATAATACAGTAGAATCAGGCATTAATATACCAGTGCCTTTAATATTGTATTCAACTGTATCTTTTTGGCTTTTAATATACATAATTTCAGAATATTCTTTAACTTCTGTAGGTGAAAATGTAAGAAGCAGACGGCATTTCTGACCTGCTGGGATAGAAAAAACTGTTTCTCCATAATGCTGAATACAGGAATCTTCTGTAATTGTAGAAAAAGTTTCTTTCGTATCATTATCATATATATCTTCTGTTAATGGTGCAGCTTTAATGTCGCTTGTATGCATAGAAAGATGGGAAGAAAATGAAACAGCATATTCCATAGTAATGGAAGCTTTATTTTCTATTGTAATAATCTGGCTTATGGAATTTGCTCTATCTTTATTAAAGAAAGAGTTGCCAAAATTAATAGTATCTGCAAAAGCACTGCCTGATATAATTATAAATATAAAAGCAAATACTGCTTTGTATCTCATATATTCTCCTAATTAGCATATAAATACATTATATACTTTATTTTTGCAATATAAAAATATACAGTTTCAGCTGTATTTGTATAATATTTTTTCATAACCATTTGATGTATAAAAATAAAAAGATATTTTTCAAAATAAATTTTTGATAATATGTATTAGTAATAAAATAATCTTTCAATAAGTTTGTAATATTTGTTACTAATAATAAGTATATATTGAATAAAATATATATCTGTCTTACAGCCGCAAATCTCATAAAGCAATATTTTGTTATTTCATTATGGATTTACTCAAAAATTTTACATATCAGTCATTTTGGCCTGATTTTTACAGGCGAAAAATCTATAATTATATATTACAATTGTATACTTTTTAGATACTTCGGCTTTCAGGCTCAGTATGATAATGCAAGGGACAGGAAGTCCCGTCGCATAGCGTAAGCGACGGGAGCATTTACTGCGACCAAGCGTGGTTTAAAAAATACAAGGATGTATTTTTTAATAAAGGATAAATCAAGATACTTCGCTTTTAGGCTCAGGACGAGCCGCCTTTAGTAAGCGATAGGCGAACTTGTTTCGGCAGAGCGTGGTTTAAAAAATTCACGGATGAATTTTTTAATATTGTTTATAAAGACAAATTGGATTTACTTTATAAACAACCCCATAAGGATACTGACTCATAACAGGAGTAAAATATTTTTCATCAGCATTCTGCAAAAGAAAAAGCTGCACAAATGATGAATTTAAAAGTGATGGAGAAAGAATATAAGTAATAAATCCATTTGCGGCAGGCAGTAAAATAACAGAATAGCCAATTTGCAGAGAATAAGTCTGTGTATCAGTTAATCTGCCATTTTCTGTAAGCATAAGTTTAGATAGCTGTATATTATTTGCATTAGCTGTAAGCATACCTGTTTCCACATTAATATTTATATTATTTGAGCATAAAAGGGTATTATTATTGCCGGGCTGGCAGAATGTGGTAATTATTGATTCAGCATTGCCTGCTAAATAAGAAACAGCACTGTATTTTTGAATCATATCAAAAGTAAATAATATATAAATATTTTCTTTTTCAGGTCCTTTATCATAAGAGCTCATCACAGATGATACTTCATCAACAGTTCTATTATCTTTAAACATTTTCTGCACTTCTTCATATCCGCCGGAAGCAATGTATGATGATATATTGTAAAGTTCTTCCTGACTTCCTGTGAAACTTTTTGCAATCATCCATGTTTTAGGAGTAGACTGACTCATACCGCTGTGATAAACAGGAAATCCTGTAACATCAGTAATAGCAAGTCCATAATCCCACCATGTATATATTGTAGAATTATCAGGCAGTTCTTTTGCCATTTTATCTATTAAGGCATAAGTAGAAGTATTAATAGATGGTGCGGGCACCATATTATAGGCAGTTAGTTTCGCAGCAAAGATGCCTGTTAAAAGCATAACAGCAAGTAAAAGTGGTGCAAATGTATTTATATAAATGCTGCGGCTTTTATACTGTTTTGATAATTTTCTAAAAATATAATGAGAAGCAATATATATAATATAGCCAAGTCCAGCAGCAATAACAGGCATTAAAAACATTGCAAACCTGCCTGAGCTTATGAAAGTAACAAACCCCATGGCAAAAATTGGAGCAAGTGGCAGTGCTTTTTTGATATTAGCTGTAAAAAATAAAATACCGCCTGTAAGCCCTAATATAAAAAGCAGTGTATTTTGAATTGTAAAATTAACTATTCCGCTGAAAGATTCTGCAGCAGCTTCACTTATTGTGTTATATACCCATGGGACAGGTGAGTTAGATGCTAAATTATTTGGCAGGAATGGAATATATACAGCCATAGAGCCAGCTAATGCACCAAGAGAATCTATGAATACAAGAGGGTTGGATGATATAATATATATCAGTGAAGCAAGTAATATATTTTTGTATTTATGATTATATATAAATAAACAAACAGCAAACACAACAAAATAAACAAGGTTAAAAAGTATATGGTTATAAAAATGCTGAAAGGCAA
Source organism: Mucispirillum schaedleri ASF457 (assembly GCF_000487995.2). NCBI lineage: Bacteria > Pseudomonadati > Deferribacterota > Deferribacteres > Deferribacterales > Mucispirillaceae > Mucispirillum > Mucispirillum schaedleri. Next base: position 1,442,462 of record NZ_CP097562.1, read on the forward strand.
GCATAGTAAGCCCTAAACATGCAGAAAAAATATAAAGATATGTTTCTTTTTTGCTTTTAGAGGCAGCAAGCACAAACAAACTGGCAAGAAAAAGAAAAAACATATTTCCGCCGTCAGTATCAAATCTGCCTATTGCTGTTCTGCCATAGTAAACAGGTGCAAAAGTGGTTAAAAGCCCTGTAATTATACCTAATGCAGGATAGCCTGCTAAATAGAAATAAAGGCATACTGCCAGTATAAAAAAACTGCCAAGCCATGGCACCATATTTATAGCAGCATTATAGTAATCAACACCAGTAATATTATGTATTTTTGCAAGTATTACACTTAAAAGTGGTGCAGGGTCATAAAAAGGCACACCTTCTGGATAAAATATATCAATATCATCTCCTGCTGGCACATATTTTCCTGCATTTAACTCTTTTGCATGTCTTATGTATTTATAAGCATCAAGGGTAGTCATCATAGGGGTATTTTCATAAAAGAACTGCTCTTTATTTTCTTTCCATACATCAAACTGGTCATACCTTGCATTAACTGAAATAAAAAAGGCAGCAAGTGAAGCAATCAGAAACACAATAAAGGAATATTTAGAGTGTTCTGTTGGAAAGTTCATATATGCAGTTATGCTGTTATATTTTGAAGAAAATAACTGTATTATTTTATTTTTTGCAACTATTTGTCTAATATCTGCCATTATCATCCTCTAAATAATGTATTTTCAAAAACTGGAATAAAAGCCTTAAACCAAACCCTGTTGCTTCTTTTCCAAAAATAGGGTGAGATTTTTCTAAATAAGCAGGTCCTGCAATATCTAAATGTATCCAAGGGTAGTTATCTACAAACTGTTTTAAAAATAAAGCAGCATGCAGTGCCCCACCTTCTCTGCCAAAAGTGCTCATATTTTGTATATCTGCAACAGTGCTGTTTATACCTTGTTCATAGCCGTCAAAAAGCGGCAGTTCCCACACATCTTCTGCTACTTCCCATGAAATATCACTTACCTGCTTGCTCAAAAACTTCCTGTTTGAGAAAAGACCTGCACAAAATGGTCCAAGAGCCACAATACATGCACCAGTTAATGTGGCAGCATCAATAATTATTTCAGGGTCTGTTTTTGCTGCCATATAAAGTGCATCTGCTAAAATAAGCCTGCCCTCTGCATCTGTATTTAATATTTCAACAGTTTTACCACTGGCAGAAGTTATTACATCACCAGGTACAAGAGCGTTTCTGCCTATAATATTTTCTGCCAATGGTATATATGTGTTGATATTTATTTTAAGTTCAAGTTCAGCAATAAGTTTTGTTACTGCAAACATTAAGGCAGCACCTGACATATCTGTTTTCATTGTAGTCATACTGGCAGCAGGTTTTAGACTGGAGCCACCGCTGTCAAAAGTGATACCTTTGCCAACAAGTGCAATATTTTTACTTGTTTCTGGTGCACCATTATACTGGATATGGATAAACCGCGGCATATTGCTGCTTCCCCTTCCTACTGCATATAAAAGGTTTAGATTATTTGCTTTTATATCATTTTCATCCCATATAGATATATTCATAGCACTATGGCTGTTTGATTTAACAAATTCTGCAAATAATACAGGTGTTAAATGGTTTGCAGGAGTATTTATTAAATCTTTCATAATATTTATATTTGTAAAAACAGTATTCCACTGCTCTGCATTATCATCAATATATTTTTTAAGTCGCGGCATAGCAGTAATTATCTCTGCTTCAAAAGTATTTTCTGGAGTTTTCTTTGACTTAAAGTTTTCAAAGGAATAGTCTGCAAACATAAACCCTTCTAAAAATGCTTTTGTGCTTGAAAAATCTTTCTTTTCATTATAAATGTCTTCAAAAGAAATTATAGAAAATGATGATATTTTATCATTTTTAAAAATAGATGCAGTTTTTGCACCAAGCTCCATATAAAACCTTGCGTCTTCCTGCTCTTTTGGAATATGTATAATATATATTTTTTTAAGTTTTTTATTAACATCTAAATAAAAGCTTTTAGATTCTTTTTCTTCAAAATTAAAATAGTCGGACTGGATAATTTTTTGTATTTCATCATCTATTTTTTTCCCAGTAATCAGTCTTAAAGAACGAATGTTTTTATAAACCGGTATCAATATTACATCTTTTTTAGAATCAACGGCTATTTTTTTTCTGCATGAAATTTTCATAATAATCACCTGTCAAAATAAATTATATCTTTCTGCGAATATTTATAATAAATTTTTTAGAAAAAGAATATAAAAATTTTGCATTTATACAAATATTCTAAAAAAAATACAATTAAAAGAGCTTAATATGTTATTATAGTAGAGAAAATGCAAATTAATATCAAAAAATGCAGACTGTCTTATGGTGCAAAATCTATTGAAAGGCAAATGGTTATAAATTTTATAAAAAAGTGTAGGAAATAGGTAAAAATATAAATAAATTTATAAATTTATAAAAGAAAAACTTGCAAGCCATAAAATATAATGATAATAGATATAGATTATATTATCTTATTATAAGAAAAATGCTGTTACATACAGGGGGGCTGATAATTAAATGAGTTGTAAGGTTATAGCTGTAGCTAACCAGAAAGGCGGTGTTGGTAAAACAACAACAGCAGTAAACCTTTCTGCATCGCTTGCAGTAGCAGAAGCCAGAGTTTTGCTTATAGATTTTGACCCTCAGGGGAATGCAACAAGTGGTGTAGGTGTAATGCCTGAAGAAATAGACAATGATATTTATGATGTTATTGTTAATGGTGTAGATATTAATTCTGCATTATACCATACAGAAATAGAAGGGCTTGATTTAATACCTGCCAGAATAGAGCTTTCTGCTGCAGAAGTAGAGCTTATACAAGAGCTTTCAAGGGAAACTAAATTAAAACGAGCTATTGCGGAAATAAAAGATAATTATGATTATATATTAATAGACTGTCCCCCATCACTTGGGCTTTTAACTGTGAATGCATTAACTGCAGCAGGCTCAGTTTTAATTCCTATGCAGTGTGAATATTTTGCTATGGAAGGTTTAGGACAGCTTATAAATACTATTAACTTAATTAAGGAAAATTTAAATACAGATTTATATATTGAAGGCATACTTCTTACAATGTATGATGTTCGCAATAATCTTTCAAAAGAAGTAATGAATCAGGTGAAAACACATTTTCCTGACAAGGCTTTTAAAACAGTAGTGCCGAGAGCTGTTGCATTGAGTGAAGCACCAAGTTTTGGCAAACCTATTATACTATATCAGGCAAAATCAAAAGGCACAGAGTGTTATATAGAGCTTGCAAAAGAAATACTTATTAAAGCAAACCAGCAGGAACAGGATATAAAATGAAAAAACCATTAGGACGAGGGCTTGATTCCTTAATTCCACGCAACAGCGAGGAAGCACAGGCAAAACACAGTGGTGTTGTTACATCTAATTTTTTTGAGCTTGGACTTACTGAAATTGTTCCAAACGATAACCAGCCACGCCGAGTTTTTGATAAAGAACTGTTAGAAGAGCTTGCTGAAAGTATTAAACTGAAAGGAGTAATCCAGCCTGTTATTGTTACTAAGCTTGATAGCGGCAAGTATATGATAATTGAGGGAGAACGGAGATGGCGTGCTTCTGGTATTGCAGGCAGGCAGAGTATACCTGTAGTTGTCCGCAATACTGATACAGCAAAGGAGCGTTTAGAGCTGGCACTTATAACTAATGCTCAGAGAGAAGATTTAAATCCTGTTGAGCTTGCAGTTGCATATCAAAAACTTATGGATGAGCACAGCTATAAGCATGAAGATTTAGGGGTAATAGTCGGCAAAAGCCGTTCAGCAGTTACTAACAGATTAAGGCTTTTAAATCTTCCAAAAGAAGTGCTTGATTTAATAGAAAAAAAAGAAATTAGTGAAGGTCATGCAAGAGCATTGCTTTCTCTAGATGATAAAGCAGAAATTATCCGCATTGCAAATATTATTAGAGATAAAAATTTATCTGTAAGAGATGTGGAAAATATGGTAAAATCTCGCAGTAAACCATCTGAAAAGCATGAGAAAAAGCAGGATGCCAATATTCTTGAACTGGCAAATGAGATGGAAGTATTTTTTAACTCAAAAGTAGATATTAAGCCATCTAAAAAAGGCGGAGTTATAAATATTAAATATAATTCTGATGATGAGCTTGATACAATTATAAAAAAAATTAGAGGGGAACAATGCTGAAAGTAGCAAAAGAAACCGGTGGCGGCATAGACGCATTTTTAGGACAAAATACATCATTTAATGGAACATTAGTTTTTGAAGGTATTGTCAGATTAGATGGTAACTTTGAAGGTAATGTTAAAAGTAATGATACATTAGTTATTGCTGAAAGCGGTAATGTTAATGCCCAAATAGAATCTGGTATTGTTAAAATATCAGGTACATTTGATGGCTTAGTAGTTGCAAAAAATAAAGTGGAGCTTTATAAGCCTGCTGTTGTATCTGGCACAATAAGAACTCCTGTTTTAAAAATGGAAGAGGGTGTTATCTTTAATGGAACACTGGAAATGGATAATGGCAGAAATAAGCCACTGACAGGTAAAAAAGAAGAAGAAAAATAGCCAGACTGCCAAATAATTGCATAATAGTATTTATATTTATATATTAAGATTTAATTTGGTAAACCGAGCTTGCAGCATATATATAAGTTTGGATTACATTACAGCTTAATAAAATGCGGCGAATGTTTTTATGTGTTTTTTTCATATATAATAAGGAAAAAATATAAAAATAGGCAGTAAAGGCATTATTAAGCTGGCAGAATAATGGCGAGAAAATTTTTTGATAATCTTGAAAAAAAGCAGCTGCTTAAATTTTAGGCAGCTGCAAAGCTAAGAAGGAGGCTTACTATGAGTCGTAAACCATTAATTGCAGGTAACTGGAAAATGAACAAAAATGTATCTGAGGGAGCAGCTTTAGCAGCTGAAATTGCAGGTGCAGACATTGATTATTCAACTAGAGATGTGCTTTTTGCACCACCATTTACTGGTATTTATGCAGTAGCAGAAGCTGTTAAAAAAGCAGGTGGCAAAGCATTAGTTGCAGCACAGAATATCTATTTTGAAGAAAGCGGTGCTTTTACTGGTGAAGTTTCATCTGGCATGATAAAATCTGCTGGAGCATCATGGGTTATTCTTGGTCACTCAGAACGCAGAAGCATTTTTGGCGAAACTGATGAAATCATCAATAAAAAAGTTAAAAAAGCATTAGCAGATGGCTTATCAGTTATTTTATGTGTTGGTGAGACTCTGTGGGAGCGAGAAGCAAAAGCAGAAGTTGAAACAGTTCTTGCACAAACAGGCAAAGGTTTAGAAGGTGTAGAAGACCTTTCTAATGTTGTTATTGCTTATGAGCCAGTTTGGGCAATAGGAACAGGCAAAACTGCATCTCCTGCTGATGCGGAAGCAATGCATAAAGCGATTAGAGAATATATTGCAAAAATTCGTTCATCTGCAGCAGCTGAAAATATACGCATTTTATATGGCGGCAGTATGAAACCAGACAATGCAAAAGAATTAATGGCATGCCCTGACATAGACGGTGGTCTTGTTGGCGGTGCAAGTCTTAAAGCAGATCAGTTTTTAAAAATAATTAATTTTGATAAATAATTGATTGCATATACTGGCTTATTTGTAAAAATAAGCCAGATAAGTTTACGGAGGTTAGAGGGGATATACCCTTAAAGTTAGGAAATTATGTATACAATTGTTTTAGCACTATATGTATTTGTATGTATTTTATTAATAATTGCCGTTTTATTACAGAATAGTAAAAGTTCAGATTTAGGTGCAGCATTAGGTGGTGGCAGTGGCGAAATGTTTGGGCCAAAAGCACCGGCAAGCATTATGAATAAAATAACAACTGTTATAGCAGCAGCTTTTTTAGTGCTTTCTCTTATTTTAGCTATTATGTCAGGTTTAGGCAATGATAGTGTTATGAGAAAAGCAAATATTCTTTCACAGCAGCTGCCGGCTGAGGCAACTCAAGCACCAGTAAATATGCCTGCTCAGGGAAACAGCCCAGTTATTCCATCTAACACTCCTGCTGAATAATAAGTATTATTAATTACTCAAAAGGTTGTGAATGTGAAAAAAAATATTTTACTAGTATTTTTGTATCTAATTACAGTCCTGCTTTTCAGTTCCTGCAAAAATCAGTCAGAAAAACAGGATATTCAGAAAAATAAAGTTGAAGAAAAAGAACTTTCATCAGTAGAAATTCCTTATGGTGATGCTTTATCCACAGGGGAAATTGCAGAGCCTATTAATCTTATCCCTGCTCTTGCTTCAGATTCTGCAAGCCATAATGTAACACAATATATATATAACGGTTTAGTTAAATATGATAAAGATTTAAATTTAGTTGGTGATTTAGCAGAATACTGGGAAATATCTGATGATAAAAAAGTTTTTACATTTTATCTTAAAAAAGGGGTAAAATGGCATGATGGTGAAGAATTTACAGCAGATGATGTTAAATTTACCTATGAATTTATGATTTCAGATGATACACCAACTGCTTATGACAGCGATTTCAGAGTGGTAGAAAGTGTAGAAGTAATTGATAGATATACAGTCAAAGTTACTTATAAAGAAGTATTGTCTCCAGCACTTGCAAGCTGGGGAATATGGATGATGCCGCATCATGCTTTAACAGACAAGCCTAGCCGTTCCCCATTGCAGAGAAAACCAATAGGCACAGGTCCATATAAACTAGAATCATGGAAAGCAGGTCAGTCTATTACATTAACAGCATTTCATGACTATTTTGAGGGCAGACCAAAAATAGAAAAAGTATTTATCAGGGTTATCCCTAACCAGACAACTCAGTATTTGGAGCTTTTAAACGGTACAATAGATATTATGGGGCTTACACCTAAGCAGGACGCTCTTGATACAAACACTCCAAAATATATAGATAATTATAATACATATTCTTTTCTTGATTTTTCATATACTTATGTAGGGTATAATTTTAAAAGAGCACCATTTAACAATCAGCTTGTCCGCCGCGCATTAACTCATGCGATAAACAAGCAGAGTATAGTAGACGGGCTTCTTTATGGCAAAGGCATTGTGGCAGAAGGTCCTTACAAGCCTGATTCATATTGGTATAATCCAAATGCAAAAGGTCCAGAATATAATGTTGAAAAAGCAAAAGCACTACTTGCAGAAGCAGGGTTTAAAGATACAGATGGTGATGGCATACTTGAATATAACGGCAAGAAATTTACAATAGAATTAATGACTAACTTAAATAATGATGTCCGTGGCAAAATAGCAGAGCTTGTGCAGCAAAGCTGGGCTGATATTGGTATAGATGTGCAGATAAAAGTTCTTGAATGGGCAACAATGCTTGGCGAACTTAATAAAAATAACTTTCAGGCTGTAATTTTAGGCTGGTCTACAGTATTAGACCCAGACCAGTATGATATATGGGCAGCAGAAAGGTGCGGTGGCAACGGTCAAAACTATATATGTTACAGCAACGAAGAAATAGACAGACTTTTAATAGAAGGCAGAAAAGTTTTTGATAATGAAGAAAGAAAGCTTTGTTATGACAAAGTGCAGGAAATATTAGCACAAGAACAGCCATATACATTTTTATATTTTCCATACAGCAGTATTGCTCTTAATAAGCGGTTTCAAAATGTGGAGCCTGCAAAAGCCGGCATTACATATAATTTTATAGACTGGTTTGTTCCAAAGCAGCAGCAAAAATACAAAATAGTTGTAGAATAAAGGATAGGGGGGGTATGTAGTGAAACGAATTTGTCTTTTTGCTGGTTTTAATATTAATGGTATAATAGAAGATTATGTTCTTTATTATTTGCAGGAACTTTCCAAAATATCAGATATATACTATTTAGCAGATAATAAAATAATGCCGAAAGAATTTGAAAAAATTACCCCTTATGTAAAAGGTGCTTATGGATATAAGCATGGCAAATATGATTTTGGTTCATGGCAGGAGTTAATAAATAAAATCAGCTGGGAAAAGATAGCAGAATATGATGAACTAATTTTAACAAATGACAGTGTCTTTGGTCCGTTGTATGATTTACAAGAGTTTATAGAAAGCATTGAAAAAGATAAAGAGTGGGATTTATGCGGCATAAATACTGCTTATGATTTCCATACATGGCATCTAAGCAGTTATTTTTTAGTTTTCAGAAAAAATGGATTTTTGTCAGAAACATTTAAAGAGCATATTAACTCTATAGAAAAAGAAAATTCTGTTAAAAAAGTGATAGAAAAATATGAAATAGGACTTTCAAAAAAAATGGTGGAAGCAGGGTTTAATGTTAAAAATGCAGTAAAATTTAGGAAAAATATATATATTTCATGGCGTAGTTTTTTTACTGCCGGTTCTCCATTGATTAAGCGTAAAATTTTTAATGATGAATTATTTTTAATATGCAGAACATTGAACTGGGAAAGTTTTTTTAAAAAGCATACAAAGTATAATACTTCATTTCTTTATACCTATGTAAACCAGTTTAAAAGCAGGTTTAGAATATTCAGGCTGATAAACAATAAAATTTTCTGGCAGTATGCAGGTAAAGGAATAATTAAAATAATTTGGACAAAGGAAAGAAAACTAATTCGTCTATTTGGAATATATCTGCTTAATATTTATAACTATGACAGCAATAAAATCAAACTGGTGGAGTATTAAAGTATGGATAACTGTAGATTAATTGAGCTAACATCTCATGGAGATAACAGGGGAAGTTTAATAGCTCTTGAAAAAGAACATGATGTGCCTTTTGATATAAAAAGAGTATTTTATATTTATGATACTAAAAGAGGAACACCAAGAGGTCAGCATGCAAATAAAAAATCAGAGCAGATGCTTATATGTGTAAGTGGTTCATGTAGAGTTAAAGTGGATAACGGTAAAGGTATGCAGGAAGTTTATGAATTAAATACACCAGAACAGGCTCTTTATACTGGCACTATGCTTTGGCGGGAAATGTATGATTTTTCTGGAGGCTGTGTTTTAATGGTAATAGCAAGTGAATATTATAATCCAGAAGAATATATCAGGGATTATGATAAATATATAGAATTAGTAAATGGGGGGGGGGATATAGGTAAATGTATATTCATCCTCTTGCTGATGTTAAAAGTAAAAATATAGGAAAAAATACAAAAATATGGCAGTTTTGCATTGTATTTGAAAATGCTGTAATTGGTGAAAACTGTAATATTTGTGCCCATGTTTTAATAGAAAATGATGTAGTTATAGGTGATAATGTTACAGTGAAAAGCGGAGTTCAGCTTTGGGATGGTATCTGTATAGAAGATAATGTTTTCATAGGTCCAAATGTAACATTTACAAATGATTTATATCCCCGTTCAAAAAAATATCCTGAAAAATTTTTGCAGACAGTAGTAAAAAAAGGTGCATCAATTGGAGCAAATGCAACAATTCTTCCGGGGATAATAATTGGCGAAAATGCTATGATAGCAGCAGGAAGCATTGTTACAAAAGATGTGCCGTCTGATACTTTATATAAAACAAACATAACTGTTGAAACTAGGAGCCTGATATGATTAAATTTTTAGATTTACACAAAATAAATGAAAGATATAGAAAAGAAATAGATGAAAGAATAAAAAAAGTATTAGACAGCGGCTGGTATCTTTTAGGCAAAGAAAACGATGAGTTTTGCGATAATTTTGCAAAATTCTGCGGCACAAAATATGCTGTTGGTGTTGCAAACGGATTTGATGCATTAAGGCTTGCTGTTATGGGTTTAGGTTTTAAATATGGTGACGAAATACTTGTGCCGTCAAATACATATATTGCTTCTATACTTGCCATATCAGAATGCGGCTGCACTCCAGTTTTAGTTGAGCCTGATATTAATACATATAATATTAACCCTGCTTTAATAGAAGAGAAAATTACAGATAAAACAAAAGCAATAATGGTTGTTCATTTATATGGTCAAACTGCTGATGTATCAAATATTAAAAAAACAGCAGATAAATATAATTTAAAAATAATAGAAGATGCAGCACAGGCTCATGGAGCATGTCATAATGGTAAAAAGGCAGGTAATCTTGGCGATATTGCAGGCTTTTCATTTTATCCGGGTAAAAATTTAGGCTGTTTAGGTGATGGTGGTGCGGTTACTACAAATGATGAAGAACTTTATAATAAAGTGAAAGCATTGAGAAACTACGGCTCACATAAAAAATATGAAAATTTATATACAGGCTTAAATTCCCGATTAGATGAAATTCAAGCTGCAATATTAGATGTAAAACTTAAATATTTAAATGATGATAATAATTATAGAAAAAAAATTGCAAAATATTATATAGAAAACATTAAAAATGATAAAATAATACTTCCAAACTACAGCGATGAACATGTTTATCATATTTTTGCTGTCAAAACAGAAAAAAGGGATGATTTGCAAAATTATCTTAAAGAAAACAATATAGAAACATTAATACATTATCCTATTCCACCACATAAGCAGGTTTGTTATAAGGGAATACTGGGTGAAAGCTATTCTGTAAGTGAAGAAATACATAAAACAATTTTAAGCCTGCCAATCTCTCCAGTAATTAAAATGGAAGAAGCAGAATATGTAGTAAAAGTTTTAAACAATTATTAAATGGTAAAAAAAAATGAAAGATAATATAGAATTATCAGTAATAATACCTGTATATAATGCAGGAAAATATTTGAAACAGTGTATAGATAGCCTTGTAATGCAGTCTTTAAATGAAATGGAGATAATATTTGTAAATGACTGTTCTCCATGCAGCGATGATGAAGAGCTTATTAAAAATTATATGAAAAAAGATGGCAGAATAAAATATTACAAGCATGAGAAAAACAAAGGCACTGCCGGAGCAATTAATACAGGACTTGAAAATTGTGCTGGAAAATATATTACAATTGTAGGAAATGATGATTATCTGCTTGATAATAAATGCTATGAATATCTTGTTGATGTGGCAAATAAGAGCAATGCAGATGTAACAGGATTTGGTGCATATTCTTTTAATGACGGAAATGATAAGGAAAAAACACAGATATACAAAAATTCATACTATAAAAAAGCAAAGAAAGTTAACCCTGATTATTTCCCATCAGAAGTTACATGGAATAAGCTTTTTAAAACTGAAAGCATAAAAAAAAATAACCTTATATTTAATACAAATGCAAAATATGAAGATATAGAGTTTTGGTATAGATATGTAATTACAGTAAATCCAGTTATGCTGTATATTGATAAAAATTACTATATGTATAGGCAGAGAGCAAATTCTGTGATGTCTACACCGTCAAATTATATTAAAAGATTTGATGTATATAAAATGATATATAATTTTATCAAAGAAAATAATAAAGAAAAAGAATACAGAAATAATATTATCAAATGGCTTAATTATCCAGAACAGTATGAAAACTTTACTGATGAAATAAAAGATATATACAGACAGCAGACAATAGAATTTATGAAAGAAATAAATATAAATGCTGAAGAAATATTTAATACCCTTGATATGAGAATATTCAAACTGTTTTTTAGTAATAACTATATTGCAGATAAATACAGCGAAGTAATAGAAAATTATAAAGCAGTAAAATATAAATATACAAAAGTAAATATATTTTTCCATAAATTAAAAAGAGAAATAAAAAGAATTGCAGCAAAGTTTAGGGGATAATATAAAATATGAAAATATCTGTAATAATGTTAACATACAACCATGGAAAATATATTGAAAAAGCAGTCCAAAGTGTATGTGCTCAGCAGGGCGATTTTCAGCTTGAAATTATAATTGGAGATGACTGTTCAACAGATAATACAGCAGAAGTCATAGATGAACTTGCAGCAAAACATAAAGAAATAAAAATATTCAGACCAGAAAAAAATATAGGAATGCATGCAAATTTGAAAAAATGCTTATCACTTGCAGAAGGTGACTATATATCCATGTGTGAGGGCGATGACTGGTATATAAGCCCATATAAACTGCAAATGCAGATGGAATTTCTTGAAAAAAATAAAGACTGTGTTATGTGCAGCCACAGTTATATAGAATATAATCAAAAAGAAGATAAATACAGCACAATCAACTATCAGCAGGATTACAATGGGGGGGGGATTTACTGTTTTGAACAGCTTGTAACAGAATACAAGTGGACAAATTTTACAACATATATGTATAGAAAAGAAGTTATAAATAAACTGCCTGAATTTATCTGGGAATTAAATGGTGCAGATTACAGTTTTAATATGCACTGTGCTGTTTATGGAAACCTTGGTATAATAAAAGAGCCATTAAGTGTATACAGAGCAGGTATAGGGCAGTGGTCAAGTTTATCTCTTATAAAACAGCAGCAGGACACTCTGGATTTTGCTTATATTTCCAAAGAGCATTTTCATAAATATTATAACGGAAAATATGATGACATATTTGATAAAAGAATTGAAAAATCAATTAAAAATTTAAAACGAGTTAAAGCAAAAGCATTTAAAAATAAAATAAGAAGATTTTTTAAAATAAAAGAAAAATAAGTATAATGTTACAGTATTTTTTTTAAAAAGACATTCTATAAAAACAGCAAAACTAAGGGATAGATTATATGGTATTCAGCTCTTTTACATTCCTGATATTTTTTCTTCCATTTACACTTATTGTTTTATATTCAATACCACACAAGTATAGAAATACATTTCTACTAATTATGAGCTTAATATTTTATATGTGGAGCAGCCCTCAATATCTGCTTGTTATGATTGGTGTTATAATCATTAATTATTTCGTAGGCATATATATAGATAAGTATGATAAGACTGGGGGGGGGCGAAGTGCCATATTAAAGAAAAAGACATTAATCATTGGAATAGCAGTAAATGTATTAGTGCTTTTTATCTTTAAATATTTATCATTTACAATTAACAGCATAAGTGAAGCATTACAGGTCTTTGGATTTAATGGCTGGATATTTAAAAACATAGTGCTTCCTGTCGGTATATCTTTTTATATTTTCCAAAGTATATCTTATCTTGTAGATATTTACAGGAAAGAAGCACCAGTTCAAAAAAGCATAAAAAATTTAGCTCTATATATATCAATGTTTCCACAGCTTGTGGCAGGTCCTATTGTCAGGTATAACTCAATAGCACAAGATATTGAAAAGCAGAGAAATATATCCTTTGAAGTTTTTATACTTGGGCTTAAAATCTTTATAACAGGGCTTGCAAAAAAAGTATTAATAGCAAACCAAATGGCAGTAATTGCAGACACTATGTTTAGTCAGGATGCATCATATTTAACAGCTGTTAATGCATGGATTGGTGCGCTTGCATATACATGCCAGATTTATTTTGATTTTAGCGGGTATTCTGATATGGCAATAGGTCTTGGATTAATGATAGGTTTCAGATTTCCTATTAACTTTAACTATCCATATATTTCATACAGTATAACAGATTTCTGGCGTAGATGGCATATTTCCCTTTCAAGCTGGTTTAAAGATTATTTATATATCCCGCTTGGCGGAAACAGAGTAAAAGTTTCAAGAATGTATCTTAATTTGCTTATTGTGTTTATAATCACAGGTATATGGCATGGAGCGAACTGGACATTTTTAGTATGGGGATTGTTTCACGGTTTCTTTTTAATTTTTGAAAAAATAACAGGCTTAAATAAACAAGAAAAATATAAACCAATTCGCTGGCTATTAACAATGTTGATAGTAATCACTGCATGGGTATTTTTCAGAGCAGATACTATATATGATGCTTTACAGTATATTAAAGCTATGTTTGGCTTAAACAGTAATGCACAAGAGCTTATTTCAAGCCAGTTATATTTAAGCAACCCTTTGTTTTACATCATTATGGCAGCAGGTATCGTTGGCTCAACTCCACTTGTAAAAAAATATTTTATGCAAAATATTGATATATCTAAGCCGTTAAATGTATCTAAAAGAGTTTTATATATACAGAATGCTGTTATGGTAGTTCTTTTAGCAGCTGTTTATATTATGCTTGCAAATAATACATATAATCCGTTTATATATTTCAGGTTTTAGGTAGAGATATGAAGAAGATAAGTTTATTGTTAATAATATGTTTTATAATAAATATTATAACTGTTTTTTCGCTGAATAAAGATTTAAACAGATTAGTCATAATATGTGTTTCTGTTTTAATTTATGCTGCTCTTTATATAATTCTTTTAAAAATACATAAAAAAACAAATCAAATTAATAATATTATTTTTTTTACTTTCCTAATTATAATAACTGCACAAGGCATTATTTCTTTTAATTATAAAAACACAGTAAGCAGTGGTGAAAACAGGGTGCTGGCATTACTGCCGTCAGTGAACCCGTTTCATGAAAATTTTGCAAAAAAAATGGATACATATATTAATGACAGGATAGGGCTGCGGGGTGAAGCGATAAAAATATACAGTTCAATTCCATATATGAATGATTATAATATCCAGAATAAAGTGCTGAAAGGTGTAGATGGCTGGCTGTATTTAAATGATGGTAATAATTATTTATACTATCAGGGAGTAAAAAAATATAATAAAGAAAAATTAGAAGTGGTAAGAAATAGTATAGAAAAAAATATAGAGTTTTGCGAAAAAAATAATATTTCATTAATCACGATTATTCCGCCTGATAAAGCAACTATTTATCCAGAATACTATAACAAATATATTAAAAAACTTTCAGGTAAAGAAAATTATATAATATTAAAAGAATATATTGAAAAAACATTTAAAGATAAAAAAATCATTGTGCCATATAATGAATTAACCAAAGCAAAAGAAAATTTATTATATTTTGTAAAAGATTCTCACTGGAATTCTTATGGTGCTTATACTGCATATAAGCTGTTAGAAAGCAGCATAAAAGAGATTTATCCATCATATAAAACAATAGATGCAGATGAAATTATTAAGTGTGATAGAAGCGATTATACTCATAATGATTTAGAAAAAATGCTTGGCATTATAAATATAACATCAAATACAGTGCAGGATATATGTCCAAAAGAAAAGGGCATATTAGATCTTAGGTATGAAAATGCACATCAAACAATATGGTGGAAAAAATCATATGGCAGTAAGGAAGCTCCAAAAATACTTTTAATTCATGATTCTTTTATGGTAGAGCTTGCACCATTTATAGAAAAAGGTGCATCACAAATAGGCAGTATATGGACTTATGGTAATGATTTTAACAGTCTGTCAGATATTATTCTTTCTTTTAAACCAGATTTAATAATATGGGAGCGTGTTGAGCGGCTTTGGTTTGAATAATATTTCTACAATTATTTTTAACAATAAACTATTGACAATTTTAGCACAATGGGACATTCTATATAGTATTAAGGAATTTTTTTCCGGAGGTCAATGCAATGTCTAAAATAAGAGTATTAATCGCAAAACCAGGTCTTGATGGTCATGACAGAGGTGCAAAGGTTGTTGCCCGCTCATTAAGAGATGCTGGCTATGAAGTTATTTACACAGGTCTTCGTCAGACACCTGAAGCAATTGTTGCAACAGCTGTTCAGGAAGATGTTGATGCTATCGGCTTATCTATCCTTTCAGGTGCTCATAACACAGTATTTCCTAGAATTATTGAGCTTTTAAAAGAGAAAGATGCATCTGATATAGTGGTATTTGGTGGTGGAGTTATACCAGAAACTGATATTCCAGGTCTTTTAGAAGCTGGTGTTGCTCATATTTTTACACCGGGCACTCCAACTGATGAAACAGTTAAATTTTTAGAAGAAAATGTTAAACCAAAAAGCATAGCATAATAAGAAAATATTTTTAAATGTATAAGGGGGCATAAAAACTGCTCCCGTTTTTTTATAAGGTGGTTTTTATGAATGAATTTTGCAGTAAAGTATTTCGTGGAGATGTGCGTGCATCAGCAAGGCTTATGAGATTGGTTGATGACAGGGCAGAAGGTTATGAAGAGTATATGAAAGAAGTATGGAAACACACAGGTCATGCTCATATTATAGGTATAACTGGTGCACCGGGTGCTGGTAAATCTACCATGACAGATAAACTTATTGCAAAATACAGAAGTATGGGTAAAACAGTAGGTGTTGTAGCTATTGACCCTACAAGTCCATTTTCAGGCGGTGCTATACTTGGGGATAGGATAAGAATGGCAGACCATGCAACAGATGAGGGTGTTTTTATCCGCAGTGTTGGAACAAGGGGGCATCTTGGTGGACTTTCTGTATCTACTATGGATATTGTTGCAGTAATGGATGCTATGGGAAAAGACATAGTTATTATTGAAACAGTTGGTGTCGGTCAGGATGAAGTAGAAATAGCAATGGTCGCAGATACCTGCATTGTAGTAACTGTTCCGGGGTTAGGTGATGACATACAGGCAATTAAAGCAGGTATTTTTGAGATAGCAGATATTTTTATTGTTAATAAGGCAGACAGAGAAGGTGTAGAAAGAACTGTTAAAGATTTAGAAATAATGCTTGAAATGGTGCACCAAAGGACTACATGGAATGTGGAAGTGTTAAAAACAGTTGCTTCAAGAGATGAAGGAATAGATGATGTAGTAAATACAGTAATAAAGCATGCAGAATTTTTTGATAAAAATATTAAGCCAAAACGCATGGAAGACAGGCTTCTGCATGTGGCTTATGGAGTAGTCAGGGAAAAAATTGTTAAAGAAATATTTGCAGAAGATGAAATAAGAAAACTTCTGCAAAGCGGCTTTGACCCATATTCAGCAGTAGAAAAATTATGGGAAGCTAGACAGCTGTAATATGCAGAAGTTAAGTATTGTTATCCCTGTATATAATACAGCCATATATTTAAAAGAATGTTTAGAAAGCATTATTAACCAGACTTATTCAGAAATAGAGATAATATGTGTAGATGACTGTTCGCCAGATAACAGTGCAGAAATTATAAAAGAATATGCTGCAAAAGACAGCAGAATAAAATACATAAAACATACTGAAAATAAGTTTCAAGGGGGGCAAGAAACACTGGTATAAATGCAGCAGAAGGCTCATATATTACTTTTGTAGATAGTGATGATTATATGGCAGATAAAAGCTGCTATGAAAACATTATAAAAAAGATTGAGCAGTATAAAACTGATATAGGTATTTTTTCTTTTTTTGAAATAAAAAATAATACAAAAAAATATTATAGAATAAGTAAATCTATTACAGGAATAAATAATCTTAACCAAAATAATTTTACAAAAGCACATTGTTCCCCATGTAATAAAATTTTTAAACTTGAAGATATAAAAAAGTATAATTTATCTTTTCCAGAAAAACTTAAATTTGAAGATGAGGCATTTTGGTATAAATATGTTGCAGCTTTAGAGCCAAAAGCATATATAGAAAATACACATTATTATGCATATAGAATCCGCAGCGGCTCCACAATGGACACCCGTGATAAATATATATATGACTATCTGGATATAACACTTGATATTATTAATTATTTAAAATCAGCAGGCAAAGAAAACTATTATAAAAGTGCACTGCTTAATCTGCTTTACAGCCCTGCAGTGAGTGATGAAATATATAACTTATCAGAAGAAAACAGGAAAATAGTTGCAGATAAATTTTATCAGTGTATATATTATGTCGGCGACTATACACAAGAAATGAATGAAAGAATTGGTGCAAGAATATATGCTTATTTTATAGATAATAAATTTATCCGTGAAAAATATATAGAAGAAATCAAAAAATTATCAAAAATAAAATATAAAATTTTAAAACCAAATATTTTCTCTTATAAGCTGAAAAGAGAAATAAATAGAATAATAATGCAGATAAAAAACAAATAAGGTATTTAAATATTATGGATATATCAGTAATTATCCCATCACTAAATGGCAGAAAATATTTTGATGAATTTTTATCATCAGTTATAAAAGAGTGCGAAAGCACACCATATAAAGCAGAAATAGTTATAGTTGATGATGGCTCAGAAGATGGCAGTATAGCTTACTTAGAAAGCACAGCATCAGATATATTAAAGCCTTATAAAAATATTAAAAAAGGAGCTTGTTCTGCCAGAAACTATGCAGTATCAAAATCAAGCGGCAGATATTTATTATTTCTAGATAATGATGTAATTATAGAAAAAGGATTTTTTGAAAAAATTGTTCCATTATTTAATGACAGCAGTGTAGGTGCCATTGCCTGTGCAGGTTATCAGTATGACAGCAGGAAGCAGATAGACGGAATAAAGCTGCTGAAATTTAAAAGAAGGTTTTTCAGATTTACAAGCAATATATTAAATAAAAATATGAAAGAAGGGCTTAATGAATATTTATCCTTTGGTGTTCAGGGTGCTTATTTTGCTTGCAGAAAAGATGTGTTTAATGAAGTATGCGGCATAAGTGAACTATTTGAGCCTTATTTATTAGAAGAAACTGATTTAATGTATAAAATCTTAAAACATGGCTATAAAATATTATACCAGCCAGATACCAAGCCACTGCATAAATGGGGGGGAACAATTGCAAGCAAAGTTTCTCCTAGAACAAAATATCTTTCAGTTAGAAATAAATATCTTTTTAATTTTATACACTTGCATTCTAAAAAATTATTTATACAGTTTATCCTGTTAAATATATATAGAATATTTAAATCAAATGACAGAAAAGCATTAAAAGAGCTTTATTCTATGCGTAAAGCTATAATGCTGGAAAGAGAAAGAGAAAAAAACAGCTCTGTAAAAACTGATACAGAGCTTTTAAACTTTTCAAAAAAATACAGCAGAGAGATAGCTAAATAAGTTTACTTATGGCATTTATAACATCATCAATATCAAATCCATTTTGATT
Source organism: Mucispirillum schaedleri ASF457 (assembly GCF_000487995.2). Lineage (NCBI taxonomy): Bacteria > Pseudomonadati > Deferribacterota > Deferribacteres > Deferribacterales > Mucispirillaceae > Mucispirillum > Mucispirillum schaedleri. The sequence goes on from NZ_CP097562.1 coordinate 1,461,364, forward strand.
ATATTCTTGAGTTTTGTTTGCACACTGGATAAATTCAACAAATCTTGGTGTCCCAATAACATAGTCTTTTTTGCCATACGAAATTATTTCACATACATTTGTTCCAACAGCTGAGGCAATATGCACTAATGCTGTATCTACGGAAATAAGTAAATCAGCTGCCTGTATTAAAGCAAAAGTATCCTGTATATCAGTTTTATAAGTAATATGAAGATGTGGGCTGTTAATATCTTTAGCTATTAGCTGGTATTTTTCAATATAATCACTATAACCTATAATAAAAAAATGGTATTCAGGATATGTATTTATTAATTTAGTAAGTGTTTCTACAATTTTATCATTAGAAAGGCTTTTATCACTGCCTTCGCCGTTAAAAATTATTATTTTATCATTGTCAGCAGTTTGTTTAAAATATTCTCTTGCTTTATTTTCCTTATGTTTAGGTATATAAAGCTCATATTTATCATATTTGTCAATATCTGGGTTAATTATAGAATATGCAGAGCCTTCGAATGAGCTGAAAAGGTGGGTGTATGTTTTATACAAAAACTTTTTATCATACTTATATTTATTATTTTCTCTAAATTTTCCAGCAACAGCTCCATACAGCTTTGATGAAGTAATACCCCCCCCCATGATAAATCTAATCATAAATCTATTAGACCATTTATATGAGCTGTCTACATCTATTAATATATCATATTTTTCATGCCTTGCTTTTAACAAATTTTTTAAATGAAACACTGGGTTTAAAAAAATCTTTGTTCTAGTAATTTTATTGAAAGGCTTATTATATGTATTAAAGAAATAAAATTTATCTACATTTGGGTTATTTTTAAATGCAGCAGCATACATTTTTGTAGAAAAAATATGTATTTCTGCATCAGGGTATATTTTTTTAATTTCTCTAGGGTATCCAGTATAGATAACTCCATCACCTAAAGCGCGTGCCATAGCCCATATAAGTATTTTCATATTTGCTCCTATTCATACCATATAATAAAAATTAATAATTAAGTAAAATAAACCTAATATAATATAGAATAAAAATCAATATATAATAGGAAATCAAATGTCATCCAAAAATTTTAAAATGATGTAAAAAAATATATTGACAATATAAAAAAGTTTTGTTATATATACTTTCCCTTGATACAGAAGCTGCTGATATTCTTGGTTTAATATAGAAAGATGTGGCTTTAATATTGTTTTAAGAATTTTTATATAAAGTTTTGAGTAACTTATTTAAAAAAGTTCTTGACAATAATGAAAAAAAGTATTAGGTTATGTGACCCTGTTTATATTTAAGGGATTATGTATTGACAACAGAATAGGTTAAATTGTGATAGACAGCTTAAGTAATTAGTTAGGTAAGAATTTTTTTGGAATACAATAAATTGTATGGAGAGTTTGATCCTGGCTCAGAACGAACGCTGGCGGCGTGCTTAACACATGCAAGTCAGGGAGAAAGTCTCTTCGGGGATGATTAAACCGGCGCACGGGTGAGTAACACGTGAGTGACCTGCCTTTTAGACTGGAACAACTTACCGAAAGGTGAGCTAATGCCGGATGAGTTATATAAGTGCATGTTTATATAGGAAAAGTTGGGGAGACCTGACGCTGAAAGATGGACTCGCGTCCCATTAGCTAGTTGGTAGGGTAATGGCCTACCAAGGCGACGATGGGTAGCCGGCCTGAGAGGGTGGCCGGCCACACTGGGACTGAGACACGGCCCAGACTCCTACGGGAGGCAGCAGTGGGGAATTTTGCGCAATGCTCGTAAGAGTGACGCAGCGACGCCGCGTGAATGACGAAGGCCTTCGGGTCGTAAAGTTCTTTCGACAGGGAAGAAAATGCCTATAAGTAACTGTGTATGTATTGACGGTACCTGTATAAGCAGCCCCGGCTAACTCCGTGCCAGCAGCCGCGGTAATACGGAGGGGGCGAGCGTTGTTCGGAGTGACTGGGCGTAAAGAGCACGTAGGCGGTGTTGTAAGTCATTAGTCAAAGACTAGAGCTCAACTTTAGTAAGGCTAGTGATACTATAATACTAGAGTATCAGAGAGGATTGCAGAATTCCTGGTGTAGCGGTGAAATGCGTAGATATCAGGAGGAATACCGTTAGCGAAGGCGGCAATCTGGCTGGAAACTGACGCTGAGGTGCGAAAGCGTGGGTAGCAAACAGGATTAGATACCCTGGTAGTCCACGCTGTAAACGATGGATGCTAGGTGTTGGGCTTTTAAGTTCAGTGCCGCAGCAAACGCGATAAGCATCCCGCCTGGGGAGTACGTTTGCAAGAATGAAACTCAAAGGAATTGACGGGGGCCCGCACAAGCGGTGGAGCACGTGGTTTAATTCGATGCTAACCGAAGAACCTTACCTGGGTTTGACATCCACAGAAGGCGTTAGAGATAATGCTGTGCCTGATTTATCAGGAGCTGTGAGACAGGTGCTGCATGGCTGTCGTCAGCTCGTGCCGTGAGGTGTTGGGTTAAGTCCCGCAACGAGCGCAACCCCTATTTCCAGTTGCTAACGGTTGAAGCTGAGCACTCTGGAGAGACTGCCAGCGATAAGCTGGAGGAAGGTGGGGACGACGTCAAGTCATCATGGCCCTTATGTCCAGGGCTACACACGTGCTACAATGGCATAATCAGAGGGAAGCATCTCCGCAAGGATAAGCGAATCTCATAAATTATGTCTCAGTTCAGATTGCAGTCTGCAACTCGACTGCATGAAGTCGGAATCGCTAGTAATCGCAGATCAGCAAAGCTGCGGTGAATACGTTCCCGGGCCTTGTACACACCGCCCGTCACACCACGGGAGTCGGTCGCGCCTGAAGCCGGTGGCCTATCAGTAATGGGGGAGCCGTCTATGGCGAGATTGGTAACTGGGGTGAAGTCGTAACAAGGTAGCCGTACCGGAAGGTGTGGCTGGATCACCTCCTTTCTAAGGAAAGTAAGCAAGTCTGTCACGATATTAACCTAAACAATATGGGGGATTAATATCCCCCAGTAATTGAGTTAGTTTATCTTAAATATTTTTAATAAAGTATGAAAGATATTTAAATTAAACTAATAAGCTCTATAAGGGCATAAAGGTAAGAATATTTTTAATAATATTTATTCTGTATCAAGGCGATAATTTAAAGACCGCAGAGAGTTTACATATAAGTAAATGAGCAAGGGGTTTAAATTATCAACACAGAGACAGTATAAATAGATTAAAAAGATAGGGCCTATAGCTCAGGTGGTTAGAGCGCACGCCTGATAAGCGTGAGGTCGATAGTTCAAGTCTATCTAGGCCCATAGTATTAGGCGTATTTATAAGAATATTTTTATCAGGACAAGGCGATTTTTTAGAGCGAAGAGAGTTTACATAAAGGTAAATGAGCAAGTGAGAAAAAATCAACGCAGTAATGATGAAAATAGATTATAAAAAGGGGTCTATAGCGAAGGATGATTAGAGCGGATGCCTGCTGCGTAGGCGATAGTTCAAGTCTATCTAGGCCCATAGTATTAGGCGAGCGATGTCTGGAAAGATTTTTTCAGCCATTAGTGAAGAAAATATGTTAGTTTGTTGTTTTAGAAAAGAAAATAATAAGTTTTAAATGTAAGAGTTTAAAATGACTTATAAAGAGGGGATATAGCTCAGCTGGGAGAGCACTTGCCTTGCAAGCAGGGGGTCAGCGGTTCGATCCCGCTTATCTCCATAGATATTAGAAATACATTTCATTTTTTTGATGGAATGTGTTTCCATCATTTATGGAATGAAGTAATGATTGACATAAGAATAAGAATTAAGTGAGAGGAGTATAGAGAGAACTGCAATTTAGGTCAAGCTACTAAGGGCGCATAGAGGATGCCTAGGCGATGACAGGCGAAGAAGGACGCGGCAAACTGCGAAAAGCCACGATAAGCTGTTAACAGGCGTTACAGTCGTGGATATCCGAATGGGGCAACCCAGTGGAGCGACCCTCCACTACCCGTAAGGGAGCGAACTCAGGGAAGTGAAACATCTCAGTACCTGAAGGAAAAGAAAGAAAACTCGATTCCGTGAGTAGCGGTGAGCGAAAACGGAAGAGCCTAAACCAGTCATAAGGCTGGGGTTGTGGGGCAGGTGTTATAATACTTGCGACTATAGAAGAACGGCATGGGAAGGCCGGCCATAGAGGGTTAGAGCCCCGTAATCGAAATGGTCAAGAGATTAAATCTGTACCCGAGTACTGCGGGAAACGTGAGGTCCTGCAGGAATCAGGAGGGACCACCCTCTAAGGCTAAATACTAGTCATCGACCAATAGTGAACGAGTACCGTGAGGGAAAGGTGAAAAGAACCCTTGTTAAGGGAGTGAAATAGAACCTGAAACTATGTGCCTACAAGCGGTCGGAGCATATGTTAATATGTGACGGCGTGCCTTTTGCATAATGAGCCTACGAGTTATCGTATGCAGCGAGGTTAAGCCGATAGGTGAAGCCGGAGGGAAACCGAGTCTGAATAGGGCGAATTAGTTGCATGCGTTAGACCCGAAGCCAGTCGATCTATCCATGGGCAGGTTGAAGCAGCGGTAAGACGCTGTGGAGGACCGAACCAGTTTGGGTTGAAAACCATTTGGATGACCTGTGGATAGGGGCGAAAGACCAATCAAGGCTGGTGATAGCTGGTTCTCCCCGAAATGCATTGAGGTGCAGCGTTGATATTTAATTTTCTGGGGTAGAGCACTGTTTGGGCTAGGGGGCATACCGCTTACCGAACCCATACAAACTCCGAATACGGAAGAGAATATATCAGCAGTGAGACTACGGGTGAGAAGATCCGTGGTCGAGAGGGTAAGAGCCCGGACCGTCAGCTAAGGTCCCTAAATATACACTAAGTGGTAAAGGATGTGGAAATGGAGAAACAGCCAGGAGGTTGGCTTAGAAGCAGCCATCCTTTAAAGAAAGCGTAACAGCTCACTGGTCTAGCGTTTCTGCGCCGAAGATATAACGGGGCTAAGTGTATTACCGAAGCTACGGACTGTGTAAGATTATTATACAGTGGTAGGGGAGCATTCTGTTCAGCGGAGAAGCCGAACCGTAAGGTTTAGTGGAGCGTACAGAAGAGAGAATGTAGGCATGAGTAGCGATAAAACGGGTGAGAAACCCGTTCGCCGTAAACCTAAGGTTTCCACCGGCAGGGTAATCCGCGGTGGGTTAGTCGGTCCCTAAGACGAGTCCGAAAGGGGTAGTTGATGGGAAACAGGTCAATATTCCTGTACCGGCATAAATCGTTTAACGATGGGGTGACGGAGAAGGTTAGGTGAGCAGATTTATGGATTAGTCTGTTTAAGTATGTAGGCAGACTGTGCAGGCAAATCCGCACAGTTAATGACCCGAGATACGAGCACGAGCTGGTTAACCCCAGCGAAGTCATTGATACCACGCTTCCGAGAAAAACCTCTAAGTAGATATTATGTTGACCGTACCGCAAACCGACACAGGTAGGTGAGGAGAGAATCCTAAGGCGTATGAGATAAGTTCACTTAAGGAACTCGGCAAATTACTACCGTAACTTCGGGATAAGGTAGGCTCTGAGTATGTGAATCTATTTACTAGAGGAGCAGAAAAGAGTTGCAGATGAGAGGCCCAGGCGACTGTTTAACAAAAACATAGCACTCTGCAAATTCGTAAGAAGAAGTATAGGGTGTGACGCCTGCCCGGTGCTGGAAGGTTAATAGGATGGGTGCGAGCTCAGAATTGAAGCCCCAGTAAACGGCGGCCGTAACTATAACGGTCCTAAGGTAGCGAAATTCCTTGTCAGGTAAGTTCTGACCTGCACGAATGGCGTAACGATCTGGGCGCTGTCTCAAGTGAATACTCAGCGAAATTGCAGCAGCGGTGAAAATGCCGCTTAACCGCAGCGGGACGGAAAGACCCCGTGAACCTTTACTATAACTTGGCAGTGATATTTGGTACATAATGTGTAGGATAGGTGGGAAACATAGAAGCGTGTGCGCCAGCATGTGTGGAGTTGCCCTTGAAATACCACCCTTTGTGTGCTGACTATCTAACCTGGCCGCTTTGTAAGCGGAGGGACATTGCCAGGCGGGTAGTTTGACTGGGGCGGTCGCCTCCTAAAGAGTAACGGAGGCGCGCGAAGGTGCCCTCAGGTTGGTTGGACACCAACTGTCGAGTGCAAAAGCATAAGGGCGCTTAACTGTGAGACTGACGGGTCGAGCAGGTTGGAAACAAGGCTTTAGTGATCCGGTGATTCCAAGTGGAAGGGTCATCGCTCAACGGATAAAAGGTACTCCGGGGATAACAGGCTGATCTCCTCCAAGAGTTCACATCGACGAGGAGGTTTGGCACCTCGATGTCGGCTCATCACATCCTGGGGCTGTAGCAGGTCCCAAGGGTTCGGCTGTTCGCCGATTAAAGTGGTACGCGAGCTGGGTTCAGAACGTCGTGAGACAGTTCGGTCCTTATCCGCTGTGGTCGTAAGAAATTTGAGAAGGTTTGCCCCTAGTACGAGAGGACCGGGGTGAACGGACCTCTGGTGTGTGGATTGTTCCCCAAGAGCATAGTCCAGTAGCCACGTTCGGAACGGATAACCGCTGAAAGCATCTAAGCGGGAAGCCGGCTTCAAGATAAGATTTCTCAGAACATAAGTTCGTAAGACTCCATGTAGACTACATGGTTGATAGGTTGGAGGTGTAAGTGTCGTGAGGCATTGAGCTGACCAATACTAATAAGTCGAGGGCTTGACTTTTATACCTATAAAGTGGTTGTTACTCTATACTCCTTTTACTTAATTCTTATTTAAATGAATATTGGTTGGAATAATAAATTAAATCTGCTTTGGTGGTCATAGAGGGAAAGTAACACCTGTTCCCATACCGAACACAGCAGTGAAGGGTCCCATCGCCAAATGTACTTAGTGAAGATAACACTTGGGAGAATAGGCCGCCGCCAAAGCTTAAAGATATAAGAGCTGTCTATATTATAATAGACAGCTCTTTTTTATGCTTTAAAGGCGGCCTAAAAATGCACAGGAAGTGCATTCTTTAGTGACTGCGGAAGAATTCATTTCGACCAAAGGATAAATAAAAAATCTAGGATTGATTTTTTATTATTGATTAACAAATTGCCGCCAAAGCTTAAAGATATAAGAGCTGTCTATATTACAATAGACAGCTCTTTTTTTATGCTTTAAAGGCGGCCTAAAAATGCATTTGTATATTTTATCTTTTTAGTTTATACATCATTGTTTGAAAAATGTATTCAAGTATATACTATAAAGAAGTGCATCATTAAATTTAATCAGTCTAACAGTATCATATATCATTAATACACAGCATTATATATTTATTTATCATTTCAACACTCCTTAAGTTTTATCTGATAAAATTAATGGGATACATAATAACTTTATTTTTGATTAGTAATATCATTTTCTGAAGAATTTAATTCAGAGATACTATAATATTTAATATAAATTCCAAGTGGATTTTTTGTTAAATCTTCTATACTTTCCACAGCAGTGGGTATTAAATATACTGTAACTAAAGCCCTGTATCCTTTAATATAAAGCAGCACTCCTGATTTATCAAAAGTTTTTTCTTTCCAGTCTAATTGATAAGTATTAGATGTCATTTCTAATAAAGAGACAATTTCTACTTCTCTATTTATTTTTTTGCCTAATTCAAATGGATTTGTTGCTTTATCTTTATAAAAAACATTAGCTTTATTTATTGCAGGGTCAACACTAACTGTTCTTAAAGTTTTTATAAAAGAAGCCACTTTTGCTCTAATAATTCTTTGGTCCAGTATAGTGCCTGCACGGATTTCACCACCACCAACAGTTTCTCCCAGTTTATTTACTTCAACAATATAAGGCACAAATTTTGATTGTGAACCTATATGAATAATTCCAGCAATATATATATAATACAAATCAATAAAATGATTACAGTAATCAGTAGAAATTGTCTCTTTATTAGAGCTGTAAAAATCTGTATTTGCTAAATAACTCACTTATCTTTGCATTATATACATTTTTAGCATTAGATAAAATATGTTCTTTATTGCTTCTTTTAAATTTATATAGTATATCCATGTTTATAGCCTATATATTTAGTGTATTATTATTTAAGTATTGTATGTTTAAATAATGATAATACTTTTCTAATTCTCCAAATAAAATTTTAAGTTTATCATTATTTTCTTTACCATCAATAAACTCTATTAATGTTAAGTATCTAATAATTTCTTTAAATTCTGGATTTAAGTAAGAAATAAATATTTCAGTTTCTATCACTGAATATTTACCATAAATTTTTTTCTTATCTAAAAATATAAAGCTGGAATCTGCTTTATCTAGGATATCAAGCACGAGTTCCACATTTTCAACAGAAAAAATTTAACAATGAAAGTATGGAATACTATTGGATGATTCAAAACTTTTTTGTGTCTGGATAAATTCATCATATTTACTTTTATTATATTTTTGAGTTGAAAAAGTTTTGAATACTTTTGCACATTTTTCTTTATCAGAGAGAAAATTATTGATTTGATTAATATTTACATTATTCATTTAGCACTTCAAATGAATAATATTAGAAAAATAAAAAAATGGTGAGAGGTTATTTGAAATATGAGATGTGTAACCTTCTCCAATAAATTTTATAACTTATTTATATATAATGCTTTTTCATCTAGCATGACCTCTATTATGACTTTTGTTTTGATTAATTTATAACTGGTTTTTGTTATCCTGCATTAACAAACTTTCTCGCTCTTTTTTAAATTCACGAGCAACTAGTCTTAAAATATCTTTTCTGGCTTCTATAAAATTATTAAGTGGTTTAGTTTTATCATACCCTATACACTGCTGTTCTCTTCCAAGATATATTAAAATATCTTTTGTTCCCCTTGATACAGCAGTGGGAGCATTAATACTTTTCACTCTGCTTTCCATAAAATTTTGTTTATAAAGAATTTTATCATTTTCAAATACTTTTGCTTCTTGTATTGCTGTATCACAAGATACCAACTTTCTATCAACCAAATTTAGATTTGTATGACTAATATTAACATCATATACATCAAGACTGATTCTTTCTGAAATCAACATTGCAACATATGGTATTTTTGCTTTGTTATCTTTTGTATTAATCTGTTTTTCTATATGACTATATAGTGATACTAACTGTATTGTTGCCTTTTTTAAATATTTATCATGAAAATCATCATATTTCTTTGTCAATGTAAGATTTTGATACAGTTTTCTTTGTAACTTATCATAATTCATTTATCCAGCCTTGTTTATTAATAATTTCTCTGTTTTCTGCTTCTAATTCTTCTCTATTTTTACCACAAGCAACAAAGAAATCTATTTCTTTTGTTGTCATAGGTATTAATGATATAAGTCTATCTTCTTCTTCTTCAGAAATATCTTTATCTAATATACAATTCATATGGATGTTATGAGATATTTCTAAAATTTCTTCATCACTTAATACAATATTTTTTTCTTCTTCAATTTTAGTCATTTTATTCTCCTTTTTACTAAAAATATTATTAGTATATTATATAATATATCTATTATTATTTCAACAAAAAGGCTTGAATTGATTGGTATTTTAATATACAAATTATCTGGCTATTTAGTTGGATGGTCTTGCACAGGTGCGACTGGGTGGATTGGTTCTCTTTTCTCAACTTTAAAAAATGGAAGGGATGCCTATGGTATATGATGATCATATCATATTTTCATTATGTGTGCTATTAATGGCAATCATAATTTTTTGCATAAAAAATAACCACCTAGTGCGAATAAGTGGTTATTTTTTAATTATCAAGATTAATTAAACAGCCAACGAGGACTGTGACCCATCCAGTCCCCTGTGCTACTCTTAATATAATAAATATTTTATATAAATTCAAGCCTTTTTTACTTGTCTTTTTTTTCTTTTTAGTGTTTATTTATGCAAGGTTACATAGAATAAGTCCATAGCACATTGCGGACTGACAGTTAGTTACTCTGTATTTCCCATTAAATTATCATTATGCTATGAGAAGAAGATATGATATTGTTAGATAATTATAAAGATGTATTAGATTATTATGCAAATACACCTGCAAATATGGTAGATAAGCAACAATATAAATATGATGCAGGCACAAGTTTTGAATTAGATATAAATGATACAATCATTAAAAACTTTGATAGTTTTTTTCTTTATTGGCAAATAAAGTTTAGTTTTCATACTTTTTTTAATTGGACTGTAAATTTATCGCTAAATAATATTTTTACAAATCAACTCAATAATCAAAATAGTAACGATACAGATGTTAGTTTTTTATTTAAAGATAAAAATAATATGTTTACAATAGACCATATGATAGTTACTCCTTATGCTGTATTCATTTTAGAAGCAAAAAATCATAAAGCCCAGACTAAATATAAATCTGAATTGCATAAATGGCACATCATCAATGAAAAAAAGATTATCAATATTATTAATAATCCTGTTTTACAGGTGCTGAAATATAAAACAGTTGTTTCAACATTTATGTCCTATTATAAGATAAATTTGCCAATCATTCCTAAAGTGATTTTTAAACAGCAAGTAAATTTGGATGATATTACAGATAATGAAAAAAAATTGTGTATATATCCATGTGATTTATCAAAACTTATACATACATCAAAAAAAGATAATATTTTTCAACCAAATGAAGCTTTAAAATTTGCTAAAATATTATTTTATTATGGATGCCATCCCATTGCATATGATGATAATAAGATAAACTGGAGTGTATCAAAATGAATAAAATTTTAATTGGTATAATAGTCATTGTCTTTATATATATTATTTTATTACTGCCACATATCATAAAAATCTACAATAGAATAAAAAAAGCTAATGACCAAGCTTCTTTTGAAGTTAATAAACAACAGCAATTAAATAGTAAACCTGTTTATAATAAATCTACTCTTAATTTTAATGAAATAACAATAAAAAATAGATATTATTTAGAAACTTTTATAAATAATATAAACCCTCATTTACCGCCAGTATCAAGGGAAGAATCTAATATTGTTGATGTTAAAAGTCATATATTAAATAAAAATTTTTATAAAAATTAGGAATATCATTTCATATATAATTTTATCGTATAAAAAAAGGGGAATTTAATGCTCCCCTTATAACATATTAAATATTGCGGTTAATGCAGAAATACAGAACTCAATACAGAATGTTAATACTTATCACCATAGCTAGACATATAATCTATAAATGAACGCATATTTTCATTTAACTGCAAAATTTCTTTCAATATCTCTGAATTATATTGTGTTTGATATGCTTGAATTTGGAAGTGTCTTTCTGCTTTTTTCGCTTCATGGTCAAGTCTTTTCAAACGGTCATATCTTGCCTGCTGCTCTGAAAGTCTATCTAAATCAGCAGCTGAACATCCGCCCATTTGGAAGCAGGGAGATGAACGATATCAGCTCATAATTTGAAAAAAATAAGATAATAAGTATCGTTGCTATTTTTATATTCATAACTCTCCTCCCAAATTTTGTCCAATAAAATTTTAGACTAACTATGCAGAATTACAGCTGCATAGTTAGTTTATGCTTTTGTGGAATATGCAAAATATATATATTATATTCTTTTTGCTTGTTTTGTTCTTGTTTCTTTTCTTTATTAATATGCTGAGATAAAAATCCCTTACGCTCCTGCATAAATTCCTTACATATTTCTTTCAATTTATTCTGTCTTATTTCACATAACTTAAAAAACTGTGATGATACAGCAGATGAGTTTTTTTCATTACCGAGACTTACTATCAATTTTTTGCAGATTGTTCAAATATAGTATCTTTATTTATATCTATTTCTTTTGAGCTAAATACATTTCTTTGAAATACTTTCTCCAAATACTGCTCTTTATTATTATTCAATAATTGATATTCTTCAAGAGCTATATTACAAAAATTAACTCTACTATCAATTATAAGCGGAGCGAATAATCTATTAAAACTTTTATATTTTAATATTAATTAAATATGTATTATTTGTATTTTTTTAAATTAGAAAATAGATGAATAAATATTGTATTTTAATCATTTCAGCTATCAAAAGACAGATACTTTAAATATGTAATGCACTACTGCAATATAGATAATTCAGATTTTTGGTAAGTTCAAAGACTGAAATATATTCTAAATTATTTTGCTTTTTTTAAATGTATGCTGTAATATATATTTATGAAAAAAATAAATTTTACAGTAATATTTATACTTCAATTATTTAATGTATTATATGCAGCTCCGTTGCAGTTCAGCCCTGCACCAGATATTTCATCATATTTAAGTGATGATTTCCAAAATAATATACTGCCAAAAATCAGACCAGTATCTGATGCATACTTTAAAAAAACTGTAAAAAAATACACTCAAATATATACACCAGATAGTTTTATCCTATATCAGAATAAAATTGATGATAAATTAAGCATAAAAATTGGAAAGCAGTATTTGATGCCTAATTCCACACTTTCTATGCAGATATATTTAATAGAAAATCAAAGTGAATTTAGCTTTGTAGAAATATTTTTTATAGAATCTACTGGTAAAATCAGTCAGGTATATTCTATATCTGGTTATGTATATACTTCCTTATTTGATACAGATAATAAAAGTTTTTCTTATAAACCACAGTGGCTTTATGGAACACTTGCTTTAATATATCATGACAGTTCAGAATATACTGATTATGATATTTTAACAGATAAAAAAAGTGTTCGCCCTGCATCATTAATATTTATACCAGATAATGAAGAATATTTTTCAACCATTAATAATCCTGCCACATATCCTGCGGTAGATGTAATCAATAAAAAAAATGTGCTTACATTTTTAGTAAAAGACAGGCGTGTATTAGAATATTTTAATAAATATGAAGTAGAGCCGCAGGGAACATTTCAAAAATATTTTGGTGGTGCTGTTACAATGAAGGCATATATTTATGTATACAGTTACAGTATCAAAAGTATGGCAGATGATAAAAATAAAATAGAAATATTGTCAATCCCTGCACTTTTCCAGCTTGAAAGCGATAAAGGATATAACAGAAGCTATGCTTATCAGAAATCATTTTATAAAAGCTTATCTATAAAAGAAACAAGTGATTATATGCGGGTCCTTGAAAAACCTAACGGTCATGAAATAACAGTTATAGAAAAAGTATATTATAGAGCAAGAGATATACTATATACACCGTGGAATGATAAAGCAGCTGGAAAAGATATATGGTATGCTGTAATACTTCCGAAGCTGAATAAAACAGGCTATGTTATAAGCAGTCAGGCAGATATAACAGAGAAAGGTGCAAGATAATGAGTTATAAAAACATATTTATATTTACAAATGGATATACAGGCTGCAAAGTTCTGCAGAAATTAAAGCAGTTAAGACAGACACCGTTTATTGCAACATCAGAGCAGACTAATTTAAGAAAGAAATCAAGCGGTGATATTTTATCATTTTCAAATGATTTCCAGATATATGAAATAAATGGAGAATGTTACAGCAAAGCAAAGGATATACTTCCAAATGCTGATTTAATAATATGTATAGACTGGAAAAAAGATTATTTTGAAAATGATAAGGCATCCTGCCCTGTATATTATATGCAGCCATCACTTTTACCAAAATACAGAGGGTATGGAGCTGTCAGTGAGCAGTTTATCCGTGGTGTAGTATATTCTGGAGTAACAATATATGAATATAATGGTGTAATAGATGGCGGCGATATTATATATCAGCAGGAAATAAAAGTAGAAAATTATTTTAAAGTATCTGATTTAATGGACAGACAGGCAGAATTAACAGCAGAATTTATTGCATCTTTATATAAAGGGGAAAAATACAGCAGAAAAAAACAGCAGGAAGAATATGCCTTTTATCTGCCAAAAATTAGGAAAAACAGTAAAAAAATTGATTTTAATGCAGATGCACTGTCTGTATATAATTTTATAAGAGCTTATACTTTTCCTTTCAGCGGTGCAGTATTTTACTTCAAAGGTGAAGAATATAAAATTATGGATGCATCTATTGAATCATGGAGCGGAATAGAGGGCAGACCTGGCGAGATTGTAACAATAAATGATTATGGTATTGTTGCAGCATGTGGAGAAGGCTCTATTTTAATAAAAGAAGTAGAGTATAATGGGCAGATTGTTAAATCATTAATGATGAATATATATGAGGGTGAAATACTTATATAAATATAAAACTGTGAAAAATAGTGATTGTTTCAAAAATTTTTTTTGTTTTTTTATTTTGTATACAGGCAGTTAAAGAAATATGATGGGCCAGTTCAAAGTTTATGCTTGAAAAGTCGTAGACCATTGACCAGTCCAACTAAACACAGTGAATTAGAATTGGAGTTGATATCTACAATGTATGCAGCAAACGATTTATATGGTATGGCAGAGGTATATGTAAGACTTCTAGAATTTGGATATAATCGTAGTTCTGTAAGTATGTGTTGTGCAAATAAGGAAGAAAGGCTTAAAGTCATTAAATAAGGTAAAAAAGAGTTATACAATATATGAGAATATAACAGGTCAGTATATAGGTAACAAGGTTCAGATAGATATAAAATATGTTCCAAGGAATGTATAATGTTTCCAAGTTATAGCCAAAAATACTATAAGATAACGGCGATAGATGAATTCAGCAGAATGAGAGTATTAGAAATAGTAAAAGAAAAAAGCATATTTGAAACAGATAAATTTTTAGACAAACTGGAAAGTAAATTTGGCTTTCCAATAAATATCATTCAAGTGGATAATGGATATGAGCTTGTGAATGATAGAGAAGTAACAAATAAGAAAAGATACTTTGAAGAAACAGCAGACAAGAAAGGGTATACTATTAAACGAATAAGACCATACTCTCCATGGCAGAATGGAAAGGTAGAAAGAAGCTTTATGAGAAGATAGTAAAATTTTATATGCTAATAATAAATCTTACTTTAAAAATGAATTAATTAATGCTGTTAAAATACACCAAGAACGATACAATGATACAATAATACTGCTAAAATATGCTTAAATTTTAAATCTCCATATGAGATTGTTGAAGAAAATAAGTTTATAATATAACAAAAGATAGTTTTTATTGAATCTGTAACATATGGCCTGTTAGTTAAGATATAGTTTTTATATTTTACAGATTTTTAATTGACAATAGATTTTAAATATTGTAAAAACAATAATTGATTTATAAAATGGAGGGGCTATGGCAGCAAAACAAGCAGTAAGACCATTAAAACAAGGTGATTTAATAGGTATTTGTGGTGTTTATGCAATTATAAATGCTACAAAATATTTATTTCCAAAAGACCAGATTGATTTGGATGATTTATTTGCATTTATATTAACGAAAATAGATGAAAGAAATAATCCAAAACTTTTAACTGTTATTTTAAATGGTATGAGTAGGAGAACATTGGTAACTTTATATAATGATGTACTTAGAGAGTATGTCTTTCATATCAAGAAAGATTTAGATATGGTGGCAGAAAAGAAAAAACTGGAATCTTCTCAAATAGGAACTGCTGTTCAAGAAATGAAAGAATTTTTAGACAGAAGTAATAAAGATGGAATACGCAGAATAATTATTGTTTGTATAGATGGTAAAATAAGCCACTGGACATGTATCACAAGAATAACAGATAAGAAAATAGAGCTTTTTGATGGTGAAATAAAAAGTTATAATATTTCAAAATTTCACATTACAAAACAAGATGGTATAGTAGATTCTGATGAATTTTATATCTGCAAAGATAATGTAATATTTTTAGAAACTTATAGGGGCTAAGAATATTAAAAAGATAAAATAATGATGAGAAGTTTTGTTGCCCAGCATATTTCAGTAAAAGTTCATAGCATGTTCATCATTACAATGGAACAGTTTGTAATGCTCCAGTAGGCAATTCATATTGTCAGGTTTTAAAAAATATTATGAAAAATAAAAATATTGGTGAAGAATATAAAATTGCAGGTTATTTTTTTAGTGATTGTGCAAAGAAACCATCTACGGGTTCTGTAAAAAATATGGACTATGTCTAGTGGTTGTTAACTCCTTTATTTTATTTTTTTAGCTGAAAATAATATTTTATTTAAAGAGTTTTAACAACCACTTTTTTTATTGTTTTTTTCGCAATCGTTTTTAGATTTTACCTTATTATATACTAATTATAAATAATAATAATATTACTTAAATATATTTCCTATTTATTATCCAATATACTTATAATATTTATATATTCTAATTCTATTCTATTGATATATTTTTACAATTAATAATATCAGAATAAGAATAATCTAGAGCCTTTGCCCCCCCCCTAGCTTATTTCCCCTTATTCAGCAGGCGTTTTATATCCCTGTTTCTGCCAAAGTTTTTTAGCGGCAGTATATTTTTCAGTCTTGCAAAAAAGTTCTGTTTTTCTGTATCCTGCATATCTCCTGTATTTTCATCTTTTTTTAATCCGCCTCCTGTAAAAGAGTAAAGCACTGGAACTATAATCAATGTAAGCATAGTAGAGAATGCAAGCCCAAAAATTACTGCATTTGCCATAGGTCCCCAATACTGGCTCATTTCAGCTCCTGTTACAAACTTCATATTTTTAAAATCTATTCCATAGCCTGTAGCCATAGGAAGCATACCTAAAATAGTTGTCCATGCTGTAAGCATTACAGGGCGGAAACGGACTGCTCCTGCTCTAATTATTGCATCTCTTGCTGCCATTCCTTCTGCCCGCAGCTGGTTTGTATAATCTATCAGCACAATTCCATTATTTATAACAACTCCTGCCAAAGAAATAGTGCCTATACCTGTCATAATAATGCCAAAATTTGTATTTGTTATAACAAGCCCCCAAAATATACCGCCTATTGAGAGCACAATAGTAAATAATATTATAAATGTTTGAGATACAGAATTAAACTCTATTAAAAGCACCATCAGTATTAAAAACAATGCTGCAAGCAGAGCCTGTCCTAAAAACATACCTGCTTCCTGCTGGTCTTCTGTTTCTCCTGTATAGTTCATTGTATATCCTGACGGCAGTTCAAAATCTTTTAATATTTTCATAACATCCTGCATAACTTCCACACTGCTTCTGCCTTCTGCATTGGCTGTAACATTAACAACTCTTTTGAAATCTATCCTTGTAATAGTGCCAAAACCTGCACTTAATGTTACATCTGCCACAGAGGATATAGGCACATATTTACCCTGCGGTGTATTTATCATAAGGTTTTTTATATCGTCTATACTTTTTCTCTGTTCATCTGGCAGCCTGACTTTAATGTCATATTCATCATCGCCTTCTCTGTATTTGCCAACCTCAATACCATAAACAGAGCCGCGAACAGCCTGAGCTATACTTGAAGTATTAAGACCTAATAGTGCTGCTTTTTCTCTATCTACATCTATTCTTATTTCCGGCTTTGATTTTACATAATCATCCTTTAAATCCACAAGTCCCGGTATCTGCTCTATTGTTTTTTTCACTTTTGCTGCAATACTTCCAAGCACATCAACATCTCTGCCTGATATTTCTATACTTACAGCAGCACCAGTAGGAGGCCCCATCTGCTCTTTTTCCCACACAACTTCTGTACCGGGGAAGAAATTAAGCCGTTCCCTAATCCTGTTTATAGTGGCAGGGGATGGCTCGTTTCTATCTTCAAAATCTAAAAACTCTATTGTAAGCCTGCCTCTGTGGGTTGCTGTCCCACCTGCATCTGAATAGTCTGCAGCAGCACCACCAACTTCTCCAAGTGTAAGTTTTATATCATTTTCATTAAGAGTGGCTTCTCTAAATTTATTTACAAATCCGTTAGTTGTGGCAGCATTTGTGCCTTCTGGTGCATTTGCTCTTATAAAAACACGGGCAGGGTCGCTTTCTGGGAAAAACTCCACTCCAAGCCCTCTTGCCCCAAATAAAAACATAGGCAGTATTACAAAAAATATGGCTGCAAATAGTGCTGTGATTCTATGATTTAATGCAAAATTTACAGTTTTCATATAAAACTGTATAAATTTTCCAAACTTTAAATCGTTTTCTTCCCCTATGTGTTTATCATTTACCCGCATAAAAGTTGAGCTTATAACAGGATTAAAAACAAGTGCGACAAATAAAGATGAAAGTAGAGTAATAATAAGTGTAATTGGCAGGAATTTCATAAATCCGCCAATAACACCCGGCCAGAATGCCATAGGCAGAAATGCAAATACTGTTGTTAATGTGGAAGCTACAACAGGCCAGCCTATTTCTTCTGATGCAGCAATTGCCGCTTCCACTCTGCTTTTGCCTTCCTGCATGTGTCTGTATATATTTTCAACTATTACAATGGCATTATCCACAAGCATACCAAGAGCCATAATTAATGAAAACAATACAAGCATATTTAATGTTATTCCTAGAGCCTGCAGCACCATAAAAGATATAAGCATACTAAAAGGTATAATTACAGCTGCAAAAAGTGAATTTAATTTACCTAAAAATAAAAACAGCACTAGAAATACAAGTATAAAACCTGTAATCATATTATTTTCAAGTTCATTAACCATTGATTTAATGTCTTTTGATATATCAGTAGTCAGTGTAAATTTAACAGCCGGTGGATACTCTGCCTCTGCATCTTTTATAGCATTTTTAACATCGTTTGCCATTTCTAATATATTTGCACCAACCCGTTTTTTAATAGATACGGATATGGCAGGCACACCATTTAATGAAGCATAGGAATCTTTATCTTCAAAAGAATCAAGCACTCTTGCAACATCTCTTAAATATACAGGTATTCCATTCTTTACTGTAACAACTATATCTTCTATTTCCTTAGCATTAGTATATTCTCCGGGTATGCGGACAAGATATTTACCCCTGCCAATATCAAGAGAACCGCCGGGGATATTGATATGCTCACCCTGCACAGCATTTGCTAAATCATTCATTGTAAGCGAATAAGACTGCAGCCTTTCATAATCAAACACAATAAGTATTTCTCTATCTCTTGTTCCTGATAAATCTACTTCTAAAACACCTTTTATGCTTTCAAATTTATCCTGCATTTCATCAGCTATTTTCTTTAAATCATGTTCAGGCACATCGCCAGAAATGGCTACAACAAACACAGGGAAATCGCTCATACTGATTTCTGTAATGATAGGCTCTTCTGTTAAATCCTGTGGCAAATCACTCTTAGCCTGGTCAACCTTATCCCTTACACGCTGTAAAGCCATATCAACATCAACATCAGGATTAAACTCTATACTGATATTAGAAACACTTTCAGCACTGTATGAAATAATCTCTTTTACACCCTCTATGCCGCGTAATTTATTTTCTATTTTAAATGTAACAAGAGATTCCATATCAGTAGGCGAAACACCAGAATATATAGTTGTTATAAATATATATGGTATAGGAACATCAGGATTAGCTTCTCTAGGCAGGCTGATATATGCAGATGACCCAAATATAATAAACACCATCATTAAGAGAAAAACAGCTTGTTTCCACTTTATAGCAGCTTTTGTTATAAGCATGGTTTACTCTCCCAGACGGACAGGTGAACCGTCTGATAAAAACTGCTGACCGCTTGTAATAAGCTCCCAGCCCGGCTCAATACCTGAAATAATTATTACTTTAGAGCCTATCATATCGCCTGTAACAACCTTTTTTTCTTCTGCTTTGCCATTATTGTTTATGAAAACTACTTTCTGACCATCTTTATCTATAACAGCATATATATCTGCAACCATTACATTTTGAAATGTTTTGCGGACAATATCCACTCTTACTATCCTGCCGGGTCTTATATCTCTGTCAAGAGCAATATCTATGCGGACTTTATGGGTTAAATTGCTGGCACTGTCACTTACTACTGAAATATAGTTAATAACACCCTGCTTGATATTTTTTTTGCTGCCAATTTCAGCCACATAAACATCAACTGTCTGACCAAGCTTTAAATATTTAACATCGTTTTCAGGCACATATACATAAATTTTCAGTTTAGACATATCTATAAGCCTGGCTACTTCTGTGCCGGGAGAAACATACTCGCCAATATCTGGCATAACATCATCAATAATACCTGTAACAGGGCTTTTTATAGTGCTTTTATTATATTCATCAAGAGCAAGCCTGTATGATACTTCTGATAAATTATATGTTTTTTTTGCTGTATCATACTGCTTTTGGGAAACTGCTTTTTGAGCATACAGATTTTTCTGGCGTAAATATTCCTTTTTATCATCTTCTAACTGGACTTTTGCAGAGTTTAGGTTAGCAAGCAGATTATCTGTATTAATTTTTAATATGGCTTCACCCTGCTTTACAAATGAGCCTTCATCTTTTCCTATCCATGTGACAGGTCCAGATATTTCTGATGGAACTGTAATATCATCCCATGCTTCTACAGTGCCTGGCAGAGTGTAATAATCTGTAATATCCTGAAGCACAACTTTTGTAACAGCCACATCAGTTGGTTTTACCTGAGCAGGCATATCATCTGCCTTATTCTCACCACTGCAGGAAGATAGTATTAAAAAAAATGAAAACAGAAATAGATATAAATGAAATTTTTTCATAAAAAACACTTCTCCACATGTATAATAGTAAATGAAATTAAGAGCAATATTATAATATTAATTAGAAAGTGTCAAAGTATAAAAACTTTTTCAAGACAAAACAGCAGGATTTATCTATTTTCTTTTTCATCTTCCAGTATTTTTACTTTTTCTTCAAGCTGCTTTAATTTAGTACCTGATGCATAAAAGTAGTAAGCCAATACTAACCAAATAAGAGCATAAGCTCCAATTAAATATTCAATATTATTCATCATAAATCTGCTCCTTCTAATCTGTTTCTAATAACTTTATACGCCTTTCAATATTTATAAGCCTTAGCCTGCGTATTAAAAGCGAAATATATATAATAGTAAAAATTCCAAGACATACGAGCATAGCAGTAAGCATATCAGGGTGCAGCCCGCCGCCCCCTTTCTGCACTACATTTGGATGTATTGTATTATTCCACCACTGTATTGATAAAAACACAACAGGCACATCAATAAAGCCAATTATACCTACCGCTGCAGAAAATTTTGCACGCCTGTCGCTTTCATCCATAAACTGCCTTAGCATAATATAGCCTACATATATAAACCATAAAAGAAGTGTAGAAGTAAGGCGTGGGTCCCAAGTCCAGAACTTGCCCCATGCAGGTTTCGCCCATAAAGGACCTGTTAAAATAACAATAGTGCAGAAAGCAAGCCCTATCTCTGCTGAGGCTGCTGCAATATCATCAAAAGTATATTTTTTTGTAATAAGATACAATATACTTGCCACAAATGTTACAAAAAATGCAGCAAATCCAATCCATGCAGAAGCCACATGAAAATAAAATATTTTTTGCACTATTCCCATAATTCTTTCAACAGGTGCATAGAAAAAAGCAAAATAAAGCCCAATAGGCACTGCAGCAAAAAGAAGTATAGAAAATATTTTGTCTAGTTTTGCAAGTTTAAACATATTAACTCCTATTAAAAATTTTTAAAGCGGCTTTTCTTTTTCCTTACTATTCGGGCGGGAAAAGACACCTCTCGCAAAAAACACTCGTCCATAAAATTTTTAAAACACACTCTGCCAAAATAATTTTGACTATTACTTTCATACAGCTTCAATGATATTATTCTTCTATAATGACACCAAATATGCCAAAAATAACAGCAGTAAATATTATATCAAATACTGCCATAAGTTTTATCCAGTTGTAACTGTATGTTATATCATGACCCAGCAAAAATATATTTGTAGAAAGTATTGCTGCAATAATCACTGGTATTAATACAGGCAGCATTAAAAGTGGCAGCATAATCTCTCTTGTTTTTGTGCGGACACTAATCATTGAAAATAATGTGCCAGTTACTGAATAACCATAAGTTGCAAGCAGAATTATTATAATCATAAGCCAGTGAGAAATAAGATTAATATTATAAAACACTAAAAACAGCGGAACTAATATTATTTCAAGTATAGTTAAAAATAAAAAGTTAGAAATCACTTTTCCAAAAAATACAGCACTTCTGTCAATTGGAGCAAGCATTAATGCTTCAAAATTACCGCCCTGTATTTCGCTCATCATAGTTTTATTAAGCCCTAAAATACCTGAAAATGTAACAGCCATCCAAAAAATACCGCCTGCTATTTCCTGCTCTGTTTTACTTCCCGGCTCACTTATAAAACTAAAAACAAGTGTAATAAGCACACCAAAAACTAATGTTGCATTAACTGTTTCCTTAGTTCTCAGCTCCATTAATATATCTTTTTTCAAAATGGCAAAAACTGCTTTAAAGTAATTCATCTTTTAAATCCTTATTACCTGCCACATCTAAATACATCTGCTCAAATGATGCAGTATCTATCTCTGACTTTAACTTGTTAAATACTATTTTTCCGCTTTTCATAATAATCACATTGCTTGCTAAATCAAGCCCTGTATGAATATCATGAGTAACCATTAAGATAGTTTTATTATGGCTTAGCTGCTCTTTTAAAAGGTTTGAAAGCTTATTGCCTGCAAGACTGTCAAGTCCGGTATATGGCTCATCTAAAAATATAATTTCTGGTGAATGGATTAATGCTCTTGCAATAGATATTCTTTGCAGCATACCCCGCGAATAAGTGCGGATAGCGTCATTTCTTCTGGAATATAAATCAAGCTGTTTTAAAAGACTTTCTGCTTTCTGCCTTACATTTGATACATTATAAAGTGAGCCATAAAACTCTAAATTTTCCACAGCAGAAAGACTTTCATATACAAAAGGCTGGTGAGAAATAACACCAAAATTTGCCCTGTAAACATCAGCCAGCTTCCTGCTTTCCACTCCGTTATATAATAGTGTGCCAGAAGTCAGCCTTGTCTGCATAGAAAGTATTTTAAGAAGTGTAGATTTTCCTGCCCCATTTGAGCCAAAAATTGTAATAGATTGACCTTTATATATATCTAAATCTATTTTTTTTAAAGCTGTAACTGTGCCATATATTTTACCTGCTTTTCTTAAAGAAATAAGACTTTTTTCACTATCTTCTGCCATATAAAAAAGTTTACCCTTTCCCTTTAAATTTTTTAGACTTGCTTCATAAGAAACATACTATCTGCCACTTTGCTAAAAAGTATAAATTTTAATCTCTAAATAGTATCCTAAATATATTAATTTTGCAATATAGATACTTCGCTTTAGGCTCAGTATGACATCATCACAGCAGTTCTACTGCAAATTATCTATTATAAATTATTTTTCTACACTAACCACTGTCTATTCTGAGAATCTGATGTGATTAGCTGCAATTAACATTATAAACTTTTTTAGTTACTATCTCAAAAACAGCAATATACATAAATAAGGCTCGGTGGGGAGACCGAGCCTTATAACAGCTAATATCTTTTGAGGAGTTTATATATCTGCGTTTATTTCCGCCATTGCTTTATTATGTTCTTCCACATCCATACCATCATAGCGGGATGGACATTTTGCTAAAAGTGAGTTAGCAACAAACTTTTTATTTGCTTCATCATAAATGCCTTCCACAATAACTTCTACTTCTTCTTGAAAAGCATCAGGCACTATGCCTTTATATTCTACCTTAATGAAACTGTCATCATTTTTATCTTTCATATCAAAAGCTAAATCAAGCTGGGCTTTTGTAACAGTGCCGCTCATAACAGTGCCGCTTACTTTTATGCCCTTGTCTTGAAATTTTGCAGGGTTATTAACTATTTCAGAAACTTCTGCATCATGCAGTGAATGGTTTGCAAAACCGCTTGCTAATAAATAGGTTAATGCTCCAACTACTACAAGACCAACTGCAATAAGTTTTTTTCTGCTGTTCATAAATACCCCTTATTTTCTATGATATTAATTTATATCAAAAAGTTTTATTATTAAATTCAAAAAAAAATTAACTACACAATATCTACAACTTTTCATTGTATTATAATGAAAATCTATATATTGCCTACACAATCTGTTACTATAATGTTAATGCGTAATATATAAACGGAGGATATATTGTTTGTATCAGAAATACCATCAATGTTTGCATCATTTATTGCAGGCATTTTAACATTTTTATCACCCTGCATTTTTCCACTGCTGCCGGGATATATATCATTTATGTCTGGGGAAAGTTTAGAAAACTTAAAAACAGATACTGCAGACAGCAGCAGATTTTCTCCAAGATTTAAAGCATTTTTAGGTGCACTTTTCTTTGGGCTTGGGTTCACTATTGTTTTTGTGGCTCTTGGTGCTACTGCCACATCTTTTGGCAGGGTATTAAACAGCTATCAGACACTGCTTTCGCAGATAGCAGGGGTTATTGTGATTATTTTTGGACTGCATATGATAGGTGTTTTTAAGATAAAGTTTTTAATGAAAACATCAAAAATTAACTATGAAAAAAAATCATTTCCGTTTTTTTTAAATGCATTTTTTTTAGGGATAGCTTTTGTGCTGGGCTGGACGCCATGTGTGGGTCCTATTCTTGCAGGCATACTGGCTGTTGCATCGCAGGAATCATCAGTTACTCAAGGCATGCTGCTTTTGTTTGTTTATTCACTTGGGCTGTGGATTCCTTTTCTTGTGGCAGCATTAGCAGTAAATGAAGTAATCAGTGCTGTCCGAAAAGCTGGCAGATACCTTATATGGGTGGAAAGAATAGCGGGAGCACTGCTTATTATAATAGGACTGCTGCTTTTAACAAATAAAATGACTGCTCTTACTGTCTGGTTTACAAAAGTTTTTTCTTTTCTGCCAGTTGTTGGATAATATTTTTTATAATTTGAATTTACCAAAAAAACTTAAATAAAGCTATATAATGAATATAGCAAGATAATTAAGTCCATAAGGTCATACTGAGAGTGATAATGCGAAGTATCTAAAAATATAGATAATTTAAATATATTATACATTACTGCAATATATGTAATTTAGATTTTTCGCCTTAAAATCAGGCTCAAAATGACTGTAACTTGAAAAATGTATGTCAATCCTGAGACTGCTCCTGTGTCTTACTGAGCCTTATATGACAATATTTTTGTTAAAGTCCATCTATTTTACTTTTCTTTCAGTAAATTCTACTTTAAATTTTTCCATAATCTCTATAGATATATCAAACTCTTCAAGCAGTTTTTTAATTAAGCTGCCTAAAACAGAGTAAAGCTCTTTATATTTTAAAAGCAGCAGAACATCTCTTTCAGGGCTGTCACTTTGCTTATGTTTAATGCTGTTTATATCCTGCACTACTTTTATATAAATTGACTGCACATAGTGCATTAAAATTAAATAGAAATCATTTGTAGCAAACTTCTGGACAGTATCTTCTACTATTTTCATATTAGCTTTATATGCAGTATAGTCTTCCCCTTTTGGTGCAACATCTGTGCATCTAAGTATTTCTTCAACTACAGCACATTTCTCTAAACTTTCGTTACATATATCAATAGTTTTATTACAGAAATCTTTAGCATGATAAAGTTTTTTTAATGTTTCTTTAATCTGCCTTTCTTTTTCTTTATGTTTTATCTGTTTTAAATGTTTTTTAATTTCAGAAGTAGTATTAATATCTTCTTTTATATACTTATCAATAGCTTCTTTAAATGTCATAATTTGAGTGCCATGTATTTTTGCACCACCTTCTGTTGCATTAATAGCTGTCCCTTGATATGTGGCAATATCTCTTTCATAATGCAGCAGAAACTGCTTATAAACTGGTCTTGTTTTAACTCTTTCCTGATAATTGCCTTCTACTTCAATAAGGTCTTTTTCTGTTAATTTATCGCTGCCGTAATGGAAACCTGCTGCATGGGTAACTAAATCATCAGTAATAGCTAAATCCTGCCCTATCATAATTATAGGGTCACATCCTAAATATTCCAGCACTTTAAAAGCCATATTACCTGCTGATGGTCCAATATCCAATATGCCTTTTTTAATATCAAGCCATTCAAATGTTGCAAACTTACGAAAAACAATAATTTTTTCGCCGGGAAAATTTGCATAAGTTTCAGGCACAACAACAGGACATGCTGCTAAATATGAATCTTTTACATCTTCTTCTGTTAAGCCTTCAAAAAGATAAGATGTTGCAATAACACGCTCTAAACTTGTAACAAAATGAGCAGGGGGCAGATTATGATGTTTTAAAATTTTTACACTTCCATCTGCTGCACATATTACAGCTTTCTCTCTTAATCCTTCTAATAATTTAACATTTTTATCAAGAGATGGACCAGAAGCAACAACGATACCCGGTTTCCCTTTAAATACATCTTTCAAATCAGCAATACCTGTATAATCAATAATAGTAGGAATGTTTCTTAATGTAAATTTTATACCTAAAAGGCTGTCGTATGGGTCATTTCCATAAAGCAGAAGAACCTGATTTATTGCTTCTTTAACCATTTGCAGAGAATTAAGATAGTAATCTTTATTTACTGCAAAAGATACTGGCTGCTCTATGACATTTATGGCTTTTAAAAAATACATATTAGCAGTCATATTAAAAAAATTAAATATTACAGGGTATGACATTCTTATATCTTCACATCCTGCAAAAAAAACATTTGAACTGTTTATTAAATCTAGACAATTATGTGTGCTGAATACTGTTTTTAAAAGTTCAGGGTCTCTTTCAATAATTAATAATCTTGCTCTTGGACACTGCCTTATATACTCACAAGCTTCATAAGAAAGCCCAAAACCTAAAAATACTGCCAAATCAGGAACATTTAATTTCCTTTGTTTTATGTCCTGCTCAGCAACACGATATGGATCTATATTATTATAAAAATTTTTATTAAATTTTATATCAATAAGAGAAGGAAGTTTATCTTTTCTTTGAGATGGTGCAACTACATATCTGCCAGTAAGCTGTGTATTATCAATAATTTGAGCTAGTCGTGGGTTGCGTTTTGCAAGTGCTTCTATATTTTTCTTATAAAGCATATTGTTCTCCTTAATCTATTAATTCATTTTTCAAAGGTGTATTTGCTTTTATATCTTTACCTGCTTTTCTGCCTAATATTTCATTATAATATTTTGGACTTATTCCTAAATTAGGACGAAATGAGCCAATATTTTCAGAAGTAAATTTTTCCCCTTTCTTTATATCTTTTATAACATAAAGGCTTCGCATAAAATGCCTGTTTTTCTGCACTGCCTTATTTATGGTATAATCTATATATCCAAGAGATTTTTCTGCTGTTCTTATATCATCTACAAAATGCTTAAATTCTTTTTCATCAAGAGAAAATGCAGCATCTGGAGAGTTGATTGATTTATCAAGTATAAAATGCTTTTCAATCACTTTTGCACCGAGTGCTGCGGCTGTTACAGCTGTAATATTGCCTAATGTATGGTCAGAAAGCCCTGTAATGCAGTTAAAATCTTCACTGATTTTTTTTATCATTAAAAGATTTGCATCTTCCACAGGGGCAGGATAGCTGCTTGTGCATTTTAAAAGTATTATATCATTATTGCCAGCTTTTCTGCATACATTAACTGCATCTTCTATTTCCTGATATGATGCAACACCTGTTGACATTATTACAGGTTTATTTTTTTTAGCAGTATATTCTATTAAAGGCAAATCATTTATTTCAAATGATGCTATTTTATATGCAGGCATATTTAATTCTTCTAAAAAATCTACTGCCACTTTATCAAAAGGGGAAGAAAACAGTATAAGCCCTGACTTTTCAGCAGTTTCTTTTAATGTTTTATGCCACTGCCATGGTGTGTGTGCTTTATCATAAAGCTGATAATATGTTAAACCGTCCCATAATGAGCCTGATTTTATAATAAAATTCTCGTCATTAGAATTAAGTGTAATAGTATCTGCCCTGTAAGTTTGCAGTTTCACAGCGTCTGCTCCGGCACGGGCTGCTGCTTCAATAGTTTTAACAGCTAAATCAAGGCTGCCGTTATGGTTTGCAGAAAGCTCTGCTATAATAAATGTTTTGTCTTTTCCTATTTCAAAATCTGCTATTTTCATCTTTTGCCATATTTATTTAACTTTAATATATATTCTATTACTTCATCATCTCTTTTATTTTCAGTAAAACCGCATTGTGTTATGCAGTGTATGGAAATTAAATTTGTTTTAAATACTTTCATTATTAATAATTCTAGGTTTAATGTAATAGCAGCATATTCACAAGCCTTATTTATAAGCAGTTTTCCTATACCTGTTTTTTTTGTAAAAGGATTTTTATAATACCCTAGATTTGCCGTTCTGTTATGTATATCAGTAAATCCAACAACTCCCACAGGCTCATTATCAAGAACTGCTAAAAAATATTTCTTTGTAATATCTTCATTTAATGATTTAATGAACTCTCTATGCTCAATAATTGATATTTCATTTCTATTAAATGAATTAGAGCGGACTATATCACTATTTCTCCATATATATATATCATTTATGTATGTTTCAGAAAGCATTTTAAAATCAATAAAATCCATCTATTAATTTCCTTCTTATATTATTAAGAAGAAAATTAATATAATATATTTCTTCTTAACTTGTTTATTTTATATACTGCTTTATACTTATCCAAAAATTTTGAACTAAACCACTAAATAAATTTCTCTTTTCTGCAAAGGTGTAAGTCCACAGGCTGCATACCCCCCCCCATACATATAATTTATATTATTAATAGTTTTGGGTAATATCAATCTGTCGCAGCTTGTTTTTAGTGAAAGTATTTTATAAATAAGCTGATTACTTTTTTTGCCTAAAAGATATATATTCATTGGTTTCTCTCTAATAATTTAAAAGCATTATTCATACCATTTAATTTAAGCAGTTTTAATGCTTCTGCTATTTCTTCCTGCTCGTTTTTCCATACATATTTTTGATAAATTTGATTATTTAATATTTTAAGCCATTTGTTTTTCTCAAAAAGGTTTATAATATCTTTATAATTAAAATCACTGCCCAGCATAAAATAAACAATATTCATTAAAGCATAATCTTCATAAGTATCAACTGTAATGCGAATATCAGAATAATCATGCCCGCTTTTCTCTAAAAAATCTATTTTTATATAACTGTCATTTTTTCTTGCATGCCATGTAACATGCTCTCTGACTTTTACATCTTTTTCTTCCCTGTCAGTTCTTTTTAAAGCAGCTAATGTTATTACTTCCGTATCAAGCCCGTGCGGAAATGTTCTTTTTTCTACATTTGATACATAATCAGCAGATGAATTTTCATGAATTTTTATACATTCTTTTATAACTTCATCATCAATGCACGGGCAGTCTGCTGTAATTCGCACAACTCGTTCTATACCATATTTTTCGCATGCTTTAATATAACGCATAAGCACATCGTCAAGGCTGCCCCTGAATACATCTGCACCATATTTTAAGGCTTCCTGCTCTGTTAAATCATCATCTTGATTATCACTTGTTGCAAGAATAACATTATCACATACTTTTTTAGCACGCATTATTACTCTGCCAAGCATAGATATACCGCTTCCTGCAGGAAGCTCCATTAATATTTTATCTTTAAGTCTTGTTGAAGAACGCCTTGCTTGAATAACTATCCCTGTTTTCATTACAATACCTTTAATGCAGTGCTGATTTTATCTATTACAAAATAAACTTCTTCGTTAGTTAAAAGTGGATAAACAGGCAGAGAAAGCTCCCGTCTGTAAAAATCATAGGCAAGCGGTGTTTCTTTATAATCATATCCTAATATTTCATAATAAGGGTGCTTATTTACAGGCATATAGTGGATTTGAGTAAATATATTATTTTCTTTTAAATAATAATATACTTTATCTCTTAACTCATTAGTTTCAAAAAGCACTGGAAATAAATGATGAGAGTTAAGTCTGTCACTATATTTTTTCTGCATAGTTATTTTATTATTATCTTTAAAAGCATCATAATATATATCTGCAATATCAAGCCGTCTTTTTATAAAATCATCTGCCCTTTTCAGCTGACTTATACCAAGAGCAGCTTGAATATCAGTCATTCTGTAATTATATCCTAATAACTGCATTTCGTGATATGTGGGGCTGTCTGGAACATTTTTAAAATTTACTTTTTCCATACCATGACTGCGAAGTAAAATGCTTGTTTTATATACTTCTTCATCATTTGTAAGTATTGCTCCGCCTTCTGCTGTTGTAATATGCTTTACAGGGTGAAAGCTGAAAACTGCTGCATTAGAATATTTGCAGCTGCCTGTTTTGCTGTTTTTATAACAGCTGCCAAGTGCATGACATGCATCTTCTACTATTTTAATATTATAGTTTTCAGCAGTTTTGCTAATCTCTTCCATATTGCATGTAAGCCCTGCATAGTGAATTGGCACAATAATTTTTGTATTTTTTGTAACAAGTGGATTTATTTTATATTCATCTATTAAAAAGTCATCAGGCTTTATATCTGCAAACTTAACTTTTGCTTTTATATAAAGGGCAGCATTGCCTGTTGCAGCAAATGTATTAGCACATGTTATTATCTCATCATTTTCTTTTAACCCAAGAGCAGCATAAGCAATGTGTAAAGCAGCTGTGCCAGAAGATACTGCAACTGCATATTTTGCACCAGTATATTCTTTTAATGCTTTTTCAAAAGCAGGCACATATTCGCCTTGAGTAATTGCAGAAGAATAAAGTGCTTTTACTACTATATCTTTATCTTCCTGACTGATTGTCTGCCTGCCATAGGTAATTTTTTCCATTTTATTTTGCCATTTCATTTATTTTTTCTTGAACATCTTGTGCTATTCTGCATAAAAATTCAGGGTTTATTTTTTCAGGATTATTATCGCTTGAATAACAAAAATCATCAGGCAGAGATTTTCCATTTGTAGACTTTGATATTGTTTCCCAGTTTCTAAATTCAGGCATAATTCTATAATGGTCATCAAATTCCAAAGTGTGCCTTGCATCATCACTTGGTATCATTACTTCATGCATTTTTTCACCGGGTCTAATGCCTATATCTTCTATTTTACATTCTGGTGCGATTATTTTTGCAAAATCTTCCATAGTTGCAGATGGAATTTTAGGAACAAATATTTCCCCGCCTTCCATTTCGTGAAATGCTTTAATCACAAGATTTATTGCCTGTTCAATAGTTATCCAGAACCTTGTCATATATCTATTTGTTATGGTAATCACACCTTTTTTCTTCTGCTCTAAAAATAATGGCAGAACAGAGCCGCGGCTGCCAAGCACATTACCATATCTAACAACGCTGAATCTTGTAACTCTGCCGCCTGCATAAGCATTACCTGCTACAAAAAGTTTATCACTTGCAAGTTTTGTTGCACCATACAGATTTATAGGGTTTGCAGCCTTATCTGTAGATAAAGCAACTACCTTTTTTATACCTGCATCAATAGCAGCTTCTATTACATTTTCAGCCCCTATTATATTTGTTTTAATAGCTTCAAAAGGGTTATATTCTGCTGCAACCACTTGTTTAGAAGCTGCTGCATGAACTATATAATCTACACCGTAAAATGCACGGTTTAACCTATCCCTGTCTCTTACATCACCAATAAAAAAACGAAGATTAGCTATATTTTTATATTTTCTTTCCATTTCATACTGTTTAAATTCATCTCTGGAAAAAATAATTATCTTATTTGGTTTATATTTTTCAGCAACAAATTTTACAAACTGCTTGCCAAAAGTCCCTGTTCCGCCAGTAATTAAAATATTTTTTCCATCAAACATATAAATCTCCAAAAATTAACTTTGTTTTACTGAAATAACATGCTTATTGCTGCATATTTTTTCAGAAAGCATATCTGACTGCTTTTTATTTTTAACCATTACAACAAATTCCATTTTTGCTGTGCCGTCACCATAGTTTTTTATATTCATTTCATGAATATTTAAGCCCATATCTTTTATGATAGTGGATATTTCAACAAATACACCAGATATATCTTCAAGTATCGCTTTATATTTAACAGGCATACTCAGCTTATCAGAGTTATCCCATTCAACATCAACTATCCTGTCTTTATTTTCTTCCAGTCTTGTAATATTTGGACAGTCTGCTTTATGGACAATTATTCCCCTGCCTGTAGAAACATAGCCTTTAATAGCATCTCCCGGCAAAGGCGAGCAGCATTTAGCAGTTTTAATCATCATATTATCTACACCGCTTATCTTAAATGGCTCTAGTTTCCTGTTAATAACCTGCTTTACAACATCTATTTCTTCTTCTCTTATATCAGGTAAAAAAAGATGTAGCAATTTCCTTGCCGAAATTTGACCAAACCCAACATGAGTGATTAATTCATCAAGACTATGCACTGAAAATTTATCAAGGGCTTTTTTCAAATCCTGCTTATCTGAAATGATTTCTTCAAAATCAAGTCCAGAATGTTTAAACTCTTTATTTAAAATCTCTCTGCCTGTTAAAATAGCTTTTTCTGTATCTTTTTTCCGTAAAAAAGCACTAATTCTTGAATAAGCTCTGTTAGTTTTTACAATATTCAGCCAGTCTTTTCTAGGCTCCTGAGTTTGTGATGTTAAAATCTCTACTTTATCACCACTGTTTAATTTTACCTTTAATGGTGCTATTCTGCCATTGATTTTTGCACCAACACAAGTATGACCAACCTGCGAATGTATTGCATAGGCAAAGTCAATAGGTGTAGAATCCACAGGAAGCTCTACCACATGGCCGTGTGGTGTAAAAACAAATATCTGCTCCCTGAATACATCTTCTTTAATAGCATTAACAAACTCTGTAGGTGATTTTTCTTTATTATTATCTTCTAATGCATGCCTTAACCATGCAAACTGTTTATCTTCTTTAGGGTTAAATATACGACCTTCTTTATATGCCCAGTGAGCTGCTACCCCTTCTTCTGCTATTTTATGCATTTGTCTTGTGCGGATTTGAAACTCTACCATCATACCACCCGGACCCATAACAGTAGTATGTATTGACTGATACATATTTGCTTTTGGATTTGCAATATAGTCTTTTATTCGGTGCGGTATAGGTGTCCATAAAGAATGAATAATACCAAGAGAAGAATAACAGTCTGATTTTGTATTAACAATAACACGAAGTGCAAGCAAATCAAAAATATCTTCAAATGATGTGCCTTTTTTAATCATTTTAGAATATATACTGTAAAAATGTTTTGGTCTGCCAGATATTTCCCCTTCAATATTTGCTTTTTGCAGAGCAAGAGAAATAATATCTTTAACTTCACTTAAATATTCTTCCCGCTCACCCCGTTTCATTTTTACTTTATGGTGTATTTCATAATACATTTCAGGGTTTAATATGCGGAATGCTCTATCTTCTAACTCCCATTTTATCCATGCAATACCAAGCCTGTCTGCAAGTGGAGCATAAATATCCATAGTTTCTCTTGCAATGCGTTTCTGTTTATCTTCTCTCAGGCTTTCAATAGTTCGCATATTATGCAGTCTGTCTGCCAGCTTAATAATAATAACTCTTATATCATCACTCATAGATATAAGCATTTTTCTAAAAGATTCTGCCTGTTTTTCTTCTTTTGACTGGAATGGAATTTTGCTGATTTTTGATACTGCATCTACTAAAAATGCAACAGATAAGCCAAACATTTCTTCTATCACTTCATAAGTAGTATCAGTATCTTCAATAGTGTCATGCAGAAGCCCTGCAATAATACAGTCAATATCCATTTTCATTTCAGCAAGAATGTAGGCAACATTTAACGGGTGGGAAAGATATGCCTCACCGCTCTGCCTAATCTGCCCCCTGTGCTGCTGGGCTGCATAAACATAAGCAATATTTAATTTATCTATCTGGGCTTCAGGATTATTGCTTACAACTTTATCCTGAATATCCATAAGTCTGATTGTTTTTTGAATACTCATTAGCAAATACCATAAAAAATAATATGTATTATAAAATGGAATGATATAAGTATCAAGTAATTTTACAAAATTTATTTGCTTTTCTGTTTTTTAAAATATAAAATATATAAAAGATTTGATAGTGTATTACAGATATATACTTTTGTATTAATCAGATTTTTTTATATCTTTTAAGTTAAGCTGTATAACTTTTGTATTTTTCCATGTATTATGAACAAGAGAAAAAAGAATATCAAATTTATCATTTTCTGCCATTAATGACTTATATTCTTTCATATTATAGCCTATTGCTTCAAAAATAAGCCCATTTTTTTCAAAAACACATTTTAAATGGTTAAAATTCTTGCCAACAAATGTTTCTACCTGATATTTAAAAACTTTTTTCATAAAAAATACAGGCTCTTTATTGCCCTGACCATAAGGCTCTAATTTTTCAAGCCACTGCATTACTTCATTTGTTATATCTTTTGAATCTATTTCTGCATCAATATATATTTCTGGTATAAAATCTTCTTCTTTTAAGGAAGTTTTTACTACTTCATTAAACCTGTTTCTAAATTCTTCAAGATTTTTCTTTTCAAGTTTAACTCCAGCAGCATATTTATGACCCCCAAAAGATATTAATATATCTGATAAGCTGCTTAACCCATCATATAGATGAAATCCCGGTATACTTCTTGCTGAGCCTTTATATACTCCATTATCTTCTGTTAAAATAACTGTCGGTTTAAAGTATTTATCTACTACCCGCGATGCTACTATCCCTATAACACCCGGATGCCAGTTATCAGAAGCGATTACAAGACCTGACTGAAGCTCTGCATATTGGTTTTTCTCTATTAAATCATAAGTCTGCTGCAAAATGTCTCTTTCTATCATCTGCCTGTATTTATTTTCATTATCAAGCTCTAATGCCAGCTGTTTAGCTTCACTTCTGTTTTGAGTAACAAGCAGTTTAAAACTTTTCTCTGAACTTGCCATTCTACCCATAGCATTAATACGCGGAGCAAGCTGAAAGCCTATATTTGATGTTTTCATTTTTTTAGATGCTGATAAATTTTCAACTGTTTTTTTAAGCTCATCTATCCCTATACGGACATTTTCCCCGCTCATAAGCTCTAAACCATGGCGGACAAATATCCTGTTTTCATCAACAAGGGGCATAACATCTGCTATTGTGCCAAGAGTAACAATATCTAAAAGGTTTCTTATATTTGGCACTTCCTGCTTAAAAAAATCATATTTTTTAAGCACAAACCTTAATGCCATGACAGTTTTGAAAGCTACACCTACTCCAGCTAATGTTTTATTAGGATAAGTATCGTCTTCACGCATAGGGTTTATGATAGCATAAGCTGCAACAGGCAGTTCTTTTGATGGCTGGTGGTGGTCTGTAATAATAATATCCATTCCATGTATAGATGCTTCAAGCACTTCTTGGACAGCACTTATGCCGCAGTCTACTGTAATAATAAGGTTTGTTTTCCTTGCAGCTATTTCTTTTACAGCTTCCTTATTAAGCCCATAGCCTTCTTCTAATCTGTTTGGAATATAGTAAGATACATTTGCACCACACTGCATTAAAAATATATATAATAAAGCTGTGGCAGTAATGCCGTCTACATCATAATCGCCATAAATACATATTCGTTCATGATTCATAACAGCTTTTGCAATACGCTCTGCTGCCTTTTCCATATCACTTATTTCAAAAGGATTTCTTAAAGATTTTAAAGAGCCGTTAAAAAAGTTTTCAATATCATCTGGAGATGATATTCCTTTTTTCAGCATTAATTCTGCAACAGGCTTTGGCATATTATGTTTGTATGCAGTTTCTTCAATTAGATTTTTATCAACAGAATTATATATCCATTTGTATTTTATACTTTTAAAGTTACTATTCATTTTAATATGATATATCATTTTTATAAAAATATACAGTATAATTTATTGATTTATCAATATTTTTCCAAAATTGGCTGCTGAATATATATTTTACTTTGTTATTTCATAAATATTGTTCTATTATCAACTAATAAAATAAAAATAGTTGACAATAATATTTTTGTGTGTATTATTATTGAAGTGGTGGAAAATGAATTTAAAGGAAAAAATATTTAATCTTCTAAACGAAAAAAATACAGAATTTATTTCTGGTCAATATTTGGCAGAAGTTTTTAATGTAAGCCGTAATGCTGTATGGAAAGCAGTAAACAGTCTTAGAAAAGACGGGTGCAATATTTATGCTGTTCAGAATAAAGGCTATACACTAGACAGTGGCGGCATATTTACTGGGGAAATTATTAAGTCATATATGCAGCTGCCTGTAAAAATAGAATATATACCTAATGTTACTTCTACAAATGATATTATTATGGAATACGGCAGACAGGGTGCAGAAGAATTTATAACAGTTGTTGCAGACAGCCAAAGCAACGGCAGAGGAAGAAAGGGAAGAATATTTTATTCACCTGATAATGCTGGCACTTATTTTTCCATACTTTTAAGACCAAATGTTCATTTTTCTGAAAGTTTATATATTACAACAGCAGCAGCTGCTGCTGTTACAGAAGCCATTAAGCAGCTTTATAATATGGATACACAAATAAAATGGGTAAATGATATATTTTATAATGGCAAAAAAATATGCGGCATACTAACAGAAGCCCATCTTGATATGGAAAGCGGCACTGTTGACTATGCTGCTCTTGGTATAGGCATTAATGTTTTTGAGCCAAAAGAAAGCTACCATAAAGATATAAAAAATATTGCAGGAGCAGCTTTTTCCCGCAGTTTGTTTGATAATAAAATAAGATGTGAAATTACTGCAAAAGTCATAGAAATATTTTATGAATACTATAAAAATCTTTCTGATATGACATTTCTAAACACTTATAAATCAAGGTCTTTTTTAACTGGGAAAAATATAACTGTTGAAAAAGATGGTATTATGCAGAAAGCATTTGTAAAAGGTATTGATGATAAATGCAGGCTTTCTGTGCTTTTTGAAAATGGCATAGAAGAAAATCTTTTATCTTGCGAGGTAAGTTTATGACACAAAATAACACACGGTATGCAGCTTATACTGGCCTGTTTACTACATTAATTATACTTGGAGCATTTATTAAAATTCCAGTTCCTGTTATCCCTTTTACACTGCAGTTTTTATTTGTTTCGCTTGCTGGTCTTTTACTGGGTGCAAAATACGGCGGATTAAGTGTGTTTATATATGCAGCACTTGGGCTTGCAGGACTTCCAGTATTCACAGCAGGAGGCGGCATTACTTATGTTGTTTTTCCTACTTTTGGCTATATTATAGGTTTTATTTTTTCTGCATTTGTAACAGGCATAATATCAACTAAAATGCAGCCGAATACAAAAAACTATATGTTTGCTTCTTTCTGCGGGCTTATTATTTTACATATTATTGGCATCCCTTACTATTATATTATTTCCCATTATGTAATACAAAATTCGTTAACTTTTAAAGAGATATTTCTTTTCTGCTTTGTATATACTGTGCCGGGCGATTTACTTTTATGTCTTTTATCTGCCCGTATAGCTTTAAAATTAAAACCATTTATAAATAAAGGCAATGATGATGGTAAATAAAATAAAAAACAAAATTTTATCAGAGGAAAAAATAACTTATGGTGAAGCTCTTTCATTAGCTGATGCTCCCATAAATCAGCTGATAAGTGCAGCAGATGAAATTAGAAAGCATTTTTGCGGCAATATTTTTGATATATGCTCAATTATAAATGCAAAAAGTGGAAGATGCAGTGAAGACTGTAAATTTTGTGCACAGTCTGCCCATTATAAAACAAATATTAATGAGTATCCTATACTTGATAAGGATGAAATTATAAAAAATGCTTTATATATGGCTGAAAAAGGTGTGCTGCGTTTTTCTATTGTAACATCAGGCAAAGCATTAACTGATAAAGATGTGAATATATTAGCAGAAACTATAAAAGAGATTAAATCAAAATCAAATATTTCAATATGTGCTTCTCTTGGACTGCTTTCAGACGAAAACTTTAAGAAATTAAAAGATGCAGGGCTTGAAAGAGTGCATAATAACCTTGAAACTTCTAAAAACTTTTTTCCAAAAGTCTGCTCTACCCATACTTTTGATGATAAAGTAAATGCTTTAAAAGCTGCATTAAAATCCAACCTTTCTGTATGCAGCGGCGGTATTATAGGGCTTGGAGAAAGTATGCAGGATAGAATTGATTTAGCTTTTTCACTTGAAAAATTAAATATAAAATCTGTGCCTTTAAATATACTTTCCCCTGTAAAAGGCACGCCTTTTGAAAACAATAAGCCATTAAGCGAAGAAGAAATATTAAAAACTACAGCCATATTTCGTTTTATTATTCCTGATGCTTTTATCCGCCTTGCTGGTGGCAGGTCTATTTTAAAAGATAAAGGCAAAAAAGCATTTTTATCTGGTGCAAATGCTGCAATTACTGGCGATATGCTTACAACCTGCGGTATATCTGTTGATACTGATATGCAGATTATAAAAGAAACTGGATATATTGTAGAGCTGATAAATTGAGTAAATCTATATTTATAACAGGCACAGGGACAGATATAGGCAAAACTTATGTTTCTGCTCTGATTATGAAAAAAATGATAAATGAAAATATGAATGCCTGTTATTTTAAACCAGTTTTAAGCGGTGCTGAAAGAAGACAGGGCAGAATATATGCAGGGGATATTGAATATGTTAAAGAAATAAGCGGATTAAATGAAGATACTAAAAATATGGGCTCTTTTATTTATGAATATCCTGCATCGCCTCATCTTGCTGCAAAACTTGAAAATAAGCCATTTAATATGGAAAAAGTAGTAAACAGCTATAATAAATTATCAGAAAAATATGACTATATTTTAATAGAAGGTGCAGGTGGCATTTTTTGCCCATTTACTGATGATTATAAGCCTATTTATACAAAGGAAATTATAAAATCTCTTAATACTTCCTGTATTTTAGTTTCAAATACAGGACTTGGAGCAATAAATAATGCAATGCTTTCTGTATACTATATGAGAGATAAAAAGATAGATATAAAAGGCATAATATTTAATGACTATAAGGACAGTCTTATAGAGCAGGAAAATATAAAATTTATTACAGAAAATTCAAAGCTCAGGCTGCTTGCAGTAGTAAACCATAAAGACAATAATATTAATATTGATTTAAAAAACATATTTGGAGAATAATATGGCACAATATACATCCCTTGAAGAAAAGGACTTAAAATATATATGGCATCCCTGCTCTCAAATGAAAGATTATGAAAGCCTTGCACCAATGATTATAGAAAAGGGCAAAGGTATTTATTTGTATGATATATATGGAAAAGAATATATTGATATAATAAGCTCATGGTGGTGTAATCTTTTAGGTCACTGTAATGAAAAAATAAGCAGTGCAGTTAAAGAGCAGCTTGATAAGCTGGAACATGTAATATTTGCAAATTTTTCTCACACTGGTGCAATTAATCTAAGTGAAAAATTAGTTAATATTGCACCTCGTGGTTTAAATAAATGCAATTTTTCTGACAACGGCTCTGCTGCTGTTGAAAGTGCATTAAAAATGAGCTTTCAGTATCAATATCAAAGCGGTCATCCAGAAAAAAGAAAATTTATGTGTTTAAGTGAAGGCTATCATGGTGAAACCATTGGTGCATTATCTGTTGGTGCCCTTGATTTATATGCTAAAATTTATGAGCCTATTTTAATAGATTCCATAAGAATTACTGCACCAGACTGTTACAGATGCCCTTTTAATAAGCATAGAGATACATGCAGCACAGAATGTTTTATATATGCAGAAGCAGCATTTGAAAAATATGGAATGGAAACTTGTGCTATTATTTTAGAGCCACTTTTACAGGGCAGTGCAGGTATGAGAATATATCCAAAAGAGTATCTTGTAAAATTAAGAGATATTTGCAATAAATATGGTGTTATTTTAATAGCTGATGAAATAGCCACTGGATTTGGAAGAACTGGCAGAATGTTTGCCTTTGACCATGCAGGTATAAGCCCTGATATTATGTGTATATCTAAAGGTTTAACAGGCGGATATATGCCTATGTCTATTACTATGACAACAGATGAAATATATTATGCTTTTTATGATGATTATAATAAAGGTAAAGCCTTTATGCACTCTCACACATACAGTGGCAACCCATTAGGATGTGCAGCAGCAAATGCAGTGCTTGATATTTTAGAGCAGGATAAAATAATAGAAAAAGCACAAATCACGGCAGAATACCTTAACAGAAAAATGGTGGAAAGATTTAAAGACCATAAAAATATTGGAGAAATACGCCATATTGGTCTTATTAATGCTATGGAGCTTGTGGAAGATAAAAACACTAAAAAGCCTTTTAATGCAGAAAAACGAATAGGATACCAGATATATAAAAAAGCACTTGCAAATGGCTTAATATTAAGACCACTTGGAAATGTGCTGTATTTTAACCCTGCCTTAATTATTACAGAAGAACAGCTTGATACTGCCATAGATATTGCCTATAATGCACTAATAAGTATTCTTGGAGAATAAAATGCAAAAGTGCAGTAATAATGCAGATAAGAAAACAGATAAAAATAAGGATAAAAAATCCAGTAAAACTGTAATCTGTGATGGTTTTTCCTGCAAAGTAATAAATGATAATAAAAATCTTAAAATCAGCAAAAATATAATGATAGATTTAAATATTAAATGATTTTATAGATACTTCGCCTTTCAGGCTCAGGACGAGCCATCTGAAAGTAAGCGATAGCCGAACTTGTTTCGGCAGAGTGTAATTTAAAAAATACAGGGATGTATTTTTTAATAAAAGATAAATTTATTTACTTCGCATGAATACTCAGTAAGACACAAAGACTATAAAACTATACAATATGCAAAAATCTATGTCAAATTACCTTATATTACTGCTTCACCTTTTGCCTGCAGCTCTTTTGCATATACTTCTATTTCTCTGCATATTTCATAGTCATATAAATTTTTTAAATCTTCTGCTGATTTTGTCCCCATTATTAAATCAAACATATCATTATCATACATTTTTGTAAGCAGCTCATTTAATCTGATTAATTTTTCGTCGCTGTAACTATCTTTTACTTTTTCTGCAATAAATTTTTTCATTAATACTTCATTTTCAAGTATTGCTCTTCTTGCACATTGAAAATATGCCTTTTTATAAAGCGGGTTTTCACTCATTTAAATTATTCTCCTAATGCTTTTTTTGCCAGTTCTATACCTATATTGTATGCTTTTTTGTTATTTTCAGCAGCACGAGCTGGAAAGTTATCAATAATAACATCTAAAAGATACTCATGTTTTACAATAGAGCATATTTCATTTACTACTCCAAGAACAGCAATATTTGCAGATACTGAACTGCCTAATTCTTTTGAAACTGTTGTAATTACTGGCACATTATATATTGTATATTTTGTATTATCATATTCATGCACCATTGAAGCATCTACAATTACTACTGCATCATCTTTTAAATCAACTGCATATTTATTATAAGCTTCCTGTGTTAATGATATTACAATATCAGGATTTACTATTTTAGGATAATTTATTTCATCATCACTTATGATTACTTCTGCTTTACTGGCACCGCCCCTTGCTTCTGGACCATAAGACTGGCTTTGCACTGCATTTTTACCGCCCTTTATAGCTGCAGCCTGAGCCAAAAGAATACCTGCTGTAATAATACCCTGACCACCAGAGCCTGAAAATCTAATATCGTATCTCATTATTTACCTCCATGCTCCAGAGTAAACCCAGTAACTTTATCATAATTTTCTACATATTCATCTTTGCTTGTATCATGGTGCAGAATGCCAGTAATAAATTTACCTTCTAGTTCTTCCGCACTCATATTTTCAGCCATTTTTTTATTAACTGTATGTTCTTTCTGCCACAAGAGCATACTTGCAGGTGTTTTTTGGTTATTTTTTCTGCCAAATCCTGTTGGACAGCCTGTAATAATCTCCACAACGGAAAGACCTTTATGCGAAAAAGCTTCTTTAAAAAGTTTTTCCATAGGCAGTGCATGGTAAGATGTGCTTCTGCCAACAAAGGTTGCTCCTGCTGCAATGGCAAGTTTACATAAATCAAAATCAGGCTCAAGCATACCAAAAGGTGCAGTAGA
This sequence comes from Mucispirillum schaedleri ASF457, assembly GCF_000487995.2. NCBI lineage: Bacteria > Pseudomonadati > Deferribacterota > Deferribacteres > Deferribacterales > Mucispirillaceae > Mucispirillum > Mucispirillum schaedleri. Next base: position 1,503,563 of record NZ_CP097562.1, read on the forward strand.
TGCTTTTGCCCCAGCAGGAGTAGTTGGCGAATACTGACCGCCAGTCATACCATAAATATTATTATTAAATATAATCACTGTCATATCTATATTTCTTCTGCATGCATGTATAAAGTGGTTGCCGCCAATAGCACTCATATCTCCATCGCCACCAAGAGCAACTATTTTTAAAGCTGGATTTGCAAGTTTTATACCTGTTGCAAAAGCTAAACTTCTGCCGTGAGTTGTATGCAGTGTATTAAAATCAAGATAACCGGGCAGGCGGCTTGCACAGCCTATACCTGAAGCGATAACTGTTTCATCTTTACTCCAGCCCATAGAAGCTATTGCTCTAATCATTGATTTCATTATAATCCCATATCCACAGCCGGGGCACCATATATGCGGCAGTCTGCCTTTTCTTATATATTCCTCATAATTATAAGCCATTACATCGCCTCCACTGCTTTTTTTATTTGTGCAGGTGAGACAGGCTCACTGTCTACCCTGTATATATGCTCCACTCTGCATTTACCATTTACTGCACGGCTAACTTCTCTTACAGTTTGACCAAGGCTTAATTCTGGAACTAAAAACCCTTTCACTTTTCCTGCATATTTAAGTATATCAATATCTGGAAACGGCCATATAGTTAATGGTTTTAAAAGTCCTGCTTTTATACCTTTTTTTCTTAAATTAAGCACTGCATCTTTTGAAGCACGAGCAGAACTTCCAAAAGCAAAAATAATATATTCTGCATCATCACAGTGAAAATGTTCTGTTAATACTATATCATCATAATTTTTTTCTACTTTTGATAAAAGTCTTTCTTCCTGTATACCTATTAATTTAGAGCTGTTTGTTGGAAAGCCGTATTCATCATGATTAAGCCCTGTAACATGGTAGCGGTAACACGAGCCAAATGGTGCAAGTGGTGAAACAGGCTGGCTGTTATCATAAGGCTTGTAATCTTCTGCACTGCATACTGGTTTTAATCTATCTATTATTTCAAGCTCGCCTTTTGCAGGTATTTCTATAGCTTCTCTCATATGCCCTATAATCTCATCTGATAAAATAATTACAGGCATGCGATATTTTTCTGCTAAATTAAATGCTCTGACTGTCTGGCTGAACTGCTCATAAACTGTTGATGGTGTAAGAGCAATACATGGATGGTCCCCATGAGTTCCCCAGCGAGCCTGCATAATATCTGCCTGTCCAGGACCTGTTGGAGTGCCTGTTGACGGTCCGCCACGCATAACATTTAAAACAACACATGGCACTTCTGCCATATATCCATATCCTAAATTTTCTAATTTTAATGACATACCAGGACCGCTTGTAGCAGTAAGTGATTTAGCACCAGCAAGGGAAGCTCCAATAACTGCTGCCATTGCACTAATTTCATCTTCCATTTGTATAAACCTGCCACCATGAGATGGAAGCCATGCAGCAAGACGCTCTGCAACTTCTGTTGACGGAGTAATAGGATAGCCTGCAAAAAATTTACACCCTGCATATAATGCACCTAATGCAACAGCATCGTTGCCTTGTAAAAATTTACGCTCTTTTTCCATACTATAACCTCGTAACTTCTATTGCAAAATCAGGACATCTTAACTCACACTGCATACATGCTGTGCATTTTTCTATATCTGCAATATGCACTTTAAAATCCTGCATATCAAGCACCTGTGCAGGACAAAGCACAACGCATATTTCGCAGCCTTTGCACCTTTCTTTATATATTTTTATTTCACTTTTTGCCATAGCACAACCTCATATTTTAAATATAAATATGCTTATCTGATATTATAATCTTTTTTTAATTTTTGTAAAGTAAGTATGTGGATAAAAAACTATAAAAATGAGTAACTTATTATACAAAAAAATACTACTTCTTTCTTTCAATTACAGCTTTAATATCAAGTGGTAACGCATGAAAAAAAGCTGATGATACTATCACATCTGCCTCTGATGCTGCATATTCTTTTATATTGCCTTTATTTATACCACCAGCTGCAAGTATAAGCATTTTAGGATTTATGCTGTTTCTTTCTTTTACAATATTTTTTATTTCATCAGGACTTAATTTATCAAGCTGCAGACCGTCAATAAAATCATAGTGAAGAGCTTTTAAGCTGTCCTGCATATTTTCTGTTTCTAATATTATCTTTTTTTCCACCATTTTATGATTTGATGATTTTATTACTCTTTCTATATTATCAAATCCGCCAATAAATTCTATATGCTGCTTAAAGATAAGCACAGTTTCTGAAAGTCCTAATCTATGAGCAGAAACACCACCTGCCTGAAATGCAAGAGTTACAAGCTCCCTTGAAAGCGGCATAGATTTCCTTGTAGCTGCAAGTATTATATTTTGATTCACTGAATGAGCAATGTCCACCATTTCCCTGCAAAGAGTTGCAATACCTGAAAGATATTCTAATGTATTCAAAGATACTTTCCAGCCAGTATGCAGTGCTTCAGCTTTCCCTTTTGCTTTTAAAATAAGACTTCCTGTAGAAAGTTTTTCTCCGTCTTTAACTTCTGATAATATTTCACATCCTAGTTTTGTGAAAATTTTTCCTGCCAGCCCTGCTCCAGCTATTACACCTTCGCTTCTTGTATAAAAAGAAATAGTACCATTTTCTTCACCAATGCCAAGCATTTCTGTAGTAATATCAGAATAAGGTACATCTTCCTTTATTATTTTATCTATTATTTCATCAGTAATATATAACATATTATATTATGCTCCCTTTATGCTTTACAGCTATAAAACTTATTATGTTTTTACAATCATATATAAAAATATCTAATAATTCAATTAAGAAAAAATAATATTATCCGATAATATGTATGGAGGATGATACTATGAGTAATTTGGCACATTATTTGCAAAACAGTCTTCATGATGAAAACATTATGGAGCGAGCTATGAATGAGATTATGAGAAAAGAATACAATATTTCAAATGATATTGAAATATCTTATTCACTTATTAATACAGCACAGCAGACACTTTCTGATTTAGATAAATCAATTGATGAACTTTCTATGCTTGTAGAAAATCTTCGCCATCAGTCATTAAAATTAACCAAAGACTAATATGCAGGCTGTAATTTTTGCCTGTATAGCTGATATTTTTATATACATTTGTTTTTAATTTAGCAAGATTAGTGTATATAATCATAATAATCCTATGTATAGTTTTTTATTTACTTTTTATCTGCTTTAATATAAAAATAATTCATAGATATTTATATGGTATGGTGTGTTATGACCCTAAGCAAAAAGAAAATAATTATATTTGTAGTATCTATTTTAATCTGTTTAATAATAATTGCTCCTATAACTGCATATTTTATTGCAAATGCTAATGCAAAATCAAAAGTTGCATCATTTACAAAATCAATACAGGGCGTATGCTCTATCAATTATGGGGATGTTTCATATAATATATTAAACAGACACTTAAAAATATCAGATATTCTTATTTCATGCTATGATGAAAAGGCTTTTTTTATTAAAGAAACAGAGTTTAATCATATTGTTTCAGGCATACCGGTTCCACTAAATGTTCAGGCTGATTTAAAAGGCGGCACTGCATATACTGCTGCAAAAGTTTTTAAGCAGTATGGAGAGTATGCATCTAAATTAGGGTATAACAATGTAAACTTTCAAGGACGCATATCATATACACTAGGCAAAGTATCTAAGGAATTTAAAATAGTTACCTTTAATATCAATGCAGATAATATTGGTTTTTTCCAAGGTCAAATGAAAGTCCCTAATGTTTATGATAATGATTTAAGAGTTATATATAATAATATTTTAAATAACAGTCCTGCATCATTTGCACTTGATTTTAGTGATAAAGGCTTAAAAAACACTGTAATATCAAAATTTGTGCAGATTTCAGAATTTGATAATAATACAATCAATGAGAAAATAAAAAATGCTTTTTATAAAAGAGCAGTAGATAGTGATAACAGAACAAAAGAAAACTATACACAGCTGGAAAAATTTCTTATAAGCAGTAATACAATATCCATAAATTTATTAGAAAATAGTAATAAATCAATATTGGAAACTATTAACTCTTTTGATATTACAGGGTATAGAAAAATGCTTAATTCTATAAAAAATGCAGAAGTAGAGTTATTTACAAAATAAAAATATGTTTTTAGATATTTCGTTATAAATCAAGCTTAGTGTGATTTTATGAACTTTAAATTATCTACTATATTTATTATGGGTATATATGTATTTCAAACCTTGAACTTACTCAAAAATTTCACATTTAAGTGATTTTGAGCCTGACTTTAAAGGCAAAAAATCTAAATTATATATATTGCAGTAATGTATAATCTACTTAAACTATCTATTTTTTTAAGTAAGTCCATATAAAAGCAGGAAATAATTACAGAATAATTATTAAAATTTATAATAAAGTTACACAGTCATATCAAATCTTCTAGCTGCCTGAGCCATAGCAGAATAAGCACTGCCAGTCTTTAACGGTTTATGATAATTAAGATTTGGCTTTGGTGACCATTGACCATTTTTATTAAATCTGTTAATAGCAGCTATTGTTTCAGATTCCATTTCTATTCTTTTATTTACTGCCATTTTAGAAAGCTTAATACTTTCACTAAAATAATCTCTGCGTGCTTTTGCAACAGCTAAATTTTTATTGACATAATCTCTTGGACGAGGATTAGAAGTTATAACGGCTCTAAGCCCGATTGTTTCGATACTCATATTTCGCTCCTAATATGATAAAAAAATATACAAATATACCGCCGTTTTTCTGCTGATATATAATATCCTGCATAAGATAATTCTCGTGCAAAAATCACCTTATATATAATAATGTATATTAATTATTAGTTTTATACAAGTAGTTCTTGAATTTTATATAAGATTTTATTAAAATTGTTTAAATTTATTTAATGGCATATTTCTTGCTTTACTATTTATATTATTCAGTAAGGAGCTTATGAGCATGCGCAGAATATTAATTATACTTGCAGTAATTTTAACAGCATTAGGCTGTGCTAATAAAAATAACATATTTAAAGACCCTTCTACTCAGAAAATTGCTTCTAAGGAAACTTTTTTATATAAAATCAATAAAAAAGAAGTAAATCTGCCTGTTTTTTTCAGACTTCCACAGGATAAAAAAATATTCCATTAACTTTTGAAAAAATCGGCTCATCTTCTGTGCCTGTAATACTGAATAATGATATTAACGGCTGGAATGCTTTCAGCAGCAAGGCTCTTTCATCAAATGGTGATGATTTTGGTATCATTATAGATTTTGCTGGTGGCGGTGTATATGAGATGCCGCAGGATGATGTTAAAACCTATTTAAGTAAATTTGCTCCACAGGATGCTTTTATTATAAAAGAGCTGATTCCAAGTAAAAATAATAAAGGCTTTACTAAAATGATAGCAGTTGATGCATCAGCTTTATATAATAAAGAAGAATTAAATCATCTTGTCCTGCTTAATGATTTAGATTTAGCCAACCAGTCACAAAATATGTATTCCTATCAATCTGAAATAAGAGAAACACCAAAAGTAGATGGTGATAAAACATTTAATAAAATAAATAAAAATGCTGTTGTGTTAGACAAACCGTTAATCACTGCTGCTACAAATGGGCAGTATGACAGGCTTTTAAAACTTTTAGAGAATAATGCAAACATTAATGAATTAAATCCTGAAACTCTTGATAATGCGTTGATTGCTGCTATTGGCAACGGTGATGAAGATATTGCAAACCTTTTACTTGATAAAGGAATAAATGCAAAACATAAAAATAAAAACAACCAGTCTGCCTTACATATTGCATCAAATTTTGGTCTTTATAATACAGTAAACAGGCTTTTAAAAACAGGACTTCCTGTTAACGACAGAGATAATGGCGGCAATACTCCATTAATGTATGCAGCTGCTTCGCCAAATACTTATGTTACTGACTTATTAATAGATAATGGTGCAAAACTAGAAGACAGAAACAGTGACGGAGAAACACCGCTTCTTATAGCTGCAAGAGCAGGCAACACAAAAACAGTTGATAATTTAATGAAAAAAGGTGCAAATCCATCCGTAGTTGATAATAAAGGCAATGGTGCAGTTATGAAAGCTGCTGTAGAAAATAATAAATATACTCTGCAAAATCTTTTATCAAAAGGGTTAAACCCTGATTTAAAAAACAGGAAAGGTTATACTCCGCTTATGATGACAGTGCAGCAGGGAAATACTGATATTACAAATGACCTTTTGAAAGCAGGTGCAGATATTAATGCAAAAGACCCTATAGGTAATACTCCACTTATGACTGCCACATTATCTGGGGATACTCCAATGGTGAGAGAGCTTTTAAAACATAAACCGAATATTCAAGTTAAAAATAAAGAAGATAAAAATGCTTTTGATTTAGCACGCGATAACGGATTTGCTCAACTTCAAAGAATACTGGGGCAGAATATGAAAACTTTTGATGATGCTTCTATTGCATTATTTGATAAAGCTGCAAAAAATGATACAGACGGTGCAGTTTATGCTATAAAAATGGGAGCAAATCCAAATGCAAGGGATAAAAACACAGGAAATACTCCACTTTTTACAGCTGTTGCAAATAACTACCTTTACTTAACTCAAAGTTTAATTGCAAACGGTGCTGATGTAAATATTAGAAATAATCTTGGCAATATACCATTAATTATTGCAGTTACTTCTGCAGATACTGCTATGGTTGATACACTAATAAAAGCAAAATCAGATGTAAATGCTGCAAATAAAAATGGAGATACTGCTCTTATATGGGCAACTAAATTAAAAAATATTGATATGGTCCGTCTGCTTTTAACTGCTGGAGCTGACCCAAACAAAAAAAATAATGACGGAGTTTCCCCTTATTTAATAGCATATAATGAAAACTCTGATGATATTTTAGGGCTTTTACAGGCAGCAGGCGGCTATAAATAAAACATCTAAACTAAATAGTTCTGCTCTAAATAAAGGGAGCAGAACATATTTTTGAATCTATTTTTTATTTCTTTATTATCAATAATTTATATTTAATAACTTTATTTTTTTTGCTTGCTTTTATATTTTTATGATTACAAATTAAAAAACTTATGCTATTGTATTTAACATACTTAAAAAAGGAGTATGTTACATTGTTTAACAGATTATTTAATTTCAGAGCAAAACGGTTGGGACATATTTCAATAAAAGCTAAAATGTGCGTTTTACCACTTGTCTCTTATGATGATAAAACAGAAACTCTTGATTATGGTCAGTGCTTTACCATTGATGTTATAAGTATGTCTTTAAACTCTATGACTGTCCGCCATAATGATGTGCTAAAAAAAGGTAATATTTTAGAATTTAGAACAAAACATGCACTTGAAGGTAAAGAGTGCCTTAAATGTATGAATTTTCAAACACTGCCTGAAACTCCATCTTTCAGCTCTTTTATAGGTAAAGTAATATGGCGAAGCAGTGGAGAAGCTGGCATTAATATTATTATGATGAGAGAGCAGGATAAAACTGCTATCTTAAAAATGATGGCAAACAAATCAAAAAAATAATTTATACTATCCTACACTCTTCATAACAAATGAAAGCACAAGCATAATAAATAATACTGCCCCCATAAGTGCTGCTTTATATCTTGCTTTTAACATACAGCCTGTTATAAAAAGCAGTGTCCATATAAATGGAGAAATACATACAATAATCGCAGAAATAAAAAACAACTGTTCACTTTTAGCAGATATAAACTTTATATCAAAATATTCAAATATATTTATACAAAAAGAAAACAGTATCATAAAAAGTATGAAATAAAACATATATTTCATACAAAGTGCTATAATATTTCTTACATCAGTCAAGCAAACTCACTCCCTCATAAAGCATTTGAAAAGCTACTAATAAAAGCAGAGCTATCAAAAGATATGATACTTTCTTATCTGTTATTTTAGAAAAATAGCGCATACTTATTGTTGTGCCTGCATATATACCTAATATTATAGAGCATACAACTTTTACATCAACATATCCTGCCTGCATATATACAATACTGCCTGCTGCTGCAGTAAAACCTATTATAAAAGAGCTTGTTGCAGTTGCAGCTTTTATTGGTATATCTGAAATTAAGTTCATTCCGGGTATAATCATCGCACCACCACCTGCACCGCTTAAACCTGAAAATACCCCAGAAAAAACACTGAATAAAAAGTTATATCCTGTTTTTACAGGGTTGTATTTAACAATATCCCCTGTTGCTTTGTCTTTATATTCACCATAAAAAAAACTTTTATTTTTAATATCTGCAATGCTGTGATTTTTAGAGCCTTTTTTCATTTTAATATATGTAAGATATGCCATAATAAACTGGATAACTCCAAGTATTATCATAACTGCACTTTGTGGAAGATGAACTGCCGTTTTACTGCCTATTAAAGCACCTGCAACTGATGCAATAGACAATGCTATGCCTAAATTTAAGTTTGTTGCACCTGTTTTTAAATAAACTGCTGATGTGGACATACTGTTTGCTGTAATTACTACAAGTGAAACTGCAATGGCATTATGCACAGGCATATCAAACAAAAAAGTAAGAACAGGCACCATAACTATGCCGCCGCCTATTCCTAAAATAGCACCTAATATACCAACAATAACCCCAAGCAGTAGTAAAAGAAATGTTGTAATCATTTTATTTATTCTCTGACTGCAATATTGTTACAATAGCTGTGTTAAATATATACATATAAGAATATCCTCTTTATACATTTTGATAAATCATTCATTAGATATACCTTTTTTATACCTATTCCCCTTTTGATTTGCATTTTTCATAATAGTAAGCAGCAAGCCTTTTAAGTGTAGGCATATAACTTTTTATATTAAACAAAAATTTTTTGCTAATATCAAGCTGTTTTTTGTTTCCTGCATTTTTCTATATGTCATAAATTTTTTTAAAAAAGAATAGCTGATAATGTTATTTTTTCTTGATAAATTATTTTCTTAATATATAATCATAGCTTATGAAAAAAATAGTATTTATGGGGACACCTGATATTGCAGTCCCATCATTAAAAGCATTAGTTGAAAATGGATTTGATATTCCATTAGTAATTACTCAGCCAGATAAACCAAAAGGCAGAGGACAGGCAGTGCAGTTCCCACCTGTAAAAGAGTATGCATTAACTGCTGGTTTAGAAGTATATCAGCCTGAAAAAATCAAGAATAATACTGAAGTTATGGAGAAACTTAAAAGTATATCACCAGATTTTTTTGCTGTTGTAGCTTATGGAAAAATACTGCCGCAGGTTGTGCTTGATATTCCTAAAACTGCTCCAATTAATGTGCATTTTTCACTTCTTCCAAAATACAGAGGTCCTGCTCCTGTAAACTGGGCAATTATGAATGGGGAAGAAGAAACTGGTGTTGATACTATGCTTATGGATGCAGGTATGGATACTGGTGATATTCTTTTAACTGCGAAAACTCACATACTTAAAAAAAATGCAGGGGAGCTTGCAGATGAACTTGCAGTTACTGGTGCAGAACTTCTTATAAAAACATTAAATGAATTTGACAGCATTATACCAGTTAAACAGGATAATAACAAAGCTGTAAAAGCACCTATGATGAGTAAAGAAATGGGGCTTATTGACTGGTCAAATAATGCAGTAAATATAGAGAGAATGGTTAGAGCATTCACTCCATGGCCTGCAAGCTATTCTATGCTTGATAATAAAAAAGTAAAAATATTTAAAAGCGAAGTTGCTGAAATATGCCATAATGCAGTTGCAGGCACTGTTATAGATATAGAAAAAGACAGCTTTACTATTGCATGCGGAAATAATGCTTTAAAAATATTTGAGCTGCAGCTTGAAGGGAAAAAAAGAATGGATACTAAAAGCTTTTTAGCTGGTTATAAGTTAGAAAAAGGCAGTGTATTAGGTTAAGATAATTATATCTTACTGAGCCTGAAAGGCAAAGTATCTAAAAAGATAATTTAAATATATTATGTGCTGCTGAAAAATATATAATTTAGATTTTTGCCTTTAAAATCAGGCTCTAAATAACTGCAATAAAAATTTTAGTTAAACTATATGCTGTTTTTAGCACAAGCAAAAAATCTAAAATATTAATGCTTAAATAAATAATCTTTTGTTACTGCATTAATATTTAACATTATCATTATTTTATATTTTTGTAAAAATTATGTATGATATATGAAATAATATTGCATATAAAGTTTTATTCAATATATTTCTAGCTATATCAGAAGTGGCTTACACTTATGAATATATTAAACTATGTAAAGGAAATAAAATGACAACAGTAAACACTTTAAAAACAGTTTTTTTAATTACCTTAATGACTGTATTATTAGTATTTATAGGTAATCTGATTGGTGGCAGAACAGGTATGATTATAGCACTTGTTTTTGCAGTAGGTATGAATTTTTTCTCATACTGGTTTAGTGATAAAATTGTCCTTAAAATGTATAAAGCTGAAGAAGTAAATGAAGCATCTAATCCTAGATTATACAGAATAGTCAGAAATCTTGCTACTCGTGCAGGACTTCCTATGCCAAAAGTATACATTATTATGAACGGCACACCTAATGCATTTGCCACAGGCAGAAACAAAAACCATGCAGCAGTTGCTGTTACAAATACATTAATGAATATGCTGGATGATGATGAACTAGCTGGTGTTATAGGTCATGAACTTGCTCATATTTATGGTAAAGATATTTTAATAGGCACTATTGTTGCAATGATGGCAGGGACAATTATGACTATTGTTGATATTTTCCAATGGTCTATGATATTAGGCGGTGGAAATAGTGATAATGAAGACGGTAACCCACTTGGCTTTATAGGCTCTATTGCTATGATAATACTTGCTCCACTTGCAGCAACATTAATACAAATGGCAGTTTCCCGCTCAAGAGAATATATTGCAGACCAGCGTGGAGCAGAGTTCTGTGGTAACCCTAAAGCACTTGCATCTGCTTTACATAAAATAGCATACGGAATAGAAATGCATCCAATGGCAGAAGCTAAACCAGCAACTGCACACATGTTTATTGCAAATCCATTTGCCGGACAGAAAATGATGAGCTTATTTTCTACTCACCCACCAATAGATGATAGAATAAATAAACTTGTTACTATGGCAAATTCCAGAAGCGGCAGAGCATACTAATTTATAAATAAAAACTTAATCAGCGGGCTTAAAAAACCCGCTTTTTTTATATATTATTCTAATGTTGGACTTACTAAAAATTTGGTATGGCAGTCATTTTAAGCCTGATTTTCAAGGCAAAAAATCTAAATTATATATAACAGCAGTGTATAATATATTTAAATTATATGTTATTTATAATAATACTTGAAGATTATAAGTATCTTATTTATATTATTTTTATGCATTTAATGGAAAATGATATGAAAAAATTATTTGTTATGCTGCTTTTTCTAATATTACCTGGCTGTGCTGATGATGAAGTAAATAATTCCGCTGCTACCCCTATTGTTTCAGAAAATCCACTTGTATTAGGTATTAATCAGGTAAATTATAACAAAAGTAAAACTTTTAATACTCTTATTTATCATGTGCAGGCAAATGCTGATGATAATGATTATATAATAAAAAACAGTTACAGTATTTTTGCAAATGAAAAGCATGTGCAGTATATAAAACCAGCACACCATATTCTTCCTAAAACATTTGATGTGGGAAACAGTATAAAAGAAAAGATAAATGACATTAATAAGAATTTACAGCAGTTTACTTATGATAATAACATTATGCCAATAAATCAAAACAGCAGCATTTTAAAGCGAACTATACCACAGATTATAAAAATTGGAACAAAATGGGAGAATATTAACCTTTTAAATGTAAATAATAACACATTTTCTACAATTAATGCAACTTGTATAGCTGTATCTAAATATGCCTATTTTTTCCTGCAGGATGGACTTAGTAATTTAACTGATGAGCAAATTAATGCAGTTACAACTGCTTTTGATAAAGATTATGCTATAATACACAAATATTATGGAGAAGAAACAGATACTGATGGCAATGGAAAAGTTTCATTTTTAATTGCAGATTTTCCACAATATTTATTAGGCTTTTTCTATACTGCTGATAAATACAGGTTAAAAGATTTACCTGATAATATTAAATCTAACGAAGCAGATGTGCTTTATGTAAACCATTATTATTTCAGAGATAATAACTGGGTAGATAATGAGATTAATTTAAAAGCTACTTTTATACATGAATTTCAGCACATGGTGCTTTTTGACAGCAGAAGCAGACATAATTTGAACCCTAACCTTAATACATGGCTGAATGAAGGGCTTTCTATGCTTTCAGAATATTATGGCGGATATGCTGCACCACATTACCGCTATATAAGCAGCTATTTTGATAAAAAACAGGGTATATCATTAATAACTAATAATTCATCACAAGATTACGGCTTAAGCTGTCTTTTTATGAGATATTTGCAAATAAGATTTGGTGATGATGTTATTAAAAAAATATATTTATCCAAATATACTGGAATGAAAGCTGTAGAAGAAGCAGTGAATATGAATTTTAATGAACTGTTTTTAGATTTTACAAAAATGATTTTAGTTACCGGCAGAAATATAACAACAGATACAAGATATAATATAAAAGAATTTAATTATCCAGAAGACAGTGACGGTTATAATAAAAACGGCTTTAATCTTGCTTCACTTATTGATGAAGTTTATTCATATAACAGGCAGGACAGTCACTTTATTACATATTCAGGCTATAATAATAAACAGATTAGTATGTATGGATTTGTAATAACTAAATGGAATGGTAATATTGATAATATTACATTATCAGGCAGTGACGGTATTGCAGGAATGTATGCTGCATGGTAAATGATAAACATGCCAAAAAATTATGCATTTGACAAACTATACAAAATATATGATAATAAAGAAAAAATAATGGAGAAAGATATGAAAGTTAATAAAGAATGGCTTGAAGTTTATAATAAAAAGAAATCTATAATGTGTCCAGAAAACTCTCTTGAAAAATATTTCACAGATAGAAAAATAGCAGGCTGCAAAATAGATACTTTGGAGCTTGGAAATATAAAAATAACTTCCGGCGAAATTGTTGCCTGCGACCCAACTGCATGCCTTGATAATGGAGTAAGCCCGTTTTTTGATACTTTTCCAAAGGGAGAGTTCCCTGTTACTGCATCAATAGTAGTTGATGAAGAAGAAGAGATGGCAAGCCCTATTGCTCTTGTCCGCATAAAATTTACAGACAATGTCCCTGTTTCATATAGAGAAGCATTATATGGTGATGAAGATTTGTCAGAAATAGAAAATCAAGGTGACTTTTTTGGTATAATAGTTGACACTGGTCTTGCCTGTTTTATTGACAGGGATGGTTATAATGTATTAGCAGAAGAGCTTACAAAAAGAGAAGAAGCTGATGAAGATTTTGATGCTTATACAGATATTTATTCCATTGAGCTTGAAAAAAGTGCAAAAAAGCATCCAAAATATCAGTATCCAGATGGCGACTGGGTAAATTATAGTATAAACGAAAAAAATAATGCAGTGCTTTTTTCTTCCCCTTATGGCGAAGGCTACTATCCTGTATATGTGGCAGAAGATAAAGACGGAAATATATGCCAGCTTGTAATTCAGTTTATTGATGTAGAACTTAGCGATGACGAAGATGATGAATAGTTAAATATATTTTATACAGTATAATATACATCTGCTTATATCCCTTGCTATCATATATCAGGGGATATTTTTTTTATGCAGAATGCAGATAAAATATATGACTTATCCAAAAATTTTGTCATATAAGTCATTTTGAGCCTGCTTTTACAGGCGAAAAATCTAAATTATATATATTGCAGTAATGTGTAATATATTTAAAATATCTATCATTTTTAGATACTTCGCCTTTGGCTCAGCATGACAGGGGGGGGGAGAGCAGGCTCAAAATGGCTGTAAAATGAAGGTTATATACATAAAAAAAATCATATAAAATATACTGCTTAAAAAATAAGCAGCATGGTAAAGGGCTTGTTAAATCAGAAAAAACAATCTTTATCAACAGAAGTTATCCACAGCTTAACCACAATATAATTTTAAAAAAAAGCTTGACAAAAGATTTGCCTTATATATCAATACTTTTCTATAAACTATTGATATATAATGATAAAAATATATATCCTTGAATTATCAATAGTTTCAACAAGTATTACAGCAAAAAGTTATCCACAGGTTATCCACAAAAAAATATAAGCAAATGTAACAGCAGTTCATTAGCTTTTATTTATAAATATTTAATAATAAATATAAAAGAATAAAATTATTTACTTAATTTTTATTGCATTTTGCCGAAAATAATATATTATGGCTTTATATGGTAAAGATTAGAGAATATAAAAGCAGAAAAGCTGCAGATAGTGCATCATCATATTTAATGTCAAAAGGTATTCCTGCAGTAATTAAAGGATATGTAGTCGTTCCAAAGGCTTTAGAACATTTAAAAGACAGCATGGTAGAGTTAACTGTGCCAGAGCATTTATTTGATAAAGCAGCAGCATACTTATCTGAATATGAAAGCAGAATTGAAAATAACCACAAAAAATAACTGGAGGTTATATGAGAAAAAAGATATTATTAGTCGCAGCATTTATTTTAATCTCAATGATACTTTCCTGTTCCAACACATCAGTTGGTAAAAGCAAGTTTTCACCTTATTATTTTTATACAGATACAAACAAATATTTATTTGAAATCAGCCGCTATGAATTAAGCAAGCTGGTTACATTTGACAGGCTTACATATAAAGGCTCATATCTAGATAACAGAGCAATGACTAAAGAAGACTTAGAAAATATAAAAGATAATAGAAATGTAAGCAATATACCATCTATTGTAGTGCCGCAGGTAGGCTTTACCACTGAAAGCCTTAATATGCGTCTTTATCCTACACACCATACAATACACAGGGGTAATGAAAAATTTGATTCTAATCAGTATACAAGAATAAGTGCCTTTGCACCAGTGTTTGTGCTGCATAAATCAAAAGACAAAGAATTTTACTATATTATGACAGAGTTTATGCGTGGCTGGGTGCCTGTTTCAAAAATTAAAATATATTCTCAGGTTGCTTTTTCTGGTATTCAGCAGATGCCTTTTATAAGAGTAATAAAAGATAATATAACAATAGGCAGTGTGAAATATGGTATTGGTGATAAAGTGCCGCTTCTTTCTCAGGATGATGATAAAGCAGTAGTTTTAACTCCTGATGGCAGCTATACAGCAGTATTAAAAGACGGCTCATTTGTTATAGGCAATGCAGTATATGATGAAGAACTAATGAAATCTATGGCAGAAAGCCAGCTTAATAATCCTTATGACTGGGGCGGAAAAGCAGGGTTTAGAGACTGCTCTGCTTATGTTCGTGACTTATGGCGTGTTTTTGGTGCAGATATTCCAAGAAGTTCAGGGCTGCAAAAACTTGTAGGCAAAAAACTAATAGATGCTCCAAAAAGTGAAGAAGAATTTTATGCAGTTCTTCGCAATGCTAAGCCATACAGAACATTAATATTTTTTAAAGGTCATGTGATAATGTATGGCGGCATGGAAAATGACGACTATATAATTTATCATGCAGTAAACAGCCTTGTAAATGATAAGGGTAAAAAAGTGCTGATTGCAAAGGTAGCAAAAAACAAACTTCGTGAAGAGCGATTTATAAATATATGGAAAAGGGTAATACGAGTATCAGAAATATCTCCACTTATTTCACCAGAGCTGCCAAAAGAGCCTGAACTAATTGAGATAACTAATATTATGGATAAAATCTCAAAAATAGGCTCTTATGAAAAAGAAATGGCAGAGCAAAATATACAAAATAAAATTAAAAAATAATATACAGGCTGACATTATACTGTGGTATAGTATTTATCAGAGTTATAATATTCAGCCTTTATTTTGTTTGCTTTTATTAAATTATCTATATGTTCTTTTATTTCGCTTTCACTTTTGCCAAAAACACCACTCATATCAAGCAAAGTGCATGGACGCATTTTAAGAAGTGCAGGTATTAAATCATCTAAATCAAGAGAAGCAGATGTTTTATATATATTTTTAAAGCCGCCTGTTACTTCTGCTGAAATATTGTGTTTTAAAAATAATTTTGCAGTTTCAAGTAAAAATTCATCACTTACAGGGCAGGCAGTGTTATATGCAGGTGGTCTGTGAATTGTTCCAATCTGCACTTTACTGCATTTAATGTTTTTTAATACTTTTATAAGACTTTCAATATGCTCTTTGCTGTCATTTACATTTTTGCAGAAAAGTATTTCTATAAAAAGTTTTCCATTATATTCTTTAGAAAATTTTTCAAGTCCTGCAATAATATTTACAGTATCAACAGATTTTTCTGGCAGATTAACTGCTTTAAATATATTGTCAATAACTGCATCCAGACTTGGAACAACTATATCAAACTTTAAAAGGCTCATAAACACTTCATTTATATGAATAGTTGTAGTATTTGTAAGAATTGCACAAGGTTTATTTGTAATTTCTTTAATGCCTGTAATAATATTATCAAGCTCAGAATTAAGTGTAGGCTCACCTGCACCTGTTACTGTGATAACATCGCATAAATCATCAAATTTATCAAAATTTTCTTTAAATTCTTTTAATATATCTTCAGCTTTATAATATGCCTTTCTCCGCATTGTAGTCGTTTTTGTCCTGCCTGCTTCACAGTAAAGGCAGTCAAGAGAGCATATTTTTGCAGGCACTATATTTATGCCTAATGACCTGCCTAGTCTTCTTGATGGTGCTGGACCAAATAAATATTTTAATTCACTCATATATCACCTTAAAAAGCAAAAACCTGCTTTAAACAGCAGGCAGTTTTATAATACAGGCTGCAGCTAAACTTGCAGACATATCTAAATGCTGTCAAAGTATAATATATTAAATATAATATTATGCAATAAAATAATACTTCTGAAATTAATAGTCAATAATCATAAAATACCTTTATTTAGAAAATTCTTAACTAACAGGACAAATGTTACATTTTTAATAAAAAATAAATCTTAAATTAATATAAATCAAGCAATAATTTATTTTCAATAACAATCTCATATGGAGATTTAAAATTTAAGCATGTTTTAGCAGTATTATTATATCTATCTTCATGCTTTTTAAGAGCCTTAATTAATTCATCTTTGGAATAGAATTTATTATTTGCATATAAAATTTTTCCATCCTCTCTATGACTTCTTTCCACCTTTCCATTCTGCCAAGGTGAATAAGGTCTTATTCGTTTAATAGTATATCCTTTCTTTTCAGCTGTCTCTTCAAAATAGCTTTTCTTGTTTGTAACTTCCTTATCATTT
This sequence comes from Mucispirillum schaedleri ASF457, assembly GCF_000487995.2. Lineage (NCBI taxonomy): Bacteria > Pseudomonadati > Deferribacterota > Deferribacteres > Deferribacterales > Mucispirillaceae > Mucispirillum > Mucispirillum schaedleri. The sequence continues at coordinate 1,521,045 of NZ_CP097562.1, forward strand.
ACAAACTCATAGCCATTATCCACTTGAATTGTTTTTAGTGGAAAGCCAAATTTATTTTCCAGTTCGTCTAAAAACTTACCTGTTTCAAATGTGCTTTTTTCTTCTACTATTTCTAATACTCTCATTCTGCTGTATTCATCTATCGCTGTTATCTGATAATATTTTTTACCATAGCTGGAAAACATTATACATTCCTGTGGAACATATTTTATATCTATCTGAACCTTGTCGCCTATATACTGACCTGTTATTGGTTCATATCTTGTATAGCTCTTTTTTGACTTGTTTAATGACTTTAAGCCTTTCTTCCTTATCTGCATACACATACTGCCAAAACTACGATTATAACCAATTTCTAGAAGTCTGACATATACCTCCGCATTACCATACAAACCATGCTCGGCATATGTGTTAAATATTAAATCAAGCTCTTCTTTACTATGCTTATTTGGACTGGTTCTTGGTCTACGACTTTTAAAAGATAAACTCTGAACTGTTCCATCATATTTCTTTAAATGCCTGTATACAAACATACGGTTCACTTGATATTTGCGGGCTGCTTTCGTTGCTCCTTTTTTTAATGCATACTCACATAACCGTTGACGAAATCGCATTTCTTCTGTTATTATCACTTTATTCATTGTGATACCTCTTAGTTTAGTTTAGTTTTTTGCTTAATTTTATACTATATACTAAGAGGTATTTTGTTGTACTTATTTTTGTAACATATGTCTTATACTCTTACACATAAAATACCTTTATTTAGAAAATTTCTTTTAAGTATTTTTATATACTGCCGATTAATCTATGTATGGAAAATAATGGTAAATTAGTAAATAAAATACTGAAAGATTTTTTAAAAGGTGAAGCAGAGACTACTGATATGCGTATAATATCTATACGCCATTTTTTATCTGCTCTAAATAATGCTGTTGATAAATATATTGCTGAAAACTATGACGAAAAAAACAGCGAAGACAAAAAGAAGCTTGCAGCAATGCTTGATGACATGGCAGAAATATACCGTAATGAGATTTCTGATTTGCTTGTAAAAAGAGGTAAGCTGCAGCATTATTTAGAAATATTTAATGATGAGTATAAACCAGATGCCAAAACTAATAAACAGTTTACAAAGGTAAAAGAAAGCCAGTCTAATTATATAAATTAAAACAGTTTTTTTATAAGCCGTAATCAGCTTTTACTGAATCAAACCATTCTTCAATAGACTGCTTTTCTGTGCCAAGTTGTTCAAATGCAGCTTTGTAGTCAAAATCTAAATCGTTTCTTGCATGCTGCTCTAAATCTTCACAAAGTTTTCTAAAATATTCAAAACCAAGATTAGCTGATGAGCCTTTTAATTTATGGCCTATTTTGTGGATAGCAGACCTGTCATCAGCTGCAACAGCTTCTGCAAATGCAGGAAATTCATCATTTACAGATGAAACAAATATACCAATAAGAGAAGCAATAATTGTTTCATCTATACCGCCCCCTAGAAACTCCACTATTTTTTTAATATCATATTTTAATTCATTCATAAATATTTTTTATCATTGTCAAATAAATTAATCAAGAAAAAAGTTAATGAAATATCAAAAAAGATTTACATTTGTAACAATTTATTATTAAGCCACAGACAGTGTTATTTAATGCCTGCAATAATGGTGTAGAAAATGTGTTAAATCAGTAATAGTTATTAAAAAATATAAGTTAGTAGTAGACAAACATTAATATTAAAATTAATATATGAAAGGTGATATATGGAAAATCTTGGCAAATTGATAACAACTGCTAGAAAGTTAAACAATATTGGCAGGTGGGCAAATGAGTTTTTACATCAAAGGTCATCAGTTGCAGAACATTCTTTTTCTGTTGCACAGATTGCCCAGCTTTTAGGGATAATTGAAGAAGAAAATGGCAGACAGATTGACTGGAAAAGGCTTTATAGAAAAGCCCTAAACCATGATATACCAGAAGCTGTTATGGGTGATGTAATAAGCACTACTAAAAATTCTAATGCAGAAGTAAAAAAAGCATTAAGCATTGTAGAAGAAACTTTGGTAGAAGAAAACCTGCTTAATTCTATCTCTGAGCCTTATAAATCTATATACAGAGAAATTATTTTTGACGGAAAAGATGACAGTATTGAAGGTCTTATTTTGACAGCAGCTGATAATTTAGATGCCTTAATTGAATGTATTCAGGAAATTAAACTTTCAAATTGTGAGCCATTTCTTGAAAAATATACATATATCCTTGATAAAATAAAAAGCATAGACTTATATTCTGCTGGCTATTTCGCTCAGCATATTCTGCCATATATTACAAATAACTGTGATGCTTTAAAAGATAAGTAAATATTTCAACTGAAATTATTTTTAAGACTGTATTTTTATTTTAAGAAAATATTAATATTCTTATGCATTTTTTACATAAAATCCAGCTTATTATATTTTCTGCTTTTCTGCATCAAAATATTTACAATTTAATATAAATATATTATTTTAAATGTTTGAAATACTATTTTAATATATAAGAATAACTTTTAAGTTAAAAATTTACTGACTTTTTCAGTATTTTAAACTATGATAAATAAAGGAGTTTTTATGAAAAAAATATTATTACCACTTTTGTTTATTTTATTGCTTTCTGTCATGTCTGGATGCAATAAAAATCAAAATACAAGTTCAGTATCCAGTATGGAAATACTTAATACTGAAAGTTTTAAATCAGTTTTGCAGGAACATAACGGTAAAGTTGTGCTTGTAAACTTTTTTGGCTCATGGTGCCCGCCTTGTAAAGCAGAAACTCCTGATTTTGTTCAAGTTTATGAAAAATATAAAGATAAAAGCAAGTTTGTAATTATTGGTATTGCTGTTGATAAAAACCAGTCAGATGCACTTAAATTTGTTAAAGATTTTGGCATTACCTATCCTGTCTATCAGGCAGACAACAGTCTTCTTGCATATTTTCAAATAAATCCTATACCTACATCATTTGTGTTTGATAAAGATGGCAGTTTATTAGACAGTATGGTAGGGTATATAAGTAAAGATATAGTTGAACAAATAGCACAATATGGGGGAGAATAGCTATGAATAAAGTGTTTATCTGCGGTCATAAAAATCCAGATACTGATTCAGTTGCATCAGCTGCTTGCTATGCTTATTTAAAATCACAGATTAATAAAGAATATGAGTTTGTGCCTATAAGGTGCGGCACAGTTAATGACCAGACAAAATTTATATTCCAGAAAGCAGAAGCAGCACTGCCTGCATATATGAAAGATATATATCCAAAAGTCATAGACAGTATGACTACAAATGTTGTTACTGCAGAAGAAAATGACCCACTCTCAAAATTTTTAAGAATTTTAAGAGAAAAAAATCTCCGTTTTATACCTGTAATAAATAAAGAAAATGTATATGAGGGTATGCTTGGAGTAAACGATGTAACAGAGCTTTTTTTAAGAGATGACAGGGCAGCAAAACCAGTATTTTCTTTAAGAGCAGATTCTCTTCGCCGCTCACTTAGGGGCACAGTGCTGAATGTTGGTGAATTAGAAGAATTTTCTGCATCAGTTGTTGTTGCAACAATGGCCTATGATGATTTTCACAAGCATGTATCAAATGTTTCTAATGAAGAAAACACTCTTTTAATTACAGGTAACAGGCAGGATATTCTGCAGGATGCATTTACAAAAAAATATCCTGCTGTTATTATTGTTGGACTTAATGAAGAAGCATGTAAACAGCTTGATTTTGGCAATTATAAAGGCTGGGTGTTTTATTCTCCATTTGATTCATCTCAAACTATACGCTGTGTAGAAATGGCTACCCCTATTGGTAAACTTTTAAATAAAGTAGAGCCATGTGCACCTTATGATTATATAGACAGTGTAGCAGAAGCAATCAGTAAATCAGCTACAAAAAGCCTGCCTGTTGTATCAGATGGTAAATTAATTGGTGTTATTACTGGCACAGATATTTTAAAACGCAAAAGAGCTAAACTTATTATGATGGACCATAATGAAGCTACTCAGGCGATAGACGGCATTGAAACAGCAGAACTTATGGAAATAGTAGACCACCACAGGCTTGGCACTATAAAAACAAGCAGTCCTGTTACATTTTATGCAAAACCTGTTGGCAGCACATGCACACTTGTTTATCAGCTTTTTAAAACATACAAAGTTGATATTCCTAGAAAATATGCACTTCTTCTGCTTGGTGGAATGCTCAGCGATACAGTTATTATGAAATCGCCAACAACAACACAGGATGATATTAATGCTATTAATGATTTAGCATCATTATGTGAAGTAGATGCAAAAGAATATGGTGTAGAGATATTCTCAGCAACAGATTCTCTTACTTCCCGCTCTGCAAAAGATATTATAGGCACAGATTTTAAAATATTTGAAGAATACGGCATTCGTTTTGGTATAAGTCAGGCAGAGACAGTAACATTAACTCAGCTTGGAGAAGTAAAAGACAAATTGAAAAATGAATTATCCAACATAAAGGAAAATAATAAACTTGACTGGATGATGCTGCTTGTTACAGACATTATTAAAGAAGAAAGTCAGCTTTTAACAACAGGCTTTGCTCCAGCTGAACAGATATTAGGCTATAAAAAATTAGAGGATAAACTGTTCTTTCTTCCGGGTGTCCTTTCAAGAAAAAAACAGCTTCTGCCAGAAGTATCAAGAATATTAGAAGAAATCAGCAAATAAATACTAGATAAAGGGAGCTTTTGCTCCCTTTTTTATGTGGAAGGACTTAGAGAATATTTATAAAGAGATATTCGCTGTAACTTATGGTGCTCCAATGGATGAGCTATTTACACGCTACATGTATTATAAAAGAGCTAAACAAAAAATTAGCAATACAACAGTTGAAGGATTACGCAAATTTTATGAAAAAAACAACTATGAACTATTATGCAGTGAAGATACTTTTAATGATTTAGAATTTTTAGCTGATTTTTGGTTAAAGATATACAGACAAGATGATTGTTTTTCTAAGAGAATATTACAAAAATTATTTGTTTTAAAATACTCCCCTAATAGTATGTGGACATATTTAGTTACAACTTATTTTTTTAAATATAAAAATAAAAATAATGAATTAGATGAGAAAGATTTTTGTTTCTTTTTAGATAAAATAATTGCATTTATTTTTGGTTATTCATTAATAAAACCAGGAATAAGTGCATTAAAAATTCCAGTATTTGCTGAATTAGTAAATATTATAAATAATAGTCAAATTGATTTTAAAAGACATAGAATTAATAAAGAATTAATTGCTCAAATGTTTGCTGACTATAATACATTTACTAATAATAGACCAATTACTAAATCAATGCTTGCATGGTGGGCATTTTATCAGAAAGAGCAAAAAATATTTGATTCAGATAAAAGTTTTCATATAGAGCATATTTATGCTAAAAAAAGGTATGATATAGATGGTGATTTACAGAATAAAAAGAATATTGAACTAATTGGTAATAAAATATTACTTGAAAATTATGTAAATATTAGAGCCGCAGATTATAGATTTAAAGAAAAAAAAATATATTATCAAGGGTATACTACTAATGATGGGGTACAAAAGGAAGGTACTGGAATTGAAGAATTTCAAATATTAATGACTAAAGAAGATTTTAATGAAAAAGATATTATTGATAGAACAGATGAAATTAGAGATTCTTTTATAAATTATTTAGAAAAAATGAATCTAATAGAAAGTTAATTTATATACATTATCTAATCTATGGGTAAATTTTTGAAAACTTTACCCATAGATTAAGTTTGGTGTGTAAAAATCAGCAGATTTTACCCATTACTTATGTATTAGATAATATATTAGCTAATGTTTCATTTATATAATATACATTATTGCCTAATTTATGTTTAGATAAAATATTATATTCACATAATTCGTTTAAATATTTAGCTGATGTTCTTCTAGTAATATTTAAATATTCTTCTATAAATGCAATTTTTGTATATGGCATATAAAAAAGAGCATTTATAAGTTCCTGAGAATAGTAATTGAGTTTTAATTCATCTCTTATTTTATGTTTTACTTCCATCATTGTTTTTGATATTTTCTCAACAATACTGATAGTATGGCATGAAGTTTCATAAACTGCATCAAGCATAAATAATATATATGGTTCATAATCATTTGTTTTTGTAACATAATCAATTTTACTGTAATATTCCTGCTTATTTTCTATAATATATTTACTTAAATATAAAACTGGACTGTCTAAAAGTTTTTTTAAAGTTAAGTATAGCACATTGATAATACGACCAGTTCTGCCATTACCGTCAAAAAAAGGATGAATTTTTTCAAACTGATAATGAATTATTGCCATTTTAATAAGATTATCAAGTTCTGGATATAAAGCATCATTATTAATAAAGTTTTCTAAGTCAGCAAATAATATTTCTATTTCCTGTTTTGTTTGTGGTGGTTCATAAATAACTTTACCTGTTGCAGCATTTAATATTTTAGTTCCACTTTGACTTCTAATTCCAGCATTATTTCTTTCAAGTATAGACTGAATTTCACATATTCCATTTATTGTTAAAAGCTCAGTATTTTTAATAATATCATAGCCACTGTATAGTGCTTCTACATAATTTTCTACTTCTTTTGCTGCAATATGTTGTGATTTATCAAAAATAAACTGTTTATAAAGTTCATCATGTGTTGTAATAATATTTTCAATAGCAGAGCTGTCTTTAGCTTCCTGTAAAAATATGAAGTTAATCAATATTTTTTCATTAGGAATTGTTTTCACAATACCTTTAAGCTCTGCAAGCTTTTTATTTGCAATATTAACTTTTTTTAATATGGATACTGTTTCCATATTATCTGTAATATTTATTTTATCCAAATGATACACCTTAATATAATTTTAATTATATATAAGCAATCAAAAAAATCAATAGATAATGGGTAAATTTTTTAAAATTTTTCTTAACTAACAGGACATATGTTACATTTTTAATAAAAAATAAATCTTAATTTAATATAAATCAAGCAATAATTTATTTTCAATAACAATCTCATATGGAGATTTAAAATTTAAGCATGTTTTAGCAGTATTATTATATCTATCTTCATGCTGTTTAAGAGCCTTAATTAATTCATCTTTGGAATAGAATTTATTATTTGCATATAAAATTTTTCCATCCTCTCTATGACTTCTTTCCACCTTTCCATTCTGCCAAGGTGAATAAGGTCTTATTCGTTTAATAGTATATCCTTTCTTTTCAGCTGTCTCTTCAAAATAGCTTTTCTTGTTTGTAACTTCCTTATCATTTACAAACTCATAGCCATTATCCACTTGAATTGTTTTTAGTGGAAAGCCAAATTTACTTTCCAGTTCGTCTAAAAACTTACCTGTTTCAAATGTGCTTTTTTCTTCTACTATTTCTAATATTCTCATTCTGCTGTATTCATCTATCGCTGTTATCTGATAATATTTTTTACCATAGCTGGAAAACATTATACATTCCTGTGGAACATATTTTATATCTATCTGAACCTTGTCGCCTATATACTGACCTGTTATTGGTTCATATCTTGTATAGCTCTTTTTTGACTTGTTTAATGACTTTAAGCCTTTCTTCCTTATCTGCATACACATACTGCCAAAACTACGATTATAACCAATTTCTAGAAGTCTGACATATACCTCCGCATTACCATACAAACCATGTTCGGCATATGTGTTAAATATTAAATCAAGCTCTTCTTTACTATGCTTATTTGGACTGGTTCTTGGTCTACGACTTTTAAAAGATAAACTCTGAACTGTTCCATCATATTTCTTTAAATGCCTGTATACAAACATACGGTTCACTTGATATTTGCGGGCTGCTTTCGTTGCTCCTTTTTTTAATGCATACTCACATAACCGTTGACGAAATCGCATTTCTTCTGTTATTATCACTTTATTCATTGTTATACCTCTTAGTTTAGTTTAGTTTTTTGCTTAATTTTATACTATATACTAAGAGGTATTTTGTTATACTTATTTTTGTAACATATGTCTTATACTCTTACATAATGGGTAAATTTTTTAAAATTTTACACATTGATTAAGTTTAGTGAGTAAAAAAAGCAAATTTTGACTTATCTAAAAATTTTATATTAAAGTCATTTTGAGCCTGATTTTAAAGGCTAAACATATTACATTAATATATTACATCAGCTATACTTATAATAATATCTGGTTAAAGAAATATAATCATTATAAAGTCTTGAAGATAATGCCCCAAAATATTTAAGTTGTAATCACTGCATAAGTATCTACTATGAATGAAAATGAATAATCTATATGATAAGTTATAGTTAAAATTGCAAACTTTTTAGAACACTGTCTTTTTAAATAACACATGCAAAATATATATAGTATATATTACAGTATGATACTTTTAAAGATGAAATGGCAGCTGATTTATTGAGAAATAGTAATGCAGTCATAAATTATAAGCATAGAAAAATATTTTAATAAAAAACAGCTATTGAAAAATTAAATTATTTATGACATAATGCAATAATTAAGATATTTTTAATATTATTACAGAATATTATAAAACAAAAAAATAGAAAATCAGGTAAAGCACCAAGAGCAGATACAGTGCAGAATGTATATATAAAGGCTTGTTGAATGCTGTTAATCAGCATTACATTAGCACTTGTTAAATAATTTCAAAATATATTATGAATATGGCTGCTTATTATAAAGCTGGCATATTTATATTAAAATAAAGAGGTTGTTTTATGGATGTGAAAAAAAGAATAGTAATATCTCTATCATTAATTATTGCAATATGTGTTGTTTTATTATCATTAATCAATTATTTCTTAATGAAGAGAGATACTTTGTATTTGCTAGAACACTCTCAAAATGCAACAGTAAAAAATGGCATAATCATTCTTGAAAACTTTGCCAATGAAAAAATAGGGATAATAAAAGGTCTTTCCGAAATTATAAAAACAATGCCTGAAAACGATATTGATAAAATGACAGAATATTTGTATGCTGCAAAACAACAGGGTGATTTTGGGCTTGTATTTACAGGAAATACAAATGGCAGAATGATTCGCTCTAACGGCAAACATGCTACTCCTGATACAGGATATGATCCTAGAACAAAAGACTGGTATATTGATGCTGAAACAAATATGAAATCTGGAGCAACAGCACCTTATGTTACAGCAACAGGCGGGAAGAATGCCATAGCATTTTATAACCCTATATTAGAAAACGGCTTTAAAGGCTCTGTAGCAGGATTTGTTACTCTGGATTATATTCAAAATGCCATATTAAGTATAGAAGTTGAAAAAGGCGGAAGAGTATGGGTATTTGACGAAAAAGACAGAGTTGTAATCCATGATATAGAAAATCTTATTATGAAAGAAAATGCAAGTGCAAAATTTATTAATAACAAAATAAAAAGCAATAATAACAGCGAAAACTTAATTAAATATGTAAATACAAGAAATGAAAAATTTGTAGCTTCATGTGCAGTTTCTCCTACTTTAAGATGGACTTTATGTGTATCTTTGCCTGAAAATATATACTATGAACCTGTAAACAGACAGTTAAAAATTTCCATAATTTTAGGGATAACTTTTATTTTGATAGGCGTTATACTTATGTATCTTCTTGTTACAATTACTCTTAAACCTTTAACACATATAAAAAATGGACTGGAAAACTTTTTTCTTTTTCTTAATTTTGAAAAAAATCATGTAGATAAAATACAAGTAAAAAATAATAAAGATGAATTTGGTATTATGGCATATCTTATTAATCACGAAGTTGAGCTTATTGTAGAGAACAATAATAAAAACAATGAAATGGTTAAAGAAGCTATTACTATATTTAATGAAATTAAACAAGGTTTTCTTGATAAAACTATTCAAATACAGCCTTCCAACCCTCTTTTAAAGGAATTTGTAAGCCTTGTTAATGAAACGATATTATCTTTAAAAGGTAAAATAGGTGCAGATATTAATCATATTGATAATGTTATACAAACTTTTGCACAAGTTGATTTTACACCTAGATTTAATCCTGCACAGTCCAATTTAGAAGTAGCTTTAAATAAAGTTGCTGATGAAGTTTCAGAAATGTTACGGGATAATGTTAATGTAGCAAACACATTAGAAGAGAAAGCAGAATTATTAAAAGATAATATGAATAAATTAACAATTGGCTCTAATGCTCAATATAATTCACTATCTGCAAGTGTTTCTGCAATGGAAGAGATAGATGAAGCTATGGCAGAAATTAATGATAAAGCACAAAATATGATACAGCAGAGCGATGCGATAAAAAATGTAATAACTATTATCCATGATATAGCAGACCAAACTAATTTACTTGCATTAAATGCTTCTATTGAGGCAGCAAGAGCAGGAGAGCAGGGAAGAGGGTTTGCAGTTGTTGCAGATGAAGTGCGAAAGCTTGCAGAAAAAACATCTCAGTCATTATCTGAAATAGAAAAAAATACAAATTCACTTATTTTATCTGTAAATGAAATGTGCAGCAGTATTACAGAGCAGGTTTCTAGTATAGACTCAGTAAGTAGTACTTTCAGTGAATTAAATGAACTGACAAAAACAAATGCAGACATTGCTAATCAAACAGACGAAATAGCGAATACTGTTCATACTAATGCAAAAACTATTTTTGAAGTTGTTTCAAAAGGAAAATTTCAATAACAATAATCAATGGGTAAATTTTTTAAAAATTTTACCCATTGATTAAGTTTAGTGGGTAAGAAACAGCATATTTGGAATTAGCCAAAATTTTGTATATCAGTCATTTTAAGTCTGATTTTTAAAGGCGAAAAATCTAAATTATATATATTTAAAGCAGCATATAATATATTTAAAATATCCAGCATCTTAGTTGCTTCGCTTTTTAGGCTCAGCATGACAGAGGTGGGGTGGAAGCAGGCTAAGTATGAATTTATGGATTTTAAATTCTTTTGCAATATTCATTATGAGTAAAGCTATAATTTAAACTTAACTTGCCCTTTAATAGATTTTCACATCAAAAATTCTTAATTACTTTTGCAGTTTTTTAAGACCTTCCCTTATGCGTGATGAGTTGCATTTTCCATGGTCATTATCTGTATGACTGCATGGCTCTGGGTGGATTGTAATATCTGCACCTGAAATTTCTTTTGATATGGCATTTTCTATTACATCTGTGATTTGATGCACTTCATCAAGAGTTAGTTTTCTGCATAATGTTAAGTGCATATCTATAAAAATTTCATTGCCTGCACTTCTTGTGCGGAGTCTGTGAAAATCAAGATGATAGCTGCCAAAGCTGTCTAATACTTTTAACAGTTTATTATATGCTTCTTCTTCAATACGAGAATCAAGCAGCTGTTTTGAAACCTGAACACTTAATTTAATAGCTGAAAAAATAATATATATTGCAACCAAAGCTGCAACAATAGAGTCTATTACTGTCCAGCCTGTAAGTTTGATAATAAAGAGAGCTGCTAAAATGCCAATATTTGTGTATAAATCTATGGAATAGTGCATTGCATCAGCTTCTAAAACTGATGATTTTTCTTTTTTTGCCACATATCTTAAATAAATTGTTAAAAATATAGTTGCTGCAATAGATATACCCATTACAACAAAACCTGCACTTGATACTTCAGGGTGTTTATTGTGTATAAACTTATCCCATGCAGAAAGCAGAATAAAAAGTCCTGATACAAAAATTATTATTGACTGAATAAAAGTTGCCATAGCTTCATATTTGCCATGACCATACTGGTGCCCTGTATCTGCAGGCTCTTCCGCTTTTTTTATAGCAATAAAGTTAAAAAATGATGCAGCAATATCTAAAATAGAATCTACTGCAGAAGAAAGAATAGATAATGAACCAGTCAAAAAACCAACTGCTGCTTTTGACACTGCAAGACAAAATGCTACACTCATAGCTACTTTTGCAGCTTTCGTTTTATTTCCCTTAAAAGTTTCTGCCATTATCATTTTCCTTTTTATCTGTATTAGAGCTGTCTTTTTCAAGCCATTTTGGCTTAAACCAAATGCTGAATATTCCTATTAAAACTATAATAGAAGCTACAACAGTAAAATAAAGAAATATAAATAAAAAAAGTAATGACCTTATAAAAATTGAAACTTGAAATTTATCAAATGCTTTGTTTACTACCTGCAGACCTTGGAAAAAATATAATAATGCAAATAAAGCAATTACATTATATGATACATATTTTAATCCTTCATTTTGTGCAAGTATTAAAAAACCGCCTAAAATTAATATCCATACTAAATTATCAGGAAGTCTGAATTCTCTAATTATAAAAGCATTATCTTTGAAAACTGGCTTCATTCTGTCGCACATGTATGTTATCAAAACAAATACAGAAGAAATTGCGGCAGGTATCATATAAACAGTCTGTTTTGCAACTGTTTCTTTATTTAATATAAGATATGAAAGCATATCTGCATAATAATCTGATATCTGCATTGTTTCTTTCATTTTGATTAATGTGTCAATAATGCTTGTCTGTATAATATTTGCAACTGCTGCAACTGCACCGTTTCTTATATCTGCAAAAAATATTAGTAATGCACCAGTTAATAATGCAGGCACTGCTGCAGAAATCACTACTGGTATATATAAAGGTTTGTTACTTTTTCTATTTTTATAAAGAAAAAAGACAGGAATAAAAATTGCAGCAATATATAAAGGCATCCACCATATTTTAAGGTTTGCACTGTTTAATAAAAGCCCAGTTTTTTCTATCATGCTTCCAGCACTTGGAAGTATAAAAAATAATGCTGTAAAAAGTATATATATTATAAAAGATATAATATCTGATTTTCTGTTTCTTTCACTGGATTCAAGATATGCAAGGAAAGCTACGCCTGCAGCAATATATAAGAATATACCAAAAACTGCAAAATAAGTTTTTGATGATATTTGTATCATATAAAATGTTAAAAAACTTAAAACAGGGTAAAGCTGAATTGATTTATTCATTGACTGCCACAATATATATTAATTAAGCTGGCTTAATGCCAGCTCATATATTACAAAATAATTATTTATTAAGAGTAAACGGAACAAGTGCAATAATTCTTGCAGTTTTAACTGCAGCAGCTAAGTTCCTTTGGTGTTTTGCACAAGTGCCAGTTAACCTTCTAGGCATAATTTTACCTCTTTCTGTGATAAACTGGCGTAAAAGTTTTGCATCTTTATAATCAATATCTATTTTGTCTACACAAAAACGGCAGACTTTTTTCTTTTGAAATCTTTTTTTAATAACAGCCATAACTATCCTCCGTTGTATTTAAGCTAAATTTAAAAAGGGACATCTTCGTCACGAATCATACTATCATCAGCAGGCATTTTCAAATCATCTTTATCTACCATGCTTTCATCAAAATCCGTTCTGTCTTTGCGTCCTCCCATCATTTGGAAAGACTCAACTATGACTTCATGTTTACTGCGTTTTTGACCTTCCTGCTCCCACTGTCTGAAAGATAACCTGCCTTCAACTAAAAGTGGTGTGCCTTTTGTAACATACATACCAATAGTTTCTGCCTGTTTGCCATAAACTACAATATCTATAAACATCACTTCTTCTTTATCTTTATATCTGCGGTTAGTAGCAAGCCCTGTTGTTGCAACAACAGTTGCACTGCCGGGCAGGTTTCGCACATCTGGTGTTCTTGTAACATTACCTAATAAAACTACTTTATTGTAAGAAGCCATAATTTACTCCCTGATAGAAACTACTTTTCTTCGTTTTCAGTAACTTCAACAATATCTTCTGACGGTATACCATCAGTATCTTCTTCATTTTCATTTCTTGGTTTACCTGACTTTTCAGCAGCAGGTCGTTCTTTACGAACTGGCTCTTTGCGTGGGTTTTGTTTAAACCTTTTTTCATCAAGCATAACGATAACATAACGAATGATATTTTCATTAAACTGAAAGCGTTTTTCTAACTCATCATTAGTGTAGTTAGTATTTGCTGTAAATTGGATTAAAACATAATAGCCTTCATTATGTTTTTCAATAGGATAAGCAAGTGTCTGCCTGCCCCATACATCTACTTTCACAATTTCGCCACCGTGAGAAGTGATGTTTTCTTTGTAAAACTCAATGTGTTTTTCATGCTCTTCAGCTGATAATTCTGGCTTCAGAATAAAAATTGTCTCATATGTCCTCATCAGGACCTCCCTTTCGGTTTTTAGCCACAGGTATATATCATCCTGCAGCAAGAGTGAACTGTATTTTTATCAATTTATTATAATATAGTCAAGTAAAAATAGCAGTAAATGTGTAATTTTTTTAAATATTTTATGTTTTGCTTGTTTTATTTTCTTTTTTGCTTATAACTATATTATTATGGAAGAAAAAGACTATATCAATGATATAGATAATGAAAGAGCTGATGCAGCATGTGCAAGGCTTTCTGAAAAAAGCAGGTCCCTTATTATAAGTCTTTTTGAAAAAGGTCTTATTTTAGTTAATGATAAACCTGTTAAAAAATCAGCTAAACTTAAAGTCGGGGATAAAATACATATCACATTTCCTAATGAAGAACTGCCCAGCTTAACACCGCAAAATATACCCTTTGATATTATATTAAATAAGGAAAACTATGCAGTTATAAATAAACCTGCGGGCTTAACAGTGCATCCTGCTCCGGGAAATTATGATAATACTCTTGTAAATGCTCTGCTTTATACATTTGTTATAGAAGATGATGATAATGATTTCCGCCCCGGCATTGTTCACCGTCTTGATAAAGATACATCTGGGCTTATGATAATAGCTAAAAATGCAGAATATAGAATGAAGCTTTCAGAGCTTTTTTTAAATAGAAATATTACTAAAAAATACCTTGCATTATGTCATGGAACACCTGCATTTTTAGAAAAAAAGATAGAAGCCCCTATTGGCAGAGATAAATACAACAGGCAGAAAATGGCTGTAAGGGATGATGGCAAAACAGCTGTCAGCCATTTTAAAGTATTAGAAAAATATAAAAGAGCCTTTTTAGCAGAAGTTACTATTTTTACAGGCAGAACACATCAAATCAGAGTTCATGCTGCAAATATGGGTCATTCATTGATAGGTGACTGTTTATATGGCGGAAGAGAGTTTTACGGATTTAAACGGCAGGCACTTCATTCTGCATTTTTAGAATTTAAGGAGCCAGATACAAACGAGCTTATTTCTATATCTTTACAACTGCCAGAAGATATGGTATTCTTGCAGAGAAATTTAAAGCAGGAGAGTTAATATGGATAAACTTCATGCAGGTATTGATGAATACTTATCAGGTGATTTACATAAAGCTGTTACTCTATTAACTGAGCATATAGATGAGAATGGTTATGATATTGCTGCTGCATATTACCATATTGGGCTTTGTTACAGTGATTTAAACCAGATGACACCTGCATGCCAGAACTTTGCAAAAGCAGCAGAAATTGCACCTGATAAATCAATGTATCTTTATAAACTCGGGCTTTCATATTTCCGCCTTATGGCTCTTGACAAGGCTGCTGCTGCCCTTAAAAAAACAATAGATTTAAACCCAGAGCATCAGCGTTCAAGATTTTTATTAGGTCAGGTATATTTTCAGCAGGGGCTTATGAATGAAGCAGAAGCAACTTTTTCTGATGTGCTTGCAAAAAGTCCTGATTTTGCGGATGCTTTTTATCACAGAGCTTTAGCAAGATACCAGCTCTCAAAAGATAATGAAGCATTAAATGATTTACATAAGTCAATAGAAATAAATCCAGATTATAATGAAGCACTGCTTGAAGCTGCTAAAATTAATTTTGAAAATTCTAATTTTGAGCAGGCGGCTCTAGACTGCAAAAAAATATATGAAAAAGGATACAGAAATTTCTCTTTTATAAAATATTATTTAACAATACTTTTAAAAGCCTGTAAAAAAGATGAGTTTGAAAACTTAAAGGCAGAAGCATCTATACTTTTCCCTAACAATATGGATATTGAAAATATACAATAGTAATGGAGCAGTAGATGAAATTTAATGAAATTGATTTTAATCTAAGAAACATAATTATATTTACATCAGCAATAGTAATGCTTTTGCTGCTTTATGCTACAAGAGATATAATTTTATTATTTATTGTATCAGTTTTAATTTCCTATCTTTTAAATCCACTTGTAGAAATATTTGTCCGTATGCATATACCAAGGTTTTTAAGTGTGCTTTTGCTTGTAATTATACTGCTGCTTATGATTATAGTGCTTGTTGCTGTAATGGTGCCTGCTATGATAAAAGATATTACATATATGATTACCCATACACCACAGTATATTAATAACATTTTTATATGGCTTGAAGATACTTTGGCTAAATATAATATCCAGTCATCATTTGATTTAGAAACAAGTAAAAACTATGTTACTGAAAGGTTTGGGGTTATATCAAAATATATTTTAAACACTCTTTCAACTGCTGCAGTTTCTGTTAAAAATATTGCAGGTGTTTTAGTGAATATATTTGTTATGCCAGTTCTTGTTTTCTTTTTGCTTACAGATTTTCCTGATTTTAAAACTTATACAAATAAACTTGTTGAGAGATTTAATATGCAAAAAATAGTTGAACATTTATCACAATTTGAAGCCTTAATAGGTAAATATTTTAGAGGAATGTTCCTTGTAGGGCTTATACTTTCATGTCTTTATGGATTAGTCCTTTTGATTGTAGGAGTAAAAGGCTGGCTTTTCTTTGGCATGCTTACAGGCTTTGGAGCTATGATACCTTATGTTGGTTTTACAATAGGTTTAGTAAGCTCAGTTATTGCAGCAATATATACATTCCATGATTTTATGCACCCACTTTATACTGTTATAGGTTTCATTATAGTGCAGGTGCTTGAAAGTATGGTTATCACTCCAAAAATAGTGGGTGACAGTTTAGGAATAAGCCCTGTCGTAGTTATCGTAGGATTAATGGTAGGTGGTGCGTTAGCTGGATTTTTAGGTATGATTATTGCTCTGCCTATTGCTGCATTTATTAAAATTTTAATAGATACTTATATTTTTAAAAAGCCTATGCCGCAGGTGCAGAATAAATCTGCAAAAAAAGAAGAAAAGAATATTAAATTAGAAGAAAATAAATAATAACAGCTGGTTTTTATAACCAGCTTTATCGCCATAATATATTAATAATACATAATTTTTATTATGTTAAATCAAATCAATACAGGTTTAAGTGCAGCATTCTGTTTCATTTTATAATTATTTTCTTGCATAAACTATAATATTGTTCTATAATCATATTGTATCATATATCTATATCTGATGGAGTTGTGTATGTATAAGCCTAATGTAAATTCTATCCAATCAGTCCAGCATGCCCTGCAGCTGTTTGAAGTATTTAGAACAAACTATGATAAAGATGAGTTTGGTGTTACAGAGCTTTCTAAAACTTTAGGGCTGCATAAAAATAATGTATTCCGTTTGCTTGCCACATTATCATCCTGCGGATATATTGAGCAAAATCCTGCCACAGAAAATTACAGGCTTGGTATAGGTATATTTAATCTGGGGCAGAAATTTATTAATAAATTAGGGTTTCTGCGGCTTGCTCGTCCATTTATGGAGAAAATAGTTTCAGAAATTGGCGAATCCTGCTATATTGGCATACTTCGTGAAGGCAATGTTATTTATCTTGATTTAGTGGAAGCTGACCACCCTGTCCGCATTGTATCCCGTGTTGGTAAAGATGTCCCTGCATACTGCACTTCCATTGGTAAAGTCCAGCTTGCTTTTTCTGGAGAAGATGAGCTTAATAAAATATATCTTGGTGCAAGACTTAAAAGATATACAGACTATACTATTACATCGCTTCCTGAATTAAAAAAACATTTAAAAGAAGTTAATGCAAATGAATATGCAATAGATAATCAGGAATTTGAAAAAAATGTGTGCTGTATTGCTGTGCCTATAAAGGATTATCTTGGCATACCTGTTGCGGCTATAAGTGTTGCAGGTCCATGTTACAGAATGAGCCATGACAGGCTTATTAATGATATACTTCCTATTGAAAAAAAATATGCAAAAGAAATATCTAAACGGTTAGGGTATCAAAATTAATGAGCAAAAAAGAAAGAATAGTTACTGATTACAATATTAAAACAGCAACTTTAAAATCTATGGATATTATCCGACTTGGACTTGTGGATAATGGCATATCTTATATTGTTCCAGTAAATTTTGCTTATTATAATAATGCAATTTACTTTCATACTGGGTTAAAGGGCAGAAAAATACCGCTTTTAAAAAAGTCTGAAAAAATATCTTTTCAAGCTGACAGGTTTGACAGCCTGAAAACACATGATACCGCCTGCGGTCATTCGTCATATTTTGCATCAATACATGGGGAAGGAATACCTGTATTTTTAGAAAGTAAAGAAGATAAATATTTTGGTCTTGATTTACTTATGGAAAAATATACAGGTAAAAAATGGAATGATTTTTCTGAAAAAATACTTAATGTTACTAATGTTATCCGCATAGATATTACTAAACTTGAAGCAGTCATACATAAACCAAAAGATTTATAACTGCTTTCTGCCTTCTTCAATAAATGTGACAAATTCTGTTAAAGTTATACCAAGACCATGAGATAATTTTTCAAGAACGGATAGTGATGGCGATGATGGATTTTTACTTTCCAGCTTTTGCAGATATTTATAATCAATATCTGACATTTCCGCCAGTTTTTCCTGCGTAAAACCTTTATTTTTTCTTAACTCCCTAAGCCTTTTTGCAAAAATATTATTTATATCCATTGACAAATATTAATTAAAATAGTATTATTCAAACACCGTGTATATACGGTTATATATTTTTAGATTACAGGTGCTTATAATGCGATGGTATATTTTTATACTCACTGTTTTATTTATCTTTATAGGCTATGTAGTTTCAGTCTTAATTGAAGATATGTAAATAAATAATACATTTTCTATTCAATATAATATCTCAAATTTAATCATCAAATATGAAGTGTTATAAATTTTAAACAATGGCAAACTAGATGGGTTTGTAAAAATATACTACGAAAGCGGCGCTTTAAATATAGAAGTGAATTATAAAAATGGTAAAGCTGTAAGTGCTAAATGTGCTAATGGCAGAACATTGAATAATGAAGAACTTTCTAACTGGAAGAATGGTTTTAAAGCAATATGTGATTAGTTAATAAACAGTAGAAGTTTTGATATTATTTTTTTATTGACAAATCAGTTCATACCCTTATATTACAAATAGGGAGAATAGATGAGAGCTATTGATATTGCTAATTTTTTTATTGATTATAACAGTCATTGTGTAGATGAAACTATTACTCAATTTTAGGCTTTTAACAGGATGGCAGAAAATAAATTTTGCCAGTATGTAATTTCAGCTGATAAATTATTATTTTTTAATCAGTATAAAAACAGCTGCATTTGCTTCAAATGAAACAAGTCTGCCATTTTCTTCTTTAAATGATAAAAGATTTTTTACACTATCAGGAAAATCATTTAGAAGCTTAACTATTTCATATTTCACTGTGTCATCTTTTGCCTGCTGTATTATATTATCAATATAAACAGTTTCTTTAAAATTGAGAAAACAGCTAAGTCTTGCATCATCCTTAATAAAATCAAGGATTTCATTAACAGTATAAAATCGTCTGTGGTTATCATATATCTGTGCTGCTGCAGCATTAATATAAGCATCTTCATCATATACTATAGTTTCAGTAATAACAACTATACTATCCTGCTTAATATCCTTAAAGAAATCATTTAAATATTCTTTTGGATTATCTTGAAATGATAGTTTATGTCTTAAAAAATATATATTATTTTTATTAATATTGTAGTCATTAATATACTTATCTACAATCTGCTTGTCTTTATTAAATAAGCTAAACATACTTTTTTCTCCTTGCCTTTTCTAAAAATGAAAAAGTAACAGCAGATAAATCATCAAACTCCAGTAGAAAAGCATCATGACCGTAGTCAGAATCTATTGTTACTCGCTCAACTTTATTATCATATTTTTTCATAATATCATACATTTCATCCATTTGGTAGGCTGGAAATAAAAAATCTGTGGTAAAATCAATTAAAAGAGTATTAGCTTTCAGCCTTTTTAAAGCATCTTCATAAGAGCCGTATCCATAGGATAAATCAAAAATATCCATAGCTTTTAAAATATATAAGTAGCTGTTTGCATCAAATCTTTCAGTAAATTTATATCCATTATATTTTAAATAGTTTTCTACTTCATAGCTGCTGGAAAAATCAAATATAGAGTCCTGATACCCAAGCCGTCTGCCAAATTTAGCATTAAATGAAGCATCAGAAAGATAAGTAATATGGCCTGCCATTCTGGCTATTGCAAGCCCATCTTTTGGGGTTGTTTTGCCATAATAATTACCTTCATTCCAGTTTGGGTCTTTTGTGATTGCATATCTTGCAACAGTATTAAAAGCCATTGCCATAGGTGTTATTCTTCCTGCTGCAGAAATTATAACAGCATTTTCCACCATTTCAGGAAAAGTTATAGCCCATTCAAGCGACTGCATTCCGCCCATTGAGCCGCCTATAACACAGAAAAGTTTTTCAATATTCAGATAATTCAGCAGTTTTTTTTGTGCTTTTACCATATCTCTAATAGTAACGACTGGGAATTTTAGGGCATATCTGCTGCCAGTATATGGGTCAATACTTGATGGACCTGTAGAGCCGTAGCAGCTGCCTAATATATTTGAGCATATAACAAAATACTTATCAGTATCAATTGTTTTACCTGCTCCAATCATTGCATCCCACCAGCCTGCAGAATTTTCGTTAGCAGATGAAAGCCCTGCAGCATGTGCAGAGCCTGTTAATGCATGGCATACAAGTATTACATTATCTTTATTATCATTTAGTGTGCCGTAAGTCTCATAGGCAATAGTAACAGGGGATAAAATTCTTCCACTTTCTAAAAAAAATTCATCTTTAAATGTTACAGACTCTGTTTTTACTATTCCGATTGAGTTTTCTTTTTCCATTAATTTCCCAGAGCCTTATCAAAATCAGCTGTTATATCGTCTATATTTTCAATACCAACAGATACTCTTATTAAATCTGCAGTAACACCAGAAGAAGCAAGTTCCTGTTCAGACAGCTGTCTGTGTGTAGTGCTTGCAGGGTGAGTAACAATAGTTTTAATATCTCCAAGGTTTGAAACATGCAGTGCAAGAGAAACTTTTTCTATAAACTGTTTGCTTTTTTCAAACCCGCCTTTTACACCAAAAGTTAAAAGTGAGCCGCCACCAAGAGTTAAAAATTTATCAGCATTTTTATGGTTTTTATTATCTTTTAAGCCGTTATAGTCAACCCATGCAACATTTTTATGATTTTGTAAAAATTTAGCAAGTTTTTTTGCATTTTCTACATGTCTTTCCATTCTAAGATGAAGTGTGCCTATACCCTGCTGAATAAGAAATGAGTTAAATGGGCTTATAGTGCCGCCTATATCTCTCATAGCACTTACTCTCATTTTTGCAGCAAAAGCAGCACTGCCAAAATGTTCTGTAAATATAAGTCCGTGATAGCTTTTATCAGGCGTTGTAAGCTCAGGAAATTTTCCGCTTGCTGCCCAGTCAAATTTACCGCTGTCTATAACAAGCCCGCCAAGCACAGCACCATGACCTGCTAAAAATTTAGTAGCCGAATGTATAACAATATCTGCTCCATAATTTACAGGTTTCACTAAATATGGAGTAGCACATGTGTTATCAACTACAAGCGGCACTTTATGCTTTGAAGCAAGTGCTGCAAACTTTTTAAAATTAGGCACAAACCCTTGCGGATTTGCTATTGATTCTATATATATTGCTTTTGTATTATCATCTATCAGCTTTTCAAAATCATCAATATTATGCGGGTCAGCAAATCTTATTTCTATGCCAAACCTTGTAAACTGGTTTGCAAAAAGAGTATGTGTGCCGCCATAAAGCAGATTAGAAGCAACTATATTATCTCCGCATTTTGCCAAAGAAGCAATAGTCATAAATTCAGCAAACTGACCAGTAGCACATGCAACAGCAGCTACACCGCCTTCTAATGCAGCAGCAGTTTCTTCTAAGTGATTAGTAGTAGGGTTATTAAGCCTTGAATAAATATAGCCTGCAACTGATAAATCAAAAAGGTTTGCAGCATGAGCAGAATCTTTAAACTGATATGCATTTGATAAGTATATGGCAGGGTTAGTAGCCCCTGTTTCATCTTTTTTATATGTGCCGTGAACTGCAATAGTTTCAATGGACAGCTTTTTTTTCATAAATATACCTCATAAGAATTATACTGCTTACCGTAAAAGGCTTTATTATAAAGGCAGGTAGAAAAGAACTAAATATAATAAGAACTTATCTCTCTCCTAAATATGGAGCAAGAATTAGCACCATCTGCTGTTAAAGAAATAGCCGGTTGCTGCAGCTTCAAAGGGCCTGTCCCTCCACCGCTCACGATAAGGTATAGAATAGTATAAGATAAAATGCTTATATGTCAAGTATTTTGTTACAATTATTAAATATTGCAAAAAGATGAAAAATAATATAGATATAGTTAAAAAATTTAAAGGTGATGTATGCGGACAATTTTAATTGCAGCAGTTATTGCAGTATTAGCGGGAATAATTTATCAAAAAGTTATTGAAGAAAATATCAGCATGAAAGAGCTGGCAGGTTATGTATTTGGCACTGCATCTAAAATGATAGATGAAGCATCAAAAGCGGCGAGTGGAAAAGACTTAAATGGTGTGGAAAAAAGTATAAATGAAATAACAGCAAGTGCAGGTGCAATTTTGCAGGAAACAAGAGATAATTTTATAAAAGAAAAACTACCTGAAATGATAAATATAGATATGCAGGAAGTATTGCAGAATGTAACATGCGATAAAGCATTATTAATGTATAATGATTATATATCTGGCAGCAGTTCAGCTAAGGACGGCGAAGAAAATATTTATACAATGCTTAGCCTTATGCGGCAGAAAGGGCAGGATGATAAAGAATTAAAAAAATCTATCATAAGCCTTTTTTGTGATGATAAAAATTAAGCTGTTTTATCCAAATCCCTAATTATTGGTCGGATTTCTTTATTGATTTTTTTCATATTAAGAAAAAGATAAAAAGAAGCAAGCATCATTATAAAGCACCATATAAGCATAGTTGCCTGTGGTGGCATATGTTCCGTAATAGAGCCGGCTAGAAAACAGCCGATAGGTCCAAGCCCTAAATTAACAATAGTATATATACTTATAACTCTGCTTCTCATTTCTACTGATGATATAGTCTGAAAAAGTGTGTTTGCTGCTATAAAAGTTGCTACAAGCCCAAGCCCTGCAGGGATAACTGTAATCATAGAAAGAGCAGGGTATGGCGATATGGCAAACACAGCTAAACTTAAAGAGTATAAAAGGCTTACTTTAATCACAGGTTTTGGCATAGCTTCAAGCCTCATAATTGATGCCACAGAGAAAGCACCTATTATTGCTCCAAATCCAAAAAGCCCCATTAAAAGCCCTAAAAGTCTTGAATTTCCGTGAAGAATATCTTTTGCAAATATTGGAAACATGACAGTATATGAATAAGAAAACAGACCAAAAACAGCCAAAAATATAAACATAGTTTTAAGTGCATAAAAGTTTTTAACATATTTTAAGCCGTCTGCTACATCTTTTATCATATTATGTTTTTTATTATCATGGGGCATTTCATTAAATTTTATGCGGTAAAGCACAAACAAAACAGGCAGGTATAGTATGGCTGTTAGTAAAAAACAAAGCCCTTCTCCCGCATAATATACAATAAAACCTGCAATAGATGGCCCTATAAGCCGAGATAAATTAAATGTCATAGACTGCAAAGCAAGGGCACTTTTTAAAGTTTTTCTGCTTTTCACCATTAAAAGAATAGATGACTGCCTTGCAGGCATATCTATTGCTGAAACTATACCAAGATACAGGCTTAAAGCCATAATAAAATAATAGTTTATTATATTTGTAAAAACAAGCACTGCCATAATAACAGCATGGAGCATTGTAAGAAACTGAGTAAGCATTAAAGTTTTTCTTTTATCATGCTGTTCAAGATATGCACCAGCTAAAAGCCCTACAATGAAAATAGGTGCATTAGCTAAAAGCTCAATAAACCCTAGTTTTAAAGGGGATTCTGTCAGCCTGTAAACAAGCCATGAATTTGCAAGTTTCTGCACCCATACACCAGTCATAGCAGCAGACTGACCAGCAAGAAATATTGTGAAATCTTTTGATTTAAGGGCAGAAAATGTGTCTGGGTCCAGCCTGAAAGGAAGTCTTAAATGAAGGTGCATATTATTTATCTCTCATAATACATTTATTCATTCTATCAGGCTCTGGGCTGCATTTATAAAGTGAGCATTCATTTAGAGAGTATGATTTGTATTTTAATATATCATATATTAAATATCTGCTGCTGTTGTTATTTTTATTCCCAGCTTGAATTAACTTCCAGTATTTTACTTCACTATTATTACACACTAATATACGGGAGCCATAAAGAGTGGCTTCATCAAGAGTAAGTGCAGAAATATTTAATGGCATAAGAGATAAAACCAGCAGTAAAATCAATTTATTCATAATAATAATATGATATATATAAAAAACAAAATTATCAATAATATTATAATCATTTAGTGTAAAATCTAAAAACGATTGCAAGAGTTTAAGCATTGTTTTAAGTTCTCATAAAAAATATCATTAGCCTAGAGCCTATGTTAATAATATTAGAAAGTGGCAGTGATATATTAATACTACTAATATGTATTGTTTTAACTATAATATATAACTAATTACCATGTTGAAGTTATGCTTTCATTTATACTTGTTTATGCAGGTTATATTGTGCTGGCATTTTATAAGGAAAATTTTATATAAAGCAGAGTGAAAATTGTGTATATAAAATATGGAAAAAATATTTTATAGTTTTTATTGTGTATAAGTTTTAATAATCAGCCTTTAAGAATATTTAACTATTCTTAATTAGTGTGGCTTTATATTTAATTATATCTTTTTCCTTGCACCTGATTAAATAAAGTATATAATAATGGTATGAGAAAAATTGTATATATATTATTTTTAGTTTTGTTATCAGTAAATTTGTATGCACAGAATATTGGTGGTCCTATTGTGCGAGGTGTGGAGCCAAAAGAGCCAGCAGTGCTTGGCGACCCAAAACTTTTAGACCCATTTAATAATCCAGATGAAGTAGATGAGCCTTATATAGAAGACCCAGATATGACTAGAATGGAGCTGCCCTTTAAAGAGCCTGAAATATTATTTGACAGGGAGCTGCAGGATGAAATGCTTCAAAGATATTATGAAAAAGAGCCTGAAGCCCCCCTTTTATTTGAGCCAGATTTAAGGTATAAAGACCCAATGGCGAAAGAGCCTGAGCCTTTAATAGTTGTGCCTGATGAAAGAAATATTGGCAAGTGCCCTAAAGGGCTTAAATGCAATTAATGTGCAGGGCTTATACCCAGCCCTATAAGCATCATTTTAACACCCATTGCCACGATAAATACCTGCATAATTCGTGCTGTTACAAAAAGGACCAGTTTACCAAGCACTCTTTCTAAAAATGAAGTAAAGTAGAAAAGCACAGACATAAATAAGAATGCTGCAAATATTCCTGCAACAGTGTTTTTCATACCGCCTTCTGCTGCCATAACTACTAATGTAGACAGTGTTCCCGGACCTATAAGCATTGGAAAAGCCATAGGGATAATAGAGCGTCTTATCAGCTCTTCTTCGCTCATATCCTGATATTGAGAAAAATCTTTTACAGTGCCCGGAAAAAGCAGATTTTTTATACCCATAACCACAAGGATAATTCCACCTGCAATTCTTAATTCATTAAGAGATATCCTGAACATATACTCCATTACAACAGGTCCTGCAAAAAGAAATATCATCACTATAACAAAAGCTGTAATAATGATATTTCTAAAAAGGTGCTGCCTTGTTTTTACAGGCATACCGTCAGTCATAGAAATAAACTGCGGCAGGTTTCCAAAAGGATTCATAACTGCAATAATTGCAATAGCTGCTAAAAATACAGCATATATAGCTGATTCAATATTAGTAAACATAGTCTTTGCTGCCTTATAAAAAATATTTTATGCAATATATACTTTTTATAATTAATAGCAAGTAAAAATATATAATCAGCACCCTATTTTAATTTAAAACTAAAGAACTAATAAATCGGACCAAAAAGATATTTTTTAGTTGCAAATATGTAGAAATAATGTATACTATTCAAATGAAGACATATTGAAGGGCAGCATTTTTATTACTTTTGTATGATATATGTATATTATACAGTGGTATTTTTATCCTTTGCCAATCTTTATATTTAATTACCTTATGTATGAAATCAGCAGATAAAATTTGTTTAAAAAGCTGATAATAATAAATAACTCCTGTCTTAATAAGTATTATATTTATGAATATGAAATATGATGTATCTTTATTGATTTATATTTTATTTAATATTGATTAATAAGGCTAAAATATATAAAGGAGGTTTTATATGAGGTTTATGTCCACGGTATGCATTACAGCCTTGGTATCTGCCATTATGCTTCTTTCTGTCACAGAAAGTTATGCATATAAGGGAGATGAGTTTATCACACCAGACAGCTGGAACAGGCATATCACATCAAATGGTATAAAGTCAACAATGAACGGCATATCCTTTGGGGATACGGGTCTTCTGAAAATAGGCTTAACAACCCGTGCAAAATTAAGGTTCAGTGATGAGACAGACTTTCCAATTTATCAGTATGCCCGTCTTAGATTAAGCGGTGTTCAGGCAGGAGAAGGCGAGTTTGTGCTTAATCTTAATATGCGTGGAGCCTATGATGATACCCCAGCAATAGGCGACAGAACATACCACAGGTTTTACAGCGGCCTGTATGCGTCCCGCTCTTATAATGAATATACGAGAAGTGTTAAATCATTAGATGGCGATTTCAGGATATATCAAGGTAACATAGAGCTTAAAAATGTTATTCCAATTACCGATATTTCTTTGGGCAGAATATATTTACAGCAGATAGACGGTTATAAAATAGATGGAGCTAATATTAAATTAACCCCATCAGAATATTTTAATATAGGTGTATACTACGGTTTACCTGTGAGCTATTACAGTGATTTACAGACACAGGTAGTGGGAACAAATATAGAAATCCCAGTAGCATCCAGCGGGACAAGTCTGAAATTAGCATACAGCTATTTTATGAAGCTCAACAGTGGGGGGGGGAATCCAGACACCCATGTAGCTAGAGCACGGCTGGACCAGTCATTAAATTTTAATCCAATATCAGCATCCTTCTACGCAGAAGGAGACCTAATCGGCGAAGCCTTTGTATATGAAGTAGGTTTTGATGCAGACATACATGCAAGCAAAACGGGCATATCAGCATATATCAATGGTCAAGCTACACATAATGAAAACCCAGTAAACACATATGTATCTTTATACGAAGGGATATTAAGCTCCAGCGAATATGTTATGGGCGGTTTTAAAATATCACAAGGTATAGTAGACAAACTTCTTTTAGGCATAGGCTATGAGGGCAGGTTTAATTTCAGCACAGCTTATGGCGACCGAGATTACCACAGAGTATTTGCGAATTTAGACTTAGTGGGCTTAATTCATAGAAACAACTATCTGAGCTTAATAGTAGACTATTACAATGTTCCAGAGATAAAACATCAAAACGGCAATGAGAGAGTAGTAGGCGGCTTTAGAATGACACAGGTATTCCTTGAAAACTTAGAAGGCTGGATAGGAGTAAATGTTCAGAACTTCCAGTATAGAAACAGCCCAGTCAAAATGAACGGTATGCGTGGCATGTGGAATGAAATCAACCAGCGTAAAAACAGCGAAAACACAACCCTTGCCTATATTGGTGGAGTATATAAACCAGCAGAGTGGTGTGCCTTACAGCTGGACTATGTATTTGAATATGCAGACCTTTTTAAGAATGCAGATTTACAGCCAGACAGCCACACAGTAGAAATGTGGGTTAATTTTATATGGTAGGGGGAGTGATAAAATGAAACAATTATTTATAACGGCAGCAGCATTTATGCTTGCAGTAACATTTGTCTATGCAGTAGACAGCACGAAACCAACATATCATACTTCAGACTGGGAGATAAAACATGGTCAGGCAGCAAAAGCTAACGATACAGAATGCTTTACCTGTCACGAAGAGCGAGTAGAATGTATATCCTGTCATGAAGATACTCCGCCCCGCAACCATACCAGTTCATTTGTCAACAGAACTCACGGCATACAGGCAAGGTGGAATAAGACCTACTGCCAGACATGTCACAGGCAGGATTACTGTGATTCATGTCATGAGAATTCCTTTCCATTAAGTCACACAAGGTCAGGCTTTGGAGATATATCAGCAGCAGGCTTTCACTGCCAGACAAGCTGTCAGCTTCCAACATCAAACTGGAACAGCACTCCAGCCCAAAACTGTATTGTGTGCCATAAAACTAGACCTGTAACAACTAAATCAGGCATACCACATCCACAAAGTGATGCTGATATGTATAAATAAAATTATAAAAAAGGAGAAAAAATATGAAAAAATTGCATTTAATAATGTTTACTGCTGTGCTGCTTTTAATTACTGCTTGTGCAGAGCAAAACCCTAATGAAGATTTATATGGTGGGAACCCAAATGACCCTGGCTATTCAGCAGGTCACTATGTATTTGATAACAGCTCTATTTTTAATGGAGGTAGTCCTGCTACTGGCGGTCGTCTAAATGCAAGTATTACTAATGTAGACCAAACTGAATATAGTAGCATTAAAGATAATGCCACTGCATTAAAATATGATTTTGAAGATTATGGGAATAGAAATTTTAATTTGTTATACAGATGGAAATCTTCTATAGTTTATAGTGATGATAAAACAAAAATGTATGGCCCAACAATACAGGCTGGCAGATTACCTAAAGATGGGGCATATATTCCTAAACCTAATGAACTTGTAAGACAAGATACTATACCTGTGGTAACTATGTCAGGCGTTTCTTTCCCACATGAAACTCACCGTCATGTACTTGCTGGTATAAATTTTATGGGTAAAGATGGTAAACATTTTGTTCCTATTAGCAATTGTATGGTATGTCATCCTAACTTTGATTTTCATAATTATGAGACTCCTAGTGCAATATTTATGCAGGATAATTTGACAAAAGGTAATAAAACAATTCAAGGTGCAACTCTTGCAACTAACCCAGCTCACGAGTTTTGCTGGAACTCATGTCATACTAAAATTGCAGAGCCAACAGTGGCACCAAAAACAACAGATTGTAATTCATGCCATAGGATACAGAGTAGTGGCAATATTCAATATCCAACACCAACAGTGAAGTAAAAGTTTATTTATATATTAAGTGTGGCTTATACCATAAGCCACACAATTTATAATATTAGATACTTTACCTTTCAGGCTTAACATGACATGGAAGCAGTCTCAATAAGACCTAACAATACAGCTCTATTATACAATAAACTTATATGTTTGTATAAATCTAAATATATAAGTTACTATACTAATTCACACATATTGTCATTCTGAGCATAGCGAAGAATCTATATGTATAAATTTCAATAATTATAAATACTATTTATAAAACTGTTGCAGTTTTTATATTCTAGATACTTTGAACTTACCCAAAAATTTTGAACTAAGCCACTAAATAAATTTCTTTTTCCTGTAAAGGTGTAAGTCCATTAGCTTTTATTCTGTAATTATTATAGAAATCAATATATTTTTCAAGTTCATATTTAAACTGTTCTATATTTTTGAATTTGTTAATATAAACCAATTCACATTTTAAAGTAGCAAAGAAACTTTCCATAACAGCATTATCATAGCAGTTGCCACGCCTTGACATACTCTGCTCTATATTATTTTCCTTTAATAACTTTCTAAATTGATTAGCCTGATATAATATACCCTGGTCTGAATGTATCATTAACCCTGTTGTATCTTTTGTTTTATCTATTGCCTGTTTTAAATTATCTATTACCATTTCTTCATTATTATATTTGCTTACACTGTATGCTGTTATTTCTCTGTTATACAAATCCATTATTGCTGATAAATACACCTTTTCATTATTAATTTTTATCTCTGCCACATCTGTTACCCATTTTAAACATGGTTTCTCACTTGTAAAGGCTCTGTTTAATTTATTGCTGCATATATGACTTACTCTGCCTTGTTTATACCTTTTCTTAACCCTGATTAGTGATGAAATTTTTAGTTCTTTCATCAATTTATACACTGTCTTCCTGTCATAAGTATAACCCAGTTTCTCTAATGCCTTTGTTATTCTTGGATAGCCGTAAGTCTTGTTAGATTTTTCATATATTTCTAATATATATGCCTTGACTTCTGCATATTTATCTAATGCAGCAGGCTTTTTAACATTATAATAGTAAGTGCTTCTTTTCATATTACTCACAGACAACAGGATATCCAAACTGTAATACAGCCTTAATGCAGTTATTATTTGTGCTTTTTCTGTTGAACTCTCTGTTCCTTTGACTGCATTAAGGCTTCCAGCTTTTTTAAATATGCATTCTCCGCTGACTTGTAATAAAGCTCTTTTTCAAGCTCTGATATTCTCTCTTTTAATTGTCTTACTTCTTCACTATCATCTGATTTAGTGAGTTTAATATCAGTAGAGTTTGAGTGTTTACTCTTTTTACTGTTCGGGATATTCTTATCTGACATATTATCTCCAATAAACTTACTGCAAAACTTATTCCAGTCATATATTACTGATGCTGATGGTATATTAAAATATAGTGCTGTCTGCTCATAACTTAAATTATTTGATGCCTTATAAGTTAACACATTTAATTTAAAATCTCTACTATATTCATTGCGGGTAAAGCTATGATGTAAACTTGATTCGCCTGAATGCTTATATCTGTTATAGATATTACATATTACTCCTTTATGAATTTTACAGCATCTTGATAATTCACTGGCACTCATTATACCGCTTTCTAAGACTGTTACTATAAACTTCTTAAACTCATAGCTGTATTTTCTTGCCATATACACTCCTTATATGGCTCGTCCAACTTTTTTGGGTAAGTTCACTTTGCTTAAAAATCAAGCTCAGTATGACACGGCAGCAGGCTCATTATGATATTTAAGTAAAAGTATTGACATTTATTCTATAATAAAAGATATTATTATAAATAAAAAAATTAGGAGTTTTAAAATATGAAAAAGGCAGTATCTACTAATAAAGCACCGCAGGCAATAGGTCCGTATTCACAAGGTGTCTCTTTTGGAGATTTAATTTTTACATCAGGTCAAATTCCTGTAAACCCTGCATCATCTGAAATTCCATCTGGTATTAAAGAGCAGACAAAACAGGTATTATCAAATATTTCTGCAGTGCTTGAAGCCGCAGGCAGCTCTATGGATAAAGTATTAAAAACAACTGTATATATTAAAGATATGAATGATTTTGCAGCTATGAATGAAGTATATTCATCATTTTTTAAAGAGCCGTTTCCTGCCCGCACAACAGTAGAAGTATCAAGACTTCCAAAAGATGTATTTGTTGAAATAGAAGCTGTAGCTTATAAATAAAAAGTTCCGCCTGCTTTTTTGCAGGCGGAATAGGAGAGTGGGACAGCCAGCTGGATAAACTGGCTGTTTAAAACAAGATATAAAATGGAAGTCGTTAAGCTATTTAGTAGCCTCAACTCTTTCCTGTTGAGTTAAAGAAGCAAGTTTTTTTACTTTTTCAACATCAAGTTTTAAAGCATTTGCAACCTTTGTGCCGTAATCTGCACTGGCTTTATAAAACAATGCTGTCTGCCTGTATTGTATATTTTCTTTTGCATCCCCTAAATGACCTGCGATATTTGATACAGTATTTGCTTTTTCGCTGTCATTCATTACCCTGTCAAAAAGCACGCCTGCTTGAATAAAGTCTACATCTTCTAATGGTCTGTCGTGCATACCAAGAGATGCAGATATGTCTATAAATGGCGGGTTGAATTTTGTATCAGTTATTGTATTAGTAAGTGAACTTGGGAAATAATGATATTCTGCACCGCTGTTTCCATCTACACTCATAGCACCATCTCTTTGACCATTGCTGAAAGGACAGCGTGGTTTATTCACTGGTATTTGATGTGAGTTTGCGCCTAAACGATACCTGTGAGCATCGCCGTAAGCAAAAAGCCTGCCTTGAAGTAATTTATCTGGAGATGCTGCAATACCCGGCACTAAGTTTGCAGGTGTAAATGCAGCCTGCTCAACATCTGCAAAAAAGTTATCTGGATTTTGGTTTAATGTAAGCCTGCCTAAAGGTATAAGCGGATAATCGCTGTGATACCATACTTTTGTAACATCAAATGGGTCAAATTTATATGTTTTTGCTTCTTCTGGTGTCATTATTTGAACAAAAACATCCCATGACGGATATTCTTTGTTTTTGATAGCATTAAACAAATCTTCTGTGGAATGGTCGGGATTAACACCTGCCATTTTCTGTGCTTCTTCATTTGTCATTGTTTTGATACCCTGATTTGTTTTAAAATGATATTTTACCCATACGAATTCATTTTTTTCATTATACCACATAAAAGTATGGCTTGAATGGCCGTCCATGTGCCTGTGGCTGTAAGGTGTGCCTCTATCAGAAAATAGTATTGTAACCTGATGTATAGACTCTGGTGTCAGAGAGAAAAAATCCCAGAACATATCAGCATCATGCAGATTTGTCTGCGGATTTCTTTTTTGTGTATGTATTAAATCAGGAAATTTGAGAGCATCTCTTATAAAAAATACTGGTGTATTATTTCCTACTATATCATAGTTGCCCTCTTCTGTGTAAAATCTTATGGCAAATCCGCGTGGGTCTCTTGCAGTATCTGCTGAGCCTCTTTCACCGCCCACAGTAGAAAATCTTAAAAATACATCAGTTTTTTTGCCTACTTCTGAAAACAGTTTTGCTTTTGTATATTTTGATAAATCATTAGTTACTTCAAAATATCCTTTAGCACCAGTACCTTTTGCATGAACTATGCGTTCAGGAATGCGTTCTCTGTTAAAATGAGCAAGTTTTTCAACCAAATGGAAGTCTTGTAATAATGTGTAGCCTTCTTTTTCACCTGTTGTCATGGAAGATAAATCTGTTCCAACAGGTATGCCTTGTGATGTAGTTAAATATTTTTTATCCATATTGGACCTCCTTATAAATATACTTTATCATAATAGTAATGATTATCAATACTATTTTTGATTAATTCAACAATTTAACCATAATTGTTGAATTTAAAGCATATATAAATAAATTATAAGCTGTAAAATCTGCCTTGATTTTATATTTTCATTATAAATTAAAGTAATTATTTGGCATCAAAAACAGCTTTTTACTGCATTACATATAGTTTTGGACTTACTAAAAAACTTACATATCAGTCATTTTGAGCCTGATTTTAAAAGGCGAAAAATCTCACATTACATATATTACAGCAGCATATAATAGATTTAAATTATCTTACTTTTTAGATATTTCGCTATATTCCAAACCCTGTATTATCTTATAAATCTTATAAACTATACTCATATTGTTTTGCCTGAGTTTTTTGGTTAAATCCATTTAATATATAATTAAGTCGCATAAATAATAAATTGGTGACATTTTTTTTAATAATAATTATACATATTCCATTATTTATTAAATATTATGCTTCTTTATTCCTTATGATTAATATAAATTGCGAACTTTTTAGAACATTATTAAAAATCATTTGACAGCAGTTCAAAGTATCTATTTAATATAATCAAGAATATTTATGTATAAGGAATGAGATGCTTTCATACACTATCCGCAGGCTTTTAATGATGATACCAATGTTTATAGGTATTACTATAATATGTTTTATAGTTATCCATTTAGCTCCGGGGAATGCTGCAGAAATGCGGGCAGCTATGGGTCCAAAATATTCTGAAACTGCACGGGCAAAGTTTGAAAAAATGTATGGGCTTGATAAGCCGCTTTATGAGCAGTATATAATATGGCTTAAAAAAACAGCAGTTTTAGATTTTGGCGAATCTTTTGCAATAGATGGCAGAAGTGTAAAAGAGAAAATTAGGGAGCGGATACATATTACTGTTGGATTAAATCTTTTAAGTATGTTTTTCATATTTTTAATAGGGCTTCCCCTTGGTATAATTTCAGCCTACTGGCAAAACAGTGTACTTGATAAAGCCATAACAGTTATAGTTTTTATAGGGTTTGCTGTGCCTGCTTTCTGGCTTGCAGTAATATGTATGTATTATTTCAGCATTTATTTAGGTGTTCTGCCTATTTCCGGACTTTATACAGAATATATTTATGATACAATGAGTTTTTGGGAAAAGGTAAAAGATATTGCTGCTCACTTAGTTCTGCCTGTTTCTATTTCAGTTTTTGGCTCTCTTGCAGGCATATCACGGTTTGCAAGAACATCCACCCTTGATGTTCTTCATGAAGATTATATTACAGCAGCAAGAGCAAGGGGTATAGGGGAAGGCAGGATATTATTCAGCCATGCTTTAAGAAATGCTTTACTGCCTGTCATTACTATTTTAGGGCTTTCTATTCCCGGGCTTATTGGCAGCAGTGTAATTTTTGAATCAATATTCAGCATACCGGGTATGGGGCAGCTTTTTTATAATTCTGTAATGATGAGAGACTATCCAGTTATTATGGGGATATTAGTAATAGGAGCACTTCTTACATTAATAGGCAATTTTATTGCAGATATTGCTTATGCTTTTGCAGACCCAAGGATACGCTATGGAAAGAAATAAAATACGAAGTAAAATATTTTCAAACACAAGCAGCAATATACTTCTTATAAGCGGAGCATCTATTGTGCTGTTTTTTATAATTATAGCAGTATTTGCACCACTTATTGCACCATTTAACCCAGCACTTACTAACTTGAATGAAGTTTTTACAGCACCTAACAGCACATATTTATTTGGCACAGATGCTCTTGGCAGAGATGTATTTTCAAGAGTAGTATATGGAACAAGAATATCTTTATTTGTGGGCTTTATTGCTGTGGGTATATCTATAACTATTGGTGTGATTTTAGGTTTAATTGCTGGATATTATGGCAGAATGGTAGATAGTGTTATAATGCGGTTTACTGATATTATGCTTTGCTTCCCGTCATTTTTTCTTATTTTAGCAGTGATTGCTTTTTTAAAACCATCAATAGTAAATGTTATGGTAGTAATAGGTGTAACAGGCTGGATGGGAGTAGCCAGATTAGTAAGAGCAGAAGTGATGAGTGTTAAAAACAGGGAATATATTACAGCTGCAAGGCT
Source organism: Mucispirillum schaedleri ASF457 (assembly GCF_000487995.2). Lineage (NCBI taxonomy): Bacteria > Pseudomonadati > Deferribacterota > Deferribacteres > Deferribacterales > Mucispirillaceae > Mucispirillum > Mucispirillum schaedleri. The sequence goes on from NZ_CP097562.1 coordinate 1,556,605, forward strand.
GCAGGGTTTAAGCCATATTAAAATAATGTTTAAACATATACTGCTTAATGTGTTATCGCCTGTATTTGTTGCCGCCACATTAGGTGTTGCAAGTGCAATTTTATTAGAATCATCACTAAGCTTTTTAGGTCTTGGTGTGCTTCCACCTACTCCGTCATGGGGTAATATATTAACAGAGGGGCAGAATAATATAATTAATGCATGGTGGCTTTCTCTTTTTCCGGGTATAGCAATAGTAATAACTGCTCTTGGCTATAATCTGCTGGGGGAAGGTTTAAGAGATGTGTTAGACCATAAAAATAATAAATCAAATATTAAGGATTGAGGATGAAAAAAAATATTTTATCAATATTTTCAGTTATATTGCTGTTTTCATGCAGCGATACTGGCATAGAAGTAATTTCTTATTCAGATTATTCCAGTGATATATCATATCAAGTGGGAAGCCCGCGGGACAAAAGGCTTACTTTTTTTGATATTAATGAATTTAAGCAGATAAGAAGTATCCCAAATAATTTATCAACTGGCAGTCTTTCAGGCAGGGTGCAGTTTGCTCAAACCCATACTATTGACCCTAATAATAATGAAGCAAGAAAAGAGCCGTCATTAATACCATATAGAGCAGCACTTTTACTTTTTACTCCACAGGAAGAATTATATGAATTATCTGTTAAAGTAAGTAACGGCAAAAACACTTCTGTTTTTAAAATGGTGCCGCCAGTAAATATGCCAAAATCTGATTATATGGATAGAAGCGGAACAAAACCAGATATTACATATTCTAAACGCTCTTGGAGTGTGCAGCTTCCTTATGACAATGTTACTCCTGAAATGCAGCTTGATTTTATGGGCAAAACAACATCGCAGGTTGAGTTATCAGGCACTCTTTTTGGTAATGATATAGAGTTTGCAGCACCAATAGAGGGAGCTTTTCTTGTTGTAAGGCTTGGTATGCTTACAGATAATGTTGCAACAGGTCAGCATTCAACATCTCAGGCTATGACATACGATATAGCTCATGGTATGCAGGAATATTTCCAAACAGTCCCTTTTGCAAGGTTATTTCATGGATATTATGAAGACAGAGTGCTAAAAAAAGTAATCATTAATAATGGAAAAATATATGAGAATAAAAGTGATTATGTAGGGGCAGATTATTACAGTGGAGATATGCGTGAAAATGTGGCAAAAGCACAAGTGAGTGTTGGTATAGATTTGGCAAACAAAGGGGTTGCAAGCAGTCCATTAGACCAGTCTCACCAGCTGGGAAACGATATGTTTTATTTTACAGTGCATCATGCAAAAGGAAGATATACTAATGGCGAAGGTAAGCCGGTAGATGTTCCGCATGGGTTAAGCGGCGGCAACGGAATAGGCACTCTTGTTGATTCTACTGGCAACGAATTCAGCCATGAAGTAGGACATGGATATGGTATGGGGCATTATCCATTTTTAAATGATGCAAGTGATGGTTCTGTGCATGGATATACTACTTCATGGGGATATGATGCTTATAAAAACAGAATGCGGGCTAATGTAGCATGGAACAGCACTCCGCAGGCTGTTATGTATCAGGATAAATGGTATATTACACCTTTTCAAAATTATTACGGCTGGAACAGGGACTGTATGGCAGGCGGTGTTGCTGATAGTGCAATATCACGATATACTCATAATACTGCAAGAAGCACAAGGCAGGTGCAGAAAAATATAGAAAACAGATATTTTTTAAGTGATGATAAAAATAATAATGGTGAATATTACTATATTAGCTGGGATAAAGAAAGCAGGACATATAAAAAAGTAACAGATGAAAAATTTTTAAACAGCAGAATAAGCCCGACAAGAAAAGGAGTGCCAGTGATTACTATTTTAGGTGGTTATGACCCTACCCCCCCCCATAATGCTGTGATTTATCAATATTTCAGAGGAAACTGGGGCAATGTATTTGATTCTATATTTCAAGACAGTCCTGCTGAAGCCACATCATATTTGGAAATAACATATTATGACAATAAGCCAAAGAAATATGTAGTGCTTAGTGATAAAAGATATAATGCAAAAATAATTAACAAGCTGCATGTAAATATTGCAGAAGAAGATAAACCTAAAAGCATTACTCTCTATGTAAATAAGGTTAATAAAGGCTCTACAACAATAAAAGAGACGGTATATGATAAACCGCTTCTAAAAGCTGTTGAAATAGGCAAAGCAAATGGCTATCAAGATGTTATAGATAACGATACCATATTTCTTAATGACAGTCTTGCTAATAAATCTATTGATAATTATATTCTTTCTGCAAAAGAAAAAGAGCTTATTGAAATTTTTGCAAGATATAAAGCATTAAATAAACTTGATGCAAACCCAAAAAAGATAGCTGATGATTATATTGCAAAGAAAAATAAGGCTGATAATATAAATATGTTTATAGATAATAACTATATAAGCCTTGAAAATAATGATATATCAGCGGATGAGGCTTTGAAAAAGCTGTTTGCAGAAAACGGGCTTGGCTCTGTTATATTTAAATTTAATCAGGCAGAGCTAAATGGTAAATGTATGGAGGTATATCAATCAGAAACAAGCAGCTATGCTGTTAGATTATCATCTAAATGTAATGAGAGTAAAGAGCAGCGGTGGGCGATAGATAAATCAGGACGGATTCATTCGGCTCTTTATCCCGGCTATTGTCTTGATATGAAAAATATGTCTGTTTTACAGCTTTGTTCAGATGATACAAGCCAGCAGTGGAAAATAAGAAATCCTGAAAGTATTGCAAATGGTGTTTTTTATGAAAATATGGGGACAGCTGGAAAATGTATAGATAACAGCGGTGGCAATTCTGATAAAATAATCAGCTATAATTGCACTAATGGCAATAACCAGAAGTTTAAAAACAAAATAACAGAAGATGAAAATTTATATTTAAGTTTATTTGGTGGCAGCTTAATAGAAGAAATATGGAAATATATTCCTGCAGAAAAAGTGGAGATTAAATAATGAAAAAAATAATTATAATATTTGCGTTAATATTTGCAGTTAATATTCCTTTTCTTTATGCTCAGTATGGTGACTATTATGACGGCAAAAACAGTTACAGCTATGGAGATATGCCTTCGCCTAAAAAAAGCAGCAGGAAAAAATATGAAAATAAAAATCATTATATAGGAATATCGCCGTCTATCTATATACCAACAGGGAAAAATGCTTATATAAAAGATTATACAGGTGTAGGCGGTGGTGTTGATTTACGGTATAAATACAACCTGCATAAAGTGTTTGCTCTTGCTGGAACATTTAGATATAACTATGCAGGTGGCTCTAATTTTAACGGCGATAATAAAGTGGATACTAAACATCATTTAATTGATATGCAGATTTTAGCAGTTTTGCAGTATGATGATGTGAAAGCAACAAAAGGTTTTATCCCTTATATATCTGCTGGTATGGATATTGCAGTTAATGTTATTGATTCTGAAACCACAGCTTATAGAAAAGATGCAGATGGTGCCACATACCCTGTTTATAAAATCATTTCAAAAGGAAACGATTCTGCAGCTAATGTAGGCTTTGTTGTTGGTGCAGGGCTTAGGTATGCATTTTCAAATAATTTTACAACAGGTTTTGGTGTTGATTATACCCATGTCTTTACAAACCATGATTACTCAGGCATTAGAGTATTTATAGATGCAGGATACAGATTTTAGCAGATAATATTATAAATTCACATTATTTATATTCTAAAAGCAATTTTAAAGGAGTGAAATATGGGTTATATCAATAATAATACTGGTTATTTGGAGCATCATACATTATCAAGCCGTTCAGTCATTAAAAAGAATATGTATGCTTTAATTACACCAGATGGACTTGTCAAAAACAATATATATGGCTTTGAAAACTGTGATATAAGCATACTTTCATCTCCCCTTTTAGGTGCTTCTTTTACTGATTATATTATAACAGTAAAAGAAAATGGCAGAAATTTATGCGGCATAGGAAATGAGAGCGAAGAAATATTTTTATTTGTAATAGAAGGCTCATTATTAGTTTATAATGATAATGAAAAAGCAGGGCTTACAGCAGGCGGTTTTTTCTTTTCCCCTGCATCTTTTAAACTTTATTTTCAAAATAATTCCAATAATAATGCAAAAATACTTTTATATAAAAGAAAATACAAGCCACTTAATAATTTATCACCAAAAACAATATCTGGAAATATTAATAACATACCATATAAAAATTTTGAAGAAATGGATAGTGTATTTATAAAAGATTTACTGCCTGCAAATGATTTTGCTTATGATTTTAACTTTCACATACTTATGTTTAAAAGCGGTGCAGGTCATGGCTATTTAGAAACTCATATTCAGGAACATGGAGCATATATTTTATCTGGTAAAGGAATGTATAACCTTGATAACAAATGGTATGGGGTAGAAAAAGATGATTATATATTTATGGCTTCATACTGCATACAGGGCGGATATTGTGTAGGCAAAGATGATTTTATATATATTTATTCAAAAGACTGCAATAGAGATGCAGAGCTGTAAAAGATAGGTTTAAAATATTTATTAAATTAGATACTTCGCCTTTGGCTCAGTATGACATAAATGAATAAATAGCAAAATAATTATAAAAAAAGCAGTTTTAACGCATATATCGCTAAAACTGCTAATAGTATTTTTTATATATAAATAAATCTGTTTAATTTATTAATTTTTAGATTTATCTACAATTTTGCTTTTACCAAGCCAGCTCATCATGCCGCGAAGTTTTTCACCAACTTCTTCTATTTTATGGCTGTTAGAAATATTAGATAATGCATGGAAATGTGGTGCATTTACTTTGTTTTCCATCATCCATTCTTTTGCAAAAGTGCCGTCCTGAATTTCTTTTAATACTTTTTTCATTTCTTCTTTTGCAGCAGGTGAAACTACTCGTGGACCTCTTGTTAAGCCGCCATATTCTGCTGTGTTAGAAATAGAATACTGCATATTTTTAATGCCGCCTTCATATATTAAGTCAACAATTAATTTCATTTCATGCAGACATTCAAAATATGCCATTTCTGGAGCATAGCCTGCTTCAGTTAATGTTTCAAAACCATACTGGATAAGTTTTGCTAAACCGCCGCATAATACTGCCTGTTCACCAAAAAGGTCTGTTTCAGTTTCTTCTTTAAAAGTTGTTTCAATAACACCAGCTCTTGCACCGCCGATAGCTGCAGCATAAGCAAGTGCAACTTCTTTAGAATCACCTGCTGCATCTTGGTAAACTGCAATTAAGCATGGAACACCGCTGCCAGTTTCATACTGCTGACGAACTAAATGGCCGGGACCTTTTGGAGCTATCATAATAACATTTATATCTGCAGGTGGCACAATCTGTCCAAAATGTATATTAAAACCATGAGCAAATGCTAAATAAGCACCAGATTTTAAGTTTGGAGCTATTTCATTTTTATAAATTTCACCTTGTAGTTCATCTGGTGTTAATATCATAACCAAATCAGCCCATGTAGCTGCTTCTGCTACTGTCATAACTTTTAAACCAGCATTTTCTGCTTTTTTCCATGATTTACTGTCTTTTCTTAATGCAACAGCAACATCACAGCCAGAATCTTTTAAATTATTAGAATGGCCGTAACCTTGGCTTCCATATCCAATGACTGCTATTTTTTTGCTTTTAACAGCACCTAAATTGGCATCTTTTTCATAATAAACTTTCATTTGTTTACCTCATATATTTATATTTTCCCAGCTTTTATAAGCCTTATATTATTTATTATTATGTATCTGCTTAATTTTTTCCATCTCGCTTGTAGCCTTTGAGCCTCTGCCTATTGCAAGACAACCTGAGCGGATTAATTCTATTATACCATAAGGGCGGACAAGCTCTATAAAAGCCTGCAGTTTGTCATTATCACCAGTGATTTCAATTACCATGCTTTCTGGTGTAATATCTACCACATTGCCACGGAAAGTATTAACCATATTATAAATATCGCTTCTGTATTTTTGAGTAACATATACTTTTACAAGCACTAATTCTCTTTCAATATGGTTATATGATGTTAAGTCCCTTACTTTTAAAACATTAATAAGTTTACGCAGCTGCTTAATAATCTGCTCTATAATTCTATCATCACCATAAGTAACAATAGTCATCATAGATACATCATGCTTATCAGTAGAGTTTACTGTTAAACTTTCAATATTGTAGCCTCTGCCAGAGAAAAGACCTGCTATGCGGGCAAGCACACCAAATTTATTTTCAACAAGGACTGATATAATATGTCTTTTTTCCATAGCAAACTACCTTATTATCATTTCATCAATTGATGCACCTGCTGGCACCATAGGATATACATTTTCTTCCCTGTCGCACACAAAATCCATAAGCACAGGTATATCTTTTACTTTAAGAGCTTCTCTTAAAACAGCTTCTACATCTTCTACTTTTTCAGCACGCATTCCTATACAGCCATAAGCTTCTGCCAGCTTAACAAAATCAGGCTGCACTTCAAGGCATGTATCAGAATATTTTTTATTAAAAAATAACTGCTGCCACTGCCTTACCATTCCTAAAAACTTATTATTGATGATAACTGTTTTTACACCTACTCTATACTGCACACATGTTGTTAATTCCTGCATATTCATTAATATGCCGCCATCACCTGATACACAAAATACTTCTTTATCTGGTCTGCCTATTTTAGCACCCATTGCAGCAGGAAGCCCGTAACCCATTGTGCCCATACCGCCTGATGATAAAAACTGTCTTGGAAAATTATATCTGTAAAACTGGCCTGTCCACATTTGATGCTGGCCTACATCTGTAGCAATAATTGCATCGCCATTTGTAACTTTATATAATGTCTCTATAACATACTGTGGTTTAATGACTTTATCGCTGAATTTATAAGAGAAAGGTTTTTCCCTGTTCCAGCCTTTTACTGTTTCAAACCATTCATCTCTTTCCTGCCTGCACTTTTCCCACTTATAATCATCAAGATATTTATTTATCATATTCAGAACATTATAACAGTCTCCAACAACAGGTATTTCAATATCAACAGTTTTACTAATAGATGATGGGTCAATATCAATATGAGCTATTTTTGCATTTTTAGCAAACCTGTCAAGTCTGCCAGTGGAACGGTCAGTAAACCTTGTGCCGATAGCTATTATAAAATCAGATTCTGTTACTGCCATATTAGAGGCATAGTTTCCATGCATACCAAGCCAGCCTATCCACTGGCTGTCTGTTGCAGGGTAACCACTTAACCCCATGAATGATGAAACAACAGGAGTATTGACTGCATGGGCAAATTTTATTAATTCTTCTGTTGCACCTTTGCTTACTTTTACACCACCGCCAACAAATATAACAGGTTTTTTTGCTGTTTCCAATGTTTTAAGGAGTTTTTTAACCTGCATTGGATGCCCTTCTGTATTAGGCTGATAGCCTGTTAAATGCACATGTCCATTTGGCTCATATTTTACTTTTGCAGCAAACACATCTTTTGGAATATCCACAAGCACAGGACCAGGCCTGCCTGTTGTAGCAATATGTATTGCTTCATTCATAGTGTCTGCCAAATCTTTTACATCTGTTACAAGATAACTGTGCTTTACTATCGGGCGTGTTATGCCTACAATATCAGCTTCCTGAAAAGCATCTCCGCCAATTAAATTAGAAACAACCTGCCCTGTAATTACAAGCATAGGAACACTATCCATATAAGCTGTGCCAATACCTGTTACAAGGTTTGTCGCACCCGGACCGCTTGTTGCCATACATACACCTATTTTACCAGTTGCTCTTGCATAGCCGTCTGCAGCATGTGCTCCGCCCTGCTCATGACGAGGCAGGATGTGTTTTAAATCAGCATCAAATAATGTATCATAAAAACCAGTAAGAGACCCGCCGGGATAACTGAATATTACATCTACTCCATTACGCTTTAAGCAGTCTATTACAATCTCTCCACCTGAACATATCATATTAATACTCCAATATTATGGTTTACACTAAAACTATTTATCTCTTTTAAATATTGCTCCATCACCGGCACTTGATACACCTTTTGCATATTTTGCTAAGTAACCGCTTGCAGCTTTTGGTGCTGGTGCAGTAAAGTCTGCACGCCTTTTTTCAAGCTCTTCATTACTTACTTCTAAATGAATGCGTCTTTCTGGTATATTAATAGTTATTTTATCATCATCTTTTACAAGAGCAATCATGCCGCCTTCTGCTGCTTCTGGAGAAATATGACCAACACATGGCCCTCTTGTGCCGCCAGAAAATCTGCCGTCAGTAATCAATGCAACCTTAGTAAGACCAAGACCCATAATGGCAGCAGTTGGAGCAAGCATTTCTCTCATACCAGGTCCGCCTTTTGGACCTTCATAGCGGATGACTACTATATCACCATTTTTTATAACACCGCCCATAATTGCTGCCATTGCATCTTCTTCAGAGTTAAATGTTTTTGCTGTGCCGGTAAATATCATCATATCAGGCTGAACTGCACTTTGTTTAATGACAGAGCCACCGGGAGCAATATTTCCACGAAGCACTGCAATACCACCCTCTTTATGATATGGGTTATCTACTGGACGGATAATATCTTCATCATAGTTTTCTGCTGCTTTGCATATTTCTTTCACAGTCATACCGCTTACAGTAATATTATCTTCTAAATGGTTTTCAAGGGATTTCATAACAGCAGGGACACCGCCTGCAAATTCAAAATCTTCCATAAAATATTTGCCACCGGGTAGAAGACTTGTAATATGTGGTGTTTCTTTTGATAAAACATCAAAAGAATCTAAATTTAAATTAATTCCTGCTTCGTAAGCAATAGCAGGAAGATGAAGTGTAGTATTTGTTGAGCCGCCAAGAGCTAAATCTGCTTTAATAGCATTTCTAAATGCTTTTTCATTCATAATATCAAGTGGCTTAATATCTTCTTTAACAAGAGAAACAAGGCGGACACCAGAATCAAAAGCTATCCTGCGTTTTTTTGCCATACCAGCCATAGCTGTTGCACACCCCGGCATACTCATACCCATAACTTCTGTTAAGCATGCCATAGTATTAGCAGTAAAAAGACCCTGACATGCACCTTCACCAGGGCATGCTGTCATTTCCATATTAGTAATTTCATCTTCATCTATTTCACCAGTGGCAGCTTTTGATGCAGCTTCAAAAGAATCAGTAATAAAATCACGCCTTTTCATACGGTAGTTGCCACTCATCATAGGGCCTGCTGTTACAAATATAGATGGCACATTAAGCCTTGCTGCAGCCATAAGCATTCCCGGAGTAATTTTATCGCAGTTAGTAATAAAAAGCACACCATCAAGGGAGTGAGCATTTACAACACATTCTATAATATCAGCAATAGCATCACGGCTTGGCAGGCTGTAACGCATGCCAGAGTGTCCCATAGATATACCGTCACAGACACCCGGAACACTGAATATAAAAGCCTGACCGCCACCTGTATGAATGCCTTTTTCTGCAAACCTTTCAAGTATTCTCATACCGGAATGGCCGGGAATAAGGTCTGTAAAACTTGAGCATATACCAATAAATGGTGCATCCATTTGGTTTTTAGAAACACCAGTGCCATATATTAATGCTCTGTTTGGTGCACGCTGGCACCCTTTTTTTATAATATCACTTCTCATATTATTACCCTTGTATATTCACTTAAAAATTTAAATAATTAATTAAGTTATCACTATAATTTTAATTTAGCAATTACTTTTTTAAATTTTTTGAGTATGTGTAAAATCTAAAAACGATTGTAAAAAAAATGAATCAATAAAAAAGCGGTTGTTAAAAAAATGGACTTCCAAAAAAACTTTAAAAAATATACAGAAGGAGCCTTAAAAAGCAGTAAGTAAAACATTCTTTTATTTATTGCTTATCAACATTTTATCAGACTGAATAAAAAAAATAAACTTGAATACAAACTACAAGTTTGGTCTGCCAGATTAATTTATAAAAATAACTGGCTTACCCCCAAATTTTTAAACTATGCTTAAAAAAGCTATTATTAATAAAATATGTAATAATCATGTTATTAATTAATATGTATATGCAAAATATATTAAAGTATCCTGCCACCGCACATCTCAAGAATCAAAGTTTTTGTTATTTCATTCCTTATGCTCCAATTCCTTAAACATTCGCTGTTTTTTCTCCACTGCCACTGCAACTCGCTTCGCTCAGACAATCAGCTGGCAAATCGTTTCACAAAAACAGCTCATAAGAAATTAAGTCGCAAAGAGAATGAAATAACATGGGGCATCCTTTAAAAGCGGATATTAAGACATATTAATATATACTAATTTTTAAGGTCTATTTTAATTCTAGTAAATATGTTGTTTTAATTATTATATAGTTATAAGTATTATTACAAATAACGCTTGACATCCCCCCCCCGTGATATAGTAGAGAAAATTTTTTAGGAGGCATAACTTATGTTTGCAAATTTTATTCACCCTGTAACTGGTGAAAAAAGACAAGTTAAAATAGGGCTGAGTTGGACTCTATTCTTTTTTGGTGAATTTTTTGGAATTCCATTTTTTATTAGAAAAATGTATTCATTGGGTATAATTATATGTGTACTGAATATAGTTCATATCATAATATCATTTGTAGATGATTATTATCAAACAAAATTTTTAGTTCCATTAAGTTATGGAGAGATTGGTTTGTTATTCGTGTTGTTATTTCAGGGCAATAAAATGACTGCACAATATTATTTAAAGCAAGGTTTCAGAATTGAAAATGATGATGAACTTGTAAAGAAACAAGTAAAAATTGCATGGAAATTTACTGACGATGTATTTGTAGAAAATAATTTGAAGGAAGAAAAGTAATGAAATATTATTTACACAGAATATCTTATGAACGGGAAGTGTCATATCCTTTACTTGATAATGGTTTGTTATCTATTGGGTGGTCTGATTTCAGCAATAGAGAATTTATTGATAAAACAAGATTGGAAAGTATGCCTTATTTGGACAAATGCTTTCAAAAAGAATGGAACTATAAACCTAAAAACAGATATTGCTTATACAGATTTATTGCTGAAATGGATAAAGGGGATATAGTTATCGTTCCTAAATATCAGTCATTTGATGTTTATGAAATTTTAGAAAAAGCAGTTCCAGTTTCTGAAATAAATTTACCAGATAATTTACATACCACTAACAATAAAGAGATAATTTTTAAGAATAATCTGCTTTATATAGATGATGATGTAGTTGATTTAGGTTTTATAATCAAAGTTAAAAAGATAGCGCAAAATATTCCAAGAAATGACTATGCAGATTCCGCATTAACTGCCAGAATGAAAATGTTCCAAACTAATGCGGATATTACAGATTTAAAAGAAAGCATAAATAAAGCTGTTTGGTCATTTAAAAATAACAAGCCTATAAATTTAAGGTCAGAAATATTATATAAAACAAAAGACACTGTGCTTGATACTATAAAAACAAGCTTAAACCCTGATAAACTGGAATACCTTATAAAATGGTATTGTGAAAAAACTGGAGCATCTTCTGTTGATATTCCAGCAAAAAATTATGAAGATAAAAAAGGCGATGTTGATATTATTGCAACATTTGAAAATATAAAATTGATTTTATATATACAAGCCAAATTTCATGAAAAGGAAACAGATAACTGGGCAATAGAGCAGATAAGTGATTATTATGAAAATATATCCATTAGTAATGATGGGTATTCCCGCACAGCATGGGTAATCACAACGGCAGATAAATATAGTAAAGAAGCATTAGAAAAAGCTGCCGAAAAAAATATAACACTTATTACAGGCAGAGAGTTTGCAGAAATGCTTTTAGATGTGGGTTTTAGTGGTATGAATATATAAATATAAGGGGATTAAATATGAAAAAAATATTATTAAGTATATTTATGATAATAGTTACAGCAGGTTGTTTTGACAAAACACCAACTTGCAGTGATGAACTAGTAACAAATCAAGTCATCAAACTTTATAGAGATTATTCTATAAAAGAAATTACTAACAAAGAAGCAGAACTTAAATTTGCAAACTTAATGTTAGGAGGAGATAAAGAAGAAATTAACAAAGAATTTGCAAATATGATTAATGAAATAAAAACTATGAAAATGACTATAGAACATATTAGGACAATAAGTATTGATAAATCTGTAAATAAGCACAGCTGTCTAGGAACATTAAAATATCAATTAGAAGGTGAAAGCAGCAGTGAAGAAATAAGTTACTCATTTCAGCCTACTGATGATAAAAAAAATATATGGGTTCAAATTGATGATATAAAATAATATAAGGATAATTTACTTTCTATAATAACACACAGCTGGTTGAATATTTTATCCAGCTGTGTATTAATCTTATTATAATTCTTATGCAAAAATTTCTTTCAGTATAAATATGATAGAAAGCACAAGCATAGTTTTTGATATTTCTTTATATCTGCCTGTGCCTGCTTTAATTATTACATAAGCTAATATAGAAAGCTCAATACCCATAGCTATATTATATGTAAGCGGTGTCATTATAACAGCGATAACGGCAGGTGCAAGCTCTGTCCAGTCTTTAAAATTGATTTTTTCAACAACAGAAAACATTAATATACCTACAAAAATTAATGCAGGAGCAGTTGCAGCACTTGGCACTATTTGTATTAAGGGAGAGAAAAACATAGCAAATATAAATAAAAGCCCTATGATAACAGCAGTTAAACCAGTTCTGCCGCCAGATTCTACCCCTGTAATACTTTCAATATATGCTCCAACTGTGCTTACACCAAAAATACTGCCAGCTGTTGAGCCAAGTGCATCTGCCATAAATGCTTTTTTAGCTCTTAACATATTGCCTTTTTCATCTACAAAGCCGGCACGCTGTGCAACACCCATTAATGTGCCAATTGTATCAAATACTGCCATAAAAAGCATAGTAAATACAGCCATTAAAAAATTTGAATTTAATATATTTGAAAAATCCATCTGAAAAAATACAGGTGCAGCAGATGGCGGAACAGAAACTATCCCATCAGGCATTTTTGTAAGCCCTAATGGTATGCTGATTATTGTTACAACAACAATGCTTATTAATATTGCACCAGTTACCTTTCTTATATGAAGTATTATCATAAGCAGAAGACCAAATATAGAAAGAAGCATATTTATATTGTGGAAATCTCCATAAGTTACAAGTGTTGCATCATTATTAACTATGATGCCTGCACTTTGCAGACCTATAAACATTAAAAATATTCCAATACCTGCAGGTATCCCCATTTTTAAAGAAATAGGGATAGCATCCATAATTAATTCCCTTATTCTTCCCACTGTAATAAATATAAAAAGAACACCAACAATAAAAACAGCAGCCAAACCTTCCTGCCATGAAAGCCCCATAGATTTAACTATTACAAATGCAAAAAATACATTTGATGTCATACTTGTTGCAAGACCGATAGGATAGTTTGCATATAGTCCCATTAATATACTTGCAAAAGCAGCAGCTAAACATGTAGCTGTAATTAAAGCATCTCTAGGCATACCAGAATTTGACAGTATATCAGGATTTACAAAAATAATATAACTCATAGTCATAAATGTTGTAAGACCTGCAATGATTTCTCTTTTTACAGTGCTGCCTGAAAAAGTTATGCCAAAAAACTTATCTAACATAAATACCCCTTGAAAAAAATTATATAATCTCATAAGAATTCAGCACACATTATAACTATGCAGAATACTTTTATATTTGATAAATATGGTTAAATATCGCATATTTTTTAAATTTTACTTGTATTTAACCACATATTTTATATAGTATAATACTTTAATTTATAATATATATTTTTGCAATAAATTCTTAAATTCAGGTATTACATGAAAAAGACAGCTTTTATTTTATTAATAATTTTTGCTTTTTACTATAAAAGTTTTGCAGCAGCTGCTATAATAAAATCAGAAATAGATATTAATCTTAATATGATTAAAGGAAGTATTACTATAACTTCCACAAAAGCAGAAACTGTTACAGTATCACTTTATCATGATATGCAGCTTTTAAGCAGTGATAAAAGAGTAAAATATAATAAAAACCGTAACGAATACACTATAAGCCTTGATGGCTTATCTCCTGTAATATTATCATACATTAAAAACATTACTGATACATCAGATACTATCAGCAAAGATTTTATTTCAATATATTCAAGCATTGTGCCAGCAGTTACAAATATTGAAAATGCTGAGCTTTATATTAATATACCTGAAAATTTTCAGGGGCTTGCAAGCCAGTTTGTAACATTTAATAAAAACGAAAATACAATGCTTTTTACATATAATTCTCTGCCAGAAAATATATATTTTGCAGCTTCAAGTAACTATATTGTCAAAAAAATAACACAAAATCATATTGATATATATACACTTTTATTTAAAGAGCATGAAAATTTAAGCTATAAACTTCTCCAAAAAGCAGCCTATTATATTGAAATATATGAAAACCTGTTTGTATCACACTTTCCATATCATAATTTTATTGTAGTAGAAGATGTAAACCCTTACGGTCATGCACTTGCTTCTATGGCAGTATTTGGCTCATCTATTATTGATAAAGATTTTGTTGCAGAACGCTCGCTGGGTCATGAAGTGCTGCACCAGTGGTTTGGGGCAGCTATTGAAAGCAGCATGGCAGATGGCAACTTTTTAGAAGCGATTACCACATATTTTTCTGATTATTTCTATGAAAAAGATGACAGAATTAAATACAGAAAAGATATATTGATAAAATATCAGGCTTATGCAGCAGCAAAAAGTTTCCCTTTAAAAGAGTTTATATATAATGCTGGCAAAAAAGAGCAGTCTATAGGTTACGGCAAAGGGCTTATGGTGCTGCATATGGCTAAAAACAAAGCAGGTGATGATGCTTTTATGGCTGGCATTAGAAAATTTATAAATGATAAGCTTTATTCAACTGCATCTTGGAAAGATTTACTTTCATATATTGGTATGGATAATGATTTTTATACAAACTGGATATTAAGTAAAGATAATATTATCCTTGCAGTAAATAATGTTTCTTTTCAAAATAAGATACTTTCTTTTAACTTAATCAGAAAAGGCGGGGAAGATGAGATAAATATTCCATTTACCCATATTTCAGAAAACAATGCTGTAACTGGTAAATTTAAAATAAAAACAGGTGTAAACCAAATAGTATATAACTTAAAATCTGATAATGATACATTTATAATAGATGATAGGTATGATTTAATGCGGGCATTATATCCTGCAGAAATCATCCCGTCATTTGATTATCTTTTTGGTGCTGATGAAATATTATTTGCAGGTAATAAAAATGAGGATAATACATTCAGAGAAATATTTCCTAACATATCAGAAGCTATCCATATTAGAAAACTAAGCCTGCACCATTTAAAAGACAGAAATGTTATTATATCTATGGAAAACACTGTTCCGCAGACTGTGGCAGAGCTTTTAAAAAGCACACTGACTTTTACTTTTGAGATAAGTAATACTACATATAAAGTAGTGAGAAACCCATATTCTCAAGGGGATAAGTTTATTATGTTTTCTTTTAATAACACAAAAGAAAGCCTGAATAAGCTTGCCCATTACGGCTCTTATTCTTATATAGCACTTAATAAAAATCAAGTAACTGCAAAAGAAAAAAATACTACGCCAAATGGAATAAAAATATTTGGCAGATAGAGGAATATAATGAAAAAAATTTTACTTTCAAGTTTAATTTTAATGATGTCATACTCATTCAGCTTTGGTGCTGTGTATAATCAGGATAATAGAATTCCAGTGCCTTATGTGCTGAAAACAATAAAAGATTTTGAAAATAATGCAAATACTTATGAAAAAGCTTTAATGCGTAAAAATATACTTCATAAACTTTCTATATATGGAGTAAATAAAATCCCTGATATAAATGATGAAGTGATAGGATTTATTTTCCACATGATTAAATTAAATATAGGTGAAAAGAAATTTCAGGCTGGCTTAAATAAAATGGCAGATTTAAAAGATATGCCTTCTCTTACATGGCTGCAAATATTAAGATGTTTTGAAGATGTTGATGCAGACAGCTTTTATGATGCTTATTTTTCTAAAAATCCACTTATTAAATTAACAGTAACAAATGCAGAATACATTTCTGAAAAAGGAAACTATTATATTTCATTTACTCTTTTAAGAAAATATGGTGATAAAATAGTAAATATTCCTTATGTAATAGAATATGATGATAAGAAAGAATATGGCAGACTGCAGTCAAGCATAGACAGAGAAGAAACTTTCAAAGTGCCTGTTAATACTGGTGCAGTTAAGCTTGTTTTAGACCCAAACTATCATGTAATAAGAATGCTTAATGATAATGAAAAATCACCTGTTATTGCTGATATTTTAAATAAGGAAAATATCTTGTATATAGACAAACACTATGATAGTGCAGTATATTCTGTATTTAAAAATCTAAAATTTGTGTATGATGATGAAGTAAAATTTAGTGATTTAGAAAATTATGATGTTATTATTGGAAGTTATGATAATAAAATTGCTAAATTTTTTGCAGATAAGCGTATAAGCAGCACAGATAATTCTGAATATTTTATTTTTAAAAATCCTTTAAATAAAGATAAATATATTTTAATTGCCAATAATATACATGCAGGAAGTATACATTTATTAGAAAATTATGCTTTTAATCAGGAATTGATTTTTAAAAATGATAAACTTATTTCTAAATCAAATATGCAGACAGATATGGGTATAACTGTATTAGAGCATGAAAAAGATGTAATAATAGATGTTAAAAAACTTGATACATTTCAAGATATGATGAAAAAAGCTGCTGTATATAAAGTAATATTTGCGGGAGAAAGCCACAATGAATATTCTCATCATGCTAACCAGCTTGCTTTAATAGAATATCTTAATAACTCTAAAAAGAAAACTGCAATAGCTATGGAGATGGTGCAGTATAAATATTTAAATGTGGTAAATGACTTTGTAAAGGGCAGAATTACAGAAAAAGAAATGCTTGATGGCATTGATTATTATAACAACTGGAGCTTTGATTATTCTCTTTATGCCCCAATATTCAGATATGCAAGGGATAATAATATAGATATAATTCCACTAAATATTGAAAGAGAAATTACATCAAAAGTATATCAAGGGCAGATTGATAATTTAACTGAAGAACAGAAGCTTGCTCTGCCTGAACGCATGAGAATTATAAATAATGAATATGAAAATAAAATTAAATCAATTTTTAAAATGCATGCAGACAGCACAAATAAATTTACAGACTTTTTCATATCTCAAAATATCTGGGATGAGATTATGGCAAAACATTTAGCAGATTATAGAAAAGCAAACCCTGATACTTCCATTGTTGTAATATGCGGAAACGGTCATGCAGGCAAAAATTCTGGCATACCACTCAGGTATAAAAGGCTTACAGGGGAAGACAGCTTTGTTATAATGCAGGGCGAACCTATAAACCATGAAGAAACAAATGCAGATGTTTATATTTATCCTGAAGAAATAAAAAGTAAAGGAACACCAAAAATAGGTGTTGTAATCGCTGCAAATGATAAAGAAAATGGTATAGTAAAAGTAGAATCAGTTACTAAAAAATCACCAGCTGATAAAGCAGGTATAAAAAATGGTGATGTAATTGTTAAATGTGGTTACCATGACATAAAAAATATTGGCAGCTTAAAATATGCTCTTTATGAAAAAGGGTATAATGGTATTTTAGAATGTGAAATAAAACGGGGGAAAAACATTCTAAATAAAAGTATCAAACTTTTTGAGTATGATGACAGCTCAGAAATGGATGAAATGATAAAAAAACACATAGAAAAAATGAAAAAGAAATAGTTACAGGATATAGTATAAGGTTACTGTGATGAATAATGCTGTAAAGATTTTTAAAGCACTTGGAGATGAAAACAGGATAAAATCATATATTCAAAGCTATTTTACCACCAGAAAAAAGCAGGCATATTTTAAATAAATATAAAGGCATATCTGCTTAATAATATGGAAATGTTTTTATAAAGGTGATGTATGAAAATAAATATTGCAGGCATTGTAATTATTATATTAATCATTGCAGCTGTGTTCGCATTAAAAAAATGTAACAGCATTGAAAATATATCTGCTGATTTATTAAGTTTTGATTTAAATGTCACAGAAGCAGTTGATTTTGATAAGCTCACTTCCAAAGGGCTGCCTGTAATAGTTGATTACGGTGCAGAGCAATGCATACCATGTAAAAATATGGCTCCAGTTTTAGAAAAATTAAATAAGGAAATGTCTGGCAGAGTGTATATTAAGTTTGCTGATGTTTGGAAATATCCTGATATAAATAAAAATATATATGCTAAAATTATACCATATCAAGTTTTCTTTGACAAAAACAGCAAACCTTATGAGCCAAGTATGGAAGTATTATCTTATGTTAATTTTATTACAAAAACAGATAATGGAAAACATACATTTACTATGCATATAGGTGAATTAAAAGAAAACCAAATGCGAATGATTATAAAAGATATGGAAAAATAATTGGATGGACTTACACCTTTACAGGAAAAAGCAATTTATTTATTGGCTTAGTTCAAAATTTTCGGGTGATTTCACTTCCTGCCCCTGCTGTGTCATACTGAGCCTGCAATATAGCGAAGTATCTAAAAACATAAGATAATATACTATTCACTGTTTCTTAAAATAATATCAAATTGTATAAAATACTATAATTTTATTTTACAAAAAAAAAGCAAAATGATATATATATTTATCATAAAAGAGTGAAATATATGGCAGATATAATATTGTTAGAAATAGAAGAAGATATTCGCCTTGCTGCTCAGATTGTAGCAAAAAGGCGTGGGATAGATTTAAAAGTATATGCAGATTATTCTGATTATAAAAAAAATATGCAAAAAGACGACACTGTTTATTCTTCTAATATAGTAGAATGTAAAGAGCATAACTGCTGCTATATTAAGAAACCTTATACAGCTCATCAGTTATTAGAGATTATAAGCATAGTGAGGTGAAAATGACACAATTACAAGAAAAAGAATGCTTAAAAGGCAGGTTTGTTCATCTTCATCTGCATACTTTATATTCTGCCCTTGATGGTGCAATTAAAATAAAAAAACTGGCAGAAAAGTTAAAAGCAAACGGAATGGAGGCCTGTGCTATTACTGACCATGGCGTAATGTATGGTATAATAGATTTTTATAATACTATGAAAAAAGAGGGTATAAAGCCTATTATTGGCAGTGAGTTTTATATTTCTCCAGACAGCCGTTTTAATAAAAAAGACCATTATAAACAAGGTGATGATACTAACTATCATTTAGTATTACTTGCTGAAAATAATGATGGTCTGCAAAATCTTTACAAGCTTTCTACCATAGGGTTTTTAGAAGGATTTTACAGAAAACCGCGTATAGATAAGGAAACATTAAGGCAGTATTCAAAAGGAGTAATAGCTCTTTCTGCATGTTTAGGTGGAGAAATATCTCGTAAGTTTTTAAAAGAAGGTTATGAAGCAGCCCGTAATGCTGCCCTTGAATATGATGAAATACTTGGCAGAAATAATTATTTTTTAGAGATACAGGAAAATGGTATCCCAGAACAGAAAATAGTAAATAATCAGCTTATCCAAATATCAAAGGAAACAGGTATACCACTTGTTGCTACATGTGACAGCCATTATTTAAATAAGGAAGATTATTCATCACATAATATATTAATGCAGATTCAATTAGGGCAGGTAGGCGATGAAAAACGCAAGCCTAGATTAAAGCCTGTGGATGCTTCTCAGCAGATAAAAACAGATACTACTTCACAAATGAAAGGGGATATTAACGGTTATCTTGCCAGAGAAGATGACTTAGATGATTTAAGCAGAGATACTTCTGATACATTAGACCCTGCAATAATGCACTCCCGCAGCGGCAAAATGGATTATTCCAGTATGCTTTATGTAAAAACTCCAGATGAAATGTATAATGATTTCAGCTACTGCACTGAAGCTGTTGAAAACACTGTTAAGATAGCAGAAAGATGTAATATAAGCATAACTTTTGGCATAAACCACCTGCCACAGTATGAAGTGCCAGAAGGTTATACACTAGAATCATATTTTAGAGAGCTTTCAGCAAAAGGGCTTAAAGAGCGTCTTAAAAAAGTGCCTGAAGAACAGCATCATATATACTGGGAAAGGCTTAATTATGAACTTGAAATCATTATTATGAAAGGCTTTGATGCATACTTTTTAATAGTGTGGGATTTTATTAACTATTCAAGACAAAATCATATTCCAGTAGGTCCAGGCAGGGGCTCTGGTGCAGGCTCTCTTGTTGCTTACTCCCTGACTATTACAGATATTGACCCTATCAGGTTTAAACTTTTCTTTGAAAGGTTTTTAAACCCAGAGCGTGTCAGTATGCCAGACTTTGATATAGATTTCTGCATAAAAGGCAGAGATGATGTTATAAAATATGTAAGCCAGAAATATGGAGAAGAAAAAGTATCTCAAATAGTAACATTTGGCACATTAAAGCCAAAAAATGCTGTCCGAGATGTATGCAGGGTATATAATACTCCACTTGTAGAAGTGAATAAACTTGCAAAATCTATTCCTGATGGTCCAAGTATCACTACATTCCAAAAGGCCTATGATGCAGACCCTGAATTATACAGCAGGTTTGAAAATATAGAGCATGGGGCAGAAATCCGCAAACACAGTGAAAATTTAGAAGGCTCTATCCGTCAGGTTGGTATGCATGCTGCCGGTGTTGTAATAGCAGATAAACCACTTGTAGAATATGCACCACTTGCAAAAGGTCCAAAGGGCGAGGTTATTCTACAGTTTGAAAAAGGTGCGGCAGAAGCTGTTGGGCTTATTAAGTTTGACTTTTTAGGTCTTAAAAACTTAACAATTATTGATGAAGCAGTAAAAAGGATACATGCCACAGTAGATAAAGATTTTGATGTAGACCATCTTCCACTTAATGATAAAGAAATATATGAGATGCTTCAGCATGGAGATACATCTGGAGTATTCCAGCTGGAAAGTGCCGGTATGAAATCACTGCTTAAAAGATTAAGACCTACAGTGTTTGAAGATATTATTGCAGCTAACGCTTTATACCGTCCGGGACCTATTGAAAGCGGCATGCTTGACAGTTTTATAAAAAGAAAACACGGAGAAGAAGAAGTAATATATCCTTTTGAAGAAATCAAAGATATATTAGAAGAAACTTATGGTGTCATAGTTTATCAAGAGCAGGTGATGCAGATAGCTCAGGTTTTAGGCGGCTACTCTCTTGGTGCTGCTGATATGCTAAGGCGTGCTATGGGTAAGAAAAAGAAAGAAGAAATGGAAAAAAACAGAGCCATATTCTTATATGGTGATGAAGAAAAAAATATTCCGGGTGTGCAAAAGTTAGGAAAAGATGTGCAGAAAGCATCAGATTTATATGATTTGATAGATAAATTTGCAGGCTATGGGTTTAATAAATCACACTCTGCTGCTTATGCTTATATTGCATACCAGACGGCTTATTTAAAAGTGAAATATCCAAAAGAATATATGAGTGCATTGTTATCTGTTTCTATTGATAATATTGATGATGTAGTAAAATATATAGATGAATGTTCCAGAATGGGTATAAAAATACTGCCGCCAGATATTAATAAAAGTTACTTTGATTTTAGAGTGGAGGGCGATGCTGTCCGCTTTGGTCTTGGAGCTATAAAAAGTGTAGGTCAGGCTGCTATTGAATCATTTATCATAGAGCGTGAAAAAAATGGCAAATATAAAAGTATATATGATTTATGCGACAGAATGGACTTTAAATCAGCTGCCAACAAAAAAACAATAGAAGCATTTATTTATTCAGGCACACTTGACTGTTTTGGAAAATCAAGGCATCAGCATACATGTGTATATATGTCTGCTCTTGAAGCTGCAGCAAGCAAAGCAAAGGACAGAGAAAAAGGCTTTGGCTCAATAGAAGATTTCTTAACTGGTGAACGAGAAGAATATTATCCAAATGTGGAAGAACCGCCTGCAAAAGTGCTGCTTTTAAAGGAAAAAGAAATACTAGGCTTTTACTATTCAAGCCATCCATTAAAGGAATATAATAAATATATAGAAACTTTTGCAGAAGATATGGAGCTTGTAAACAGTATGCGAAGTGAAGGTGAAGTTTTAGTTGCAGGTATGATTAAAAGCATACGCCATCATATTACAAAAAGTAAAAAGGAAAAAATGGCTTTTTTAGAGCTGGAAGATACAAAAAATAGTGTAGATGTAGTAGTTTTTCCAAAAATGTATGCAGATAATATCATGCACTTAAATGAAGATAATATAATAGCTGTTCAGGGAATGTTTACTCCAAATAATGAAGATGGCACAGGCTCTATTACTGCTAGAAAAATTATGACATTAGGGCATGCATTAGAAGAAAATACTGCCACACTAAAAATCACAATAGATACTGAAAAATCAACACCTGACAGAGTGTTTCAAATAAAAACTCTGATTGCACGGTTTAAAGGCAGACTGCCTGTAAATATAATATTCATTTTGCCAAATAAATACAGGGTATCAATGAGTGTATCAGAAGAATATGAAGTATGCCCTGAAATAGAATTTTTAGAGCTTTTAAAACAGGTGCCGGGTGTTATAGATATTGAGTTTGTGCAGACAGGTGACATCACATATTCATTAGATTTAGAAACAGAAAATTATACAATGGATACATGGAGTATAGCATAATGAAAAAAACACTAACAATAGCGGGAAGCGACAGCAGCGGCTGTGCAGGCATACAGGCTGATATTAAAACAATGGGGGCATTAGGTGTATTTGGAATGAGTGTTATTGCAGCAGTTACTTCCCAAAATACACTTGGTGTTACATATATTGAAGAATTAAGCACAAAATCAATTATTACACAGATTGAAGCAATTTATGATGATTTGGCACCTGATGCTTTAAAATCTGGTATGCTTTTTTCAAAGGATATAATAGAAGCGGTAGCAGATATATTAAAAGCAAGAAATAAAAGCCCTTATGTGCTGGACCCTGTAATGGTTGCCACAAGTGGTGCAAAACTTTTAAAAGATGATGCTATTTCTTATATGGTGGAAAAACTTTTCCCACTTGCTTATATAGTTACGCCAAATATACCAGAAGCAGAGCTTTTAAGCGGTATGAAAATAGAATGTCAGGAACATGTTGATAAAGCATGCAGGAAAATAAAAGATATGGGCGCACAGAATGTTATTATAAAAGGGGGACATTTCAACGACAAAGAATCTGTTGATACATTATTTGATGGTGAAAACCACTATGAAATATCTGCCGTGCGTGTAATAACAAAAAATACTCACGGAACAGGCTGCACTTATTCTTCTGCTATATGTTCATATCTTGCATTAGGCTTTAATTTGCTTGATGCTGTAAAATATGCCAAGCAGTATATAACATCTGCTATAATCTATGGAGCAGAAATGAATATAGGCAGTGGCAGCGGGCCTGTAAACCATTTTTTTGAAAATATAAAAAATAATAATGACGGCACAATATCTTTTGGGAGCTGCAGCTGTGGCTGAAATATATAAGGAATATGACTGCTTTGCTTATTTCTACAATAAATACTGGACTATTAATGCTCCGCTTTATTTAGAAAAAGCATTAGATATTCTTCTGCTTGAAAAATTAGAAGAAAATGCACATATTTTAGATGTATGCTGCGGCACTGGCAATGTGGCAGGCCTTTTGCATGAAAGGGGCTATAACATAACAGGGCTTGACGGCTCAAGCCTTATGCTTGACTATGCAAAAGAAAATGCTAAGGCAGTTGAATTTATTCAGGCAGATGCAAGAGATTTTAATTTAGGCAGAAAATTTCAAGCCATAACATGCCTTTTTGACAGTATAAACCATCTTTTAAATCAAGATGATGTATTATTAGTATTTAAAAATATTTATGAGCATTTAGAAGAACATGGAATATTTGTTTTTGATGCAAACTCGCTTTCATCATCGCAGGATGTAGATTTAAGTGATTTTTCTGCTGTAGAAAGTAATGAAGTTTTTATTTCACAAGGCTCATATAACAGTATAGAAAAATTAATAACATACTCTTTAACTGCATTTATTAATGAAGATAGTAAATGGGTAAGATATGATAACAAAATATATGAAAGATATTATGAAGAAGAGCTTTTAATATCTTTGCTTAAAAAAGCAGGCTTTAGAAATACTGCCTATACTTATGGGGCAGATATTGGAATAGAGCCTTTTGAAGACAGGGTATTTTTTACTGCATGGAGATAGTATGAATAAGCTGATTTTATTTTTATTTATGTGTTTAATTTCCTTCAATGCTTACAGTGCAGATTTACAGGGTATAGGTTATGGCTCTACAATGGAAGAAGCAAAGCAGGAAGCACTGTCAGATTTATCTGCATCAGTGAAAGTGCAGGTATATTCAAAGCATGAGCAGACAACATATAAAAATAAAAACAAAATAAAGTCAGATTATACACGCTGGACAAAGCTTTCAACAAATGTGCCTCTGCTTAATCCATCAATATATTATTCTAAAGAAAACGGAAAGCATAAAGCCACTGCAGTTATTGATAATCCTGCATTATACAGTAAAAAATTGACAGATATTGCAGAGCGTATTGATGAGATGACAAAAAATATAAAAACTGGCAGCGATAAAACATTAAATTACAGAGTATTAAAATCTGTTCAGAGCTTGTATGATGAATATGAAAGCTATCAGGCAGTGGCAGATGTGCTTGGCATAAAAGATTATCTGCTGCCTAGAATAAGCAGTGCAGAAGCATTAAAAATGATACTTGAAATGCAGGAAACACCACCAAGTTTAGAGGTAGCTGCAGAAGTGCTTACAAAAGATATGAATGAAAAAAATATCTATGTAGCACCAGTTATGTATGCAGGCAAAGAAAATATTACAGAGTTTGGTGCATTTTTTAAAGATATGCTTTCAACTAAGGTAAACTCTGTAGAAGTAGAAGAAGACGGCAGAAATAAACTCCGCTGCTCATATACACAAAGCGGAAATGATATAATTATGGCATGCTCACTTATTACCGGCATATCAAAAGTATTAAAATCATCAGCTGTTAAAATACCAAAAGAGCTTGTTACAATGCAGGCAGTGCCAAAAACTGATACATCATCTATTTTAAATACATATACACCACTAAAAACAGATTATAAAATATGGATAAAAATATCCACAGACGGAGACCCGACATTTTTACGAGAAAATGAGCCTTTTACTCTATTTGTTAAAGCAAATAAAGCAGGATATATATATTTTATTACAATGAATAATGCAGTAGACGGAGAAGCTAATATTTTACCTTTAGACTGGAATAATAAGTTTATTAAATATATTGATGAAAAAAATATAAATAAATGGGTATGTATAGGTCATTACAGGGTCAAAGCACCTTTTGGCAGCGAAAGTTTATATGCCTTTGGGCTTGAAAAAGAGCCAATGGCTGAATACATTGTGCCAGAATATACTCTTGATAAAATAGGATATTTAAAAAATGTCCGCCCTGAAGTGCTTTTGCAGGATGTATTATACCTTTTTAAAAGACAGCAGGGAGATAAAACTATGACATCTATTACATTTACAACAGCACCAAACAGAAAGAAAATGCAGTAAGGTGATATATGAAAAAATTATTTATTACAGTAATTATTTTTTATGCATTTAATTTATCAGCTGCACCAAAGATAGATTACAGTAAAGCATATTATATATCAAGCAGCGCAGCAACAGAACAGCTGGCAGTTTTTGGCAGTTTTGACGGCAATATCAGGCTGATAGATGCAGAAACTTCTGATATAATACTTCTTGATAATGCACATAAAAAACCAGTCATATCTATGAGTGTATCAAAAGACGGAAAGTATTTAGTAAGTGCTGGGCAGGATGATGTGATTATTTTTTGGGATATTGAACATTATAAAGAAATTAAGCGGATAGTAAAGCCCGCAATGGGTGTGCGTGCTGTGGCATTAAGCCCAAAAGCAGATAAATTATATATTGCCTATCCTGCTGCCATTTATGAATATGAAACAAAAAACTGGGTGAATACTGGGATTTATGAAGGCTATAAAAATGGTATTTATTCTATTGCAGTAAACGGCAGTGGTAAAATATTGGCTGCTGGCTCAAAAACTGGGGATATTTATATTACTGATTTAGAAAAAGGTGAAATCACTGATACTTACAGGGCAGGCAGGCAGTTAATTATGAGCCTTGATTTTGCAGGTGATAAAGATATTTTAATCAGCGGCGGATATGATAACACAGTCCGAATATATAATCTAGGCAGAGCAAAACCTGTAAAAGAGTTTTCACTTTTTAAAGATGCAGTAAAATCTGTAAAGTTAAATAATGATGGCACTCGTGCTGCAATAGGCTCATCAGACGGCACAGCTTTAATTTATAATATATCATCAGGGCAGGTGATAAATCAAACTATATCTGAAGATGGAGAAATAACATCCCTGTCTGCACCGAAAAGCCTTAATTTTACAGCATATGGCAAAGGCACAGCATTTCAAGAAGAACGATATGGAGTTATAGCATACCCAAATAAAAATGGAGTATTCAGAAAACTTTATTCTATGCAGGAAAGCGATATTATAATATCAGAAAAAGACTATATAAATGGCAGGGGCAGTTTTGGAGAATATATATCGTCATATAATCGGGGAAATAAAGAAACAATGACAGAAATAATGGAAAACTATTTCAGACAGGATAGGCTGAAAGTAACCCTGCCGTAAAATATGTTATTTTAAGATAATAAGCTAACTTAAAATAAGAAAATCCTTATTTTAAGTTCAAGGCTGAAGTTAAAATAACAGCTTGCTTATTTTAAGATAATAGGTTAACTTAAAATAAGAAAATAAAAAAGGTCAGATTTTATGGAAAGAGGTTTACAGGGCAGATATGAGATATTAAGACTTGGAGGAGAAGAAGTTCGTTCATTTATCCCCAATGAATTGCCTTTAAAACAGCTTTTACAGTTAAATACAGAAATTTCTAAAAAGCTGGATAATGCACTTGTATCATTAGGCAGGCTTGACAGTATTTCAGAAATACTGCCAGATTCTTCATTATTTTTATATATGTATGTAAGAAAAGAAGCAGTCCTATCATCTATGATAGAAGGCACTCAGTCTTCAATATCAGATTTATTAGTATATGAATTAGAAGGCATTCCAGGCGTCCCTATGGATGATGCAATGGAAGTAAGTAACTATGTTAAAGCATTAGAATATGGTGTAAAGTGCATAGATGAAGGTTTTCCAATATCCAGCAGATTATTTAAAAAAATACATAATATATTATTATCAAAAGGCAGAGGCAGCAAAAAAGAGCCGGGGCAGTATAGATTAAGCCAGAACTGGATAGGCGGCACAAGACCTGGTAATGCGGTATATGTGCCACCGCCACCAGATATGGTAGATAAATGTATGGGTAATCTTGAAAATTTTTTACATGATATAAAAAGTGTTACACCTGTATTACTGAAAGCCGCCATAAGCCATGTGCAGTTTGAAACAATACATCCATTTTTAGATGGTAATGGTAGATTAGGCAGGCTTTTAATTTCCCTGCTGCTTTATGAAAATAAAATTTTACAAAAGCCGTTACTATATTTAAGCTTATATTTCAAAATTCACAGGCAGGAATATTATGAGCATTTAACAAATGTAAGAGTAAAAGGTGACTGGGAAAAGTGGATAGATTTTTTTGCAGATGCTGTTATCCATACATCTAATCAGGCTGTAAGAACAGCAAGAAATTTAATAAATCTGATAAATGATGATGAAGCAAAAGTAAATAACATAGGCAGGGCATCAAGCACAGCATTAACAGTATACAGATGCTTTGTAAAAAATCCTATATTAAATGCTGGTGCAATACAAAACCAAAGCAGTTTAAGCACAGCAACTATACATTCAAGTTTGGAAAATTTAGTTACTTTAGGTATATTAGAAGAAGTTTCACAAAAGAAAAGAAATAAAATATTTGCATATAAAGAATATATAAATATATTAAATGAAGGCACTGAATAAGATTAAGATATGGTAGATTGTTTTTAAAAATTATCTATAAGTCAATATTTTTAATTCCATCTTATGCTTTATTTCCTGCCAGTTAGGTATTTTGCTAGAAAGCAGGGCATAGAATTCTTTTGAATGGTCTTTATAATAATAGTGGCATAGTTCATGTGTTATCACATATCGGATAGATTTTTTATCTACCATAATTAATGCAGGGTTAAGTATTATTGTATTATTTAAGTAACTGCCCCAGCGTTTATTTAATTGCCTTATTTTAAGTCTAGGTGTTTCCATATCTTTAAATGTAGCAAGGCAGTTTAAAAGCTCTTTATAAAATATTACTTCTGCTTTATGATACATAAATTTATCAAGTATATTTTTATTATATTCTATATTATCATGCTGTTTTGTATAAAGGAAAAACCTATTTTTATTAAATGTAACATAATCACTTTCAGATTTTTCTACTTTTAGCATATACTGCCTGCCAAGATATTTTACATTAGAGCCAGAAACATAACTTTGCACTTGCTTATTTTGGAACTGCTTAAAATATTCTAGTTGTTTAAAAGCCCATACTGTCCGTTTTTCAATAAATTTATTAATAATGCATTCTTCTGCTTCTAATGGTGCTTTTAATGTAATATTTAAATCTGGGTGCACAATTAAAGCAAGTGTTTTTCTATTTTCTTTTTCTATTAATATTTTTTCTTTAATATATTTATAAATATCCATTAATTACCTATTAGCCACAGCAATATTCCATATTTCTTCTGAAAGAGTGCCTATTTTATTATAATCTGTCAGTTCAAGTTCATCTATAAAGTAGTCTTGTATCATATTAAGCACTTTATTTTTAATATCTATTTTCTTATGAAAATCTACTTTTTTATTTTGAGCTATAATATTATAAATATATAAAGTGATTTCCGCTACTTCTTGCAGGTTTTTATCCCTAAATTCATTTTTTAATTTCCTAAAATAAGGATGAGTATTAGTATTATTTCTAATACTATCTGGTAAGTTTTCAGAATTATCTTTATATGCTGTAACTTGTTCTTGCACTTGTTTTACTTCCTGTAAAAGTGCATCAATATCTTCTTCTTTTATAAGTTTAAGCCTTTTAATAATATCATCAATTATATCTGAAAATTTTTGATAAAATTCTTCATCTTGAGAATATCTTTCTTTAATAATTTTTTTAGTTTGTGCAGCGATTGCATCAGCTTGTGATTTTTTAGAAAGCCCTGTTTTATTATCTTCAATAAAGCTATTAAATTCTTTTGAGTTACTAATATTTATTTCTTTTGTAAGTACAGTAACTTCATCAGCTGATAAATGTTCATCTAATATTTTTTTCAGTTGGTTTTTATATTTAGAAAAGTCAATAATTTCAGCCATTGCAATTTTAGTAGCCTTTTTTATTTCCACATAGCTTTTAAGTGTATTTTTATATTCACTAATCGCAGCAGGGGAAAGTTTTGTATAAAAATCTGGCAGTGAAAGGCAAGAATTAAATACATCTATACACTTATTTACATTATTATAAAAAAGTTCTCTTTCAAAAGAGTTATCAGCTTGTTTTAAAAAGTCTACATATTTTTCAATAGGTGCAGTATTAGGAATATTTTTAAATGTTTTTCTCATTTGGTTAAAAATATTTTGTAATTCCGCTATTAAATCATCTGTATTTTTCAGCATATTTTCCACATCGCTTGGGTTAAAGCCAGAAAAAAGCTGCATAGCATCTTTTAAGTTTTGGGCATTAGCAGAATAATCTATAATAAGCCCATTATTTTTTTTCTGTTTGTTATTATCTCCGTCAAACACTCTATTTACTCTAGCTATAGCCTGCATTAAGTTATGGTTTTCTAGCTGTTTTACAAGGTAAAGCACAGTATTTCGTGGAGCATCAAAGCCAGTTAAAAGTTTATTAACTACTATTAATATTTCTATTTCATCAGTATCTTTTTTAAATTTATCTATCGTTTCTCTTTCATATTTTTTAAGTGATTTTTCTTTTTTAATATTTTCTAAAAATTTTGCTACCACATTATTATAGTCTATATCTTCATCATCAGTAGAGCCAGTATTATCATATTTATTATCATCAGAAATCACTACTGCCGTATTAAGCACTTTATCTTTTTTTACAGACTGATGATATTCTTGAAACCATTTGTGAAAGCATACTGCTGCATATTTAGATGGTGCTACTATCTGCCCTTTAAGCCCTGAGCCTTTAAAATTAGCTATAAAATGCTCATATATATCTGTTGCCACCACATATATATATTTACTATTTTCTTTCATTAAAGTGCTAGAAACATATTTTTTTATTAAATCTTGCTTTTGTTTTTCATTTAATGTTTTAGTGATTCTATCAAACTTAAAATCAGCCATTATTTTATCAAGTTTTTGTTCTGCAAACCTGCCTTGATATACAAGCTCACATACTGCCTTATCAATTTCAGCATCTTTCATTTTATATGTATCTATTAAGTTATTATTAAATTTTTGTATTGTTCTACTTTCTGTTTTTGTCATAAGCGGTGTGCCAGTAAAGCCAATAATACAGGCTTTTGGCATAACTGCTCGCATAGTGGCATGTGTAATACCATCTTGAGTTCTATGGGCTTCATCTACAAATATAAAAATATCGCTATCATCATCTATACATTCAGTAATATTAAATTTATGTATAAGTGTAGTAGTAATAGAGTTATATTCTTTTGTTTTTAATCTATCTACTAAATCTTTTCCGCTACTAGCTTTTTCTATTTTTGTACCAAGGTTATTATTTACAAAAGTATCTTTTATCTGCTCATCTAAATCTATTCTATCTGTAACAATGAATATGCGGGCAAGTGGTATTTTTTTAAGTATAAGTTTTGCAAGTATTACCATAGTAAGAGATTTGCCACTACCTTGTGTATGCCATATAAGCCCACCATTTCGCACACCATTTTCATTATATGTGCTAAGGCTTGCAAATGTTTTTTTCACTGCAAAATATTGGTTATAACGGGCTATTTTTTTAATATTTTTATCAAAAAGTATAAAGTTTTTAATAATATCTATAACCCTTTCTTTTTGTAAAAGCCCATATATACCTATATCCTGCTCTGATGGTTCATCATTTATTGTATAGTTATATTTTTTTATGCTTAAGTCTTTTAATACCTTATTTAGAGTATCATCATCTAATTTATTATTTATAGTATATAATAGTTTATCATTATATTCATCAGTAGTATATTTTTCTTTCCACATATTATAATAAGCATTTGGAGTTTTATATGTGCCATATTTTAAGTTAGTAATATTTGTAGCTATATATATCTGCGGAAATAAGAAAAAGTATAGTGCATCACTGCCAGTGCTATTTTTTATAATCTGCTTAATTGCTTCATCAACTGCAACAGAAGGCTTTTTATTTTCTATAATTGCACAAGGTATGCCATTTATAAATACTACAATATCTATACGGATATTCTTTTTATCTATAATATTATATTCTGTAGTAACATGGTATATATTATTTTCTACATTTTCCCAGTCTATTATTTTTATACTGCCATCAGTTTTTTTACCATCTACAAACTCTTGGGCACTTTCTGCCATAGTTAGCATATTATATATATTTAATGAAGCACTTTCACTACCATTATCAAAGTTCGTTTTTTGTATCTCATATATTCTATTTAATATACTTTTATCAGAAACACTTTCATCATTTAGCTTCCGCATAGCTTGGAAAGTGATTTCTTCTAACAGATATTTATAGTCCTGCTTATGTAAAATATCTCTAACTTTTTCCCTAGTAAGATAATTATAACCCATATTTATAAGCTGCTTAACAGCAGAAAATTGAGATGTACTTTTTTCATCGTAATTAGGTAAGGTGTTATTCATGGTTAGGCTCCGTAAGTAACTATATATTATTCTTTAATCATTGCCTTGAAATGATGTGCATAATTTTTATCTTTAAATAATTGTTCAAAAAGAGCAATATATTTATCAACTGGCAATGTTTCATATTCATCAGTAAAGAAATGTGTTTCTTTATTAACAAATCTATATAGGCTTGAATATTTAGAATCATTTTTTAATTTATTAAAATCATCTTTCAAAATAATAGAGTAAAAAAATTCAAGTATATTTCTCATAGTATTTGGTAATAAAATTTGATTTATATTTTTTTTGATAGTTATTTCTTTGTAAGTTTGCCAAAAAGCAAGATATTTATATAAGTTTTTCTCATTTAGAGAGCCAATAATGGAGCCTTTATCTGTTCTATAAATTTGAAATAGTTTACTAGCATCATGATTAATAGTCCTTTTTAACTCATCAAAAAAATAGATGTTATGTGTCAATATAAAAAATTGTTTAAATAATTCAGTTTGTTGATTTTTTAATTCAGTTAATTTTCTTATGATAAAAGCTATTTCAAATAAATTATTATTTGAAATACTGCTGATTGGGTCATCAATAACTACAATAATATTTTTTATTTTTGCTGCTGACTTACATTTTTCTATGAAATATAGAAAGCTAATAATCATTTTTTCGCCTTCACTAAAAGAATGAAAGTCTTGATTATTATTTTGGTCTTTTCTTACTAATTTATATTTATGTTTATCTTCTTCTGGACTATTAATAATTGTTTCATCTATATAGTTATCAATATAAAAATAATCAAATCCCATATTTTTTAATTGATTATTAATATTTTTTTTTGCTTCTTCTACATTTTTAAATTTTGTAAGATTTTCTTCATATTCTTTTTTAAGTGTAGTTAATTCTTTATTTTTTTCTATGATTTTATTGTTACATACAATTATTTGTTTGTCAAGTTGCTTAATTTCATTATTTATATCATTTATATATTGTTGCAATTCTGTTTTTTTGATACTCCAAAATATGTTAACTAAATATGTTTTTGTTGCTTCTTGATTATTAATTTCATTATTATCATTATCAATTTTTTTATTAATATAATTTATAAAATTATTAAGTTGGTCTAACTCATTATCTATATTTTCTAAATTAATTTCTATATTAGGTTTTAAAATTTTTTCTCTTATTTGTCTAGAGATTATATTTAATTTATTAATTAGACTATAATATTTTTCATCAAAAATTTTTATTTCTGCCTGTATATATTTATTATCTATATAATTATTTTTATTTAATAAATTTAACTCATCATCAAAATTATTTAGTAACTTGTTTAATAAATTAATATCATTATTATATGAAATATCAAAATATTCTTTTAAAGAATTAATAAACTCATTAGTTATTGTTTCTTTTTGACAAAATGGACATATATTATTATCTTTTTCTATATAGGCTGTATATCCTTGTTTTACCCATTCTGCATTATTTAATTTTTCAATATATTCAGATATTTTACTATTTTTATTTCCTACAATTATTTTATTGAAAATATCATTAGAAATAATTTTTTTTATATTATCTAAATTCAAATATTCTAAAGTTGGTGTAATTCCTGTATCATTTTTTAATCTGTATAATTTTGTATAAATATCACTACTTGTCACATCGTTATGTTGAATGATTTTCTTGTCTAAAAAAGATTTCAAAAAAAGACTTTTTCCTTTTTTATTCATATCTTTTAATAGTATTGTCCCTATATCTTTTTTCTCAAGTTCTACTTTTATGTTCCATATTAATTTTTCAAGCTTTTCTTGATGGTTTTTCTTCATTATAATAAGCGATGATTTATTAACTTCGTTATTTGTATTATATTCTAATTGTCTAATTTCTTCAGTAATATTATTAATCTTATTTTTTATTGTATCATTTTTTTCTATTATATTCGGATTTTGTCCCATATAAAACACAGGTTCAAATTTTTCTTTCACTTCATAAAAATTTTTTAATATATAATCAGTATTGAATGTAATAATTTCATCAATATTTTTTTCATCCCATTCAATATATTCATTATCTATTTTAATATTTTTTGATAATAATGTCTTGCCCGTTCCATTAAAACCAAAAATAAGATTTATTCTTTTATCTGTTTCTAACTTTGTTTCTTTATAACTGCCTATATTTTTCATAGTAATAGATTTAATCATGTATAAACCCCCTTTTTATAGAAAATTTCTCTTTTACACTTTAACTCTGCCAGTTAGTAAATTTTGCATTAGTCCTTTTTTTTGCTCTGTATATAACTCTAACTGCTTGTTTAATAACTCTATTTCTTTATCTGCTTTTAATAAAATATCTGCAATAGCTTTTTGCTCGTTAAACAAAGTAGGGATGAGTATTCTACCTAATAAAAAATCTTTTGGTTTTACTGCTTTTCGTTCATATACAGTGCCTTCTTCATATCTTCTAATTTTGTCTATAAAAGATTGTTGTGTTAATACAAAAGCTATAAAATCAGTATTATAGTCAGAATTTACTTCAAAAGTTATATATATTGGGGAAAATATGCCTACTCCATAATTATTTTTGCATATAACACCAAATTTTAGATTAGCAGGATTATAACATATATCATCTTTTCTTGTTATCTTATATTCTTTACCTTGTTTTGTAACAAGGTAATCTCTATCATATTTATCATTTTTTTGTATAATACCATATTTAGTTAATGATACATGATGATATTTTCCATTTTTTTCTGCATATATATTTCTTTCTGTTAATACTTCCCCAAGTTCTATGTTTTTCCAGTCATCAGTCCAGCCATGTAATCTTTTTTTGCCTGTTAGTAGATTTTGCATTAAGCCTTTTTTTTGTTTTTCTTTATATGCAATTAATTCTTTTGTATGCTCTATTGCTTTATCCCATAATGATAATATTTCTGCAATTTTTTCTTGCTCCGCAAGTGGGGGTACAGGTATTTTTACACTTTCTAATATAGATTTATATATATGTACTACAGAATCACCTTGTCCTAACCTATTAAGTTGTTTTCTCCCTATGCTATTAAGATAATAAGTTATAAAAATAGATATAATTTTATCTTGTCTTAAAATGATGATATCTCCACCCGCATATGCATACTCTTTGCCTATATATGCAATTGATTTACCAATTTCTTCTTTTGTTTCACCAGAGCCAGTAAATAAAATATCATTTTGATATATCTCTGTTGTATAAGGTTTTAGATTAATTGGAATAAATGATGTAAATTTATCTGTGTAAAAGTCATAAGAAGTATAAATTTGCCCATATATTACACATGGTAAACCATTATCACATAATTCATCTTTTTTTATGCCTTTACCTTTTAAAAAATTACCAATTTCCCCTAATTTTTTTACTTCCCAGCCGTTTGGTATATCTATCTTATTTGCCATATTGCACCTATAACTATTTGATATATAAGCAATGTGCAAATTTTGCACATTGCTTTTTTTATTATTTTTTTTGTTTAATTTCTTTTGTAACTGCTTCTAATTCCAGCATATCCTGCTTGTCTGCTTCTTCTGCTTCAGCTTTTTTACGGGCATTATTAAATATTTTATATTTTTGCTCTGCTATTTTTTTCGCTTCTTGTATTGAAACACTACCATGTGTTTTTAGCACATTATATTCATTAAAATTTAAGAAAGTATCCACTTTTTCTTTCCAGTCATCTATTTTTAATGCTATTTTTTTCATTGCTTGGTTTTCTGCATAGTCTAAAAACATTGTTACAAGCCGTTCTAACTCTTTTACTTCTGATTCTACAAGATAGTTTTTAGCAATAATAACATCAGTTTTTCTTACCCTTGATTTTTCCCATGTTTGCAAGTTCATATTTGGTTTTGTTTCATCAGCTCTTTCTATAATTATTTCAGCAGCAGTTTTTTGTATTACTGCATATAGCATTTTATTCTGTACTTCTGCAAAAAATAATTGTATATCATTGTTTTTAGGGTCATAATCTTGAGATAATGCAAATAAATCTTTAATTTTTTGATAAAATCTTTTTTCACTTGCTCTAATCTCGCGTATTTTTTCAAGTAATTCATCAAAATAATCCCACTTGTTAGGATTTTTAAGCCTTTCAGAATTAATGGAAAATCCTTTTATCATATATTCTTTAATTACTTGGGTTACCCATTTTCTAAAATTTATAGCTATACTGGAATTTGTCCTATATCCAACGGCTAATATTATATCAAGGCTAAAAAGTTCTATTTGCCTTACAGAATTTAACATAGATATTTTTTTTACATTAGTTTCTTTATCTACTTCATTATCAGATAATATATTGTTTATATGTCTTGAAACACCAGTTCTATCTATATTATATAGTTTTGCAATACTATCCCTATCAAGCCATAATGTTTCATTATCTAAATCTAATTGTAAATCAAGTTTGCCATTTTTTGTTTCATATATAATCAACTGTTTTTCACTCATATTT
Source organism: Mucispirillum schaedleri ASF457 (assembly GCF_000487995.2). Taxonomy (NCBI): domain Bacteria; kingdom Pseudomonadati; phylum Deferribacterota; class Deferribacteres; order Deferribacterales; family Mucispirillaceae; genus Mucispirillum; species Mucispirillum schaedleri. Next base: position 1,593,267 of record NZ_CP097562.1, read on the forward strand.
CACCTGTAACTTATTGATAAATAAAAAATGTGCAAATTTTGCACATTTGGAAAAATGTGAATATTTGAAAATTATATAAATCAATATATAATTTTACTCCCAGTTGTAAAGAGTTACTTTACAACTGGTATTTCCTTATAAGCCTAGATTTTGTAAATGTTTTTGCATTTCTTTTTTTACTGCTTCTAGCTCTTTTTCTAAACTTTCTATTTTACTGGCTACTTCTTTCATATCCACTTGTTCTTCTTCTTCAAAAGTATCTACATAGCGGGGAATATTTAAGTTATATTCATTTTCTTTTACTTCTTCATAGCTTGCAATATGGCTATATTTTTCTATCTCTTTTCGCTCTTTATAGGTAGTAAAGATTTTATTTATTATTTCATCGCTTAGTTCATTTTGAGTTTTATTTTGTATAAACTCATTTGATGCATCTATAAATAAAATATCTTTCCTTGCTTCGTTTACTCCCCCTTGTTGCCTACTTTTATCAAATATTAATATGGCAACAGGTATGCCTGTAGTTTGAAAAAGCCCGCTAGGTAAGCCTATAACTGCATCAAGTATATTTTCTTCTATAAATGCTTTGCGGATAGCTGCTTCGCTTGCTCCCCTAAAAAGCACACCATGTGGCACAATAACCGCCACTCTGCCTTGCTTATCTTTTGCTACTTCTACCATATGGCTAATAAAAGCATAGTCGCCCTTGCTTTTAGGTGGCATACCACGATGAAAGCGGTTATATGCATCATCTTCTAAATTATCATAGCCCCATTTATCAAGAGAAAAGGGTGGGTTAGCAACTACCACTTCAAACTTCATTAAGCCATCTTCATCTTTTAAAAGTGGGTTATTAAGTGTATCTCCCCATTTTATTTCTGCATTTTCTTTGTGGTGTATAAACATATTCATTCTTGCAAGGTTGTAGGTGCTGCCTACTTTTTCTTGCCCGTTTAATGAAAAATCATCATTGCCAACTTCTTCCCCCACCATTAAAAGTAATGAGCCAGAGCCACATGTAGGGTCGCATATTCTATCTCCTGTTTTTGGCATAGCAAGTTTTGCTAAAAGGCGGGATACAGTTTCTGGGGTAAAAAATTCCCCAGCTTTTTTGCCTGCATCGCTTGCAAACTGTTTTAAAAGATACATATAGGCATTACCTAATAAGTCTGTTTTGCCTACATCTTGCAAATCTATCTTTGCAAAATCTCTTAAAAGGTTGCGAAGCATGTTGTTTCTTTGGTCTGCTTGCCCTAGTATTGATTGGCTATTAAAATCAACTGTAAAAATATCTTTTAAATGGTCTCCATTGGCTTCTTCTATAGCATGTAAGGCTTTGTTTATTATCTCCCCAAGGTTATCTTGTGAAATCTGCTTAAATACATCATCAAAAGATGCACCATCTGGTATATGAAACCGCATATTTTTCTTTTTCATTTCAAGCCTTGCAGGGTTATCTCCATATTGTTTTATAAGCTCATTAAGTTCTGCCTTATACATATCACTTAAATATTTATTAAAAAGCATAGCTAAAGAATAATCTTTAAATATACTTGCATCTACTATTCCACGGGCAGAGTTTGCTGCATTCCATAATAATGTATTAAGTTCTTGTTGTGTTATCATATCAAAGCTCCATTCATTAAATTTTCTAACTGCATTTTTCTAAGATTATAAATTTCTTGTTGCAATATAAATTGTTTGCTATTCAGCCGATAAAGTTTTGTAATTTCTTCCTGCTTATCCATACTAGGCAAATCAATTACTAAATCATCTAATGCCGTTCTTGGTAAAACTGGAGTAGTGGCAGAAAGAAGTGTTACTTTATCAAGCTGCTTTTTACATGCTGGACTATTAAGCCATATAGCAAGATAATCACTATTACATATTTTACTATCCACATTTAATATAAAGATAGCATTAGATGTAACAAACTGTTCACTACTTTCAAATACAGCAGCTTTAAAAGTACCCCTTGCTGTAAGCACTATTTCCCCTTGACTAAGTGGGGTTATACGCTTAATATTATCAGTAGATATTTTAATACATTGGTGGTAGTTGATTTCCCCAAATGCATTAATATCTTTTGCTTGCAGCAGATAGAAAGTGCCATTTTCATCTGCTGCGACTTGCCCCCTAAAACTATAACCAGTTTTAATGGTGCAAAAATCTTTGATTTGTAACTTCATTTTAACCTCCTTACTAATTTCGCTACATTCTTCTACTGCTGAAATTAGCGTTTTTAGTTACAATATATCCTAACTTTTTAGGATATATATACCTATACTACTGATAAAATTATTTGTCAAGAGAAAAATGCAGTAGAGAGATGTATCTTAAAAATTATTAGAGATGCTAAAAAAATATGGTGATATAGTGTTACTTTTTACTGTCCTCAATAAGTGCATTTACATTGATTGTTGGTAATAGTAAAGTGGTTCCATTATTTGCAATTTTGGTTATATCAGCTACAGTGGAGCGGATAAATGGAAATAATAAAGCTGTTCCATTATATTCTACTGCCCTTTGAAATTGTCCTGCTTCCAAACCTTTGTTAGTAAAAATACCATATATTATAAACGATAGATAGAATGGATATTTATTATTTCCTTTTTCAAAAAGTTCCACTTCTATTATTAATTGTCCATCATTGCCATTAATAGAAACTTGGCGTGCAAGTTTAAAGTTCTCACCACTTAAAGATATATTGTGTGGTATTACATCTCTATTTAATTGATAATTAATATTATCAACACCATAATGTATGAACCCTAATGCACCATTAATATCTTTTGGCATTTATGCAACTCCAATATAATCATTTTTATTAGCAGAGTAAGAGCTATATTTAGTTGTTATATCCCGCTTATCATTTATATCAAAACTTTTTAAAGATATAGATGTTTTACCAATTTTTTTAATAATAAATTTATCATATTTTGTTATAATATTCTCATATATTTCATTTTTACTATAGTTCTCAGGTAATTTATACTCCCAAGGCAAGTTTTCTGCTTGATTTACAAGCTCTAAAAATTTATTGTTTGGCATATCATTTACATACTTTTCAAAATTTTTCAAAAAATCTTTATTCATCTTTTAAACCTCAACTTTACAATCTGTAATACAATCAGTGTTTATAACACATATTTGTATTCGACCAATTCCAATAGGGAACTTTTGTTTAGCCTTGTTTATATTCTCAAAATTTGTATTTTTAATTTCAAAAAATGCTCTTATAACATCAAAGTTTTCTTGTTGTTTTAATAATTCAATAGTTGTTGACATAAAACTTTTATCTATTTCTTCATTTTGTATTTTATTGTATTTATTGGCTACTATTGCACACATTTTATCAAACAGTTTAAGGTGTTTTGGGTTACCGACTAAGTCAAATACTTTCTCTTCATCTGCTTTAATCATAGCAGAAACTATGCCAATTTCCTCAAATTGCCTAACTTTTTTACTCCAATCTATAGCATTTTGCTTGTTGTCAAAAAAATATACACCATTACCAAGCCATTCAGTTTTTCCACATGATATTTTAAAATTTATTTCATTGCTAGATTTACAAATTTTATTTGCATTTTCAAGGCTTGTACCATGGTATGCCCTTTGCTCCATTATATACCTTAATGTATTTAGAATATTTTTGTATTACTTTATTATATTATATTATTTTTATTCTTGCAATATAATTTTATTTCCCATTTTCTTTTACTGGACTATCTTTGACAATGTAAAATTATTGTGTTAGAATAACAAATTATAAGGGGGTGGATATGGAACATATACAAAAGACTATTGCTGTTATAGATATAGGCAGTAACTCTATCAGGCTGCAGGTTGCCCGTGTAATAGACAAGACTTATAAAGTAATAAATGATTATAAAGCCACTGTCCGCATAGGAGACAATGTATATAAAACTGGTAAATTTTCAAATGAAGCCATAGATACTCTTTTGCAGGTGCTTACAAACATTAAAACTATGATGGATAGTGATAATGTGGAAGTGTGCCGAGCTGTTGCAACTGCATCTTTCCGTGAAGCATCTAATGGGCAGGAAGTTGCAGATTTTATAAAATCTAAAACTGGTATAGATATAGAAATTATTTCAGGTATAGAAGAAGCCCGTCTTATGTATCTTGCTGTATCATATTATTTTCAAATAAATGACTGCAATGTTTTGCTTGTGGATATGGGCGGCGGCAGCACTGAATTCAGCTATGCAGAAAACAGCAGCCTTATTTTTTCAGAAAGCACCCCCCTTGGCTGTTCTAAATTAAGTTATGAATATTTGCAGGGTGACCCGCCAAATGATGAGCAGCTAAAAAATCTGCGTGCTTATCTAAAGGATGTGTTTGATGAAAAACTGCCAAAAAAAGGTGTTACAAAGCTAATATGTTCTGGCGGCACAATAAACAATATTTCAGCCATATATAACAAGCGTCAAAATCTTTCAGATGCTTCTGTTAAGTTTGTAGATACTGTTTTTGCAAAACATTTTTTAAACGAGATAGCAGGCAAGAAGATAGAAGAACGGCTTAAAATCTCTGGAGTAGAGCCAACTCGTGCAGATATTATATTAAGTGCCACTCTGCTTGTAAATATGCTTTTAAAACGGTATAATTTAGAAGGGTTTTACACTCTTTCTGGGGGTTTGCGTGCAGGACTTACAATAGATGTAATGAATAAAATGGGTATAGAGCTTATTTTTCAGGGCGGCAATACTGATGTAACTTATGCAAGGCTTGTAGAAACTGGTAAAAAGTATTATTTTGATGATGCTCATGCAGAGCAGGTTACAAGGCTTGCAAAAATACTTTTTGAAAAACTGCAGAAAATTTTAGATTTAAAAGATGAAGATTACAGGCTTTTAGAAGCTGCTTCAATGCTTCATGATATAGGGCAGCATATATCATATTCAAAGCACCATAAACATTCATATTATCTTATCACAAATACAGAGCTTCCCGGTTTTTCAGACAGTGAGATAGCCATAATAGCTAATATTGCAAGGTATCACAGAAGGTCTGTGCCAAAACTAAGCCATGAAAATTATTTAAAACTATCTAATAATGCACGACATAAAGTTTCTAAACTTGCTTCTATTTTAAGGCTGGCTGACGGGCTTGACAGGACTCACTCTCAGGCAGTAAAAGATATAAATGTAGATATAAAGGATGAAAAAATAATAATATCATTAGAAATAGATAAAAACAGCAATATAGAAATGGAAAAAGCAGGTTTTGATAAAAAGAAAGATTTGCTTGAAAAAATAACAGACAGGACTGTGGAGCTGATATAGTATGAAAACATATCTTTACGGCATAATAAATATTGGTGCCAGTGCATTTCGTATGGCAGTATCAGAAGTAGGAAAAGGATATATTAAAGAAATTGATTATCTTTTAAAGCCTTTGCGGCTTGGGGTAGATACATTTTCTCAAGGATATATTTCATTAGAGCATGTAAAATATGCTGCCACAATACTTCGCGGTTTTAAATGCAAGCTGGATGAATATGGCATAAAGCATTACAAGGCAGTATGCACAAGCGGTGTGCGGGAAGCAGGCAATAAAGATTTCTTTATAGATTATGTTAAGATACATGCAGGCATAGATATTATAATATTAGAGCCGTCAGAAGAAGTTTACATTAAATATTTAGCAGCAAAATTATCTGTTGCAGGTTTTGATAATATGGAAAAAGAAGGGGTAGTATTTGCAAATATTGCAAGTGGAAATATTACTCTTTCAGTTACAAAAGGTGATAATATTCTTTATTCTGGTGCTCTTCCTTACGGCAGTTTAAGGCTTAGGCAGATGTTTAGGCATATAAGCCCTTTAAAAAGGCACAAAGCTTTTGACCAGTATGCAGAGAATATGGTAGCAACAGTTGCAGGCATTATTAATAAAAAGGTGAAAGTAAAAAATCTTGTAGGCAGTGGCAGCTCTATCAATATGATGCTTAGGATATTCAAGCCGAAAGATAAATTTATTTTAAGGGAAGATTTAGAAAAGCTGTATAATAAAATAAGAGTTTATACTAAGCAGGAATTAGTTGATGAGCTTGCATTAAGAGATGACGAAGCAGAAGTCCTTGTGCCTACATTATGTATATATATTCATCTTTTAAAATATACAGGGGCTGACAGGTTTCATTTTTCTCCTGTTGATTTTCCTACTACTCTTACTCAGTTTTATACAGGAAGTCTTAAAGACCGCTGCTATCACAAAAGAATAAAAAATACTACACTTGCTCTTGGAGAAAGGTTTAATATAAATACAATGCATGCAAGGCGGACAGCCAAATTTGCTAAAAAACTTTTTATGGAGTTTGATGATTTACATTCACTTGATAAATCCAGATATGATATTTTAGAGATGGCATCATTTTTATATCAGGTAGGTGAATATATTGATGCTAAGCAGACAGCATATAATTCATATTATATTATTAAATCTATCAGCATACCGGGAATAAGTTCTCGTGATATATTTTTAACAGCATGTGTTGTTTATAATATGAACAGTATATTATCACAGGATGAAAGTATAGAAGGCAACTATCTTTCCCCAGAAGAAAAACTTATGATAAATAAACTTTCGTGTATTTTGCGTATGGCAGTATCGTTTGATGCAAGTAAAACTGGGTTAATAGAAGATATAGATATAGTGCAGAATGATAATATGATTATAATAAATGCAAAAGCGGTAAAAGAGCCTTTTGTAGAGCTTTTTACATTTGAAAAAGTAAAATATACATTTGTAGAAACTTTTGGTATACAGGTAGATATAAGAACGAAAATGATATATGATTAGTGGAAGTGGTATGTATGGATACAAATAAAAAAGAATACTATATAGGCAGAGAATTAAGCTGGCTTGCATTTAATGAAAGAGTGCTTTCAGAAGCTCAGGATATTCATAATCCTTTGATGGAAAAGTTAAAGTTTACTGCAATATTTGCATCAAATATGGATGAATTTTTTATGGTGCGTGTTGCAGGTCTTATTGAACAGATTAGTGCAGGTTATAAAAAAACAGATATAGCAGGCTACACTCCAGAAGAACAGCTTGTGGCAGTATCAAAAGAAACAAGACGGTTGATAGAAAAACAGCAGTCAATATTCAGAGAGCTTGTATCTGAGCTTGAAAAATATAATGTATATTTTAATCCAGTATTAAATAATGAATATGATGAAGATACTGAAAATATTTTTATTGATGCAGTAATGAGTGTTGTAAGCCCTGTAACACTTGACCCAGCACATCCATTTCCATTTATCTATAACAAGCGTATGAGTCTTATTGCAGCACTTGAAAAGCAGGGCAGGGAATATTTTTCGCTTATTATGCTGCCGGAAAATATAAGAAGATATTTTGCAGTTCATAAAGGAAATAAAAAGATAATCTGGACAGTAGAAGAAATTATTAAAAAACATATCCAGAAGCTTTTCCGCGGTTATAATGTTAAGACAGTGAATGTTTTCAGAGTAACAAGAAATACAGATATTGAAATGCGGTCAGAAGAAATGGCAGATATTATATTATCTATGAAAGATTTTCTTTCCCGCAGGGTAAAAGGTGCTGTTACAAGAGTTGAGATAGAAGCAGATACACCAGCATATATTGTGGAATTTCTGCAAAAAATGGTAAACTTTAAGGATATGGATACCCAGTATATACAGGGTGTTATAGATTTAACATTTTTATTCAGCCTTTCATCTATCATGCCAAATATGCAGTTTCCAGTGCATAAAAGTTTTTCAGTATCAGATTTGCCAGAAAATAGTGAAATATTTAACAGAATAAAAGAAAAGGATATATTTTTCTTTCGTCCTTATTATTCATTTTCTACAGTATCAAAACTTATTGCGGCAGCGGCAGAAGATAATGATGTGCTTGCAATTAAAATGACACTGTATAGAACAAATAGAGATTCTTCTATATTAGCCTCACTTGTAAAGGCTGCAAAAAGCGGCAAACAGGTAAGTGTAGTGGTGGAATTAAAAGCAAGGTTTGATGAAGAGAGAAATATTGACTGGGCTAAAAATTTAGAAGATGCCGGCTGTATAGTAACATATGGTATAGCAGGGCTTAAAATTCATGCAAAATGCCTTTTGATTGTCCGCAGGGAGTATGAAAGTATTAAGCGGTATACTCATATTGCAACTGGTAACTATAATGAAAATACTGCCGCACTTTATACTGATGTGGATTTAATTACATCAGATGACAGCATAGGCAGAGATGCGGCACAGCTTTTTAATTATTTAATGGCTTATACAGAAGAACAGCAGTGGAAAGCATTAAGTGTTGCTCCATTTAATTTAAGGGAAAACCTGTATAAATTGTTTGATAATGAAATAAAACAGGCAAAAGAAGGCAGAAAAGCACATATAGTTATGAAAATGAACTCTTTAATAGATAAAGATATGATAGATAAAATGTATGAAGCATCAAATGCAGGTGTCCGTATAGATTTAATTGTTCGCGGAATATGCGGTTTAAAGGCAGGCTGTAAAGGTTTCAGCAGTAATATAAAAGTGAGAAGCATCATTGGCAGGCTTTTAGAACATTCCAGAATATTTTATTTTGAAAATGCAGGAAACCCAAGGTATTTTATAGCCTCAGCCGATATGATGCCAAGAAATTTAAACAGGCGTGTAGAGCTTATGGCAGAAATAAATGATGAAGATTTTAAAAATGCCTTAGGTAAGTTTTTAGATATAACATTAAAAGATAATATGAAAGCATGGCAGCTTACAGGTGATACTTTTATAAAAATTAAAAAAACTGATGATGAAGAGGCAGTTAATTCTCAGGAATATTTTATGAATAACAGGCTTATTTAATACTAATTGATTATTCTAACAGGGCTTTTATTAATATTTTTTGATATATATTTTAAAATAAGCCATGATATTACTAATGATAAAACAGCAGAAAAGGCAGTTAATGTGTCTTTATGGAAAACTGTATCAATAATGGCAGATACAGCAAACATTATTATAAGCGGCAGACCAAAAAGCAGCATTGATATTTTCAGCATATATTTTTCATCTATTATCAAAGAAACAGTATCGCCAGTATTATATTTCTTTTCAGTATAAAGTGTTATTTTTTTAGAAGCTGTAGACATTATACATGATGAAGTGCAGCTTTCACAGCCTGCATCAATCAGAAGTGTAACATTATTTTTATTATCACAGGAATATACTTTTGCAGAGATAACTTTCTGGCAGTTTTGTGAATTATTTTTCAACATTTATCATATCAGCCATATTGTCACTAATTGCTATTTTTCCTGAACCTATCACACATATTTTATAAGGCGAGCTTTGCAGAAGTTTTATTTTACTGCCCGGAATAAACCCAAGAGCAGAGATGCGGAGAGTATCACTATGGTTATCACAGCTTAAAGATGATATTATATATGTATTATTTGCAACAGCATCGCTTAATTTCATTTAATTTCCCACTTCATTATATATTATGATAATCAATATCAACTAATAATATAGTCTAACACTAAATATAAAAAAGTCAACAGGGAAATAAAGTATCTGGAATTATCCAAAAATTTTATATTATAAGTTATTTTAAGCCTGATTTTTTAAAAGTGAAAAATCTAAATGATTTATATTGCAGTAGTGAATAATATATTTAAATTATCTATATTTTTAGATACTTCGCTTAAAAATCAAGCTCAGTAAGACATGGCAGCAGGCTCATGACGAGCCGTCTTTAGTGAGCGATAGACGAACTTGTTTCGGCAGAGCGTGATTTAAAAAATTCAGGGATGAATTTTTTAATATAAATTTATTAGTTCATTTTGAGGTTGATTTTAAAGGTGAAAAATCTAAATTATATATATTGCAGTAATGTATAATATGTTTAAAATATCTACCATTTTTAGATACTTCGCTTAAAAATCAAGCTCAGTAAGACATGGCAGCAGGCTCATGACGAGCCGTCTTTAGTGAGCGATAGACGAACTTGTTTCGGCAGAGCATGATTTAAAAAATTCAGGGATGAATTTTTTAATATAAATTTATTAGTTCATTTTGAGCCTGATTTTAAAGGCGAAAAATCTAAGTTACATATATTGCAGTAATGTATGATATATTTAAAATATCTGTTTTTTATCTACTTCGCCTTTCTGTATCAGTATGGTCTGAATAACAAAGTAATAGTTAGGACATATAATATAGGGCTGCTTAAAGCAGCCCAGTTATTTTATAAAAGGTTTAATTTTTTCATATCTTCTATTAATGTTTTAACAGCATTAACAGAGTTATCAAAAAGAGCCTGTTCTTCATCATTTAAAGTCAATTCAATAATTTTTTCTACACCTTTTCCACCAAGAACTGCAGGAACACCTACATAGTATCCATTAACGCCATATTCGCCGTCAAGGTATGCACAAACTGCTAAAACTCTTTTTTGGTCTTTAATAATAGCTTCTGCCATTTCAATAGCTGAAGCAGCAGGGGAATAGAAAGCAGAGCCTGTTTTTAATAATGCAACAACTTCGCCGCCTGCTTTTGCTGTTCTTTCAACTATTTTATCCATAACTTCTTTAGCTTTTTCTTTGCTGCCGTATTTGCGTTCAAAAAGTTCAAGAGCAGGGATACCAGCAACATTTGCATATCTGATAAGTGGAACCATAGTATCGCCGTGGCCGCCTAAAACTAATGCACTTACATCTTTAACAGAAATACCTAATTCCCATGCAATAAAAGAAGCAAAACGAGAAGAATCAAGAACACCAGCCTGCCCTAAAACTCTATTTGCAGGAAAACCTGTAACTTGACGCATAAGAGTAACCATTGCATCAAGTGGGTTTGAAATAATAATAACATAAGCATCTGGTGCATGTTTTTTAATATTTTCACCAACAGTTTTAATAATGCCTGAGTTTATGCCTAAAAGGTCGTCACGGCTCATACCAGGTTTTCTTGGCACACCTGATGTAACAATAACAACACCTGCACCTTCAATATCTTTATAATCATTTGTACCAGTAACAGAAACATCAAAATGGTCAGTTTTAGAAGCCTCAGAAATATCTAATGTTTTACCTTGTGGTAAGTTTTCAACGATGTCAAGCATAACAACATCGCCAAGCTCCCTTTTAGCAATAATTTGAGCCATTACTCCGCCGATTTGTCCACCGCCAATAAGAGCGATTTTAGGTCTTTTAAATTCCATAGAATAAGCCTCCTTTTAGACTTTTAATATAATGCAATTTTATTTTAGAAATATTTTCTGATTGCAACTACTATATTAATCCAACTTATCAAAATAGTCTAATAAAAAATTAAAAAAAGTAAAAATATTTTTTTTATATTAAAGAACCTGTTGATAATACATTTAAAATATATATTTATCAAGCCTTGCAAAAACATATATTTTAAGTATAAATAATGAAAGATACTTGAATAAATAATAAATTAGTGTTATAATTAGAAGAATAAAGCAATAAATTATAGAGAGGGATATATGGAGCTGAAAACACAGATTTTAGAAATGATTCGCTTGTCGTCAACAAATCTTTCTGCAGATGTAGAAAAAGCAATAATTGATGCTGCTGCAAAAGAAGATGAGGGCAGCCCTGCAAAAAATGCTTTGAATACTATTGTTGAAAATATAAAGCTTGCAAGGCAGCAGTCTACACCAATATGTCAGGATACTGGTGCATTAATATTTTATGTAGACTATAAAGCTGGTGGAGAAGAAAAAGTATATATTGATGCAATTGGAGAAGCTGTGAAAGTTGCTACTGCAAAACAATATCTTCGTCCAAATGCTGTGGACCCTGTTACAGGAAAAAATAGTGGTAATAATACTGGGACAAATGCTCCATATATCCACTTTCATCAGTGGGATAAAGACTATACCCGCATACGCTTTATGCAGAAAGGCGGCGGCTGCGAAAACTGCGGCACACAATACAGACTTCCAGACATTACTCTTGGAGCAGGCAGAGATTTAAAAGGTGTAAGAAAGTGCATTATTGATGCAATTTATAATGCACAAGGTCAAGGCTGTGCACCTGGTATTATTGGTGTTGGTATAGGCGGAGATAGAGCATTATCACATATTCTTGCAAAAGAGCAGCTTTTTAGAAAAATGGGTGAAAGGAATATTGACCCTGAAATTGCAGCATTAGAAGAAAATGTATTAAAAGATATAAATAAATTAGGCATAGGTCCTATGGGTTTTGGCGGTAAAACTACAGCACTTGAAGTGTTTATTGGCTATCAGCACCGTCATCCTGCTACATTCTATGTTTCTATTGCTTATATGTGCTGGGCAAACAGAAGAAAAATGATGACTATTAAAGACGGCGAGGTGACTTATGCTTAAAATTACTACACCAATATCAGAAGAAACTATAAAATCATTCAAAGTAGGTGATTCTGTATTACTTTCAGGCAGAATAGTTACAGCAAGAGATGCTGCTCATAAATTAATGGTGGAAGAAAGACCTGATTTTATAAGAGAATATCTAAAAGATGCAGTAATTTATCACTGTGGTCCAGTTGTTAAGCAGGATGCAAAAGGCGAATGGTCTTTTGTATCAGCAGGTCCAACAACTTCATCTAGGGAAGAGCCATACCAAAGCACTGTTATAGGCGAATATGGAGTTCGTGCAGTAATAGGAAAAGGTGGTATGGGTCCTAAAACTCTTGCAGGTTTGAAAGAGCATGGTGCAGTATATCTGCATGCAATAGGTGGTTCAGGCTCTTTAACAGCTTCAAGAGTTAAAAAAGTGGAAAAAGTTTTCATGATGGAAGAATTTGGCACACCTGAGGCTTTTTGGGTGGTTGATGTGGAAGATTTTCCGGTAATTGTTACAATGGATGCTCATGGCAACAGTCTTCATGCAAAAATATTAGAAGAAAGCGGCAAAGTTTATAAAGAGCTGCTTGGCAAATAAAACAGCTAAAATTAAGCGGTATAAGTTAAGATTATACCGCTTATATTTTTTTGTGGTTATTTTTATGAATTTAGATGAAATAAAATTAAAAATGCAGCAGGCTCAAGACAGGGCTAATGCTGAACATTTTGCAAAAACATCACCTGATGTGAAAAATATAACAGGTGTCCGCATACCTTATATGAGAAAGCTGGCAAAAGAAATAGCAAAAGGCGATACAAAATATTTTCTTGATAATTATAATATAGAAACCCATGAAGAATTTCTGCTTAAAGGCATTGTAATATTGTCTTCTAAATTTTCACTGGAAGAAAAATTTGCTTATCTTGAAAAATATGTTCCTGAAATATATGACTGGTCAGGTTGTGATGTTTTAGTATCAACACTGAAATGTAAGGATGATGAGTTACATTTAGTCTATGATTTTATAATGAAATACAGATATTCTAAAAATGAATATGAAACAAGGTTTATGATAGTTATGCTTTTTAATTTTTTAAGGGAAGACTATCTGGATAAAATCAAAGAAATACTTGAAACAGAAAATTTTGACAAATATTATACTCAAATGGCTGCAGCATGGCTTATATCTGTTATGTTTATAAAATACAGAGATTATACATTATCATATCTTAATAATAACAGTCTTGATGATTTTACATATAACAAGGCACTTCAAAAAATTAGAGAATCAAACAGGGCATCAAAAGAAGATAAAGAGCTTGTAAAGAAAATGAAGCGAAAATAAATATATTTCTTTTAAAAAAATGAATAAAAATGCTTGCTAAATAAAATAAAAAGTTAGATACTGTTATAGTTTACAGTTTCTAAAATTTAAGTTGTAATCATTGTGGATACCTGCTTATGTCTGCTGCATTTTAATAATCTAGATACTTCGCCTAGATGGTTCAGTAGGACATAAAGCAGTATTTATTTTTTAAAACACCTTGTATAATTGTCTATTCTAAGCAGAAGCAAAGAATTTGTATGATAAGTTACAATTAAAATTGCGAATTTTTTTAGAAACTGTAAAAAGTTATCATAATATTTCTACTCTGATATTATTAAGTTTTAAACAGGTTTTTGCTTTTATGGATAAGAAAACATTTGCATTTATTACTGCTTTTTTCTCTTTTTTAATCTGGGGTGTATTAGTCATATACTGGCACCAGCTTTCAAGTGTAAATCCTTTAGAGGTTGTAGCACACCGTGCTGTATGGAGCTTAGTTTTAACTGCTGTTTTAGTGCTTGTAACTAAAAAAGCTGGGGAAGCTGCTGCCATTTTGAAAAATCCTAAAAATATACTTCCATTAATATTATCAAGCATATTAATTGCAGGCAACTGGGGTCTTTTTATATGGGCAGTTGCTCATGACAGAATTTTAGAAAGCAGTATGGGTAACTATATTACTCCACTTTTTAATGTGGCAGCATCAGCCATTATATTTAAAGCTGCATTAAACAAGTATCAAAAATTATCTGTTTTTTTAGCATTATCAGGTGTTATTTATATGATTGCAGTGTATGGGCAGGTGCCATATATTGCTCTATTTTATGCAATTACTTTCTGCACATACGGCATTATTAAAAAACTTGTGCCGGCTAGTGCATTAACAGGACTTTTTATAGAAACATTAATTATATCAGTGCCTTCTGCAATATATGTCTTATATCTTATTTCAACAGGCGAAAGTGCAGTTTTAAAGGGAGATTATTTTATTACTTTTATGCTTGTATGCGGTGGAGTGGTAACTACACTTCCGCTGCTTGGTTTTTCATACAGTGCAAAAGTGCTGCATTTAAGCACACTTGGTATTTTGCAGTATATTACACCAACAATAGTCTTTTTGCTGGGAGTATTTGTGTATAATGAGTATTTTAGTGCAAATATGCTGCTTACATTTGTCTTAATATGGGCAGGGCTTATAATTTATTCCGCAGATGGTTTAATACAGCTTAAAAAATCAAAAAAGAATATATACAGAGACTAATTAGTATAAAGAAACTTTCATTTTTATATACTTATAATAAATATGCAAGTGATTTACATAAAAGAAATTTTGTGAAAATCATTTCTAGTTGTTGCATTTCTTAATTTATTAATCTATACTATATACTGAAATATTGTATAAAAGGGGCGGCAGCATCCTAAAAAGGAGTTTTATCTTTATATGAAGATAAAAAAATATGAAGTATCAGATATGAAAGAAGCACTGCGTATGATAAAAGAGGATTTAGGTCCTGATGCTGTTATTTTATCTACACGCAAAGTGATGAAAAGCAATAATTTTGGACTTTTTGCCCGCCCTGTTTTAGAGGTTACAGCAGCAGTAGAATATGACGGTATTGCTCTTAGCAGGCAGAAACAGTCTGCTCAAGGCGGTGGATATGGATATGAAAGCTATCCATCTGCTTATACATCTAAAACAGCTAAAAAACAGTCAGTTAAACGCCCAGTATATGCAGAAACTCAGCAGCATGCAGCAAAGCCTGTGAAAAAACAGTCAGCACCAAGTATATCTTATGGACCTTATATTAATCAGAAGTATCAAAACACTTATGATATGAATGATGATTATCTGGCGGAAGCTATGGCAGAAGCTGGTATTATAGATGATGAGCCTTTTTATGCACCGCCTGTTAGAAAAAGGCAGCAGATAGAAGATGATGAAATACCTGCAGCATATATGCCAAGGCATGAAGAAGAATATATTGAGCCTGCACCTAAAAAACATACAAAGTATCATAAGTATGAAGAAAATGACAAGCAGGATGTAAAAAAACAGCAGGAGCAGGCTAAAACTCAGGCAGAATTAAATGCAGAAAGAATGGCTGCTGTAATAAAGGCAGTAGGGCTTGATAAATTTACTGATTTGCTTGAAGATATAGGCGATATAAAAAAACAGCTTGCTAATATGCAGAGCAATATAGCCGATAACATAGTTATAGATTTACCTGCAAAATTAAAAGATTATCATGCACTGTTTATTAAAAATGGTGTAGATGATATAATTTCTTACAGGTTATTAAAAGATATTGAAGCAAGAATTGAGGGAAAAGAGGCAACATCTGCTCAGATAAAAAGCATAGCAGTAGATAAACTTGCAGAGCTTATACCTGTTGAGAAAAACTATTATGATGTTATGATTAATAAAATAGTGGCTCTTGCAGGTCCAACAGGTGTTGGCAAAACTACAACTATTGCAAAAATTGCAGCTACTATGACATTAAAATACGGCAAAAAAGTATGCCTTATTACAGTTGATAATTTTAGAATAGGTGCTGTTGAGCAGTTGAAAACTTATGCTGAAATAGTTAATCTTCCCCTTTATGTTGCCACAAGTCCTGAAGAGCTTTTGCGTGTTGTTGCAAAAGTGAAAGATAAATATGACAGTGTATTAATAGATTCTATGGGGCGTGGTCAGTTTGATACAGGTCAGATAACAGGCATTAGAGATTTTTTAAAAATAGATTCCCGCATAACTACGACATTAGTGCTTTCTATGGCATCAAACCATATAGAGCTTTATGATACATTTGAAAGATATGAGGTTTTAGAGCCAGATTATCTTATTTTTACAAAGCTGGACGAAACGAAATATTTTGGACCGCTTATAAACATTCCTGTAAAAAAGAAGCTGCCGCTTTTGCTTGTTACAACAGGTCAGAATGTGCCTGATGATATGGAAATACCAGATGGCAGGAAAATTGCTAAGAGAATGTTACAGGAAATACCTACTTTATGGAGCGACAAATGACAGATCAGGCATTTACTTTGAGAAGAAGAGCATGGGAAGCTAACAGAAACAGCCATTATATTTCCGTATCCAGTGGAAAAGGCGGTGTTGGTAAAACTAACTTTACAGTTAACTTTGCATGCCAGCTGGCAAATCTTGGCAAGAAAGTTCTTGTATTTGATGCAGACTTAGGTCTTGCTAATGTGGATATTATGTTATCTTTATCAGTTACAGCTACAATAAAAAAATATTTAGAAGGCAGAGCAACTATTGATGATATTTTAAAAAAGAATATTTACGGTTTTGATGTTTTTCCAGCATCAAGCGGTTTTATGGAACTTGCTCATTTATCAGATGAAGATTTTGATAAAATATTTAATATTTTTATTACTCTTGATGACAGATATGATTTTATAATATTTGATACTGGTGCGGGTATTTCTGATGCTGTTGTCAGGTTCAGCTCAATTTCAGATACAATAATTGTTGTAACTCAGCCTGAGCCTACTGCTATAACTGATGCTTATGCTTTTATGAAAGTTATTAAGCAGACTTATGATATTAAACTTGTTAATGTTGTTTTTAACAGGGTAGATGATATACAAAATTCAGACAATGTTTTTGCAAGCCTTAAAAATGTTGCATCTAAATTTTTAAGTATGGATTTGCGTCTTTTAGGTCATCTTCGTGATGATAAAAATGTTCGTAAAGCTATCAGGGCTCAAAAACCTGTAAGTATATTAGACCCAAAAACAGCATTCTCAAAAGATATACAGGACTGTGCCAGACGCTTTATAGGAGCACCTGTAGAAAAACAAAAAAGTGCCAATGTTTATGATTTATTTAAAGGAGTATTTAAATGATTACATCTCTTAAATATTATCCTATATTAATCGCATCTGTTGTTATGATGGCATCGTTTTTATTTAAAATACTTTTAGTGCCAGACTTGAAAGTAACATATTTTGCAAGAGATATTGTTTTATTTTTTATAGTTTATTATGTGGTAAAAGTATTAACAAACAGTCTTACAAGAATACTTAAAAACTATTGGAAAATCCTTTAATTCAGGAGCAGTAGGTGGAAAAGTTTAGTGAAGAAGAAAAGCAGAATATTGTAGCGGAATTTCTGCCTAAGATAAAGTCATGGACAATCAGACTTAAAGGGACACTGCCAGACAGTGTTGAAGTTGATGACCTTTTTTCTGCTGCTTCTATTGGTTTAATAGAAGCAATGGATAGATTTGACAAAAGCCGCAATATTAGTTTCAGCACTTTTGCAGAAAGACGAATAAAAGGTGCTATATTAGATTCTTTACGCAATCTGGATTTTCTGCCTAGAAATGTTAGAACAAGATTAAAAGCCCTTGATGCAGCTGTTAATGAGCTGGCAGGAAAACTTGGAAGAAAACCAACAGTTCAGGAAATAATAGATAACACTGAATACAGTGAAGAAGACATTTATCGTCTTATGGGTTTACAAGAAAATGAAAAAATGTTATCATTAGATGAAACTGTTGGTGACGGAGACGATACAAGCCTTGTAGATTTCGTAAGAAGCACTGGACTAACGCCAGAAGATGAAGTTATGAAAACTAATCTTATAGAAAGAATGGCAGAAGAAATAGATAAACTTTCTGAAAAAGAGCGTCAGGTAGTCACTCTTTATTATTATGAAGAGCTTACAATGAAAGAGGTTGCAGAAGTTTTAAATATTACAGAATCAAGAGTATCACAAATTCATACATCAGCTACACAGAAGTTAAAAAGGAGGCTAAAAGATATTTATGAATAAAATAAAAGTCTTAATTGTAGATGATTCTATTTTTATGAGAAAGGCACTAGAGTCTTTACTTTCAGGTGAACCAGATATTGAAATAGTAGGGCTTGCTAAAAATGGTAAAGAAGGTGTTGAAATGGCAGAGCAGTTTCACCCAGATGTTATTACCATGGATATAGAGATGCCTACAATGGATGGTATTACAGCCTTAGAAATGATTATGAAAAAAAATCCGACACCTGTGATTATGGTAAGCTCGCTTACAAAAGAAGGGGCAGATGCTACATTAAAAGCATTAGATTTAGGTGCTGTTGATTTTATGACAAAAGATTCTCAGTCATTTGGCGGAGCAGATATTGAGAAAGGCTTAAAAGATAAAATTAGAAAATTTGCAAGAAATAAAGGGGTTTTAAGGCTTTTCTCTCATTCAAGCTCTTCCCAGTCTCATCAAACTCCGTCATATAAATTATCAGGGACACTTGCATCTCATACTCCAAATGTTCAAACACCATTTGCTCATACTGCTCAAAGTGGCAATACTGATGGCTCAAAAAGAGTTGTTGTAAATAAAACAGGTATAAAAAGAATTGTAGCACTTGGCACATCAACTGGCGGTCCACAGTCGCTGCAAAGAGTTATTCCATTACTTCCTGCTGATTTAGGAGTGCCTGTTGTTGTTACTCAGCACATGCCGCCAAACTTTACACAGTCTCTTGCTTCAAGACTTAATACTTTATCTAAAGTAGAAGTAGTAGAGGCTCAAGGAAAAGAAAAATTAGAGCCAAATGTGGTATATATTGCAAAAGGTGGATACCATTTAAAATTTAAAAAAGTTGGACCATCTGTTTATACAGAGCTTTCAACAGAGCCTAGCAATGTATTTAACATTCCCGGAGTTGATGTAATGGTTGATTCTATTGCAGAATTATACGGCAAAGAGTGTTTAGGTGTTATTATGACAGGTATGGGAAGCGACGGCTGCAAAGGTTTAACTAATCTTAAAAGAATGGGTGGCACAATTATTGCACAAGATGAACCAACATGTATTGTGTATGGTATGCCAAGAGCAGTTGTTGAAGCTGGTATTGCAGATGAAATTGTTCCGCTTGATGAAATAGCTGCAAGAATTTCCTACCATGTTAAATAAATTTATTAATCAAGCTGAATAAACTTGTTAATAAGGTTAAATAAACTGGTAAATAAAATATTTAATTGACTATTGTCATAAAATAATTGTAATATAATGACATAAGTGCCTAGTTTAGAAGTAAATTAGTGCTTATATAAAGGTGATTAATGGCTGATATATTAAGTCAGGATGAAATTGATGCTCTGTTATCAACTGTTTCAGATGAACCAGCAGGCGAAGGAAGCGGTGGCGATAGTGGTGATGATTTTGATGACTTTGCCCCTGATTTTGTCCCGAAAAAAATATCTGTATATGATTTTAGACGGCCAGACAGGGTTTCAAAAGAGCAGCTTCGTTCTATTAGAAACCTGCATGATAAGTTTGCAAGAAACTTCAGCTCAAATTTATCAAGTTTTTTAAGGACAATAACAGATATTTCTCTTGTGGGTGTTGACCAGATGACTTATGGTGAATTCCTTATGTCACTGCCTGACCCAACAAGCTTTAATATTATCTCTATGATACCTTTACAAGGCAATGCTGTTTTAGAGATTAACCCGTCACTTATCTTTCCAATAGTAGATAAGCTTTTAGGCGGGCAGGGGCTGCCGCTTTTCCATGTGCGAGAGCTTACGCCTTTGGAAATGACTATTATAGACAGTATTATTACACTTATTTTAAAAGATTTGGAAGATGTATGGAAACAGATTATTCCAAATGTAAGGCTTAAAAAAGAGTTAAGTGAAAACAGTCCGCATGTCATACAAATTGTTGCACAAAATGAAGTAGTTGTGCTTGTAGTATTTGAGGTTAAGTTTGGTGAGGCTACTGGTATGATGAATATTTGTCTTCCAGCACTTATTTTAGAGCCAATACTTAATAAAATAAGCTCTCAGGACTGGCTTATTGGAGCAAAAAAAGGCAGGTCAGGTGAATATGAATCCCGCATATTAGAGCTGCTTGAAAATATTAATGTGCCATTAATTGTAGAGCTTGGCAGAACAAAATTAAAAATAGGGGAAATACTTAATTTAAGAGAAAACGATACAGTTATTCTCAGTAAAAAAGCAAAACGCCCTTTAAATATATATATTAGTAATAAACAGAAATTTTTTGGAGCTTTGGGTATTCTTGGTATAAAAAAAGCTATCAAGATAACAAGAGCAACTACGGAGCAGGATGATGACAGAAACGGTTAATTTTATTAACAGCCCCGGCTTAGAAAAGTTTTCAGGGCTTATTGTTTCTACATTTGCATCTTCTTTATCAGCCATAAGCTCTAGAACAGTAAATTTATCTCTTAGTGAGATGGTAAAATGTGATGCAGATACACTGTTTGCTGCTTATGAAAATGAAACACTTGTTGTTTCAAAAGAAGATAATGGCGATTATGAAACAGGGCTGCTTTTTAGAACAAGAGATATTACAAAACTTGCAGACTTTATGCTTGCAGGTGACGGCGAAAGTAAAGACGAAATAGATGATGATACAAAAGATGCAGTGCAGGAATTAACTTCTCAACTGCTCAGCAGTTTAAATGTTCCATTTGAGGAAGCATTTACTAACAAGTTTTCATTTAAAAGTGAAGATGTTATTAAAAATACATCATCAGCTCTTTTTCAATGTGCTGAATACTACTGTATAGATTTAGCAGGTGATGTTGATGGTGCAGAGTTAAATTTCAGGTTTGTATGTGATACAAATATTGAAGGAAAATTGGGCGGTCAGGATGATGGCAATTTAATTAATGACGGCAGTATTGAAGCTCTGCTTGGAAATGCAGGCATATCATTTGATGATGAACCCCCTGCAGAAAGCAGCGGCAATACACCGAAAAATCTTGATTTGCTGCTGGATATTGATATACCTATAAGTGTAAGAATGGGCAGTGCTAAATTATTTTTAAAAGATATTTTAGGATTAGGACCAGGAAACATTGTGGAATTAGAGCAAAATGCTGATGACCCTATTGAACTTGCAATTAATGACAAGGTGATTGCAAGAGGGGAAGTTGTTATTGTTGATGGCTATTTTGGTTTTAGAATTAAAGAGATTGTCAGCAAGGCAGAAAGAATTAGAAAATTAAAAGATTGACATATTTAAAAATAATGAATAAATATAAAGGATACTAACCTATAATTGCGGAGGTTTAAATGGGTTACGAACAATCAATAATTACTGTTGATGATTCTTCTACAATGAGAAGAATTATTAAAAATACTCTTCAAAAGCTTGGTTTTGAAACAATACTCGAAGCAGGAAATGGTGTAGAAGCTCTGGAAGTCATGTCTAAAAATAAAGTAGATATGATTGTTACAGACTGGAATATGCCTGAAATGGATGGACTTACATTTGTTAAAGCTGTTCGTGCAAAAGATGAGTATAAAGATTTACCTATTTTAATGATTACAACAGAAGCTGCAAAAGAAGATATTTTAACAGCATTACGCAGCGGTGTAAATAACTATGTTGTAAAACCTTTTACCCCTGAAACATTACAAGAAAAGGTATTTAAATTACTGGATTTATAAAATGAGCGAGTTCAAAGACCTGAATGAATTATTGAGCATAGCACGCAACATTAATGAAGGCAAATATGATGTTGTAGATGTTACTGTTGAGCCTGAAAGTGAGCTTTATGATATAGCTCAGTATTTTAATGATTCATTAAAAAAATTACAGACTGTTTCATCAGCTATAGAAGGGGCATACAGCGATTTGCCTGCTTTTGAAAAAGTGCTTAACGGTGTAATTAATGATTCTAAAAGTGCATCAGAAGATGTTCTGGCATTTGTAGATAAGATAAACTTTAATATTGATGATATTAAGGAAAATCTTGAGCTTGTTAGGCAGTTTATAACATCAGGGGATTATGCGCGTGCTGGCGGTATGATTGACAGGCTGTCAGAGTGTGCTATTCAAGGTCAAGATATATGCTGCGATATAGTTTCTTCCTTAGAGTTTAAAGAAGTAACTAAATCTAAGATTAATGAAAGCATAAAAGTAGTAAACTCATTAGAAGAAAAACTGGCATCTGTTTTAATAAAACTGGGTATTAAGCAGAATGTTATAGATGTTGATGTTTTAGATAAATTTAAAGATACTAAAGAAATATTGCAAGACCAAGATTTAGTTGATAGACTCCTTAAAGAATTTGGTGTATAAGGAAAGCAGGTGAATATATGAATAATGATGATATGCAGGAATTAGTTCAGGACTTTTTAGTTGAAACTAATGAAATAATTGAAAATTTAGACCATGACCTTGTAGAGCTTGAAAGCAACCAAAATGATTTGGAGCTTTTAAACAAAATCTTCCGTGGTGCCCACACAATGAAAGGTTCATCTTCATTTCTTGGGTTTACTAAACTGGCAGAGTTGACTCACCATGCTGAAGATATATTAAATAAACTCCGTAAAAGTGAAATGGTAGTTACTCGTGAGATTATGGATACTCTTTTAGAATTTGTAGATAAAACAAAACAAATTATCAATGATATTGAAAACGGCACAGATAGTGCAGACTGCTCCTCTGTTATTGAAAATTTGAAACTGGCAAGTGAGGGCAAACTTACTGCAAGAGCAAAAGCAGCTCCGGCAGCTCAACCAGCACAGGCAGCTAAGGCGGCAGCACCTGCTCCTGCACCAAAACCTCAGGCAGCCCCTAAACAGGAAGCAGCAAAAACTACTCATCAGGCAACTCAGGTAGAACAGACAATTCGTGTTGATGTAAGCCGTTTAGACTCCCTTGTAAACTTAGTTGGTGAGCTTGTTTTAAGCAGAAATATGCTTTCTCAAATTGCTGGTGAACTTGAGAATAAGTTTGAAAATGAATATCTTGTTGAACAGCTTTTAGTGGCTACAAACTCAATAGGTATGAATACTACAGAACTACAGCTTGCAATTATGAAAACAAGAATGATTGCAATAGGTAAAGTATTTAATAAATTCCCACGAGTTGTTCGTGATATTGCAAGAGATACTGGTAAAGAGATAGAGTTAATCATATCAGGTGAAGAAACAGAGCTTGATAAACAGGTTATTGAATCTATTGGTGACCCGCTTTTACACATGATTAGAAACTCCTGCGACCATGGTGTAGAAACTCCTGAAGCCCGTCTTGCAAAAGGCAAACCAAGAATGGGAACAGTTAATTTATCAGCATACCATGAAGGTAACCATGTCGTTATTGAAATAAAAGACGACGGTGCTGGTATGGACCCTGATAAACTAAAACGAAAAGCTATAGAAAAAGGTGTCATTACTGTTGAAGAAGCAAACAGTATGGATGATAAACAGGCTTTTTCATTGATTTTTAAAGCAGGCTTTTCTACTGCTGAAAAAATTACAAACATTTCAGGCCGCGGTGTTGGTATGGATGTTGTTCGCACAAATATTGAAAAATTAAATGGTATTATTACTATTGATTCTAAAATAAATGAGGGTTCAATATTCTATTTAAAACTTCCGTTAACACTTGCTATTATTCAAGCACTTCTTGTTGAAGTTGCAGGTGAAACATTTGCTATACCTCTTGCATCAGTTGTTGAAACTGTTCGCATTACAAATGAAGAAATCCACTCATTTGAAGGCAGGGAAGTATTAAAATTAAGAGACAGAGTATTATCTCTTGTCAGACTTGATGAAGCATTTGCTCTTGATGAGCTTGAGCAGGACGAAATATATGTAGTAGTCGTTGCATTAGCAGAAAAACAGTTAGGATTTATTGTTGATAAGTTAATTGGTCAGGAAGAGATAGTTATTAAATCTCTTGGCGATTACTTAGGCGGAAACCCTGGTATTGCAGGTGCAACTATTACTGGTGATGGTCGTGTTAGATTAATTTTAGATGTGGCTGGTGTAATTGAAGTTGCACAAAATATGCCTAGAAGAATTAGAAACACTAAAAAACTTTCATCAAATAAACGCTCTAGTATTCAGTCTGTATCTAAGAAAACAAATGCAGTTAAAGTATTAATATGTGATGATTCTTCAACAGACAGAAAAATTACTAAAAAAGTTCTTGAGTCTCAGGACTGGATAGAAACAATTGAAGCACCATCTGGTAAAGATGCACTGAATATTCTTAGCAAAGACAACAGTATAGATTTAGTAATCAGTGATATTATGATGCCAGATATGGATGGTTTCAGACTTGCACGCAGTATGAGAGAAAAAGGTTATGATATGCCTATAATTGCAATATCCGCTAGAATGGAGCCATCGGATAAGAAAAAACTCACTACTTCTGGTGTGAATGCATTTATATCAAAGCCTATAAATCAGCAGCTGCTGCTGGATAAAATTGATGAGCTTATCTCGCAAAAAAATAACAACGGTTAGTTTTGCTGTTGTAATATTATTAATATTATTAGTTAAAGTTGCTGCAGCAAGGGTTTATGTATATGAAGTAACCACTGCAGCAACTCATTTTCAAACTGCATCAAAACTGCCGCCTGATGCTTTTTTATATTATAATGGCGGCTATGATGTAATATATGACCTTAAAGTAATTGCTACATATCCTGATGAAAAAATGGATCAGGCATTAAAGGATTATAACCTTGAAGAAAATAACAGTAATAGTCTTGTTCACAATCCTGTTCCTCGCAGTATACCAAAAAAACCATATTATTGGTGGAGATAATCTATATGCTGCTACTTACGAGGAGCAGAATATGTATGAAGTCAAAATTGAAAATAATTTATCAAAAGTGATTACAACAATGACTGTAATGGCTATGACAGAACAGGAAGCTTATGATAATGTGGCTTTAAATGGCTGGACTGTTATTGGTGTAAAACTGATAAAAGAAAGGGTGAAAGATGAATATACTCTTTCTACTGACTATATAAAAACAGAAATCCCAAACAAAATAGAGCTTGAAGATGCCATAGAGATACCTGCAGCAAAAGAGCTGGAAGAAGAAAGCCGCATTATTGTTTCAAAAGAAAGCGGCAATAAAAATGTGGCAGATAACTTAAACCTTGTTCCTACATCAAAAGATTTAGAATTAATATTAACAATACATTTTCAGCTTGGAAATGTATCACCAATATTTAATGATGACATATCAAAATTATTTGACAGCCTGCCAAAAGACAAAAACTATGTGCTTTTTGGAAATGCAGATGATGTTGCAGTAGGCAGACATGCTACATACAGCAATAACTATGAGTTGTCATATTTAAGAGCAGACCATATAAAAAAACTGCTTATTGAAAAAGGATATAATGCCGATAAAATAAGGACAATAGGTTTAGGCACCGGCTACCCATTAGAAAAAAACAGTAAAAAAGGCAGCCTTAAAAACAGACGAGTAGAGATATATGGATTCAGAACGCAAAGCTAGGTATGAACAGCTCTATAACATTAAACTTACAGAATTTTATAATTTTGTCAGTGAAGTTATGGGTGATTTTAACTACTCACTTCACAGAACAGTAAAAGATATAGAAAATAAACGCCGCATAGAAATATGGTCATATCAAAGCCGTGAAGACCAGTCAGCAGTTGTATGGATAGAAGTTGTAAAACCGGGAGAGATATTAGACCCATACATTACAACAGATGTTCTTAGAACAATGAATGACGAAAATGTTACCCGTCTTTTCTTTTTTACAAATGGTCAAATGGGACCTGAAGAAAAAGAGGTATTAGAAGGCTCTAACCATTTTGTTTTTGGAACAGATGAAATAGTAGAAACATTAATAGCCATAGATATGAAACGCTCTATAAAAGTGGTGCGTAAGCGTAAAAAAGTAAAAGTGCCGTCAGCTATGGTATTAATTAAAAATTTTTTAAAGGCAAATAAAGTAACAAGACGGGAAATTAAACTTAAAACAAGTGCAGTTCCAGAGCTTGCGTCTCAATATTATAAACTTATCCGCAGAGTGTTAAATGAAATAGACAGAATACCGGATATTAATGACATACCTGCTCAGTCAAGAGAGCGTCTTAAAAAAATACAGTATGACCTGCTTCCAGAGCTTTTAAAAACACCTTATTATACTTTTACATATCAGTTTGTATATTTAAGAAATGCTCTTTTTTCTTTAATTGAATATACAATAATATATATAGGCAATGTTATTGAATATGAAGCAGAAGATGATTTAAAGAAAAACAGAGAAGTTATAGAAGAAATTATGAGTAAACTTGACAGTGTTGATGAAGAGATTTCAAACTATAAATCAGACCTTATGTTTACTTCTGAAAAGGTAGCATTAAAATTAATAATGTATGCAGCAGTATTTAGCGTCGCTTCTATTTTTATAATGATTGTATTAAAATTTACCAGATAAAATCATGAATTTTTTAAAAATATAATTAATAATAAAATAATTATTATGCCAATATATGTATTATCCATTATTTAAGCTGATAAAAATAAAAAAATTTTTGTAAGATTATGAGACATATGTTACAAAAATAAGTATAAAAAAATACCTCTTAGTATATAGTATAAAATTAAGCAAAAAACTAAACTAAACTAAGAGGTATCACAATGAATAAAGTGATAATAACAGAAGAAATGCGATTTCGTCAACGGTTATGTGAGTATGCATTAAAAAAAGGAGCAACGAAAGCAGCCCGCAAATATCAAGTGAACCGTATGTTTGTATACAGGCATTTAAAGAAATATGATGGAACAGTTCAGAGTTTATCTTTTAAAAGTCGTAGACCAAGAAACAGTCCAAATAAGCATAGTAAAGAAGAGCTTGATTTAATATTTAACACATATGCCGAGCATGGTTTGTATGGTAATGCGGAGGTATATGTCAGACTTCTAGAAATTGGTTATAATCGTAGTTTTGGCAGTATGTGTATGCAGATAAGGAAGAAAGGCTTAAAGTCATTAAACAAGTCAAAAAAGAGCTATACAAGATATGAACCAATAACAGGTCAGTATATAGGCGACAAGGTTCAGATAGATATAAAATATGTTCCACAGGAATGTATAATGTTTTCCAGCTATGGTAAAAAATATTATCAGATAACAGCGATAGATGAATACAGCAGAATGAGAGTATTAGAAATAGTAGAAGAAAAAAGCACATTTGAAACAGGTAAGTTTTTAGACGAACTGGAAAGTAAATTTGGCTTTCCACTAAAAACAATTCAAGTGGATAATGGCTATGAGTTTGTAAATGATAAGGAAGTTACAAACAAGAAAAGCTATTTTGAAGAGACAGCTGAAAAGAAAGGATATACTATTAAACGAATAAGACCTTATTCACCTTGGCAGAATGGAAAGGTGGAAAGAAGTCATAGAGAGGATGGAAAAATTTTATATGCAAATAATAAATTCTATTCCAAAGATGAATTAATTAAGGCTCTTAAACAGCATGAAGATAGATATAATAATACTGCTAAAACATGCTTAAATTTTAAATCTCCATATGAGATTGTTATTGAAAATAAATTATTGCTTGATTTATATTAAGTTAAGATTTATTTTTTACTAAAAGTGTAACATTTGTCCTGTTAGTTAAGAAAGCTGATAAAAATAAAAAAATTTTACTATTGTAAAATAAAATTCTTTTTTGTATAATCAAGTAATTATGAAATAAGCAAAAGAAGTATATTACAGAGTGGGTATATGGACTTAAACACATTAACAAGACTTTTTGATGGTCTTGATTCATACATTATAGCAGTTGACAGTGAATTTAATATTAAATTTGCAAACGGCAGGATTTCTTTTGTTTCTGGCAAGCATCCAGATGAAATACTGAATAAAAAATGTTATAATGTTATACATGGATATAATAAACCATGCAAAAACTGTCCTATTGATGAAGATAAAAATTTTTCTGGCACAAAAGTACTTATAAAAGATATTATTACTTATAAAGGGGAAAGAATATTTACCCGTGCTGCTTTTACCCGTATATCTGATGATTTATATGTATCTTCTTTAATTGATATTACAGATATAGAAAGAGAGCGTTTGAAATTAACCCATTCAACGAAAGAATCAAAAGCAAATAATTTCAGATTAACCCATGAAAAAAATATTATGGACCATGAAATAACATTTTTAGAAAAAGCTATTGATAATATGGCTCATGGGATTATGATAGTTGATGATGAATATAACATTAAAACTATTAATAAAATACTGAAAGAAACTTCTCAGCTTGGAAAAAAAGATATTGAAAAGATAAAGTGTTATAATGTTTATGGCTTTGAAGAACCTTGTAAAGACTGCCCTTTTCAAACAAATCACAGTAAAGCATTAAGGCATATACATAATAAACATATGACAATAATGTTTTCTAAATTTGATAAATATATTGTTGAAAGTTTAAGAGATACAACAAGAGAAATTAAGTTAATTGATGATATAAAAGAACGCCAGAATGAGATTAATGAAAAGCAGCGTCAAATGTCTATAATGAATAAAGACCTTTTACGCATGAATGAAAAATTAAAAACAATTCAGGCATTAATAGAAGAAGAATTAAAACAGGTTGGTCATATTCAAGAAAGTCTGCTTCCTGAAAAGCTGCCTGAAGTAAGCGGATATGATTTTGGTGCTACATATATTCCAGCAGAGCAGGCAGGTGGTGACTATTATGACTGTATCCAAATGAGTAATAACTACTGTGGTTTTGTTGTGGCAGATGTATCAGGTCATGGAACACCCGCAGCAGTTATTATGGCAATAACCCGTGCTATAATGCGAAGCTATACATTTGATGTAATTTCTGCATCAGATGCTCTTACTATGGTTAATGATATTTTATGCGATAATATACATACAAAAGATTTTGTTACAATGTTTTATGCAGTATTAAACACTAATAATGGTATGTTTAATCTTGCCTCAGCAGGTCATAATCCTGTGCTTTTCTTTGATTCATCAGAGTTTATTGTAAAAAAAATAACAGCATCTGGTATGTTTTTAGGAACATTTGAGGGCTTAAGTTTTGAAGAAAAGAAATGGTATATAGAAGAAGGTGATGTATTTTTTATGTATACAGATGGGTTAGTTGAAGCTATGAACAACCAGCGTGAGCAGTATGGTTATGACAGACTTGTATCTAAACTTATGATGTTTAATGATTATCCTGCCGAGCGTCTCATCAAGGAAGTAATGGAAGATGTTAAAGATTTTACAGCAGGTGCACCTTTTGAAGATGATATTACAATACTTGTAATTAAACGGAATAAAAAGGAAAGTAAAAATAAATAGTCATATTAATAATATTAGGAGGATATGATATGAATGTTAAAAATGTAAATGGAAAAAATGTAGCCTATCTTGAAGGTGAAATTAATGCTCAGACAGGTGCACAGGTAAAAGCAGAAATAAATACACTGCTTAATAAAGGCGATTCTGTTATTTTGTCTTTTAAAAGTGTAGTATATATGAACTCATCTGGTTTAAGAGAAATTATAGACTTGTTTAAAACAGCAAGTAAAAATAAAAAAGAAGTTTCTCTTTGTGATATGAACTCAGATATTAGAGAAATGTTTTCTTTTACAGGACTTGATAAAGTATTTAAAATTTATGATACAGAAGCAGCTGCAATAGGTTAAGATTATGGTTGAGTTACAATACGAAATTAAAAATGGAGTATTTAAAGCTCATATAAACCCTGATAACGACTTATCTGATATTTCAGAAGTGTGCAATATTGTTGAAGAACACAGTGAAGTTGTATTGATAGGTATTGATTTATATAAATGCTCCTATATACAAAGCAAATTTTTAGCAGGGCTTGTTGCTGTAAAAAAATTAGCAATGGTCAGGAAAATAAATATTGAACTTTTAAATGTATGTGACAATATAATACAGGTTCTGCAGTCTACTAATCTTCAAAAATTATTTGTAATTAAAGATGATTTTGCATCTTATCCACTTGATGCTCTTTTTGAAAGGTTTTTAGATACAGATAAAGCAGGCACTGTTTCAGAATATTTAGCAGCAAACTATGATGATAATATACAAAACAAACTTATAGAGCTTATAGATGGTGGAAACCCACTGCTTGTTGAATATGCAATACTTACTATGGGCAGAGCTCAGGATTATCAAAACTTAGAAATATACAGGAAAGCTCTTAATGCTAATGAAGCCAGTGTTAAATCAGCTGCTATATTAGTGCTTGGATGGATAGGCGATACTCAGTCTAAAGAGCAGCTTTACAGCTATCTTGCTAGTAAAGAGATAGGTATTTCTGAAGCGGCTGCTGCATCTATTGCATTGCTTTCAGATGATACTGATTCTGAAAAACTTGCTAAATATCTGCATGACAGTGATATTAGAATTCGTCTTGTTGCAATATATGCTTTATCACTTATTAATGATGAGAAAGCATTTGAATATTTATCAAATGCAATGAATGAAGAAAAAGATGAAGCTGTCCGCATCCAGCTTACTAAGAAAATAGCATTGTTTAAAGATGAGCGTGTTGGAAGAATATTACTTGGTTTACTTGATGATAATTCTATACAGTTAAGAGAGGCAGCAGCTTCTGGTTTATCAAGACGCGGCAGTGGTGAGTTTACATCAATACTGGTTGAAAAAATTGGCGATAATGATAACTGGGTTGGCTTTTTCGCTGCTAAATCATTAGCTGGCATAGAAGATGAAAACATAATCAAAAAAATTGAAAGCTATTATGATAAAGTAGAACAGAATGTTAAGCTTGCAATCATAGAAGTATTAGGAAAATGTAAAGGTGTTGACCCTTCGTTTTTATTATCAAAACTAGATGATACAAACGAGGATATAAGAAAAGAAGCATTAAATTCATTAAGTCTTATGCATGGTCCTGTAGCATTAACTGCTGCTATAAAGTTGTTTAATAAAGATGAAAGCTGGCTTGTAAGGTATAAAGCAGTTAATATTATACTTGAGCAGAAACCAGTGGGCTATGATAACTTATTAAGAGCTAGACTAAAAGATGAGACTAATAAGTATATCCTTGAGCATATCATTGGTGAAATTGGAGAGTAGGTGTTATGCTTTTAAGTTCAATCAAAATTAATGACCAAGAGTTTGTAGAGTTAAAAGATGTAATTTATAGAAATTCAGGTATAATGTTTGCAGAAAACAAAAAATATCTGCTTGAAAACAGGTTGTCAAAAAGGCTTGCAGACCTTAACTTTACTACTTTTAAAGACTATATTTATTATTTAAAATATGATATTAAGAAAAGACAGGAGCTTGATACATTAATTAACCTTGTTACAATTAACGAAACTTATTTTTTAAGGGAACGGGGTCAGCTTGATTATCTTGTATCAAATATTGTGCCTGATTTAATTAAGGCAGGAAAGAAAAGCATAAAAATATGGTCAGCACCATGCTCTACAGGTGAAGAGCCATACTCTATTGCAATACTTCTTAAAAATGCAGGTTTATTTGATAAAGCATCAATAGATATTATTGCAACAGATATTAACTCTGAAGTTGTAGCATTAGCCAAAAAAGGCGAATACAGGCAGGCTTCTTTCAGAGGTGTCCCTGCTGATTTTATGAGAAACTTTGATGTTCAAGGACAAAGTTATTTTATTAAAGATGAAATAAAAAGACATGTCCGTTTTAATACAGGCAATATTACTACCCCTACAATTACCAGCCTTATAGGAAAAGTTGATGTAATATTCTGCCGTAATGTTCTTATTTATTTTGATATGGATGGTAAACAAAGAACAATTAAAAATTTCCATAATATGCTGACAGAGCCGGGCTATCTGTGTCTTGGACACTCAGAAACATTGAATAAAATCTCAGAAGATTTTACAATGAAAAATGCAGGCACATGTATAATTTATATGAAGAAAAAATAATATAAAGCCCAGATAAATTTAATTTATCCTTTATTTTTAAATTTTATCCAGCTGCGGACTTTTAATTCCATCGCTGCTCGCTTGGAAAGTCCTTGAGTTGTAAAAAACGGGGTCTTGCCCATGTTAGTGGCAGACCGTTTTCTATACTTGGAGCGGAGCGTAGTAAAAGATGCTCCCCCTGAATTTGAAAAAACATGCTTGGTCGCAGTAAATACTCCCGTCGCATAGAATAAGCGACGGGACTTCCTGCCCCTGCCTTAGTCTACTGAGCTTGAAACATAGCGAAGTAACTATAATAGTGATGTTTTATAATTCCTTCTCTCACTGATACTCACTCAGGAAGACATATTTTAGTATTTCAAAAATTTATGCAGTATAAAAATTACTTCATTAAAAAATATACAAAGTTAAGTAAAGCTCTAATACATTTCAACTTATGTCACACTGAGCCAAAGGCGAAGTATCTAAATTTATACTTTATTAAAAAATACTGTCCAGCTACGGACTTTTAATTCCATCGCTAATCGCTCGGAAAGTCCTTGCGTCATAAAAGACACTCCCCTTGTATTTTTTAAATCACGCTTGGTCGCAGTAAATGCTCCCGTCGCTTACTTTCAGACGGGACTTCCTGTCCCTTGCATTGTCATACTTAGAGTGATAAGGCGAAGTATCTTAATTTATCTTTTATTTTCAAATTCATCCCTGAATTTGAAAAACCACGCTTGGTCGCAGTAAATGCTCCCGTCGCTTACTTTCAGACGGGACTTCCTGTCCCTTGCATTATCATACTTAGAGTGATAAGGCGAAGTATCTAAAAGATAAGATATTTTAAATATATTATGCACTTTTGCAATATATATAATTTAGATTTTTCGTCTTTAAAATCAGGCTTAAAATGACTTATATACAAAATTTCTGGGTAAGTCCCCACATTATCACATTTTATATACTTGCTGTTTAAGAATATTTTTATTATATTATATTATGGTCTAATGCAATGTTAAGTTTTAAGCAGAAAAAACGATATTAAATAAAAGAACACTCAAAAGGAGGTTACTATGCCAACTCCCTATGATGTCTCAACAGTAGTATCCAGAAGTTATATTCCTGAGCAGATGCAGGATAGTATGCAGAAAGGTCAGGAGCAGAAAAATGCTGCGTTTTTAGCAGAATTTCAAAAGGAATATGAGAAAAAGCAGAAAGAAGTAGGTGGTAAAATAAAAACAGAAAGTGCGGGAGTGGCAGATAAATCTGTTAAAATGGAAGAAGAACGCAAAAAAAGAGAAAAACGCAGAAAACAAAAACAGCAGGAAGATAAAAAAGAAAAACACGGTGGCATAGATATTCAGGCATAAAATGCAGAAACGAGTAAAACTTTCAGTTATAAAAGAAAATCAAATTAATGCAGTATATGGGCTTATATTGGATTTAAACCCGCTTACTATTCAGAGCGAGCAAGCAGATGTATTTCAGGAAAAAAGTATTATTATTTTTCCAGAAAATGTGGATAATAATAGAGAAATATATATTCTTGAAGTTAAAAACATACTTGATAACACAGTTATATTTGAAAAAGTAAAAAGAA
Source organism: Mucispirillum schaedleri ASF457 (assembly GCF_000487995.2). Classification (NCBI taxonomy): domain Bacteria; kingdom Pseudomonadati; phylum Deferribacterota; class Deferribacteres; order Deferribacterales; family Mucispirillaceae; genus Mucispirillum; species Mucispirillum schaedleri. The sequence continues at coordinate 1,627,256 of NZ_CP097562.1, forward strand.
TTGATGATGTATTTTTTAAAAACCATTATATAGAATTCAACCATACATTCAGTATAGCAGAAGTAATAAGCAGTAATGAATTGAAATACAAGTCTCTTGCTGCAAATATTAACAGGCAGGAGCTTAACTCTACCGCTTCCCGTTTAAAAGAAGTATTTTCAAGAGATGAAGTAGAAAACAGGGAAATTATTAATTTTTTAATAGACATAAACTCTAAACTTGATGAAATTTTATATCTTTTAAAACCAAAAGAAAAGATAGATGGTGCAGAAGACTATCTTTCATTAATTATATCAGAAGAAGGTATTTTATTTGCCTGCAAAAAAAATATAGCAGCTGATAAAATATTTTTATATACTACAATAAGAGACAGCAGCGGATTTTTTTCATTTGCTGCATTATGCAGTGTGGAAAAATTAATGTATTCAGGCGAATATATTATATATAAGGGTGTATTTTTTGATGTAAATTTTGACACTAAGGATAAAATAATGAAATATATATTCAAACTTGAAAGAGAAATGTTAAAAGAGGCTAATAAATAATGGGAAATACTTTAATAATACTTCTAAGTTATATTTTAAACTTTATATTAATAATATTAATAGTAAGTCTGCTTTTAAGAATAAGAAATGTGGAAAGAAAACTGATAAATTTTTCACCTACTGAAGCATACAGTATTATGGAAAATATGCATGAAATGGTGCTTGAAAGCCAAAGGCTTGCAGACAGTTTAGAAGCATCTATTAAAGCAAGGGAAGCAGTGCTTGAAGATTTATCAGATTTAGTTGATGAAAAAATATTAAGATATGAACATGTTACGGGAGAAAAATTTTCAAAAATAAAAAATGAGAAAAAAGAAGTAAAAAGTGAGCAGATACATTTAGAAACAGTCTTGAAAAAACAGGAAACATTAAAGGAGCAGTTAAATAAGCAGGACAGCAAAAAAGACTTGAAAACAAACATACTTTCTCTTAATGCAGAAGGTAAATCAAGCATAGATATTGCAAGAGAGCTTGGTATATCTATAACAGAAGTTCAGCTTGCACTAAGGCTTCCTATAAAGGATAAGTAAAAGTGGATATAAATATTTCTGCCTATAAAAACAGCATGCAGCATAACATCATAAATGCAGGGGATATTGTTTATGCATCAAGTGTCAAGGCAGGCAGAGATGGAAGCTATATATTAAATATAAACGGCAGAAATGTGGAAGCATTTTCAAAAGATTTGCTTTATGGCAGTAATTTAAAATTAATGATATTAAAAATAAATCCTTTGGAAGTTGAGCTTTTAAAACAGCAAAGCAGTAGTTTATTTCACATTGGAGATAAACTGCCTGTAAAAATATTATCTGCAAATAATGGCATTTTTAGTGTTGAAATAGGTGGCAGAATATATCAGGCAGAAATACCTGCAAATTCAGGCAGTGCAAAAATAATGGCAGAAGTTATCAAAACAGAGCCTGTCTTAACATTAAAGGAAATAAATATTTCGTCAAAGCAAACAGCTCTTGCTGTTATGGCAAAAGAAATAGCGTCTTATAATCAGAAAGAAACAGCAGCAGTATTAAAAGAGTTTGGTGCAATACATTTATCATCATTTATGGCAGATGATATAAAAAAAACACTAAAAAACAGTGGTCAGTTTTTTGAATACAAGCTGTCAAAAGGTTTATCTCTTGAAGGAGATATGAAACTTGCCGCCTATACTCAGCAAAACAGCAGTGCAGAAAGTGCCGTTACTAAACAGCAGATTGCAAATGTATTAATGGGAAGTGATTTCTTTTCTTTTTTTGAAAATGATGAGCTTGATTTTGATGATGGTATAATAAGGGTTGCTAAAAACAACAGTAATTATTATTCAGTATATATTTATATGAATTTTACTAAAATTGGGGAAACTATTATCAGTATAACAAGGCATTATGAAAATTCATATTTAATAACTGTCCGCTCAAAAGTAAATATTATGGCAGAACTTTCTAGATTAAGGATAAAAAACTGCAAAGTAGTATGGAAAGAAATGCAGGATAAAGATAAAGAGTTTTTTCAGATAAAAAAAGAAAACTTAAAAGAAATGAATGGATTTGAAAGAATAGGCTAGGTTATATAAAAATTCTTGAAATAAAAGGTAAAAAATAATATCCTTACATAGATTAATCAAATGGAGTATTCAATAATGAAAGCAATTACAAAAACAAAGCTGATATGCACTATTGGGCCAGCATCTAATGACCCGACTGTAATTAGAAAAATGATAGAAAATGGAATGAATGTGGTAAGGCTCAATTTTTCGCACGGCACACATGAAAGCCACAGAGCAACAATTAAACTTGTAAGGAGTATTTCTCAGGAAATGGGAGTGCATGTTGGCTTTTTGCAGGATTTATGCGGACCAAAAATACGCCTTGGTATACTTCCAGAAGAAGGTGTCAGGTTAATTGCTGGTGATTATATTGCACTTGCTTCTACAAATAAAAAATATGAAAATGCTCTGCCTGTAGAGTATGATAATTTACATAAGGAAGTAAATATTGGCGAAAGAATACTTTTAGCTGATGGTATGCTTGAGCTTTGTGTTACAAGTATAGAGGAAGAGAAAGTAATATGCAAAGTTATTACTGGCGGTGTGGTTTATACAAAAAAAGGAGTAAATATGCCGCAGACTGATTTACATGTGCCTGCATTTAGTGAAAAGGACAGAATAGATTTGCAGATGGCATTGGAAGAAAAACTTGATTTTGTAGCACTTTCTTTTGTCCGTTCTGCAAAAGATTTAGAAGAAATAAAAAGCATTATAGATAAAAGTGAGCATAAACCGCTTCTCATTGCAAAAATAGAAAAGCCGCAGGCAGTAGATAATTTGGAAGAAATACTTGATGTGGTAAATGGGGTAATGGTTGCCCGTGGTGATTTAGGGGTGGAGATGCCTTTGGAAGAAATACCACATGTTCAAAAACATATTATAAAACAGGCAAGAAAAGCAGGCAGAATAACAATTACAGCAACGCAGATGCTTGCAAGCATGGTAAAATCACAGCGTCCAACACGGGGTGAAACTACTGATGTGGCAAATGCAGTCATTGATGGCACAGATGCATTAATGCTTTCAGATGAAACAGCAAACGGCGACTATCCAGATACAGCAGTTGAAACTTTAGCTCGTATTGCAAGTGCTGCAGAAGGATACAGCAGATATACACCAGATTTTGATTATTCATTATTTAGAGACAACCATGCATTTACACTTGCAATAGGCAGAGCTGCATGCTGGCTTGCAAAAGATGTTGGTGCAAAATGTATAGTATGTTATTCTGCAACAGGTCTTGCTCCATACTGTATATCCAGATTTCGTCCAGAATGTGAGCTTTTAGTGCTTACTTTTGATGAAAAGGTATGTAATATGACAAGTCTTATATGGGGTGCTCAGGGTGTAATATCTGAATTAATGACAGATTTAGAATCTGTAATTGAGACAGCAAAAATCAAATCTATTGAAGCAGGTCTTGCAGAACATGGTGATACTATCATAGTTACAGCAGGCATGCCTTTTGGCAAAACAGGCACAACAAGTCTTTTGCATTTAATTCAATTATAATGTATAAAATACATAATACATAAAAGGTGGGAATTTTTTTCTGCCTTTTTAATTATATTTATATAATCAATAATAGTCTTTCAGTAATATTGCCTAAAAAAATAAGGTATAAAATAAAATATTAAGTCTGTTTAATAGTCTAGTAAATATTAGTATATTTATAATAAAAAAAGACAATTACTATCTATTTTAAATGAATTTATGTTATTTTGAAAAATAATATAAGTAAAAAAACATAAAAAAGAAAATGAAACAATATAAAAAGCAAAAAATATAACTAGAAAATAATTTTACAGCAATTATGTATAATTATATATATATTATTTATCAGTAGTTTACTTGATAAGATGAGTTTTCTTATAAATTTGTTTTTTTTAAGGTTAAATAATTATATCTATTGTTTTATTTATAAAAGTATGGTATAAGAATAGTATATCGGTATGTGCCTATACTGATATGTATTATAATTCATAGTAACCAAGTATTTATCTTTGTGTATTACAGCTGGTATTTTACATGGTTTACCCATGATAAGAATATATCATATTTCAAATTAAATAAGTGCAAACGCACCATGATAAGATGTGGAATGCACCAGGGGGTTTGTATGATCGAACGTAGTTTATTATCCGCCGGAATATCTAGGCGGGATTTCATGAAGACAGTTTCAACAGCAACTGCAATCATGGGATTACCACTTGCAATGGCTGAAGAAGTTATTGCACAAGCAGGCAGAGAAGATAAGCGTCCGCCTGTAATATGGCTTCATTTCCAAGAGTGCACTGGATGTTCTGAAGCATTATTAAGAGCTAACCATCCTAGCATTGCAGAAGTTGTTCTTGATATAATTAACCTTGAATATCAGGAAACATTAATGGCAGGTTCTGGTGATCAGGCTGAAGCATCACTGCATAATGCTATTGAAAAGCATGCAGGTAAATATATACTTGTAGTTGAAGGCTCTATACCAACAGATGATATGGCAGTGTGCTGTCAAATTGGCGGCAAAACAGCAGTAGATTCTTTTAAAGCAGCTGCTGCAAAAGCTGCTGTTGTTGTATCTCTTGGTGCATGTGCATGCTCTGGTGGTATTGTTGCTATTGAGCCAAATCCAACTAAGGCAAAAGGTGTAATAGATATTCTTGCTGGTGATATGCAATGGTCTGATGATGATTTAAAAAATAAATATATTTCACTCCCGGGCTGCCCACCTAACCCACATAATATATTAAGTGTTATTTTATATGTTGCTACATTTAACAAACTGCCAGAAAAAGGCTTAAAAATACCATCTATTGCAAACCTTTCTATGAAAGATGAAAGAGCACACCGTCCAACATTTGCTTACGGCAGATTAATTCATGAACACTGCGAACGCAGACCACACTTTGATGCTGGACGCTTTGTAAGAGAATTTGGTGATGAAGGTCACAAAAATGGATGGTGTTTATATCATATGGGATGTAAAGGTCCTGAAACTTATGCAAACTGTTCAATAATACATTTCAATGATGGTGCTGCATGGCCTATTGGTAACGGCTGCCCATGTATAGGATGCACAGAAGGAACAGTTTTATTTAAAGACAGCTTATTCTCATTAGCTAAAGTGGCTCAACCAAAACCACATTCAAATATAATTGAAACACAAGGTAGAGGTAAAGAATCCTCCGTTGCACAAGCAGCTGTAGTTGGCGGTCTTGTTGGTGCTGCAATAGGTGCAGGAGCAGTATTTGCAAGTAAACTTCCAAAGGAGCCAGAGGATGAAAACAAATAGACGCGATTTTTTAAAGGCAGCAGCAGGCTCTGCAGCAACAGCAGGTGTGCTAACTTTAGCTCCGTCTTATGCAGTAGCATCAGATGAGGGGGAACCTTTTGCTAAAGATACTATGGTTAAATTTTATGATTCAACTGTATGTATTGGCTGTCAGGCCTGCGTTGTTGCATGCTATGAAACAAACTTTGTAAACAGAGCTGATAATCTTAACAAACCAAAAGAGGAACGCAATTTTATTGAAAATAATGATGTTATTCCTGTTTTAGCAGAAGAAGACCAGTTTAATCCACAAGCTCCGTGGATACGCGTGAATGGTCTTGATTACAGACTTAGAACTATTATTAGAAAATATGTTGATGAAAATGAAAAATCTCATTTCATTAAACAGAACTGTATGCACTGTAAAAAACCGGGCTGTGTATCTGCATGTCCTGTAAGTGCATTACAAAAAGATAAAGATGATGGTGTTGTTACTTATGACCCTAACCGCTGTATAGGCTGCCGTTATTGTCAAATGGCATGTCCATTTAACATACCAGCATTTGAATGGCACAGAGCAAATCCAAAAATTACTAAATGTGATATGTGCCGCTCAACAATTAACCTTAAAACTAATGATTTTGATATTGATGCAGAGGGTAATGCTGTATATAAAGATAACCCTAAAAAAGGCACTGCATGTACAAAAGTATGTCCTACTGGTGCTGTATTATATGGCAGAAGGGAAGATATGCTTGCTCTTGCTCATGACCGTATTAATAAATCAAAAGAAAAAGGCGAAAACAAATATTATGAAGATACAGCTAGAGGCGAATCTGTTCTTGGCGAAAAAGTTTATGGTGGAACAGGCGAGCTTGTGATTTCTGCTGTTGATTTCAGAAAACTTGACTTCCCTGTTGATAAAATAGGTGATAGAGCAACTGCTTATAAATCAGAAGGCATTCAGCATACAATTTATAAATATGGTATTGCTCCAATAGCCCTTTTTGCAGCATTATCTATAGTTGTTCGTAAAAATGTTAAAAAACATCACGAACATGAGGAGGACTAATAATGAGTAAGCAAAGAGAATATGCAATCCATAAAGCCCCTATTCTTACTCCTGCATTTTTTATTGTATTAGCAGTGATATGTATAGGTATGGCTCTTGTTGTTTACAGATACTTTGTAGGTATTGGTCCTGTATCTAACCTTTCAAACGGCTACCCTTGGGGTATATGGCTTTCCTATGATGTGGCGACTGGCTCTGCAATTGCCTGTGGTGGTTATGTATTAGCAGTTACTGTATATATCATGAATAATTTTAAATATCATTCAATGGTTAGGTCGGCAGTTCTCGCAAGTATGTTTGGATACAGCTTAGCAGGTCTTTCAGTTATGGTGGATATTGGTCGTTACTGGAACTCTTACGGCTTTTTTGTACCTAGCAGAATGAACCCTAATTCAGCACTTTTTGAAGTTGCACTTTGTATCATGGCATACTGTGTGGTATTAATACTTGAATATCTCCCTGCAGTGTTTGAAAAATTTGCAGACAGCGATAAAGCAAAATCTCCAAAACTTGTGGAATTTGGCAAAATATGGGAAAAAAGATTTTCAACAGCACTTTTTGTTATTGTTGCAATAGGTGCTACTCTGCCAACAATGCACCAGTCATCATTAGGAACATTATATGTATTAATGGGCTATAAACTTGACCCAATGTGGCAGACTGGCTTTTTACCACTGTTATTTTTAAGCAATGCTTATTTAATGGGCTTTTCTATAACAGCTTTTGAAACTGTTCTTTCTACAAGATTATTAAAACGACCATTTGAAAAAGAAATAGTAGACTTATCAAAAGTTATCCCTTTTGTTGTGGGCTTTTGGCTTATAGTAAGGGTTATTTCTGTTACTTTAAACGGCGGCTGGTCAAATGCTTTTGCATTTTCTACTCAGTCAATATGGTTTTGGCTTGAACTTATATTAGTTATAGTGCCATCACTTATGATTTTAACATGCAAATACGCTAGAAGTGAAAGCGGTATATTCTTAGTTGGTATGCTTCTTTTAATCGGCGGAGGTATGTATAGGATTGGTGTATATAATGTAGGCTTTAATCCTGGAGCAGAATGGAATACATATTTCCCAAGTGTAGCAGAATTTTTAATTACTTTAAGCTTTATTGCCATAGAAATATTTGGATATATGGTGCTTGTTAAATTAACCCCTGTGCTTCCAAATCTGGAAAACCATGGGCATCATCACTAGGCTTTTTAGCCTGTGAAAAGCATATATATAGTATGCTTAAAAGGGCTTGTAAGCCTAAAAAGATTATAAGAAAAGGAGATTTATATGCCAGTTAATGGAAATAGAATTACAGTAGACCCGATTACAAGGATTGAAGGTCACTTGCGTATAGATGTAGAAGTAGAAGGCGGTAAAGTTTCTAACTCTTGGTCATCTGCTCAAGCATTTAGAGGTATTGAAACTATTATGAGAGGCAAAGACCCACGCAGTGCATGGGCTATGACTCAGCGTTTCTGCGGCGTATGCACAACAACTCATGCATTATGCTCTATTAGAACAGTTGAGGATGCTTTAAATGTGCCTGTTCCTGTTAATGCCCACATGCTTAGAAACTTAGTATCAACTATGCAGTCTTTACAAGACCATATAGTTCACTTCTACCACTTAACAGCATTAGACTGGGTAGATATTGTAAGTGCATTATCTGCAGACCCTGCAACAGCTGGTAAAATCGCAGAAAGCCTTGCTGCTTATTCCCCAATAGGCAAAGCATGGCCGACAAACTCTTTTAATGCTATGAAAAATGCTAAAGATCGTTTAGCAGCTTTTGTTGGAACTAAAAATTTAGGTATTTATGGCTCAGGTTACTGGGGTCATAAAGATATGAGACTTACTCCAGAAATAAACTTAATTGCTTTTGCTCACTATTTAGAAGCATTAGAATATCAACGCAAAATTGCTGAAGCTGTAGCTATTATAGGCAGTAAAAATCCACATATCCAAAACTTAACTGTTGGTGGTGTATCTACTGCAATTAATTTTGACAGTATGGCTGCTCTTAATATGGAAAGAGTTCAGTGGATTAAAAAACTTCTTGATGATACAGCTGATTTTGTAAGATGTGTATATATTCCAGATGTTATTGCAATCGCTGGTGCTTATAAAGACTGGTTTAACCTTGGTAAATGTTCGCCTAACTATATCGCAGTGCCAGACATACCAATGAACAGCGAATTAACTGAATTTGGTTTGAAAGGTGGCATAATTATTGGCGATAATTTTAGAGAAATTAAAACTTGGAAAGATGAAGCATTAAGAAAGGGTATTACAGAAAACACTACTCATGCATGGTATAAAAACCCACAAGATACACTGCACCCTTATGATGGAGAACAAATTCCATCATATACTGACTGGCAGGAAAATGGCAAATATTCTTGGGCAAAAGCACCACGCTTTGAAGATAATGTTACTCAAACTGGTCCAATATCTCAAGTATTAGCAGGCTATATGGCAGGCGACCCACTTGTTAAAAAATATGTTGATTTTGTTGCATCAAAAGCTGGTGTAACTATTCCACAGCTTAATTCTGTAATGGGCCGTAATGCAGCAAGAGCAATCAGGTCCTTATTAATGGTTGACCATGCATATCTCTGCTTAGAAAAATTACTTGATAACTGCAAAACAGACCAAAGCTATGTAAACTATTTAAAAGAAGTGCCAACTGATAAAGAATACATTGGTGTTGGTTTCAATGAAGCACCACGCGGTATGCTTTCTCACTGGATTAAAATTAAAAATGGTTTAATTGAAAATTATAGTGCAGTTGTTCCATCTACATGGACAGCAGGTCCAAGAGATGACAAAGGCAGAAAAGGTCCTTATGAAGAGTCATTAATGAACCTTCCTGTTGCAGAAATGGATAAACCACTTGAAATCATACGCTCAATTCACTCTTTTGACCCTTGCATAGCTTGTGCAGTTCACACTATTGACCCAGAGGGCAAAGAAATAGTGAATGTAAAAATAAGATAATTATTAAGTATTAAAAATATAAAAGGTACCTTTTTAAAGGTGCCTTTTTTGTAATTATGGATTTACAAAATTATATATACTGCAAAAGTGCATAATATATTTGATGTATATATTTTTAGATACTTTGAACTTACCCAAAAAAGTTGGACGAGCCATATAAGGAGTGTATATGGCAAGAAAATACAGCTATGAGTTTAAGAAGTTTATAGTAACAGTCTTAGAAAGCGGTATAATGAGTGCCAGTGAATTATCAAGATGCTGTAAAATTCATAAAGGAGTAATATGTAATATCTATAACAGATATAAGCATTCAGGCGAATCAAGTTTACATCATAGCTTTACCCGCAATGAATATAGTAGAGATTTTAAATTAAATGTGTTAACTTATAAGGCATCAAATAATTTAAGTTATGAGCAGACAGCACTATATTTTAATATACCATCAGCATCAGTAATATATGACTGGAATAAGTTTTGCAGTAAGTTTATTGGAGATAATATGTCAGATAAGAATATCCCGAACAGTAAAAAGAGTAAACACTCAAACTCTACTGATATTAAACTCACTAAATCAGATGATAGTGAAGAAGTAAGACAATTAAAAGAGAGAATATCAGAGCTTGAAAAAGAGCTTTATTACAAGTCAGCGGAGAATGCATATTTAAAAAAGCTGGAAGCCTTAATGCAGTCAAAGGAACAGAGAGTTCAACAGAAAAAGCACAAATAATAACTGCATTAAGGCTGTATTACAGTTTGGATATCCTGTTGTCTGTGAGTAATATGAAAAGAAGCACTTACTATTATAATGTTAAAAAGCCTGCTGCATTAGATAAATATGCAGAAGTCAAGACATCTATATTAGAAATATATGAAAAATCTAACAAGACTTATGGTTATCCAAGAATATCAAAGGTATTAGAGAAACTGGGTTATACTTATGACAGGAAGACAGTGTATAAATTGATGAAAGAACTAAAAATTTCATCACTAATCAGGGTTAAGAAAAGGTATAAACAAGGCAGAGTAAGTCATATATGCAGCAATAAATTAAACAGAGCCTTTACAAGTGAGAGACCATGTTTAAAATGGGTAACAGATGTGGCAGAGATAAAAATTAATAATGAAAAGGTGTATTTATCAGCAATAATGGATTTGTATAACAGAGAAATAACAGCATACAGTGTAAGCAAATATAATAATGAAGAAATGGTAATAGATAATTTAAAACAGGCAATAGATAAAACAAAAGATACAACAGGGTTAATGATACATTCAGACCAGGGTATATTATATCAGGCTAATCAATTTAGAAAGTTATTAAAGGAAAATAATATAGAGCAGAGTATGTCAAGGCGTGGCAACTGCTATGATAATGCTGTTATGGAAAGTTTCTTTGCTACTTTAAAATGTGAATTGGTTTATATTAACAAATTCAAAAATATAGAACAGTTTAAATATGAACTTGAAAAATATATTGATTTCTATAATAATTACAGAATAAAAGCTAATGGACTTACACCTTTACAGGAAAAAGAAATTTATTTAGTGGCTTAGTTCAAAATTTTTGGGTAAGTTCACTTCGCCTTATCACTCTCAGTATGACAATGCAAGGGACAGGAAGTCCCGTCGCATAGCGTAAGCGATGGGAGCATTTACTGCGACCGAGCGTGGTTTTTCAAATTCAGGGATGAATTTGAAAATAAAAGATAAATTAAGATACTTCGCTTTATCACTCTCAGTATGATAATGCAAGGGACAGGAAGTCCTGTCGCATAGCGTAAGCGATGGGAGCATTTACTGCGACCGAGCGTGGTTTTTCAAATTCAGGGATGAATTTGAAAATAAAAGATAAATTTAGATACTTCGCTTTATCACTCTCAGTATGATAATGCAAGGGACAGGAAGTCCCGTCGCATAGCGTAAGTGATGGGAGCATTTACTGCGACCAAGTGTGATTTAAAAAATACAAGGGGAGTGTCTTTTACGACGCAAGGACTTTCCGAGCGAGTAGCGATGGAATTAAAAGTCCGTAGCTGGACAGTATTTTTTAATAAAAGATAAATTTAGATACTTCGCTTAAAAATCAAGCTCATTAAGACATAAGTTGAAGTGTATGAGAGCTTTACTTAACTTTATATATTTTTAATGAAGTAACATTTTTACACTGCACAAATTTTTGAAATACTAAAATATGTCTTCCTGAGTGAGTATCAGCGAGCGAAGGAACTATGTTTCAAGCTTAGTAATACACTGCTTTAATCAGAAATAATCAATAAATATTTGTTATAATTATTTCATCATACAGTAAAAAGCCCCGTATAATAAAATTACACGGGCTTTTTTATAAAAAGAGATTATTCAAATTAATTAATCATCTAAATCTTCAATACCCTGTAATTTTTTCCCCCGCAGAGTATGCCTTTCTTGCGCTGAAAGGATAATTTTTCTAATTCGTATGGACTGTGGTGTTACTTCCACCATTTCATCATCTGCAATAAAATGTATAGCTTTTTCAAGTGTCATAGGAAGTATTGGTCGCAGTGTAAGTGCTTCATCTTTACCAGATGCACGCATATTTGTAAGTTTTTTCTCTTTACAAGGGTTTACATTTAAATCATTATCTTTATTATATTCTCCAATAACCATACCTTCATATACAGCATCACCCGGCACAACAAAAAGCTGTCCCCTAGGCTCTAAATGAAAGAGTCCATAACCTACTGCAACCCCTGCTCTGTCTGAAACAAGTGAGCCAGTATGGCGGACTGGAAAATCACCTCTGTATTCTTCATATCCTGCAAAAAGTGTATTAATAATGCCAGTTCCTTTTGTATCTGTAAGGAAATCATCACGGTAACCAATAAGACCACGGGAAGGAATAGAAAACTCTGCTCTAACTCTGCCAGTGCCTTTATTTACAAGATTAGTCATTCTGCCTTTTCTCATAGAAAGTTTTTCAGTAATAACACCAAGATATGGCTCTTCACAGTCAATATATACATTTTCAACAGGCTCTAAACGAATACCGTCTTGTTTTTTAAATATAACCTGTGGTCTTCCCACATTAAGCTCAAAGCCTTCTCTTCTCATTTCTTCTATTAAAATAGCAAGCTGAAGTTCGCCTCTGCCTTTAACAATAAAGCTGTCTTTTTCTGCTGCATCTTCTACTTTAATAGATACATTTCTAAGCACTTCTTTTGCCAGCCTTTCTTTAATTTTAGCAGCCTGAACAATTTTGCCTTCTTTACCAGCAAGTGGAGATTTATTAATAGTAAATTTCATAGCAACTGTAGGTTCATCAACTGATATTCTAGGAAGCGGTTCAGTGTTATCTTTAGAGCAAATTGTATCACCAATAGTAACTTCAGCCATACCCGCGACGACTAAAATATCCCCCGGCTGTGGGTTAGTGTTATCAACTAATTCCATACCAGAATATGACTGAATTTTAGAAACTCTTGCAGGTTTTGATTCGCCTTTTTCATTAAAAATAATAAGTCCGTCATTAATATTTGTAATATTACTTCTTATTTTACCAATAGCAAGTCTGCCAAGATAATCAGAATATCCTAAATCTGAAACAAGCATTTTAAAAGTTGATTCTTCATCATAGGCAGGAGCAGGTATTTTCTTTAAAATCATATCAAAAAGTGGTTTTAAATCTTTTCCCTGTTCTTCAAGAGTAAGGGATGCAACACCATCTCTGCCTACTGCATAAAGGATAGGAAAATCAAGCTGTTCTTCTGTTGCATCTAAATCAATAAATAAGTCTAAAACTTCATCTATAACTTCATGAGGTCTTGCATCTTTTCTATCTATTTTGTTAATACATACTATAACTACTAAACCTCTTTCAAGTGCTTTTTTAAGAACAAAACGGGTTTGCGGAAGTGGTCCTTCAGAAGCATCTACTAAAAGTATGGCACCATCAACCATAGATAATGCTCGCTCCACCTCGCCGCCAAAATCGGCATGTCCTGGAGTATCTAAAATATTGATTTTAGTGCCATGCCAGCTAACAGAACAGTTTTTAGCAGTGATAGTGATGCCTCTTTCTTTTTCAATATCCATACTATCCATTGCTCTTTCTTCAGTAACTTGATTATCTCTGTATACGCCGCTTTGTTTAAACATAGCATCAACAAGAGTTGTTTTACCATGGTCAACATGGGCAATAATTGCAATATTTCTTAATGAATTATTTTGTGATAAATTTTTCATACAACCTCAAATTTTTTAAAGTAGGAATTTACTCTTTTGCCTTTTTTTTAGTAAATAGTCAAGTTATTTTATTTAAAAACAGATAATTTGGCTTATAATATACTGATAAATAATAAATTAATACTGCAATATATTGATTATATATTTTATTTATATCAAATAAATAATAAAAATTTGAATAAATTAAAAATAAAATAATGGCTGTATTGACATATATAGATAATCATATTAAAATACAGAAGAAACTTAAATACATGGAGCATTACTTTGGCATCTAAAAAAGTGTTACTTTTTGGGCTTGGTTTTTTCCAACGCAGGTTATTAAAAATGCTTGCAGATGAAAGACCCTGTGTTGTTGTAGATATAAATGGTGACCTTGTGGAGCGGGTAACTAATGAATATAGTAATGTTACAGGTATAGAGGGTGAAGCTTCCAGTATTGTTATATGGAAGAAAATCAATTTAGAAGATATTTCTCATATTGTGTCATCTTTGCAGGATTTTGATGTTGTTTTAGAAATATGCAGGATAGCTCGTCAAGTATATAATCTTCAAATTCCAATTGTATTAATGCTTTATAAAAATGACAGGCGTGAAGAATTAGAGCAGTTTGATGTAAAAGTGATTAATCCAATATTAATCGCGTCAGAATCTGTTTTAAATATTATACAAAAAAACTATGCAAGACCTAACAATATAGGGCTTGGTAATGGTGAGATAGTAGAGGTTATTATCCGCAGGCGTTCCCATATAGTTGATAGAAAAATGCGTTTTTTAGCACCAAGCAGGTGGAAAGTAGCAGCTGTATATAGAAATGCCTCATTTATAGTGCCTGATGGTGATTTTAAGCTTCAAATAGGGGACAGGGTCGTGCTTGTAGGCGAGCCAAAAGTTGTAGAAAATATTGTAAATATTTTAATGATAGGCAAGCCTGAATTTCCATTGCAGTATGGGCAAAGTTTTGCAGTGCTTACAGGTGGTTTAGTAGAGAGAGATTCTGTTGAAATAAATTACTTTTTTAATAATACAAAGGCAAAAAAATATTTGTGGTATGATACAGAACATCATAAAGTTACAGATACAAAAGAAATAGAGATAATACAAAAAGCAGGTTGTGAGTTTGGCGGCACTCTTAAAAATTTTCGCAGTGCTGCATATCTTCATGATGTAGGAACATTAGCAGTGTCAGGTAGTGCAGGGTTTGGTTTATTTAATAGAAAGCTAAAATATTATTTTAAGAAAACTCATCATCCTATTCTTATATGCAGGGGCAGAATGCCTTATAATGAAGTGCTGGTGTTATTAAACGGCAGTATTCCTGAAAGACTTATTGAAACAGGTGCAGAGGTCGCTGCCCATTTTGGTGTGCCTTGCAGATGTATATATGTTGTGCCACCCGGTGCTTTAAAAACTAATCAGGATACTTATGATATGGAATCTCGTAAAAATTTTGTCAGAGATTATGAAAATTTAACAAGAACAAAAATACCACTTTTAATACTAGAAGGTAATCCTGTTCATAAAGTTTTGTCAGAAGTAGATGATAAATTAAATAATCTTTTAATAGTGTCAGCTAACTCTAAAGACAGTATATCATTTTTAAACCCTCATACATCATTTTTAATAGCATCCCGCACAAATAACAGTGTGCTTGTGCTTCCAGATGAGGATTCTAATGACTGAGCATGAAGCACTGTTTTTATTTCTTATGGCAATAGGTGCTTTTTTTATGCCTTTTATCAGTAAAAGGCTGCTTTTGCCTGCTGCTGTTGGGGAAATAATATATGGCATAGTTATAGTTTCTGTTTTGCCCCATGGTGAAAACCAGCTTGAAATGGTTGAATATTTTTCAGCTCTCGGCTTTTTAATTCTTATGTATTTAGCTGGGCTTGAAATAGATTTTGACAGGTTCAGAGATTTATCAAGAAAAGAATTTTTGCTTTATGTATCAGTTTTTATTCCAGTGGCTGTTGTTGCATGGTATTTATCATTTTACTTAAATCTGCACTGGTCATTTGCTATTATATTTTTCACATCAGGTATAGGGCTTTTGTTTCCAGTTCTTAGGGATACAGAGCTTATAAAAACAGATTTTGGTCAGAAGCTTTTAATTATTACTATGATAGGCGAGATACTAACTCTTGCAGGGCTTACTATCTTTACTATTATATCTAAATATGGATATACAATAAATAGTGCAAGGCAGATTTTATATTTAGCAGTATTTTTTATTGTAATTTATTTATTTATGAAAATCTTGAAGGTTGCACTTTGGTGGAAGCCTAATCTGCAGTCTGTATTTTTAGAAGTAGGTAATACAACGGAAACAGGTATGCGGGCTAATTTTGTAATACTTTTTGCATTTGTTGCTTTTGCTGCTGTTTTAGAAATAGCTTTTGTTGTGGGAGCATTTGTTGGCGGTATGATGTTTGCCCTTGTTTTTGCAGGCAGAGATGGTGTGCTTGATAAGCTTGGCGGAGTTGGCTATGGGTTTTTCATACCAATATTTTTTATATCAGTTGGTATGCGTGTAACATTTGATGATTTTCTACAGAAAGATGTTATTTTGCTGGCACTTCTAATTATTACATCGCTGTTTTTATCAAAAGCAGCTGGGACGATACTGCTTTTATTTTCATCTATTCCTAAGCAGAAACTTTTACTTGTTGCAACAGGTCTTTCATTTCCTCTTACTATGCTTGTTGTTGTATCAAGTATCTTTTATGATTTAGAGCTAATAGACAAAATGCAGACATCAGCAGTTCTTTTAGCATCAATGATTTCTGCTATTATATTCCCATGGATATTTAAGGCTTTTGCAGCTGTGATTATGCCTGATGAAGATGTAAGATAATAAAAATTTTACATTTAATTATGCAGTATATATAATATTGTAATGGATAATTTATATGAATAATATTAAGTTGCTTGTTATTACTTTTGTGGTTATAGAAATATTTGTATCTATCTTTATTCTTCGTGATTTAAACAGAAGAATAGATGTTGAAATAGCATCAAGGGTAAATACTATTACTACACAGAAAGAAATTATTTATAACAATGTAGTAAATGATGCTTTATCTAAATTTCAGATATTATATACTAATCAGGCTTTTTGCGAAGATATTAAAGAAATAAACAGCCTTACAGGCAAAGAAAGAGAAAATGCAATAAGGCGTATGCACCATCATTTTCTTGATATGTATGTTAATTTTATTCCGGGTTCTGCTAATTTAATAAGAATATATGATAAGTCAGGTAAATTAATAGGCAGATATGTTGATGGCGAGCTTGACCCGTCATCATTTAACAGCAGCTTCCATATAATTTATCCAACAAAAGAAAGCAGACTTTTCACAATAGATTCTAAAGATATTGCTGTAATCATTCCACACAAACTCCAGCATAATAATGAAGTGTATGGATATATTGAATTTGGTATGACAGCAGATTCATTTTTAAACCATATAGAAACTCTTTATTCCAGCTTATATATATTTTTAATTAAAAATACATATATAGATAAGGGTGGTAAAGAAGATATTCAAGGTATGGATATAGGTGAATATAAAGTGATGACAGGACGCCATCATCATATATCAGAAATAGTTTTAAAGGGTATTATTAATAATATAGACTATGTAGTATCTTTACAAAAAGATGCCAAAAACTTTATAAAAGATATATATATGGATGGAGCAAGATACTGGGGTGTATTTATCAGTATAAATGATATTGATGATAACGAGCTTGGCTATGTAGCAGAGATTATGCCTAATAACTATATATATCAGCTTAAAAATGTTGCTTTTTTCTTATGGCTTTTAATAACTGTAGCACTATGGCTTTTTGCTTTTATTGTTATAGTTATGGATAGAAACAAATACTCTATGATGCAGCTTAACAGGGTGCTTGAAGGCTATAAGCTGGCAGTAGATAATTCATCTCAAATTATAGAGTTCAGCAGCGATTTATTTATAACTAATGTAAACCAGAAATTTTTAGATTTAATGGGCGGTCAGATTGATGAATATATTGGTGAAACACTAGCTCATTTTGCAAAAAGATGCAGTGAACCTAAAAAATTTATTAACTCTTTTAACAGTGAAAGCACTAATACAGTATTTAACGGTATTTATGAATTTACAACAAAGCACAGTAAAAAAGCAGTTTTATCAATATCAAGCACTCCTATTATGAATAGTTATGGCGGTGTAATAAATATTTTATGTGTAATGAGTGATTTAACTCCAGAGTATTCTGCAATTAATGAATTAAAAGTAGCAGAAGATAGAAGTGAAGAATTTATTACAATCTTAACAGACTATATTAATGCAACAGGAAATATATTAGTTGTTTATAAAAAAGATTTTACATTAGAATATTCTAATTCAAGCCAGGCATCAGACTCTTATGATAATATAGTAAACTGTTACAAGCATTATGCAGGCAGATGCACAAGGGCATGCAGGGAATGTTATATAAAACAGGTATTTGAAGAAAAAATTAAAATATCTTATGAAGTAATAGAAGAAGAAAATAATATATATGAAATGATAAGCTTTTTCCCTATTTTTGATAAGCATGGTAATGTAAGGCTTGTTGTATGCGAACACAGGAATATTTTTGACAAGGTAGAATCTCAGAAAACACTGCTTGAATTAAATGAAAAAGAGCGTGCAATGGTTACACAGCTGCATGAAATGGTGCAGGCTAGAGATATTGCAAAAGCAGAAGCAGAGCATGCAAGTAAGGCAAAAAGTTTATTTTTAGCTAATATGAGCCATGAAATAAGAACTCCGATTAATGGTATATTAGGCTTTTTAGCACTTTTAAAAGACTATAAAATGGATGAAACTGCAAAAGAATATCTTAATATTATAAGCACAAGTTCAGAAAGTCTTTTAGGTGTAATTAATGATATATTAGATTTCTCTAAAATAGAAAGCGGTAAAATGGAGCTTGAAAAAGTGCCATTTAGCATTGTAACAGATATTGAAGCGATAGCAGATTTATATATAGCACAAGCAGAAGAGAAAAAAATAGAGCTTACATGTTATATAGACCCGCTTTTGCCACATAAACTTTTAGGTGATTCTTTAAAAATCAAGCAGATTATGACAAACTTTTTATCAAATGCTGTAAAATTTACACCAGAATATGGCAGCATATCATTAGATGTGCGCTGCATTTATAAAGAAAATGGTATAGCAAGAGTTAAATTTTCAGTAACAGATACTGGTATTGGTATAAATAATGCTACTAAGGAAAAAATATTTTCTCCATTTGCTCAAGGAGATACATCTATAACAAGACGGTTTGGCGGCACAGGGCTTGGTTTATCTATATCACATAGTATGCTTGAAATGATGAATTCTCAGTTAGAGCTTGAAACAAAGGAAAATAATGGCTCTACATTTTCTTTTGAGCTTTCATTAAAAATAATTGATGATACAGACTATATTGAAAAATTTGATACAAACTTTAAAATGTTTATTTTTGACAGTAAAAATGGTTGTGGCAGGGTTATGCAGGAATATATGTCTTCTTTAAATATAAAGATTAATGACTGCAATGGTGATTACAATAAAATTACAGAAGATACTGATTATGTGCTGATAGATTCTGGCAAAGATATAGAGCATTTTAAAGCATTATTTAGCAAAATGCCTTATAAGAACAAAGTTCAATATATAGCAGGCTCATACAGTATATATAAGAACGAAATCAGTAAGATAGATGGTATAAGCCATATTTTTCTAAAGCCTGTTACATTAACAAGATTAAAAAATATATTTAAAAATTTGGTGCAAAAAAGTTATAAAGAAGATAAAAAATTATCCGATATAGATAATCAAGTGATGCTGAAAGGCAATGTTCTAGTTGTGGAAGATAACCCTGTAAACCAAAAACTTATGGTTATCTTTCTTGAAAAAACAGGCTTTAATGTTACTGTTGCAGGTAATGGTCAGGAAGCTGTAGATATAGTATCAAGTGGAAAAGAATTTGATATTATATTTATGGATATACATATGCCAGTTATGGATGGTGTTTCGTCCACAAAAGAAATCAGGGCAAAAGGTATTAATATTCCTATTATAGCATTAACTGCGAATGTTATTAAAGAAGATATGGATAATTTTATTGCAAGTGGTATGAATAAGCATGTTGCAAAACCAATCAACTTTGATAAACTTCAGGAAGTTCTGCTCCAGTATGTAAAAGCCTGAAAACAGGGGGCTTTTAATGAAAGTTGATATGGAAACACTTGCAAAATCTACAGGAATAGCTAATACAGAGCTTTTGAAAGGCTTTGTGTGTGATTTTTTTAATATATGCTCAAAAGATTTAGAGCGTATACCACAAAGCATTAAAAAAGGTGATAATGAAGCAGTAATTCGCCATTCTTATAATATATATGGAGCAGCTTACAGGCTAAGGCTTGAAGATATTAAGCAGGCTGCAGCATGTCTTGTCCGTGCAGCAAATAATATGGAAACAGAAAAATATGACAAACTTTATGATGAATTGGCAGAAGTATTTACTGCAGGTCAAATAGATTATAAGGAAACAGCATAAAATAGATATAATATAAACACCTGAAAAATAGATTATGAGAACTTGTTAAGACAATTATGTCATATTGAGCCATAAGGCGAAATATCTAACATATTAGTATTTAAAGACTTTTAGCAAATATAAATAATTATTATCCTAGATTCTTCGCCAGTGGCTTAGAATAGACATTGTATAGTGTATGTTTACAGCAATAATTATGTTGAAATTATATAATATTCAAGCCTAATTAATACATCATTATTTATACTGCTTAAAGTAAAAGTATGTCTTTTTGAAAGAGTAAAGCGACCGAAGGAACTATATATTTATATTACTTAAAATTTTATAATATTTATAAAACTATTGCAGTTATGTCATATTGAGCCATAAAGCGAAATATCTAAAAGAGAAGATAATTTAAATATATTATATACTAATATAATTTAGATAATGTAGATTTTTCGCCTTATAAATTCAGGCTCAAAATGACTGTAGTCTAATTTTTTTGGGTAAGCTCAAAGTATTAGTCTATTTTCAATAGAATTAGCAAAATGTATATATATAAAAATCATATAAAAGAAAAAGCACTTTCACATAATTATAAAAGTGCTTTTTTATTGTCTGATAGGGGTATTATGCCACAATAATTTATTTTTTAGAGCTTACTCTTTCAATATATGATGCATCACGAGTATCAATTTTTAATACATCGCCTTCATTAATAAATAATGGCACTTGGATTTTGCCGCCAGTAATAACAGTAGCACCTTTTGAACCACCTGTTACTGTATCCCCTTTAACTCCCGGCTCACATTCAGTAACTTCCAGTTCTACAAAGTTAGGAAGTGTAATGCCTATTGGCCTGCCATTGAAAAACTGCACTGCTACATCTAATGATTCTGGCATAAATAAGTATGCATCACCAACACAGTCATCATCAAGATGAACCTGCTCATAGCTTTCCTGGTCCATAAAAATATATTCAGTGCCATCATTATAAAGATACTGCATTCTTTTTTCTTCAAAGTCTGGCTCTTTTAATTTTTCACCTGAATCGTAAGTTCTTTCAAGCACTCTGCCTGATATTAAGTTTTTAATTTTAGTGCGAACTGTGGCTCCACCCCTGCCGCATTTAATGTGCTGCCATTCTATTACAGCGTATGGCTCACCATCAACTTCAATTTTAGAGCCTCTTTTAAATTGGTTTGGAGTAATTGGCATATTTTCCTCATTTTTATAAATTTTTCAGAGTGTATCATTGTTTTTCATAAATTGCAAGTAAAAGCAGTATTTTAATTTTTGGAAAAAATTCCAAAAACTATGCAGATATATTTTTTTTTGGAAAAAATTCCAAAAAATACTTGAAACAATATTATAAGCAAACTATATTAATTTTGTAGGAGCAGTATTATGATTATTAGAAAAGAATATATTGATTATCTTATAAAATTTAAAGATATGGAATTAATAAAAGTAGTTACTGGAGTAAGACGGTGTGGTAAGTCAACTTTATTTATACAGTATATAGACTATCTTAAACAGAATAGCATAAATGATGACCATATAGTTTTTATTAACATGGAAGATATGAAGTATGAAGAGTTAAGTGATTATAAAAATCTATATAATTATATTAATGAAAAGATAGTAGATAATGGAAAATATTATATTTTATTAGATGAAATACAAAATGTAGATAAATATGAAAAAGTGATAGACAGCTTATTAATAAAAGGTAATTGTGATATATATATTACAGGCTCCAATGCTTATATGTTGTCTGGAGAATTAGCTACTTTATTAAGTGGAAGATACATTGAAATTAAAATGCTTCCTTTTTCATTTAAAGAATATGTTTCATATCATAAAAATGATAATAATGGATATGAAGATTTATTTAATAAGTATATAAATAGTTCATCGTTTCCATACAGCATTTATTTTAAAGAAGAAATCATACTTACTAACTATTTGGAAGATATATATAATTCTATTATAATAAAAGATATATCAATGCGGATACAAAAAATAGATATATCACTTTTAAACAGGATTGTTAAATTTATGTTTGACAGTGTTGGAAGTATGCTTTCTATTAATAATATTGCAAATAAACTTACATCAAGCGGATATAAAATAGATAATAAAACTGTCAGCAAATATCTTAAATTATTAACAGATAGTATGCTTTTTTATAAAGTGGAAAGGTATAATGTTAAAGGAAAAAATATATTATCATCACTGGAAAAATATTATGCAGTTGACATTGGTATAAGAAATATTAAACTAGGAAGAAGATATTCAGATTTAGGTCATATTATAGAAAATATAGTATTTTTAGAGCTGATAAGAAGAAAATATGAAGTATATATTGGTTTTATTCAGGATGGTGAAATTGATTTTGCTGCCTTTAAAAATGGAAATATAGAATATTATCAGGTTACTTTATCCCTTATTGATAAAAATGTTATGGAAAGAGAAACAAAAAGCCTTAAAAACATACATGATAATTACCCAAAATATATATTAACTCTTGATAAAATAGGCACAAATACTAATATTGATGGTATCAGGCATATTAATCTTATAGACTGGCTGTTAGAAATGTATTAAATAGTCAAACTTCATAAAAAATAACAATATTAATCATATTTTTTACTGTAATAAAATAACAGGTTGATAAAATATATCTAAAAATATATAAAACACTTGAAAAATTTTACACTAGCATATATAAGTATAGTTTAGAGTATATTATAAAAATGCGATAAATTTTTATTTTTTTATGCTTAATCAGTAGTTTTTATTATACTGTTATTATATTATTATGTAAAAGAGGATTGTTTATGCCTTCATATTTACTAGAGATTGGCTGCGAAGAAATACCAGCAGCATTTATTCCATCATCTTCTAAATATCTGCTTGATGAATGGACAAAAAGGCTTTCAGCTTTAAATTTACCATTTTCATCAATAGAGTCTGGTGGCACACCACGAAGGCTGTATGTAAATATAGAAGGTCTGCCTGTTTCGCAGGTTGATAAAACTGAAATTATTATGGGTCCGCCAGCTAATATTGCATTTAACAGTGATGGCTCACTAACTGAAGCTGCTAAAAAATTTGCAGCTTCTAAAGGGATAAATGAAAGCTCATTAAAAAAAGTAACTACTCAAAAAGGCGACTATTTACAGGGCGAGAAAACAACAGGCGGTGAAAATACTGTTGCTTTACTGCTTAAAACTGCACCTGAAATTATTAAAAGCATACCTTTTCCAAAATCTATGAAGTGGGGAGATAATGATTTTAAATTTGTCCGCCCTATTCACTCTATTTTGTCTGTTTATGATGAGAAAGCCCTTGTTTTTGAAACTTATGGCATTACTGCTTCAAATATAACTTATGGACACAGGTTTTTAGCTCCTGATAAAATTGAAGTAAAAAGTGTTGCAGAATATAAAGAAAAACTAGAAAATGCTTATGTTTATGTTGATACAGAAACTAGAAGAAAAATTATTCTTTCCCAAATAAAAGAAATAGAAGCAAAAGAAAATATTACAGTAGAAACTGATGATGAGCTTTTAAATACAGTATCTGATTTAGTGGAATATCCTTATGCAATACTTGGCTCTTTTGAAGATTCATATTTAACACTTCCAGAAGAAGTGCTTATTACTTCTATGAAAATACATCAAAAATATTTTCCTGTTAGAAACAGTAATGACAGGCTTATTAATAAATTTGTTGGTATTGCTAATATTAAATCCCCTAATGGTGATGGAACTATCAGGCAGGGTTATGAAAGAGTGCTGAGAGCAAGGCTTAATGATGCATTATTTTTCTTTAATAATGATAAAAAAGTAAAGCTGGAAGAAAGAGCAGAGCAGCTTAAAAAAGTTGTTTATCAGGAAAAACTTGGCACAAGCTATGAAAAAATGGAAAGGTTTAAAGCTGTTGCTGGATTTTTAGCAGAAAAATTATGCAGTGATAAAAAAGAAAGTGTAGAAAAAACTGCATATCTTTGCAAAGCTGACCTTTTAAGTGAAATGGTTTATGAATTTCCAGAGCTGCAGGGTATAATGGGCTATTATTATGCTAAACATGAAGGTTTAGATGATGATATTGCCTGTGGTATAAAGGAACACTATCTTCCTAAATTTTCAGGTGATGTTCTTCCAGAAACAGAAACAGGCAGGCTTACTTCTATTGCTGATAAAATAGATACTATTGCAGGTGTTTTTGCTGCCGGTATGAAGCCAACAGGCAATTTAGACCCTTATGGATTAAGAAGAAATGCTATAGGCATTATTTCTATCATTGAGCAGGCAGGTTATAGAATAGAATTAAAAGATATTATAAATATTTCGTTTGATAAATTAAGCTCACATCTTGATTTTGATAAAAATAGTGTAATGAAAGAAGTATTATCTTTTATTAACCTTAGATATAGACAGATGCTTGTATCAAAAGATATTGTGGCATCAGATGTTTTTGATGCAGTATGTGATAAATCAAGCGATATTTTAAAAACATTAAACCTTGCAAAAGTATTGACAAATGCAAGATATACTGATGATTTCCAGACTATTGCTCAAGCATTTAAAAGGATTAACAATATATTAAAGAAAAATAACTGGGAAAAAGAAGAATTTTCTGATGAACTTTTACAGACTGAAGAAGAAAAAGCTCTTGGCAGTTTGATAAGAAACCAGAATATGCAGGCTCTTTTAGATGAAGAAAAAAATTATGCAACACTTGATGAGCTTATGAAGTTTGCTCCAGCTGTTGACAATTTTTTTGAAAAAGTTATGGTAATGGCAGAAGATACAAAAATAAGAGAAAACAGGCTTGGTTTAATAGCATGCCTTAGGAAAGTATTTTTAATTATTGGTGATTTAGGTGCAATAGCTGCTAAATAAATAAATTTCAGCCTTAAAATATTTGAGGTGCAGTATGAAACTGATTGAAATTATTAACAAACGCTGTAATTGTAAAGTAATCCATGTTGTTATAAAAAGCAAAATTGGAGAAAGAGTTGCATACAGAAATGTTTGTGAAGATAATTCTAAAGAATATATCCACCGTATCCATTCAGGCAGTATGGAATTGGAGATAAAGTATTCTGCAGATAAAGAATTATCAGATGAAGCTGTCAGCTTGCTTACAGATTTAATTGATGTTTATGTGGAAAACAGAGCTGCATGGGAAATTGACGAACATGTTTCAAAAAGCCCAGATATATATGCAGGAAGAGCCACTCTTGATGAGATGGTAAAAGTTGCAACAAATGCACTTGTGTATTCAAGCCTTTTTGATAAAGCAGCAGTTATGTTTTTTAATGAAAGACTTATGGAGCTGCGTGGTATATATATGATAGGTATACCGCCGTATACAGAAGAACAGGTAAAAGCATTTAGAAATAAGCGGGTGCCTGTGGAGCAATCTATTATAAAGAAGCTGCAGGAATATAATCAGTATCCAGACGATATTGAGATGCATTTAGAGCTGGAAGATAAAATTTTCAGCTCAATAGACAATGTAAAATTATCAAATCCGCTTATTATTGCACCAATGATGACTGGTAATAAAATATATGGCATATTAATTACATATTCAAATAATAAGTATACTAATACCCATATATTCACTACTCGCTCAACTGCACGGCTTTTAAATACTATGATGATGGCTGCTATCTCTAACCAGAAATATGAATACACAACATCATTTTATAAAGAAATAGAATCTGAAATGCGTAATAAGCAAAGTCTTGTTACTCTTGGAAACTATGTGGCAACTATTGCCCATGAAGTAAAAAATCCGCTTATTTCTATCGGCGGTTTTGCAAAACGGCTTATGAAAGCTGTTACAAATGAAGATTTAAAGCGTATGGCAGGCATTATCGCTGCAGAATCTATCAGATTAGAGCATTTAACGGAAGATATTCTTTCTTTTTCAAGAAAACGACCACCTAAAAAAGAAAAAATACTGCTTAAAAAGCTTTTTAGTGAGATTAAGCCATTGTTTGAGACAAGAATGGCAGAGCATAATTTTAAAATGAATATTGATATTCCTGATGATGCTTATATTTATGCAGATATTGACCAGATAAAACAGGTAATTGTCAATTTAATAACAAATGCTATGAATGTAATGGAAAATGATGGAACAGTTGCTGTTAATTTTCAGGAAAAAGATGGCAAAACAAATATTATGATTTCAGACAGTGGGCCGGGAATACCACTTGAAGTTATGCCTAATTTATTTAAGCCGTTTTTTACTACATCAAATTCTGGGACAGGTTTAGGTCTGCCAATAAGTAGAAAAATATTAAATAATCATAATGGTGATTTAACAGTATATAACAGTAAAAATGGTGCTGTTTTTACTATTATACTGCCAGTGGAGTAGGTTAAAGTGGTATACACAATTACTAAAGATAATATTGATGATTTAAAAAATAATGGCTTAAAAGCTGATGCAAAAAGATATATAGAGCAGTATGAAAACTTTTTAGAATATATAAAAGAAAGCGGAGCAGGTATATCCAGCAAAGATTATTCTAAAAAAGAGCAGGAACTTTTAAAAAAGCTGGAAGAAAAAGGTGCTAAAATATGCAACAGTGGCAAAAGTGTTGTAATTAATGCAGTATCCCCATCATGTGAGCACTGCCATACTGGTATAGGCTCTGCAACTTATATTCTTACTTTAAAATGCAACCGTGACTGTTTTTTCTGCACTAATAAAAATCAGGCAGATTATGCAGCAGGTGTTAATAAAGTATATGATATTATATCAGAATTTAAAACTCATTTAGGGTATTATAAAAAAATGAAATCTGTTGGTATAACTGGCGGCGAACCGTTATTATACCCAGAAAAATGTATACAGTTTTTAAAAGAAGTTAAAAAATCAGATAAAACAATTCAAACAAGAATATATACAAATGGGGATTTAGTTACTGAAGAAATGCTTAAATCATTAAAAGATGCAGGACTTGATGAAATCCGCTTTGGCTTAAAACCAGATGAAAATGGCAAAGTAGACCAAAAAAGCCTTGATAATTTAGCATTATCAGTAAAATATATAAAACGCACAATGGTAGAAATGCCTTTAACACTTGGAAAAGTAAAAGAAATGGAAGAGCTGATGATGGCTCTTGATAAAACAGGTATATTTGGCATAAATATATTAGAGTTTTTATACCCTTATGTGCATCCAGATGAATATAAAAGCAAAGGATATGAAGTTACAAAAAGACCATATAAAATTCTTTATCCTTATACTTATGCAGGCGGTGTGCCGATTGCTGGCAGCAGCATAGAATGCTTGGAAGTAATGCTATACTCTCTTGAAAATAATGTAAAAATGGGTATGCACTACTGCAGCCTTGAAAATAAATTAACTTCACAGCTTTATCAAAGCAATCATCATATTAAAATGAGTGAAATAGAATATTTTTCTGAAAAAGATTTCTTTTTGAAAACAGCAAAAGGATATGGAGATGATGCTGCTAAAATAAAAGAAGTGCTTGATGTAAATAAAATAGACCACTATATGTATGATACATCAAATAAAGTCATAGAATTTTCACCAACATATATTACTTTGTTAAAAGACTATGATATGGAACTGGGGCTTACTTATTTAGCTGTTGATTTTGATGAAGAATATGGCAGAAAAGTATTAAGAGAATATCAGATAAATAGAGTAGAGCCTAAAACTTTTGAATTATCTGATATTTAATAATATATTTTGCTTTAAATACAGGTGGTATATTGTTTAATAAAATAGATATTGCAAATATGGTGTTTGAGGGGGTATCTCGTTCTATTTCTATTGCCCCTAAATTCTGCTCTAAAATAAAACACAAAAGCTCACCATGTATAATATGTTATTCTTTATGTCCTGCTGAGGCAGTAACTATTGGCGGACCGGGGGAGACTATAAAAGTAGACTGGGATAAATGCACAGGCTGTGGAATATGTGTAAGCCAGTGTCCTGCTCAGGTATTCAGACTCCGCCATGGCGGGTATAGAAAATTTATTGATAATTTAAGCCGAAGTATTACTTCTCGCGGTGATTTAGTTATCACATGCAGTGATAATCCTGCTTACAGCAGACAGACTGCAGTTGTAGATTGTGCAGGCATATTTAATGTGGTAGATTTTATTGTGCTTTATCTGCATGGAGCTTCCCGCATAACTATAAAATACGGGCTTTGTATGGAATGTCCGTCTAAAAACGGCAGGCAGATTTTAGAGCAGGAAATAAAACTTTTAGAGCAGTTAAAAACTATATTTGAAGACTTAAATGATTTAGAAATAATATATGAATCTGATAACATATGCATAATATTTCCAAAACAGCTTCCTATTATTCAGCCGAAAGAAGAAGAAAAACCAAACCCAACAGTAAACAGGCGTGGGATGTTTAATTTTTTTAAAAATACACTGCAGGAAAGTATTTTAAAAAGTGCAGATATGATTACTGTGGAAAATTTAGAAGACAGGACTAAAATAGATTTTTCCCATGAAGAAACAGCAAGAAGAAAAATATTTTTAGACAGTATAATGTCTTTGGGCAGAATAAAACGATTAGATGTTGAAACTAATAATTTATTTAATAATATTGTAATAGATGAAACATGTGTTTACTGCGGTATGTGTGCAAGATTTTGCAATACTGGTGCATTATATATAAATGATGAAAGAACTGAAATCACATTTAATCCATCAAAATGTATATCATGCAGGCTGTGCGAAAGGGCATGCTATCATAATAAGCTGCACTATAAAGATACATTAAACTTAAAAACATTTTTTCAAGATAATGTCCTTGTTTCAAGAAACAGCGAAAGGATAACAATATCAGATATGAAAACATTTGATGTATAAGTTATAAATATTTACCAGCAACTATTACATCGTCAGCCTGCCCGTTAATAGATACACCGCCTTCTGCTGTAACAATATATGTATGCTGCATACCTGTTACACCATAACCTTCTAATGATGAGAAAAATCCTAGATTTATTACCATATTTTCTACAAGTGGTTTATCATTGTTTTTTGATATGATAGGAAATTCGTCAACAGCAAGTCCTGTTCCCCTGCCAAGATGTGTAAGAGTGCTATCTCCAAGCCCCATAAATGTGCCTTGTATTTCTGGATGAATATTATCCATAATTTCTGTATAAATATCGCTTGCTTTTGCTCCTGATTTTAAAATAAGGACTGCCAAATCTTTTAAAGTTTTGCAGTGCTCATGCTGTCTGCGGATATAGTCTATAAGGCTGTTAAAAGCATAGCAGTATGTGCATACTGAATGATAGCCGTTAACACCAAATACTGATGGAATTGTAATTAAATCATTTTGTTTTAAGGTGATTTTACTGCTTCCAAAAAATGGGGAAGCAGCATATAACCCTGTTATACCTGCTGGAATATCATATTTATAAATATTTAATGAACTTTCACCAAAAGCCACATTTACTGTTTGAAACTCCATACCAGCTCTTTCAAAGCGAACTATACCTTGATGTCCATTTTTCATAAATTCATTAAAAATAAGCAGAGCAGCATCACGCTCTGAAATATCTTCGGTTAAAAGCTCTGGCACTATATTTGTCATAATATCAGCATGTATTGCACCTGCTTCTTTTAATATATCAAGCTCATACTTGCTTTTTACACTTCTGCACATATTCAGTGCCGTATCGCATGAATATATTTTGCCAAACTCAAATTGTGAATTAAATTCTTCTAAAAGTTTGATTGTTACAAAACTTTTGTCTACAAATGCAGGGAAGAAAACATTAAGTGCAAGCTCGTTTTTAATGTCCTGCAGTTCTTTATATGCCATAACTTTACAGTATCTTATTTCTTCGGCTGCTCTTTCTACACTTCTTTTTACAAAATATACAGGCTCTTCATCTCTTTGTATAAAAAGTATACCGTCCTGCATAGTGCCAGTGAAATAATAAATGTTTACAGGGTTAAATATAAAAATATACCGCCATGTATCATCAGCCATATCCATAAAAGTAGTAAATTTTTTAAGTCTGTTAATAAGTTCTGCACCGGGCACTTTTGAATACATAAAAGCCTCACAAATAAAATGCTGCATAAGAATAACATAAGCATATATATTTTAAAAGCACAAAATTAAATAATATAAGGTAACTATTTTGTATTGTATAAATTCAAGCTGTATTTTGGTATGTAATTTTAATAGACAGAAGTATCTTATAAAAACAATATATAAACTGCGACATTATGTCATTATAAGCGAATGCGAATAATATAATCTCTATTTATTCTGCTGTAATCACTTGCATATTCAAAAAAATCTTTTTATTTTAATTTTATAAAAGTATAAATAAAAACAGCAGGTGTGCCTGCCTGCTGTTTTAATTGTGCAAAATATGGGAGAATTGTAAGAACGAATAAATCTTACTATTTGAAAATGCTTATCACCAATAAGCCTGAGTGCTAAAAATCTTAACTAAACAACTCCTTATATAATAACTTATTTCGGCTTTTATTACTTTTTCCTGCCGATGATTATTAATACCATTATTGATAATAAAAGTCAATAAAAATTTTAAAAAAAAGAAAAAAAGTTTGATATACAGCATAACTCATTAATAATAAAATAGTTTTCATAAAAAATGTTTTTATAAATATTATTTGTAGATTATAGTTTTATATATCTTTAAGATAATAAAAATTTTTTAAACTATTAAATTAAGATAATAATAGAAAAATCCCACAAACATTTATTTATAGGATTTAGCATTTAGGATAAAGTATAATTTATTTAGGCTCTTGATTAGTATCTTTATAAACTCTTTTAACTTTTAGAAGCTTCTTTTAGTCTACGGGTTTATTTTATCATGGGTAGTGGTAAGTGTTTTTCTGAAAAATAGAGAAAAAATTTATTTTACTGCTTATCTTTTTTTGCCATAGGGTGAGATTCATCATATACTTTTAAAAGTGAAGATAAATCACTGTGGGTATATTTTTGTGTAGTGGCAAGTGATTCATGCCCTAAAAGCTCTTGTATAGAGCGTAAATCTGCACCGCCTTCAAGCAGGTGGGTCGCAAAAGTGTGCCTGAAAGAGTGTGGTGAATAATCAAGGGGAAGTCCAGCTTTTTTAAGATATGCTTCTACTACTCTGCGGACAGTTCTATCTGTCATGCGAGTGCCAAGTCTGTTTATTATTAAAGCATCGCTGTCTACTATCCTGTTATCTGCTGCAACATCATACATTACTTTATAATAATCTTTAATAAGAGATATTAGTTCTGGTGCAAGTGGCACAATCCTTTCTTTTTTACCTTTACCGCGGACAAGTATACGCATACCGTTTAAGTCAACAGCACTTCTGTCAAGCCCTACAAGCTCAGAAACACGGATACCAGTGCCATACAAAAGCTCCAATATTAAAGCATCCCGCATACCCATAGGTGTAGTTTTATCTGGCAAATCTAAAAGTGTAAAAATATCATCTATATTAAAAACAGTAGGCAGATATTTTTCTTTTTTAGGAAATTTAAGCATGCGGGCAGGGTTTTCTTCTATAATCCCCCGTCTGTATAAAAATTTAAAAAATGATTTAATAGTAGATATTTTTCTTTCAATGCTGGATTTAGAAAGCTGCCTGTCATAAAGAGTAGTAATAAATCCGCGAAGCATAAAAAAATCAAGAGATTTTATATTATCAGGCACTTTTTCATCATGAGCATAAATAGAAAGCTCGCTTAAATCTTTTGCATAGGCTGTAACAGAGTGTTCACTATATTCCCTTTCTATGCGGACAAAATTTATAAATTCTTCTATTGCGTTATCTATTTCCATAATTTTCTTTATAAAATAATTCTGCCTTTTGATATGCTGAATCTATCTGTATTTGTTTTTTTTGTTTTTTATCCCGCACTTTCTTTTCAAGTGGTGGCAGCATTCCAAGATGAAAGTTAGATGGCACATATTTTTTATTTTTAGAAAATTCAGAAATGCCAGAAATATATTCAGATAAACTTCCAAAAGCGGTGCCAGCTGGAAAATCTAAAAATGGTTTATTTTGCAAAAGTCTTGCAATCTGCAAAGATGCTATTAAGCCGCCTGCAATAGATTCATTATATCCTTCAAGACCTGTAATCTGACCTGCAATAAACAAGTTTTTATTACTATTAAAATTAAAATATCTAGAAATATGTTTTGGGCTTTCTA
This sequence comes from Mucispirillum schaedleri ASF457, assembly GCF_000487995.2. Taxonomy (NCBI): domain Bacteria; kingdom Pseudomonadati; phylum Deferribacterota; class Deferribacteres; order Deferribacterales; family Mucispirillaceae; genus Mucispirillum; species Mucispirillum schaedleri. The sequence continues at coordinate 1,659,684 of NZ_CP097562.1, forward strand.
TATATGTATTTCTATGGACAGAGCCAAACCTTAAAAACTCTGCCGTTTTTAAAGCAGGGATTTTCCTGAATATTTCAATTTGTGCTCCTATTGTCATTTTTGTCTGAAAGCCTACCATATTATATGCAGTGCATTCTTTATTTTCCTTTCTCAGCTGAATAACTGCATAAGGGCGTATATTTGTTTTCGGGTCTTCAAGTCCAACTGGTTTCATAGGTCCAAAAGTTAAAGTCTGCCTGCCTCTTTCTGCCATAATTTCCACAGGCATACAGCCTTCAAAATATGATATTTTTTCAAAATCATGGAAAGCTGTTTTTGGTGCAGCCATTATATCATCATAAAATATATTATATTCTTCTTCTGTTAAAGGAATATTAAAATAATCATCGCCACCTTTGCCGTATCTGCCAAGAAAATATCCTTTTTCCATATCAACAGTATCTGCATCTATTATAGGGCTTATTGCATCAGCAAAATATAATGCACCACCGCAGTATTCTTTTATATGTTCTGCTAAAATATCGCTTGTTAAAGGTCCTGTTGCAATAAGAAATGGAGTATCTGTATTTATAGGAAGTTCTGTTATTTCTTTATTTGTAACAGTAATATTTTTATGATTTTTTAATGAGTTAGTAATGATATTGGAAAATAATACTCTGTCAACAGCTAATGCACCGCCTGCAGGCACACTGCATTTAAGAGCAGTCTGCATAAGAAAAGAATTATAAAGCATCATTTCTTTTTTTAAAAGTCCGCTTCCTGTTGTAATATCCAATGATTTTAAACTGTTAGAGCATACAAGTTCTGCAAATTTATCAGTTTCATGGGCTGGAGTAGTTTTTAAAGGTCTCATTTCTATAAGATTAACTTTATATCCACTTTCTGCCAGCTGGTAAGCAGCTTCACTGCCTGCAAGCCCAGCCCCAGCAATTATAACATCATATTCTGCCACGAAATATCCTTATCTTTTAACTTTATTTTTTCTTAATAGGCTTTGCATTTTTACATTCTGGATAGCCAGAGCATGCGAGAAAAGCACCACGGAAACTTCTTTTTATTACCATTGGTTTGCCGCATTTTTCACATACTTCACCGCTTTCATTTGGAGTGTTTGGCTTAATACCAATAGTGCCGTCATCTTTCATTTCAATATTAGCAGTAAATTTGCATGCAGGATATCCTGAACAGGCTGCAAACATACCATTTTTACCAGATTTTAGAGTAAGTGGTTTAGAGCATTCTGGGCATTTTTCATCTAACACCTGCCCTGCTTCTAATATTTTAAACTTTCCGTCAGGAGTTCGCAGAAAGTTTTTAATATTTTTACATTCTGGATATTCTGGGCATGCTATCACTTCACCAAAGCGTGTTTTTTTAAATACAAGCTCAGCACCGCATTTTTCGCATTTTATACCAGTGCCTTCAAATGCTTTATCTTCTACAAGCTCTATTTCCCCTTTTTCATTTCTTTTAAAGTTAGATGTAAATTTACATTCTGGGTATGCAGAGCATGCAAGAAAAGCACCATTTTTACCCATTTTTATAACTAATTCACTTTTGCATATTGGGCATTTTTTATTAGTTTCTAAATTAGCAGATATTTTGCCAGTGGAAGCAGCATTTAATTCCTTATCAAAATTTTTATAAAAGTTTGATAATACATTATGCCAGTTTTCTGAGCCATCTTCTATTAAGTCTAAATCTTTTTCCATGCTTGCTGTAAATTTGACTTCAAATATTTTAGGAAAGTTTTCTATTAATATTTTATTTACAATTCTTCCAAGCTCTGTTGGGTGAAATTTTTTCTCTTGTAATTCTGTATACTGCCTTTCAACAATAGTAGAGATAATAGCAGCATAAGTTGATGGTCTGCCTATTCCCTGCTGCTCTAATGTTTTAACAAGAGTAGCTTCTGTATATCTTGGCGGGCTTTGTGTAAAATGCTGTTTCTTTTCTGTTTTATCTCTTAATGCTGGAGTATTTTCTGATATTTTAAATGAAATAGTAGTTTCATCATCTTCTTCATTTTTTACATCTTCTTCTTTGCTTTCAAGATAAAGTTTAGTAAAACCAGCAAAAGCAAGAGTTTTAGCAGATGCTTTAAATTCATAATCAAGACCTGTTAAGCGGACTACTGTTTGGTTAAATACAGCTTCTGCCATTCTGCTTGCCACAAACCTTTCCCATATAAGTTTGTAAAGCCTGTATTGGTCATTAGTTAAATATTTTTTTATATCATTTGGAGTTCTTAAAACTGATGTAGGGCGTATGGCTTCGTGAGCGTCCTGCACATTGTTTGATTTTTTAGCAGATTTTTTATTTTTTGTAACATAATCTTTTCCAAAAGTATTTTCTATATATTCTTTTGCCTGATTTTCTGCTTCTGGGGATATGCGGGTAGAGTCTGTTCTCATATAAGTGATAAGACCAACAGGACCTTCTGCAAGCTCAACACCTTCATATAAGCTTTGAGCAACTGCCATTGCTTTTTTAGCAGTAAAACCTAGTTTTCTAATAGCTTCCTGCTGCATTCTTGATGTAATAAAAGGCTCAGCAGGGTTTTGTTTAACTGCCTTTTCTTCTACACTTGTTACAATAAAATCTTTTGGCAAATCATTAAATATACTTTCTGCTTCTTTTTCTGATTTTAATTCTGCTTTTTTGCCTTTTATTTTATCAAGTTTAGCTTTTAATACACCTTTTTCTTTTGTAGCTTTGCTTTCTATATTAAAATCTGCACTGATGCTCCATGATTCAACTGGTATAAATTTTTCTATTTCTTCTTCTCTTTCGCATATTAATCTTAATGCAACAGACTGCACCCGCCCTGCAGAAAGACCGTAGCGAAGTGGTTTCCATAAAAGCGGACTTACCATATAACCTACAAGCCTGTCTAATATTCTTCTTGACTGCTGAGCATTTACTCTATTTAGATTAATATCTCCGGGATGATTTATGCCCTCTAATATACCTTTTTTAGTAATTTCATTAAAAAGCACTCGTTTAACAGGCTTATTTTTATCTATCTGGCTTGCAATATGCCATGCAATAGCTTCCCCCTCTCTATCAGGGTCAGGAGCAAGATATACAGTATCAGCTTTTTTTGCATTGCTTTTAAGTGATGATATAACTTTTTCTTTTCCTTCTATAACAATATATTTAGGCTCAAAGTTATTCTCAATATCTACACCTAATTCATTAGGCGGCAGGTCAATAATATGACCAACGCTTGCGATTACTTTGTAATCAGAGCCAAGATATTTTTCAATAGTTTTAGCTTTTGCAGGTGATTCAACAATTACCAGATTCATAATGTTACCCATTTATATTATTTTAATTATATATTTTTCATCTTGTGCTTTTTCTATTATGCCCTCAAGCTCAAGGCAGGCTATGGCACTCACAGCAGAAACAACATCAATATTTAATTTTAAGCATATATTATTTAAAGATAAAGGCTCTATGGATAAAGCTTCATATATCTTCTGCCCTGTTTCATCTCCAATTTCAAGAGATTTTGTGCTATTTTCAACAATTTCACTATTATTGTCATTCAGCTTAATTTTTAAGTCATATTGTAAATCAGAGATTATGTCAAGAGATGTTTCTAAAAATTTTGCACCCTGTCTTAAAAGAGAGTTTGTGGCACTGTTTCTGCCAACGGGAAAAGCAGGTGCTGCAAAAATCTCTCTATTTTGCTCTAATGCAAACCTGCATGTAATTAGCGAGCCGCTTTTATATCCTGCTTCAATAACTGCAATAGCTTTTGAAAGACCTGATATTATTCTGTTTCTTCTAGGGAAATTTTGCGGCAGCGGTGCTTCATCAAGAGTAAATTCACTCACCACACAGCCGCTTTTTTCTAATATTTTATCAATATATTTAGTATGTGCTGCTGGATATATGTTTGCAAGACCGCTGCCTAAAATACATGCAGTTGCACCATTTTCTATTGCACCAAGATGTGAAGCAATATCTATACCGTATGCAAAGCCGCTTACAACAGTTATGCCTACTGCTGCTAATTCTTTAGAAATTTTATATGCAAAATTTCCTGCTGATTTAGAGCAGCTTCTAGAGCCAACAACACCAACACATACATTATTTAAACATTCATAATTTCCAAGCACATAAAGCAGTGCAGGTGGAGTATATATCTCTTTAAGCATTTCAGGGTATCTTTTATCTTCAAGAGTTATAATAGATATTCCCGCATCTTCTGCACGCCTGATTTGGCTTTCAACAGCCTGCTCATTGAAAGATTTTGTAATAATCCTGTCAGCTATGGTATTTGGAATATTTGAGCCGTAAAAGAAATCTGCCTTTTCTTGAAATATGCCGGATATTGTGCCGCGTTTTTCTATAATTAAAGAGATGATAGTATCACTTAACCCTTTAATATGCTTTAATGCCATATATTCATAAACGGTATCTATAATAAACTCCATAAAATGATAATAAAAGAAAGAATATAATATAGGATACAAAATGTCAAATAGATAAATTGCAGGATAAATCATTTTTACTATATTATTTTATATAGATATTCTTTGTTATTCGTTATTAAAAACAAGTAATAAAGTTTTTAATTAAGAAAGTAGAGATAAATAATAAGGCTTTTGATATATATGAAGATTTTTTAGAAGAACATCTAAAAGCTGTTGTCAGCAGATTAAATATATTAATAGAAAAATACAGCCAAAAATAAACATATTAAATACAATTTGCTTTATATTTTCCCCTTGCATAAATTTTATTAATTTAATATGGTATGCTATGGAAAATAATTGGTTAGAGCGTTTCAGGGCGGAGTATAAGCCTTTATTAAAAGATAAGTATGATGAGTTTGAGTATGGGCTTGCATGCCCTAAATCTAAACATATCCGCATCCAGTCATCAAGAAATATTGATTATTTAAAAGAGCTTGAAAGTATATGTTCATTAGAAAAATTAAAAGAATATGATAATGTTTATAAAGCTGCAAAAAACAGTGAAAATATAGTAAACAGCATTTCTTTTCAAACTGGCGGCATATATATTATGAATCCATCATCTGTTGCACCAGCCAGTATATTAATGTCTTATATGGAAGAAAATCCTGTTATGCTTGATGTTTCTTCTGCTCCCGGTGGCAAAACATGTGCATTATCTGATATGAGTAACAGAAAAGGCGTAATAGTTGCTAATGAAATATCAGCAAGCCGTTTGAAATCACTTCACTTTAATCTGGAAAAATATGGTGCTTACAATGTAAAAACTGTTTCTATGGATGGCAGGCTTCTTCCAAATATTTTTGAAAATTCTTTTGATGGTATTCTGCTTGATGCACCATGCTCTAATGAAAATAAGATTTTCCGCAATAAAACTGTGCAGGCAGAGTGGAATAAAGAGCTTGTTGCAAGAATGGCAAATTTACAGCGTCAGTTAATAAAATCAGCCTTTTTATGTTTAAAGGAAGGCGGTGTTTTAGTTTATTCTACATGCACATTAAGTCTGGAAGAAAATGAATATGTAATAAAATATCTGCTTGATGAATTTGATAATGCAGAGCTTCTGCCATCAGGTGTTGACTATGGCAGGGGAATATCTGGAATAAATCATATTGATGAAAATGTTGCACGGATTATGCCTGATACTGATAAAATAGACGGTTTTTTTGCAGCAGCAGTTCGTAAAAAAGGCACTCTTATTCCTTATAATTTTATAAACTCTAAACTAAAAGAAAAGGAAAAAGATTTCTTTAAAAAATATTATCCAGCATTTTCTCATAATCACATATCAATCAGCGAATATGACAGACGGGGATATATAGAGACTGCTCCAGAAATCTTTAAAAAAGTAAGGTTTAAAAGGCGTGGTCTAAATATTTATAAAGATACAGGTAAACTTTTTGAGCCATCATGCCAGAGTGTATGGCAGTGGGGTTCTTTTGTTGAAGATAATATGAAATATGATATTTCAGCAGAATTGGCAGAAAATTTTTTGAAAGGGTTTGACATATCCTGTAATGATAATTATAATAATGAACTTTTATTTTTTAACAATATTCCTGTCGGCTATGCTAAAAAAGTGGACAGTAGATTAAAAAATAAATTAGACAGATATTTTTTATACGGTAAAAATATAGAGTGGTGAAAAAATAATGAAAGTATTATGCAGTATATTATGTGCATTAGTATTATCTTTTGGTATCAGCTATGCTTATGAAGAAATACCTGCTGATGCAAAAAGTCATACAGAAGATGTATCAAAACAGATGATAGCTTCTCAGGCACCTGCTGCAAAAAGCAGGCTTGGTAAAAATACTATTGTCAATTTATCTGCCAGCGGTGCAGAATTGTTACATGTTGTGCTTGTAGATAAATCTATTAAAAGGCTTTATATTGCAGTGCTTAATAATGATGGTATGGAAGTAATTAAAGAGTTTCCTATCCTTACAGGCAGAGTGGATGGTAATAAAGTAAAACAAGGGGATGAAAAAACTCCAGAAGGTGTATATTTTGTTGTTTCATACTCATCAGGTGATGAGCTTGTAAAAAAATACGGCAGCTATGCTTTAATATATGGAGCTGGCTCGTTTCCATTAAATTATCCTAATATTATTGATAAAATAGAGAAAAAAACAGGTGGCGGTATATGGCTGCATGGTGTTAAGCCTGATTTAGATAAAACATATACTCAAGGCTGTGTTGCCATGAATAACACTAATTTTGGGCTGCTTTATGATAAAATATCAATAAAAACACCAGTTATTATTGCAGAAAAGCTGTTATATTCTGATGATAAAGATTATGAAACATCAAGAAAACAACTGCTTAACACATTAAATTCATTTATTACTGCATGGCAGGATAATGATAAGGAAACTTTTAAAAGTTTAATTCACAGCAAATTTAAAACTTATAGTGGTGCAGATTATAAAAAATATACTAATAACAAAACAAATTTAATGGATAAATATCCTGATAAAGTTATCCGCAACTATAATACAAAAATATTTATGAAAGATGATGACTATACTGTTTTTGATACAAATCAGTATTACTGTGCTGCAAACCTTTCTACATATACTAATAAAAAATATTATTTTATAAAAGAAGACGGCAGATTAAAATTAATCAGTGAAGAAACATCTTCTATGCCTGTTGCAAAAGCACCAGAACTTAATAATGAAATTAAATCATTTGTGGAAAACTGGGCTGCATCATGGAGAGCTCAGGATATTGAAAAATATATGGCTAATTATGATATAAAATTTAAAACAGATAAAGAAAACTATAATCAGTGGAAATCAAAAAAAACTACACTTTTTTCACAAGGCGAAAAAATATCACTTAATATATCAAACATTAAATGGTCTTATTCAGGTGGTGAATACAGAGTGGAATTTATACAGGAATATTCATCTGGCAGTGTAAGCGATAAAGGCAAAAAAATATTAACTCTTTCAGGCTGTCCATCATTTTTTAAAATTAAGTCTGAAATATGGAGAGAAATTTGAGAGTATTAATTTATAGTTTAGTAATTTTATTTTCTACAGCAGAATTTTTATATGCAGATGTAAAAAGACCAGATACTATAAAAGAAGTATTTTTTACAGGCACAAATCATGAGCTTGAAGTTTATAAAATATATGGCAGAAAGGATGGTCCTACTATGCTTATTATTGGCGGCATTCAAGGGGATGAGCCCGGGGGACTTTTATCTGCTGATTCATATGCTGATATAAAACTTGAAAAAGGTAATCTGATAGTCATACCACGCACAAATTTTTATTCCATTATGCTTTTTAACAGGGAAGTAAAAGGTGTTGATATGAACAGGCTTTTTGATAAAGCTCCAAATGACTGGCAGGGAGATATTGTTAATAAAATAAAAGAATATATGAAAGAATCTGATATTTTTTTAAACCTGCATGACGGCTGGGGATTTCACTATCCAGAACATATAAACTGGCATAAAAGTCCAGATAGATTTGGCTATTCTGTTATTGTAGATGAAGAAGAATTTACATGCAGTAATGGAACAACTTTAAAACTTGGAGAAATGGCAAAAAAAGCAATGGAAGCAGCAAATGCAAAAATCCCTGATGACGACCCTAAAAAACATTACTTTAACACAGAAACAAACAAAAGCTCAAGCCGTTTTCAAAATATGAAAAAATCAGCCACATGGTATGCAGTGTCTGATTTATGTATCCCTGCTTTTGGTATAGAAGGCTCTAAAAATATGAAACTTGACAAAAATGTCCTGTATCATAATTATGTAATAAATGAGTTTATGAAAAATGCAGGTATAGAAATAGAATACCCTAACACTCATACTTATGAGCCTGAATTTACTGGGGCAGTTATAAAAGTGCATAATGATGAGCTTTTTATCCGCAGTGGAAAAGTGCTGGAAGTGAAAAAAGGCAGTGTAATAAAGGTGACAGAAATATTTGCAAATCATAAGCGTGGCATAACATGCGATATTGTAGATTTTGGAAACTTAAATGACATAAATAAAGACTATAAAGTAGAAAAAGACAGCAGAATTATTTTCCGTAAAGATAATATTGTTATGGGCAGTGTTACTGTTAAAGCTGTTGAGCAGGTCAGTAATATAATAACAGCAGAAAATACTAAAAATAAAGAAATAGAAATACCTGTTAAAGAGCATAAACAGGTAGAATTGAGCAAAGAAGAAAGCAAAATCATTTTAGAGCCTAACATAAAATATTTTCACTTAATTATTGATGGTAAAGATATACATATAAAAAATGGAGATAAAATCCATATAAAAGACAGCTCAAAAGTAGTATTTGTAAAACTTTTAAGCTCAAAAGTGCAGGACTATAATGTAGCTATTAATTTTAAGGGCTGGTTTCCTGCTGATATTTCTGCAAATATTGGTGATGACAGAGGGTATGAAATAATTTTTCCACCTGCAAATATTTTAAAAAAATATTCTGTAGGTCAAAAAGGCAAGCTTTATCCAGTGGTCGCTCATGATGCTGCTAAAAAGCAGGATATAGCAAAAATTTTAGTAGAGCTTGATTAATGGAGCTGTCAGAAAAACTTAAACTTTATTTGGTATTAGAAACAAAATATTTGCAGCTGCCTTTAAGTGATTTTTTAGAAAATGTAATTAAAGGCGGGGTAACCATTGTGCAGCTTCGCAATAAATCACAAAATTTAGATGAAAAAATCAAATATGCTTATATAGTAAGAGAAATTACTGCAAAGTATAATACTTTATTTCTAATGAATGACAGCATAGATATGGCAGTAAAAGTTTATGCAGATGGTGTGCATATTGGCATAAATGATGGTAATGCTGCATTAATCAGACAGAACTTTAAAGATATGATTATAGGCTATTCCTGCAATAATATGGAAGATGTAGAGATTGCAAACAAATATGCAGATTATGCAGGCATTGGACCTTTTACAGAAACATACACTAAAAAAGACCACAGGCAGATTTTAGGTGCAGAAGGTATATATAAAATAAATAATACATTAAAAATCCCTGCTGTTGCAATAGGCGGCATAAATATTGAAAGGGCAGCAGAAGCATTGAAATCAGGCGTAAAAGGTCTTGCAGTATCATCATTTTTATGCAAATCAAAGACACCTTATGATGATGCAAAAAGGCTTTTGGATATTATAAATGAAAGAATTTGAGTTTATTTCGTATCTAGAAAAAAGCATAATAAATAAAAATAAATATATAGGCGATGATGCAGCCCTGATTTATAACAGGCTGCTCGTATCAAAAGACATAATATCTGAAAATATCCACTTTTTACCATCTACCCCGCTGAAATATGTAATTCATAAACTTTTTACATGCAATATAAGCGATATTGCATCAATGGGTGCTGTATCAAAATATGTGCTTTTAGGGCTTGCTTTAAAAGATAAGTCATATTTAAAAAATATTATACCATTAATAGAAGAAGAATGTAATTTTTATAATGTGGAACTTGCAGGGGGAGATACTGCATCATCTGAACGAAATTTTTTTTCATTAACAGTGCTTGGAGAAAAGGGCAGAAATATAATATACAGAAGTGGTGCAGAAAAAGGGGATATAATATTTATTTCACGCCCACTTGGCAGGTGCAGAATATCTCTAGAAAAAGAATTAAATCAAAATTCCTGTAATATAGATAAATATTACCACTATTCAGTTAATGCAGAAGATAAGCTGGGAATATATCTTGGCAGTATAGATGGCATAACATCTATGACAGATATAAGTGACGGTTTAGGAGTAGATTTAAATAATATTGCTCTATCATCAAATAAAAAAGCTGTGATAGAGTATAACCGCCTTGATTTATCATATTTAGATGAATACGGCATAGATAATTTTGATTATTTTATTTCATCAGGTGAAGAATTTGCTTTGGTTTTTACAGTAAAGAATTATCTTGCATCAAAAATACAAAAAGATATTTTAGATTATTTAAATATAAATATAATCCCTGTTGGCAGAATAGAAGATGGCAGTGGTATTTATTTAGAAAAAGATGGATATTTGCAAAAAATAGATGTGGCAGGATACGAACATTTTAATAAAAATGGCAGTATTTAGTATAAAATTCTGTTTTGTATAATAAATTTATACAGCTTAAAAATAAATACTTCGTCTTTGGTTCAGTAAGACACGGAAGCAGATTCAATAAGACAATGCAGTGACAGAAATTGAACTTACTCAAAAAAGTTGGACTAGCCATATAATGAGTGTATATGGCAAGAAAGTATAGTTATGAGTTTAAGAAATATTTAATAACAGTCTTAGAGAGTAAATATACTTAATATTTATTATTTACCTTTATTTTTAACTCTAAAAATGGTGTATAAAGTAGAAAACTATTGCTTTTATATATTATATCTATTACTATAAAGTGTTATACTATAATATTTTAGAGGTCTTATGACTATTCGTATTGCTGGAGAGCAGGATAAACATCAGCTTGATTTTGCAGCTCGTAATATATATACACTGCCAAATGATGAATATAGGGTGCTGCCCTCATCACTTAAAGATGGAGATTATATTTTAGAGATTAAAACTATCAGGATTATTGAGCCTATTATTAAAGTTTTAGTTTCTGATGATATGCTTAGTGCAAGAGTGTCTTTCTATCCAGGTATAAATACAGATAGAAAAATAAAATATCAAGATGTAATTCTTAATTTAACAGAAAAACATAAAATCAGTCCGAAAAATATTGATGATAAAGCCTTAAAAGAAGCAATAGAGCTTTTAAATGAGGGATATATTGTAGAAGGTATATTAGTATGCCAGGGCACTCCGCCAGTTCAAGGCAAAGATGCTAATATAGAATATCTTTTTGAAAAACCTAATATAAAACCACAACTTTTACCAAATGGTAAAGTAAATTATAGAGAGTTTACAAAATTTATCTTTGTAAGTAAAGACCAGCTTATTATAAAACGCACTCCACCAGATAAAGGCATGGATGGCAGAGATATTTCTGGTAATATAATAAAAGCTCAAGAGGGTATAGATAAAAGTGTAGAAGTAGTTGAAGGAGTATACTCTAATTTAGAGAAAACTGAATACCGCTCAAAATATAATGGTCATATAATATTAAGCGGCAATACAGTAAGTGTTTTGCCTATGCTGCAGGTTAATGGTGATGTAAATATGCATACAGGCAACCTAAGATTTGAGGGGACTATTCAAATTACAGGCAATGTTCAGTCAGGGTTTATTATTGATGCTGATGATATTATAGTAGATGGTATAGTTGAAAATGCTGAATTAAAAGCATCTAATTCTATTATTATAAAAACAGGAGTTAAGGGTATTATCAATAAAGGCTCTATCAAGGCAGGTGGCAATATTTCAGTAGGATACTGTGAAAATGCAAATATTTCTGCAGGCGGCGAGCTAAGTATTGAGAAATACTGCTTTAATTCAAATATAGAAGCAGCACAGGTTACTGCTCTTGGTAAAGATACAATTATCAGCGGTGGAGTATTAGATATATTTTCTGAACTGCATGCTACACATTTAGGCTCAAAAAATTCTGGTAAAATGGAAATTAATCTTGGTTATTCACCACTTTTGCAAAATAAGGCAGAGAAAATCAAAGTTGAAATAAATCAGTTAAGCGAATCTATGGAAAAGATAAATGATGTTTTATCAAAATTAAATATCAAGGACCCTAAAATAAAAAGCAATCCAAAAGTAAAAATGCTGATTGACAGCTCTGATGCTTTTAAACGCAGACTTCCACTGCTTGAAAGAAAGTATAATGATTTAATGCAGAAATCTGTTTGTGATGCACCTAAAATAATAGTGGAAGATATAATATATCCTGGTGTTGAAATTAAAATGTTAAATATTTCAAGAAAAATAAAATCAGAAATGAGCCGTGTAGAATTTACATATAATGAGATTTCAAGAGAAATAACAAATAAACCTATACAAAATAGAGAAGTATAATAGATATATAAAACAGATAGAGGCATACAAGAAAAAAATGAGAACATTTACAGAATTTTTTGGCTTTTACCAAGACCCTTTTAAAAGAACTCCTGATGTAGATTTTTACTACCCAACACAAATGCATATAGAGGCATTAGATACTTTACAGTATTTAATACATTCTGATGAGCCATTTGCTGTTTTAACAGGGGAGCCCGGCACAGGTAAAACTATTACTATTAAAAAATTTATTAATGAGCTGCCATCAAATATAGTTTCTGCATATATATTATTTCCAAACCTTACTCCAGAGGAGCTTTTTATGGCAATACTGGAAGATTTTAATATACATGTAGATAAATCACTTACTAAAAATGCTCTTTTTGCAAAACTTCGTGATTTTTTAATAGAGATAGGCTCAGAAGGTAAAAAAGCGGTTATTATTATTGATGAGGCACAAAATCTGCCAAATGAAACTCTGGAAGAACTGCGTCTTTTATCTAATTTGGAAACAGAAAAAGACAAACTTTTAAAAATCATTTTAGCAGGTCAGCCAGAGCTTGATGAAAAATTAAATGAAGAAAGTTTAAGACAGCTAAAACAGCGTGTAACTTTATATGTTAAACTTGATAATATTAAGCAGGAAGATATAAAAAATTATATTTATTCCCACCTTGAAAAAGCTGGTAAAAGTTATGTAAAAATCCACAGTGGAGTTGTTAAGCGTATTGCTAAAATTACAAAAGGTAATCCTAGGCTTATAAATACTCTTATGGAAAGAACAATTATTGCTGCTTTTTTAGATAATTCTCATACTATTAATGAAAACCATTTAATAAGTGCATTATCCAGTGTTAATAATGTAATGGCAACAGTTCATAAGAAAAAGAGCGGTAAAGCAAAACATACAGTTATTGCAGCAGTTATCGGATGTCTTGCATTATTAGTCGGCTTTTTAGGTGCAGATAAAATATTTAATTTAAAAACTGAAAAACCTGCTGCACAAATTGCTGTAAATACTTATACTCCACAGGCAGCAGAAAATACTGCACCAGCAAAGGAATATACTGAGAATGCATTAAATAATAATGATATATATACAGATATTACAGCAGAGACCGTGGAAAATAATGCAGCATTAGTGCCAGATAATCAAGAAACTGCAAATATTACAGAACAGTATGCTGCAAATAATACAAATCAGCATACTGAAAATATTCAAATAATTCAAACTACACCTTATGTTCCTACGGTTTCGCAAGATGTAAATAATATTTATCAGGCAGAAGAACAGCCTGTAATAGAAGAACCAGAACCTGTTGTTAATAGACCAAAAGATGTGTATATACTAGCTGATTCTTTAAATGTGCGTGCAATTCCAAGTCTTGAATCTGCCCGTATTGCATCTGCAACAGTTGGTCAGAAATACGAGTATGTTTCTGAAAATGAAAACTGGGTGCAGATACAAATTTCACCAATACTTACAGGCTGGGTATTTAAACAGTATGTAAGCATTTCAGAAAGACCATAGGGAAATAAAATGAATATTGTTATAGTGGGTGCTGGTGAAGTCGGCACTCATATTGCATCACAGCTTGTGGCAGAACAAAAAGATGTAGTTATCATAGAAAAAGACCCAGAATGTGCTGCAAAAGCATCTAATATGCTAGACTGTCTTGTGATAACTGGAGAAGGCTCAAATGTAGATATTCTTAAACAGGCAGGAGCAGAAAATGCAGATATTTTTATTGCTGCTACAAGTGTAGATGAAGTAAATATGATATCCTGCTTTGTGGCAGGCAGTGCATTTAATACACCTGTAAAAATAGCCCGTGTAAGAAATGTTGACTATATGCGTGGCGGGCTTTTAAAAAATTCATCAATTGGTATAGATTACCTTGTAAATCCGGAAATTGAAGCTGCTTTTGATATTGTGCAGACAGTTCTGCATGGTGCATCAAGTGGTATATTTGCATTTCAAGGAACAAATGCCCAGCTGCGTGACTTTTTAGTAAAGGATGACAGTATTTTTAACGGAGTATTAGTCAAAGATATACGCTCTATTATTGACCAGAATTTTATTATAGCAGGTGTTTTGCGTAATGAAATGCTGCATATTCCAAAAGGTGATTTCCAAATCTTAACAGGTGACCATATATATATTGTTGCTCTTGGCAAATCTTTTAATAAAATATTAACTCGTGCCGGTATGACTGTTGATAAGCTCAAAAGAATAGTGCTTGTAGGTGGTGGATTAATTGGCAAGCATATTGCAGGTATGCTTATTGAAGACGGCAAAGATGTTCGTATTATTGAAAAAGATTATGAAAGGTGCAAGGAGCTTTCTGCTCTTTATCCAGAAGCTACTGTTATTAATGGCAATATTTCAGACCAGGATGTATTTGAAGAAGAAAATATTGCTTATACTGATGCCATAATTACAACAACTCAAAGCGAAGAGTTAAATATTCTTGCAGGGGTTTATGCAAAAAGCAAGGGTGTAAAACGAGCTGTAGCATTAATTGATAAATTAAACTATACCACTCTAGCTACAAATTTAGGAATAGATTCCTGCATTAGTGCTAAACTTAGTTCAGTAGATGCAATACTTAAATTTATCCGTAAAGGAAATATTAAAAATGTATATACAATATTTGAAGGTCAGGCAGAAGCTATTGAGTTTATAGTTGGCAGCAGTAATAAGAATATTATAGGCAAAAAAATAATGGATTTAAAATTTCCTTCAGGCTGTCTGATTATTGCAGTGCAGCGTCATAGAAAAACAATTATTCCAACAGGTTCACTTGTAATAGAAGAAGGGGACAGTATTATTACATTTGCAGCTCATGATGAAATAAGCAGGCTTGAGGAGCTTTTTAATAAATGATACACCAGTTAAGATTAATATTACGACCTATTGTATTTATTAACTTAATACTTTCATGTTTTATGGGTTTTTGTGGTATCTACGCACTTATTTATAGTGAACATAATGAGGCTGTATCTTTTTTTCAAACAATGGCTGTAATTATTATCTTATCTGCTGTTTTTGCTTTTTTTTCAAAAAGCAGAGAGAAAAAAAGTATTACAATAAGAAGCGGTTTTGTGCTTGTTGTGTTTATATGGGTGTTTACATGTATTGTTGGTGCACTTCCATATTATGTATCAGGTGCAATGTCTAATATATATGATGCAATATTTGAATCTGCTTCTGGATTTACAACAGTAGGTGCATCTATTTTGTCAGATATAGAAGGGCTGCCAAAATCTATTCTTTTATGGCGGGCAATTTCTCACTGGATGGGTGGTGGCGGAATAATTGTATTATCAGTTGCAATACTTCCACTTTTAGGTATTGGCGGCACCCATCTTATGCATGTAGAAACAACAGGTGTTACAAAGGAAAAGCTTACTCCACGCATAACTCAGACTGCAAAATATATATGGATATTATATCTTTCATTAAATATTATAGGTATAGTGCTGCTTTCTTATGGCGGAATGAATCTGCTTGATGCTTTTACTCATGCGTCAAGTGCTATTGCAACAGGTGGCTTTTCTAATAAAAATAATTCAGTTGCATATTTTTCATCAGCATATATTGACTGGGTTTTAACAGTATTTATGTATATTGGCTCACTTAATTTTTTAGTATTAATAAAAACTGTTCGCGGTAATTTTAAAAGTATAATAAATGATTCTGAAATAAAGTTTTTTACACTGATTATAGTTTTAATATCTGCATTAGTTTCCATTTTCTTATATATTCAGCCAAATGGGTTTACTGGAATGGATGGAAAAACTTATACATCTTTATTAGATGCAGTAAGGTTTGGCACATTTCAGGTAGTGTCAGTTATCAGCACAACAGGTTATGCAACAGCAGATTATAATTTATGGCACCCAGCTGCTCAAATATTAATATTTGTGCTGTTTTTTATTGGCGGTTCATCTGGCTCTACAAGCGGTGGTATAAAAGTTATCCGCCATATTATTATGATTAAACAGGCAGTAATAAATATAAAATCTCTCATACATCCAAAAGGTGTTTTTACAATGCGTCTTAATGGAAACCCTGTATCTAATAAAGTAGTTATTACTGTTATGGGTTTTATTGTGGTTTATATGGTTACTTTATTTGTCGGTGCATTTATTGTAGCATTAAGCGGAGTAGTTACACCAACTGAAGCACTTGGTGCAATGCTTGGCTGCCTTGGCACTGTTGGACCCGGTTTTGGAGCATTAGGACCTGCAAGTAATTACGGATTTCTGCCAGACTTTGTAAAATTAACTCTTTCTATATCAATGATTATAGGTCGTTTAGAATTATTTACTGTATTTATTCTTTTCAGTCCATGGTTTTGGAAAAAATGATTACACGGCAGATAACAATACAAGGAATAGTGCAGGGAGTAGGGTTTAGACCTTTTATAAAAAATTTAGCAGACAGTATGCAAATAAAAGGCTCAGTCATCAATACAAGTATGGGAGTTATTATAAAAGCAAACCTTTGGGATGATGAGCTTGATAAGTTTATTATAAAAATAAAGGAAAATGCACCTGCTTTATCCCATATTGCAAGTATTGATATAAAAGATATTAAGCATATAGATTATAATAATTTTTCTATTGAAACTTCAAAAGAGTTAGGAGGCATTACTCTTATACCGCCAGATATTGCAGTATGTGATGAATGCAGAAGCGAAATTTTAGATATAAGTGAAAGAAGATTTTTCTACCCATTTACTAACTGCACAAACTGCGGACCAAGATATTCTATAATTGAAAAACTTCCCTATGACAGATGCAATACTACAATGAAAGATTTTAAAATGTGTGATGACTGTTATGATGAATACACAAATACAAGCGATAGAAGATACCATGCTCAGCCTGCAGCATGTGGGGAATGCGGTCCAAAAGTAACCCTTAACTATAAGGGCAGAATAATTGAAAATCAGGAAGAAGCCTTTAAAAAAACAGCAGATTATATTGATAATGGCGGCATTGTGGCTGTTAAAGGTTTAGGCGGCTATCATTTAATATGCAGTGCAGAAAACGATAGTGCAGTATTAAAATTAAGGCAGTTAAAAAAACGCAATACTAAGCCTTTTGCAGTTATGGCAGAAAATATTCAGACTATTAAACGATATGCAGTTATTCCAAAAATTGTGGAAGATACTCTTAAAAGTGCAGAAAGTCCAATAGTTATTTTTGAATGGTTCAGGCGGCCGTTTTCTGATTATGTATCACCTGATTCAAATAAAATAGGCATAATGACAGCATATACTCCACTTCATATTATATTATTTCAGTATATGAAAACAAAATTTATTATAGCTACAAGCGGAAACCATAGAGATGAGCCTATTGCTAAAAATCAGTCAGAAGCAGAAAAAAATTTAAGTGAATTTACTGATGTTTTTCTGCATCACAGCAGGGAAATTTTTCAAAGAGTAGATGACAGTGTATGTGCATTAGCTGATTATGGCTATATACTTTTCAGGCGGGCAAGGGGCTATGCTCCATATCCTGTTGCACTAAAAAATGATAATCAGGAAGAAATATTTGCAGCAGGGGCAAACCTTAAAAGCTCACTGCTCTTTTATAAATCAGGTTTTGCGTTTTTAAGCCAGTATATTGGTGATTTAGACAATATTGAAACAGAGCAGATGTATGAAGAAGTGCATAATAATATGAAGTCACTTTTTAATATTAACCCATCTGCTGCAATAGTTGATTATCACAGCCAGTATCGCTCTACAGTTTTTGCAGAAAATAAATATAAAAAAATATATAAAGTGCAGCATCATACCGCCCATTTTGCATCATGTCTTGCAGAAAATTCATATTATGATAATGCAGTAGGGATAGTTATGGATGGTTTTGGATTAGGGGCAGACAATAAAGCATGGGGTGGGGAAATATTTGTAAAAGAAAAAAATATTATTACAAGATATGCTCATATAGAAAATTATATTCAGCCGGGGCTTGATTCTGCTGCTAAAAACCCTGTCCGTATGGTTATATCATACCTTTATACTGAAAATCTGCTTGATAAAATAATGGATAAGTTTACATATTCAGGATATACTTGCGAGCAGGAAGTATCACTTATAAAAATGGCAGTTGATAATAGAATAAATTCTATAGAAACAAGTGCAGCAGGCAGGCTTTTTGAAAGTGCAGGTTCACTTGTTTTAAATAAACGCTCAAATGAATATGAAGGCGAGCTTGCTGTTTTATTTGAAAACTATGCCTGTAAAGATATAAAAGAAAGCTATAATTTTTTGTATGAAGATAATAAAATAAAGCTTTCAAAAGTATTTGAAGAAATGGTAGATGATATATTAAATAATCAGGATATTAAAATAATTTCATCAAAATTTCATAACGGCTTTGCAAATGTTATATATGATATTTGTGTTGATATTAGGAATAAATTCGGTATTACAGCTGCTGCACTATCAGGCGGTGTTATGCAGAATATATTTTTAAGCAGTAAAATATATAATATGCTTACAAAGGATGGTTTTATAGTTCTTACCCATAAAAAAGTCCCTGCAAATGATGCTGGCATTGCATTAGGTCAGCTATACTGCTGTCTTAATAATATTATATTAAAAAGTGTAGAATAATATATACTGTTTAAAGCGGAAATAATTAATAAACATCTTTCATTATAGTTTACATTTATTACTTTTTTATTAAACTACTTGTTAAATTTTCCGATATAGTGTATTATTAAAAAAATCAAGGAGGATTTTATGCTGTGGGCTAATATTGGAATTATTGTTTTAGTGTTAATTTTAGCAAGTATATATTTTCTCCCATACAGAAAGCTTAAAGGAAAAGTTTTTAAAAAACTTTTGCCAGATCCGTCAGGCATTACTGCTATGGAATATAGAACAGCGGCATACAGCCTGCAGTTGGAAAAGCGAAACGGAATATGGTATATTATAGATTCTGACTGGGAAGCAGATAAATCAAGAGTTACAAAATTATTAAACAGACTGCGTGATTTAAATGTTGATGAAAGGATAACAGGGTCTCAAGATGACCCAGAATTCAACATTGGCAGTAACGGATATTTAATATTAGATTATGAAGGCAAAATTACTAATATTGCAATAGGAAACAGGGTGGAGCATGACGAAGATTATGTTTATATTACAAAATCTGGTGACCCTGATATATTAGTTGTTCATTCGGGTGCATTAAGTCTTCTTTCAAAAGATGGTCAAAGTTTTTCTGATACTGTTATTTTTGAAGCATATTATCCGCAGATAAAAAGTGTGGAAGCAAGTTTAGGCAGTGATTATTTTACACTGCACTGCACTGAAAATGGCTGGCTGATTGATGGAAAAAATCTTATAAAAGAAGAAAAAGCACAGACTTTTATAGAAACACTTCTTGCTGCAGAAGCTTTAGGGTTTGTAGAAGATGAAAATATTAAACTTCCGCAAAGACCAACAGCAACAATTACAATGAAAGTAAACAGACGCAGTGTAATAAGATATTTCTTTGCAATACCAAGCCTGCAGGATAAATTTTTAATGCCTTTAAAGGGCAGAATACTCTATGTAGAAAAAGATGTGGTAAAACAAATCTTTGCTTTTACAGGCAGATAATTTCGTTTTTATTATAGTTTATAAAGTGGATTAGTCTAATTTTTTGGATAAATTCAGTATCTTATCTATCCTTTATTTTCAAATTTTATCCAGCTACGGACTTTTGATTCCATCGCTACTCGCTCGGAAAGTCCTTGCGTCGCAAAAACGGGGTCTTGCCCATGTTAATGGCAAGCTGTTTTCTATACTCGGAGCGGAGCGTAGTAAAAGATGCTCCCCATGAATTTGAAAAAATACGCTTGGTCGCAGTAAATGCTCCCGTCACTTTCGCTATGCGACGGGACTTCCTGTCCCTACATTGTCTTGCTGAACCTGATTTTGTGTTATACTGAGATTGATTTACAAGAGAAGTATATAAAAACAAGATAGTTTAAGCATATTATGCTCTGCTGTAATAGATATAATTTAGATTTTTCGCCTTTAAAAATCAGGCTCAAAATAGCTGCAAACCAAAATCTTATATTTCAAATTCCTTTTGTTATTTTATCAATAATTTGTGTGTTTTTATAAAAAATTTTATTTGATATATTTATTATGCTTTATTTTCTTGCAAAATATTATTATAATCATTTCATATTTTTATAAGATTATTTATATGTATTTGGAGGATAAATTGAATAATAAAGTAGCAGTTATAGGTGGCGGCAGTTTTGGAACAGCTTTAGCAACACTTGCAGCCTCAGACGGCAGAGAAGTAGTAATGTATGTTAGAGAAGAAGAAATAATAAAAGCTATTAATGAAGCTCATGTAAATCCGGTATTTTTACCTGATTTATTACTTCCTAAAAATGTATCAGCAAAACCAATGAGTGATATAGAAAACTGTGATGCAGAATATATTATATGGTCAGTGCCTTCTCAGTTTACAAGAAGTATGGCAAAAACTTATGCAAAAAGTTTAACTGGTAAAAATATTCTGCTTGCTACAAAAGGTGTAGAAATATCATCAGGGCAGCTTATGCTTTCTGTTATATCAAGCGAAGTAACAGCAAAATACTCTGTGCTTTCAGGACCTTCTTTTGCAAAAGAGCTGGCTCGTAAAAAGCCTACTTCTGTCTCTATTGCTTCATATTCTGCTTCTCTTGCTAAATGGTGGCAGGAAACTCTGTCCTGTGATTATTTCAGAGTATATACTACTGATGATATGATAGGGCTTGAAGTAGGCGGTGCAGTTAAAAATGTAATAGCCATTGCAACAGGTTTAAGTGACGGTATGGGGCTTGATAATAATGCAAGAGCTGCATTGATTACAAGAGGGCTCGCAGAAATTACACGCTTTGGGCTTGCATACGGTGCAAAAAGAGAAACATTTGTGGGGCTTTCAGGTCTTGGAGATTTAGTTTTAACATGCACTGGTGAGCAGTCAAGAAATTACAGTGTTGGCAAACTTTTAGCTCAGGGTAAAGATATTGATGAAATAACTCACTCTATCAAAATGGTAGCAGAAGGTGTGCCTACTGCAAAAGCTGTATATTTAGCAGCACAGGAAAGAGGTGTGCAGATGCCAATATGCACAGAAGTGTATAAAATAATATATGAAAGAAAAAATTCTAAAGATTCTGTAAGAGATTTAATGACAAGACCATTGACTATGGAAATGCCATATTAAGATAATTAATAATAAAGAGAAAAGGAGAAAACTATGTCAGCTGTAAGTAATGATAGTAAAATTTGGATGAATGGAAAATTAGTGGCAAAAGAAGATGCAAAAATATCTGTTTTAACTCACACACTTCACTATGGTGTAGGTGTATTTGAAGGCATACGCTGCTATAAAACAGAAAATGGTTCAGCAGTATTCCGTTTAAAAGAGCATATACAAAGACTTCTTGATTCTGCACGCATTTTCATGATTGACCCGGGATATTCTATTGATGATTTATGTAAAGCGACAGTTGAAACAGTTATTGCTAATAATTTAGAAGAATGTTATATCCGTCCGATTATTTATCTTGGTGATGGCGGACTTGGAATTAAAATAGATGAAAAATATCCAGTAGAAACTGCTATTGCAGCTTGGAACTGGGGTGCTTATCTTGGGGAAGAAGGTCTTGCAAAAGGTATTAAAGTATGCACATCTTCTTTTAACAGATTTCATGTAAATTCTACTGCAACTCGTTCTAAAACATGCGGTAACTATGTGGCTAGTGTTTTAGCAAAAAGAGAAGCAGTTATCAGCGGATATGATGAAGCATTATTTTTAGATACTGAAGGTTATGTGGCAGAAGGCAGTGGCGAAAATGTGTTTATTGTTAAAAATGGCAGACTTATCACTACACCTATGACTTCTATTTTAAGAGGTATTACAAGAGATTCTATTATCATATTAGCTCGTGATTTAGGCTATGAAGTTATTGAACAAAGGTTTACTAAAGATGATTTCTACCTTGCAGATGAAGCGTTTTTTACTGGCACAGCAGCAGAAGTTACTCCTATAAGTCAGCTTGACGGAAGAAAAATAGGCACTGGTGCAAGAGGGGAAATCACTGGTAAATTACAATCTGCTTTTTTTGATATAGTTAAAGGCAAAAATAAAAAATATACTGACTGGTTATATCCAGTAAAATAATATATGGCAGAAGATTTTAATAAAGACAGAGTTACAGTTTTAATAGACGGTAACTCTGTCATATACAGAGCTTTTTATAATGTTCCCCCTTTAACAGCTGGTGGAGTGCCTACAGGTGTTATACATGTATTTTTATCTGTTTTAGAAAAATTAAGAAAAAACCCTGAAATATCAGATATTATTATTATATTTGATGCAAAAGGTAAAAACCGCCGTCATGAAATGTTTGAAAGTTACAAAGCAACAAGGCAGGCAATGCCGGAAGATTTAATATTGCAGCTAAATATTTTAAAAGAAATGCTGCCCTATACTGGATACCCTATATACTGCATAGAGGGCTATGAAGCTGATGATGTAATAAATACACTATCCCAGACTATTAATAATAAAGTATGGATAGTTACAAAAGATAAAGATTTACATCAGCTTGTAAATGATAAAGTGCAGATATATGACTATCAAAAAGATGAAATAATAGACAGGGAAAAGGTTTATGAAAAATTTGGCTTATATCCGGAATCTATTCCAGATATGCTTGCTTTAATGGGAGATACCAGCGATAATATTCCCGGCATTGCAGGCATAGGACCAAAGACAGCTAAAACTCTGCTGGATAATTATAAAAGCCTTGATAATATTTTTAATAATGTAGAAAATTTAAAAGGCAGAATAAAAGAAAAAATAATGCAGGGAAAGGAACACGCATACCTTAGCCGTGAGCTTGTAAAACTTTTCTTTATTGAAAATATGCTGCCATATCACATAGAAAGAGATGAAGAAAAACTGAAATATTATTATGAGCTTTATCAGTTAAAACAGCAGCTTTCATCATTAAATACAGCATCATCTGTAAAAGCATTAGAATATAAGCCAGTAAAAAGTGTAGAAATAATGGCTTATTTAAATGATAAAATATATGCAGTAGATGAAACGGCTTACTATGAATATGAACAAGGTGAGCCATTATATTATTACGATATAAAATCACTTATTAAAAAAGGCATAAATATTCCAGAAAAAGCATTTGATATTCTGCTTGCTGATTACCTTATGGACCCAGATGCTGGCGGCATAAGACAGTTAAAAGATGAAAGTGAAGGTGAATTTTTTGCAAAACTATATAAGAAACGCAGAGATTTATTTAATAAATTAAAAGAAAATTCTCTTGATAAGCTTTATTATGATATGGAACTGCCAGTTGCTCGCATTTTAGCAGAAATGGAGCAGACTGGTATTATGATTAATGCTGAAAATATAAAATCAGTTGCTGAAAAATTAAAAACTTTTGTGGATATAGAATATGATAATATAAAAGATATGGCAGGGCAAGAGCTTAACCCTAACTCTCCAAAGCAGTTATCCGCATATCTTTATGATAAACTAGGCTTAAAAGGTATTAAAAAAAATAAAAGCGGTTATTCTACAGATGAAGATACATTAAAAGATTTAAGAGTAACTTATCCAGAGTATGATAATTTTATTTCTTCCATATTAAAATACAGGGAAATAAATAAGCTTTATTCTACATATACTCTTAATATGCTGGAATATGCAGTAGATGATAGAATACATACAGAATTTAAGCAGACAGGCACAGCAACAGGCAGGCTTTCTTCTATTAACCCTAATATGCAGAATATACCACAAAAGGGCGAATATGCTGAAATTTTAAGAAGCTCATTTGTTGCAAAACAAGGCTGCAGACTTGTTTCTCTTGATTATTCTCAAATAGAATTAAGAATACTTGCTCATTTATCTCAGGATGAAAATTTAATCAAAGCCTTTAATGAAAATAAAGATATTCACACAATGACAGCTCACAGTATATTTCATTTATCGCCAAATGATGTGGTAACTCATGATATAAGGAGGATAGCAAAAGCTGTTAATTTTGGCATACTTTACGGACTTTCTTCTTTTGGACTTGCAAGAGATACAAAAGTTACAAGAAAAGAAGCTCAACGCTTTATTGACGGCTATTTTGCCCTTTATCCAAAAGTAAAAATATTTATAGATGAGATAATTAAACAGACCAGAGAAAAAGGTTACTGCAGCACTATTTTAGGCAGAAAACGAAATATCCACGATATTAACAGCCGTAATGCAAATATCCGCACAAGAGCTGAGCGTATGGCAGTAAATGCACCAATACAGGGCAGTGCGGCAGATATAATTAAACTTGCAATGATTAACTGTGATAAATACATTAAAGATAATAATATAGATGCAAAATGTATTCTGCAAATCCATGATGAACTGATTTTTGAAGTAAATGAAAATATTATATCAGATTTTACTCATAAAATGACAAATATTATGGAAAAAGCTGTTTCCCTGTCTGTTCCGCTTTTAGTAAATGCAGAAACAGGTGATAACTGGGGACAGCTGTAAAAATATCAGGAGCATTAAATGTCTAACATAAGCAATTTATTAAAAGAAAATTATGACCTTAAAAATGAACTTGAAAGTATGGTTATGCGTGTTAAAGAAAATGAAGCTAAACATAATGGTTTTAAAGTTGTTCAATTTTCTATGCTTTTAAGTGATAATCTTGAAGAAATAGACAGTAAGCCTATGCACTATATTGAAGAAATATTTGATATTGAAAGAGCAGTGCTTTTTATTAAAAAAGACTCTATGGCTGTAGTGCAGAATTATGCAAATAAAGGTGTGCGAGTGCGTGTTATTGAAAGTGATGCTTTTTTATATACATTTTTAGGCAGCGATACTCGTTCTGGCACAGATAAATCTGTTATACATAAAGATTTTCAGCTTATGCCATCAGATGAAAACTATTCTTATGTGCTTGCACCAATTACTGATAATGGCAGAATAGTTGCAGCACTTGGGTTTTATTCGCAGGATAAAAACAGATTTTCAAGTGATTATAATTTTGATTTTGTAGAAGAGCTTGCATTAATTGCTTCTATTGCTCTTAAAAAGCTGGATAATGCTTTTTTACTTGAAATGCAGGCAAATACTGACTATTTAACAGCTCTGCCTAATAAATTTATATTTGATTTAACTGGCAGGTCAAGTTTTGAAGAATATAAGAAAAATGGCAGAAATTTTGCCTTTATTATGTTTGATTTAAATAATTATAAATATATTAATGATAAATTTGGTCATTTAGCAGGAGATGAAATACTTAAAATGATATCTTATGCTATGAGAAGCCAGATAGGCGATTATGATATACTTGGCAGGTTTGGCGGCGATGAGTTTTATCTTTTTACAGAAATAACTGATAAAAATGCTCTGCATGATTATATTATAAAAATGCAGAATGCTGTTGAAAAAATTGTATATGAAGAAGATAAAAATATGATATTTGGTTTCAGCGGAGGTGTAGTTACTGCAAATGAAAGAGATTTTGCAGGCTTTGATGATATTGTCCGCCTTGCAGATACAAGGCTTTATGAAGCCAAAACTCATATTAAAAAAGAGCATGGAATATCTATAGAAAGTGTTATAGTAGGGATATAATATGATAATAAATAAAAATGATAAAAAATTAGATGATATTAAAAACCGCGGAGCAGCTATGGAGGGCGATTATCTGCATACTGCTTCTGAGATTATATCAAATGTGCGAAAAAATGGCGATAAAGCATTATTTGAGTATACTAAAAAGTTTGATAATTTTGATATTAATAAAGATAACATAAAAGTCAGCAGGCAGGAAATAGAAGAAGCCTATGATAATACTGATGAAAAGCTGATAGAGAGTATAAAGAAAGCCCATGATAATATACTAGCATTTCATAAACTGCAAATGGAAAAAACATGGCTTTATGAAACAAAACATGGTGCATTACTGGGTCAAAAAATTACTCCCCTTGACAGTGCTGGAATATATGTGCCGGGTGGAAAGGCGGCTTATTTTTCTTCTGTTTTAATGAATGCTCTTCCTGCTGTTGCTGCAGGTGTAAAAGATATATCCATGTTAAGCCCTGCCGTAAATGGTAAAATTAATAGTGCAGTTTTAGCAGCAGCTGATATATGCGGTATAAAAGATATTTATAAAGTTGGTGGTGCTCAGGCAGTAGCTGCTTTTGCATATGGAACAGAATCTGTTAAAAAAGTAGATAAAATAACAGGTCCCGGAAATATATATGTAGCAATGGCTAAAAAACTTGTTTTTGGTGTATGTGATATTGATATGATAGCAGGTCCCAGCGAAATATTGATTATAGCAGGGGATAATGCAGAGCCAAAATATGTGGCTGCTGATATGCTTGCTCAATGTGAGCATGATGAGCTTGCCTCAGCCGTTACTATTGTCTGGAATAAAAAACTGGCAGAAGAAATTGAAAAAGAAGTAAAAAAACAGCTGGAAATTCTGCCTAAAAAAAATATCGCAAAGGTATCTATTGAGAAACATTCTGCTATTATTTTAGTAGATAATTTAGATGAAGCATGTGAAATAGCAAATAATATTGCACCTGAGCATTTAGAGCTATATATAGATGATGCTTTAAGCCATATTGGTAAAATTCGCCATGCAGGAGCAATATTTGTAGGCAGCAATTCACCTGAAGCAGCAGGGGACTATTTTGCAGGCCCTAACCATGTGCTTCCAACAGGCGGCAGTGCAAAATTTTTCTCACCACTTGGCACTTATGATTTCTTTAAGCGTTCAAGCATTATTTACTATAATAAAGCATCTTTGCAGGCAGGAAGTGATGATATTATCACAATGGCAGAAAATGAAAATCTGCAAGGCCATGCAAATAGTATAAAATTCAGGGTTTAAGATATAAATTAAGGTTATTCTGGGCTTGATTTATAAGCTAAATATCTAAAACAGATAATTTAAATATACTATACTATTGTGTAATATAATATAGTATAATTTAGATTTTTCGCATTTAAAAATCAGGCTCAAAATGACTGCTGTATAAAATTTTTGGGTAAATTCCAAAAAATTTTATAATAAGACAGCAAATTAATTTCTTTTTCTGTAAAGTGCAAGTCTATTTAGATATGTTATTTTAAGCATAAACCGAAAAATCTAAAATATTAATACTTAAATAAATAATCTTATATTATTATATTATTATAATAAATGCAGACTATAATAAAAATAGACAGATTATGATACTGCATTATTTATATAATTCTTGACCATATAATAAAAAAACAGTAATAATATCTGCATGGAAAAATTATTACAAACTTTTACACTTAAAAAAACTGTGGCAAAACCTTTGGGCTATGTTCGTTTTGGGCTTTTCTTTTTAACATTTTTAATAGCCCGTATACCTTTATGGTTTGTAATAATATGTGCTTTTTTATTAAACGGCACTATTGGTATTACTTATACAGTATTTCTTTCATTTGCTGTTATAATTTGCAGAATATTTATTGATTCAGAAATAGCAGGCGGCAGCAGAAGTTTTTTATTTTTTTTAGGGATGTATCTTTTAAGGGGACTGGGAGCATTGCTTTTTTATTTTACAGTGTTTGGAATAATAATATATATTATTGCACCGCATAGTGATACTGTTGGCAAAATATCAATGTTTTTTGTAATAATACTGCTTTACTACTTTATGTCTGGAAACAGAATTAAGGCATACTGGAATGGATACTATATTCCTTTTAAGATTTCTTTAATAGTAAGTTTTCTATGGCTTTATCTTGCATTTATACCTGATAATTTATTTATGAATGCAATGGTAGTGCTTTTGATATATATTTTAGAATTTTATAATCTGTTATATAATAAGCCTCTTGGAATGCTTCCAAACAGGTATACAATTAATAGTTTAATATAACTATAATCTTATTTCACTAAACCCAGCTCACGCATTACTGATGAATGAGTATATGCTCTTGGGTTACGGCTGTATTTATTTATAGCAGTTTCATATACTTCCATATCCATTTCATCTTTAATTCGTTCCAGTATGGTATTTTTTATAAACTCAGCAGTAGATATATTATTTCTGACTGCACATTTTTCAAGCATGGCGGTTTCTTCTGCTGTTAACTCAAGTGATAAGTTCATAAAAGCCTCCTGATAGAGAGTATAAACCAAAATTTAAATTTTTTGCAACCTGAAATTTTAAACAAGATTGTAAAATTTGTAAATAGCGGCCTTAATATTTATATTATCGCTTGAAAGCATTAATAACTTTATAAGATTTTAAAATAATTTTTCAGGGTCTTCTATGGGGTAACCTTTTTGAGCAAGAGCGATGACAATATCTTTTATTATTTTTTCTTCGCTGAACATATTTTCTCCATCAGCTGCCTGAATTATTACCCAGTTTTCATCTTGAGCCATTTGTTTATACATTTGATATACTTTATCCATATAGCTGTCATTAGCTTCATGTATATCTTTTGCTGCATCAGTATATGACCTTTTGCCTTTTAAAGCTACCATTCTGCCTGCTATTACAGGGTCAACATCTAAAAATATTATAACATCAGGTGAAGGCATTTCTAAAATATTATATTCAAGCCTTTTTACCCAGTCGGCAAATGTTTTACGCTGATTTTCTGGAAATTTTACTGCCTGATGAGCAATATTTGACGGAACATATCTGTCAAAAATAATATTTGAGCCACTGTTAATATCTTTCATAATTGATTTTCTCATCTCAAACCTGTCCATAGCATAAAGCATAACAGGAAATTGAGGCGGCACTTCATCTAATGAGCCAAAACCTCCGTTTAAATATTTGCCTACTTCAAGTCCAAAATTAGTGCCTTTGTAGTTTGGAAAACTGTATAATGCGTTATCTATACCTTTTGCACTCATTTTTGCAGATAATATTTGAGATTGAGTTCCTTTACCAGAGCCGTCTAATCCTTCAAATGCGACTATCATATTTCACCTTTTATATTAATTAATAATTAAATTTATATATTATTTTTTATGTGTATGCAATGAAAGTTTTTTGTGTAAGTTAGGTTCCAGAAAAATAATGAACTCATTTAAATGTGGATTGTTTAAGATAAATAGGGTAAAAAAATCTTGACTATAAAAAAAATAAGAGTAATATGTTAAACTAACCTAAAATGCTTATGTGGGATGAAGATGTCAGAATTAACAAGATTTGGGGTATCTCTTGATAAAGATTTGCTGGAACTGTTTGATAATCAGATAAAAGCACAGTCTTATGAAACTCGTTCAAAAGCAATATCAGATTTAATAAAAGAATATGTTGAATCAGATATTATTAATGCAGATGGTGTGCTTGCAGGTGCTGTAACATTCCTATATAGTCATCATAATAAAGATTTGGTATCTAAACTTTTAGAAGTGCAGCATGACAGTCATGATTTAATAATTTCTATGCAGCACATACATTTAGACCATGATACATGTCTTGAAATACTTGCCATTCGCGGAGAAAGCAGTCTTGTAAAATCGCTTTATTACAGAATAAAAGCATTAAAGGGTATTAAACTGGCATCAATCAGTGCCACAGGCATATCATAATTTTTATTGTGCGTTATAAGGAGTTATAAGATGAAAACGCTAAGTATTGTTTATACAGTTATTGCTTTAATAGTAACATTAATATTAGCAGCAGCTACAGATTTTCATGCAGGAATAGGGGCTGTTGTAATATTTCTTCTTTCTGTAGCAATAAATGTAGCAAAAGATGCAATTTTTTACAAACAAATGAAAATATTAAATGACTATATTGATACAGCATTGATAAGCTGTCCAGCTCAGCCTCCACAGACTGCAGGTCGTTTTACTTACATTGGTGCACATGTTCATGAATTATCCAGTAAATTATGTGCACTAGGAGCAAATTTTAGAAATGCTCAAGTGCGAGTAGCTTCTGCTGCTGGAGATTTAGTATCAGTGCAGACAAATCTTTATGATAATGTGATGACTGTAAACCAAAGTTTAGAAACAGCAAGTGAAGAAATTTGTGATTTAAAAAATACAGCAGAACATGTAAAATCAATATGTGATGATTCTCAAAAAGCTGCTGAATTATGCCTTGCAAAAACAAGTCAGGCAGGTACAGCTATGGAAACAAATATATTAAAAATGAAGCAGATAGAAGAAACTGTTGACTCTATTGTTGCTACAATGGGAGATTTCGTCATTTATTCTAACGATATTAAGCAGAGTATTGGAAATATTACAGATATTGCAGACCAGACAAATCTTTTAGCATTAAATGCAGCAATTGAAGCAGCTCGTGCAGGGGAATCTGGCAGAGGGTTTGCAGTAGTTGCAGATGAGGTGAGAAAACTGGCAGAAAAAACTACATCATTTACCGCAGAAATAGAAAAAGTTGTAGATAAACTTCACTCAAGAACATCCGATATTTCAACACAGGTAAATATAAATGCCGAACAGGTAAAAGAAACTATCGGCATAACAATGGATACTGGTGCAATAGTTATAGATATTCGTGATGAAACTAACGGTATGCTTAAAATTACAAAAAGTATTGTAAAAGCTATGAATGACCAGTATGATGGTATAGAAAATATTACAAAATCTATTGAAAAAGTATATGAAGAAAATGGTATTGCATTAAACAGAACTCTTGAAAGCCAGAAACTTGGTAACAACCTTGACAACATTGCAGCAGAAATGAAAGAAAGTTCAAAAGGTTATTCTGCTGGAGAAGGTCAGTTTATGACATTTACTTCTTCACTTTCTGTAGGTTATAATGCAATTGATGAGCAGCATATTAGATGGATAGATTTAATTAATGCAGTATATAGTTCTCTTTCTTCAGGTTCATCAAAAGAAAAACTTGGTAAAGTATTAAAAGATTTAGTTGACTATACTGTATGGCACTTTGGATTTGAAAATAAAATGATGACAGAGTATAATTATCCAGATAAAGAAAGCCACATGAAACTACATAAAGATTTTATTGCTGAAATCAAAAAACTTGAAAGCAGATATGATGCGGGTGAAGATATTATGGGAGTAAATGTCCTTGAATTTTTAAAAGACTGGCTTTCTGACCATATTATGAAAATTGATACACGACTTGGTGCCTACCTTGAATCAAAAGGTGCAAAACCGATATAAAATTATAATGAAATATTTATTAAAAGCTGGGCTTATGCTCAGCTTTTTTTATGTCTGAATGAGAATATATTTTTTGATGTTTTCATACATTGTTTTACTGAGCTTAAAATATAGCGAAGTATCTAAAAAATATATACTTAAAATATATTATATGCTGTTGCAATATGTATAATTTAGATTTTTCGCCTTTAAAAATCAGGCTCAAAATGACTTGTAATGTTAAAACTGTATGTCAATACTGAGTTTGAAATATATCAAAGTATTTTAATTTATCCTTTATTAAAAAATACTGTCCAGCTGCTGACTTGTAATTCTATCACTACTTGCTCGTAAAGTCCTTGCATCGCAAAAACGGGGTCTTGCCCATATTAATGGCAAGCCGTTTTCTATACTCGGAGCGGAGCATAGCAAAAAACGCTCACCCTGTATTTTTTAAATCATACTCTGCTAAAATAAGTTCGGCTATCGCTTACTTTCAGACAGGACTTCCTGCTTCTTTCTATGTCATACTGAGCCTTTGGCGAAGTATCTAAAAATATATACTTAAAATATATTATGTGCTGTTGTAATATGTATAATTTAGATTTTTCGCCTATAAAATTAGGTTTAAAATGACTGTTGTAATACAAAATTTTTAGGTGAATCCACTTTTTAAAACATTATCTAATCATTTTGATTTGCAGTAATTTTTTAATTGTTCCATATCCAATACAAAATCATTAAGATTATCTTTTGATGCTTTTTCTGTTTCTACAGAAATAACTGAATTTTCTGGAATAAGCGAAAAAAG
The DNA here is from genome assembly GCF_000487995.2 of Mucispirillum schaedleri ASF457. Classification (NCBI taxonomy): domain Bacteria; kingdom Pseudomonadati; phylum Deferribacterota; class Deferribacteres; order Deferribacterales; family Mucispirillaceae; genus Mucispirillum; species Mucispirillum schaedleri. The sequence goes on from NZ_CP097562.1 coordinate 1,692,152, forward strand.
CACATTAAAGTCAAAACTGCCTTTGCCTATATTATAATGCTTATCTATTTTGCCGTTTATTTCACCATCGCTTATATGAAACATATATGGCTTTAAACTTATAAATTCTTTTAAAAAAGATACATAATCAATATTTAAACTGTTTGCTGCACATATTCCATGACCTATATCTAAACATAAGCCTGCACCGCTTTCCTGCATAATATATTCTATCTGCTCAGGATTATATCCAACACAAACATCATATAATGAAAGAGCTGATGTTTCTACTGCCACATGATACGGCTTATTTTCTATTAAAATTCTTTCATCATTAATCATTCTTATCTGGCGGGCAGTCTGCCTGTAATCTCCTTTTATACCCGGATGAAATATTATTTTATCAGCATTAAGATAGTCTGCATATTTTAATGCTTCATAAGCAAGTTTTATATTGTCATTCAGCTTTTCTTCACATGAAAAATCTATACCGTGCATAAAATGGGGTGCATGGATAATGTATGGAATATTTAATGATTTCCATAACTCTGCATATTCATCAAAAGATGATGGGATAGCATAAAGCTCTATATAGTCATAGATATTTTCATCATAAAGTTTTTTTGCAGTATCTATATAGTTTTCATTTACAGACCAGAGCTTTAATCCAAACTTATACATAACTATTATTCCACAGTAACACTTTTTGCCAGATTTCTTGGCTGGTCTATTTCTCTGTTATTAAGCTTTGCTATGTGGTATGCAAAAAGCTGCAGTGCGATAACTGATAAAAACGGGAATAAATGGTCTTCCACATTAGGAAGCACTATTACATCTTCCACTCTGTTATCTAATAGTTTAAAGCCTTTTTCATCAGTTACTGCTAATGCTTTTGCTCCCCTTGCCATAACTTCTTCACAGGCATTTACCATTTTATCAAACAGGCTGTCTGCAGGCATAATGCTGATAACTGGCATTTCTGCATTAATTAATGCAATAGGTCCATGTTTGATTTCTCCTGCAGGGAAACCTTCTGCCTGCAGGTATGTGATTTCTTTTAATTTCAATGCACCTTCTAATGCAATAGGATAGTTTACATTTCTGCCTAAAAATACAAATGTTTTCTGCTGATAATATTTTTCTGCAAGTTTTGAAATATAAGCATCTGCAGAAACTGCTGTTTCTACTGCAACTGGAAGTTTTGCTAGTTCATTAAGAAGTTTATCTTTTTTCTGTTCATTTATACTGCCTGCTGCATCTGCAATTAATACTGCCAAAGAAAATAATGCTGCAAGCTGTGCAGTAAATGCTTTTGTTGATGCAACACTTATTTCTGAACCGCATTTTGTATAAAAGGTATGGTCGCTCATTCTTGCAAGTGTTGAGCCAAACACATTACATATTGATACTGTTTTAAATCCTGCTGCACGAGCTTTTTCTAAAGCTGATACAGTATCTGCTGTTTCGCCGCTCTGGCTTACAAATACTGCTAATGTTTCATCTGGCATTGCTGCCTTTCTGTATTTATATTCTGAAGCATATTCCGCCTGACATGGAATATTACAGAATTCTTCTATCCAGTATTTTGCAACCATTGTTGCATGATATGCTGTGCCACAGCCTATCATTAAAATATTTCTTATATTTTTAAGCTCATCTTTTGTTATACCAAAAGCTGTGTTTATATCATGCAGCACTGCTTCTATTGTGCTTCTGACTGTTACAGGCTGCTCATTAATCTCTTTAAGCATATAATGCTCATATCCGTTTTTGCTTGTCCCATCTATTCCATGCTCTAATTCTACTATATTATAGTATTTTTCATGTAAATTATTATCATATATTTTTATTTCATTTTCTTTTAATGCTGCTATATCATAGTCATCTAAATATATGGCATGCCTTGTCCACTGGTTAAATGCAGAAACATCTGAGCCTAAAAAGTTTTCATTATCCCCTGCACCGCATACAAGGGGGCTTTTTACACGGCTTCCTATTATCATACCAGAAGCTTTTTTCCACAGTATGCCAACAGCATAGCTGCCTTCTAATTTTTTAGTAACATCTGCTGCTGCCTGTAAAAATCTTTCTTCATAATTACTGTCAACTGTTTTTAATTCTTCTTCTAACAGGTGAACAATAACTTCTGTATCTGTTTCTGATTTAAATGTATGTCCCTTCTTTAATAATTCTTCTTTTAATGACTGATAATTTTCTATTATACCATTATGAACAACTACTATATTGCCTGTGCAGTCTGTATGTGGGTGAGAATTACATGTGGTAGGCTTGCCGTGAGTTGCCCATCTTGTGTGAGCTATACCTGTTGTGCCTGTTAAAGTGCAGTTTGATGCTTCACTTTCTAATACTGCCACTTTGCCTACGGATTTAACTATTTTTATACCATCTTTTTCTTCAACCGCCAGACCTGCAGAATCATATCCCCTGTATTCTAATGCTTTTAAACCTGATATTAATACTGCTGAGCTTGCTTTATTACCTGTGTAGCCAACTATTCCGCACATAATCTATACCTCATATACTTATTACCTGTGATTTTTAACACATGCTTCAACAAAGCCTGCAAAAACAGGGTGTGGTTTATCAATACTTGATGTAAACTCTGGATGAAACTGGCAGCCAATAAAAAACGGATGGTTTTCTATTTCTACAATTTCTGGAAGATTGTCATGAAAAGCAGATATTTTGAGACCAGCTTTTTCAAGCTTTTCAGCATATGCTGGATTAAATTCATATCTATGCCTGTGCCTTTCTACTATATCTTCCCTGCCATACAGTTTATAAGCAAGGGTATTTTTTTTGATTTTTGCACTGTATTCACCAACACGCTGAGTGCCGCCTATATTTACAATTGTTTTCTGATTATTAAGCATTGCAATAACCTGCTCTTTTGCATTATTATCAAATTCGCCGGATGCAGCATCCTTTATGCCTGCCAAGTTTCTTGCAGCCTCTATTACTGCACACTGCATACCTAAGCATATACCAAAGAATGGTATATTATTTTCCCTTGCATAAGTGATTGCAGAAATTTTGCCTTCTACTCCCCTGTAACCATAGCCGCCGGGGATAAGAATGCCGTCAAAGCCTTTTATTTTATTAATTAAATCAGTGTCTTCTGCTTCAAAATATACATCTTCTACCTTTACTCCCTGATGAAGTCCTGCAAGGTATAATGATTCTGCAATGGATTTATAAGCGTCTTTCATACCTGTATATTTACCAATAACAGCTATGCGGGTAGTTTTAGTTAATTCCTTTTTTATTATATCAAACCAAGATGTATCAAACTCTTTTTTAGGTGTAAGATTAAGGATTTTCATAACAAGTTTATCTATTCCCTGCTTATAAAATGCTTCTGGTATTTGATAAATTGACTGGCAGTCTGTAGCTTCCATAACTGCTTCTTTTCTAACATTGCAGAAAAGAGCTATTTTTTTCTTAACATCATCGTCTAAATGTTTTTCGCTTCGGCAGATAATCATATCCGGCATAATTCCCAATTCTCTAAGTTTAGCAACAGAATGCTGAGTTGGTTTAGTTTTAAGCTCCATAGCTGCTCCTATAAAAGGAACAAGAGTTAAATGTATATGCAGTGCATTCCCTTTACCTTTTTCAAGAGTAAACTGTCTGATAGCTTCTAGAAAAGGCAGCCCTTCAATATCGCCAACTGTGCCGCCTATTTCTATTAAAGCAATATCAACTTTGCCTTCAAATTTATTGATACGGTTTTTTATTTCATCAGTAATATGTGGAATAACCTGAACAGTATTACCGTTATACTGTCCCTTTATTTCTTTTTCTATTACTGTTTTATATATATCACCTGATGTATTAGTATTATCCTTAGTAGTTTTCATTCCAAGAAAGCGTTCATAGTAGCCTAAGTCTAAGTCAGTTTCAGCACCATCTGAAGCAACATATACTTCTCCATGTTGATAAGGGTTCATTGTGCCCGGGTCCACATTAAAATATGGGTCAAATTTAGCCATAGCAGCACTAAACCCGTTAAGCTGTAACAGCTTTCCAATACTGGCACCAGATACTCCCTTGCCTAGTGAACTGGCAACACCACCTGTAACAAATATCCATTTAGTCATAAATGTTTGTTTCCTCTATTTAAAATCATAATTATCTAATCACCATAACATATATATAAATTTTCTTCAAATAATAATTTTAGCAAATAGTTAAATATTTTTAATGCAAAAAAAATATAAATTTGTTATACTGTTTTATCCAGCATTAATGCTGTATTGTTTGGAGTTTAAAACTATTATGGATTTAGAAAAAATACTTATTCTTGATTTTGGCGGCCAGTATAGCAAACTGATTGCCAGAAGAACAAGGGAATGTGGTGTATTCAGCGAAATATTAAGCTATACATCAAGTCCTGAGCGTATTATGGAAAAAGGGTATAAAGCCATTATTCTTTCAGGTGGTCCTGCAAGTGTGTATGAAGCTAATGCACCACAGTGCGATAAAGCAATATTTGATATGGGTTTACCTGTTCTTGGTATATGCTATGGTGCTCAGCTTATGGCAAATTTACTTGACGGCTATGTAGAAAAAAGCGGCTCACCTGAATACGGCTCTACTATGGTGCAGGTTGATAAAAAAGCTGCACTTTTTGCATCACCTAATGTGGAAGATGTTACTGCTACATGGATGAGCCATACTGATTATATTAAAACTGTCCCATATGGATTTAATATTACAGCAAAAACTGAAAACTGCCCTGTGGCTGCTATGGAAAATAACAGCAGAAAACTTTATGCAGTGCAGTTTCATCCAGAAGTAACCAACTCTATCCATGGTATGGATATGCTTAAAACATTCCTTTTTGATATATGCGGATTTAAAGGTAACTGGAAAATGTCATCATTTATAGATGATGCTGTTGCTAAAATTAAAGAAAAAGCAGGAAATGGCAAAGCATTATGTGCATTAAGCGGCGGTGTAGATTCTTCTGTTGCTGCTCTTTTAGTTCAGAAAGCTATTGGCGATAGATTAACCTGTGTATTTGTTGACCATGGACTTTTAAGAAAAAATGAAGGGGATGAAGTAGAAGCAGTCTTTTCTAAATTTGGTTTAAATCTTATAAGAGTTAATGCGGGAGAAAGATTTTTAGCAAAACTTAAAGATGTAGAAGACCCTGAGCAGAAACGAAAAATTATTGGCAGTGAATTTATTGCAGTTTTTGAAGAAGAAGCAAAAAAACTTGGCTCTGTAGATTATCTTGTGCAGGGCACAATTTACCCTGATGTTATAGAAAGCGGTGCAGGAAGCTCTGCTATGATTAAAAGCCACCATAATGTTGGCGGACTGCCAGAAACTATGGATTTTAAAGGGCTTATTGAGCCATTAAGAGAGCTTTTTAAAGATGAAGTCCGCAAAGTAGGTCTTGATTTAGGGCTTCCAGAAAACCTTGTTATGAGACAGCCTTTTCCCGGACCTGGATTAGGGGTTAGAATTATAGGCAAAATCACTGCTGAAAAAGTTGCAATATTGCAGGATGCAGATGCTGTTTTTAGAGAAGAAATCGCTGCAGCAGGGCTTGATAGAGAAATAAGCCAGTATTTTGCAGCGTTAACAGATATGCGTTCTGTTGGTGTTATGGGTGATTCTAGAACATATTATTATACTGTTGGACTTCGTGCCGTTATCACATCAGACTTTATGACTGCAGAGTGGGCAAGAATACCACATGAAGTGCTTGCAAAAACTTCTAACAGAATTGTAAATGAAGTCCATGGTATTAACAGAGTAGTCTATGATATTACTACTAAACCACCTGCAACTGTTGAGTGGTTATAAATATTTCAAATCATTTTTATTTAATGGATATGATTATGACTAAAAGGCATGTTGCAATTATTGCAGGTTATGGTTCATTACCATTAATTGGTGCTAAATATGTTAAAGAAAAAGGTGACGAGCTTTTAATTATAGCTTTAAAAGAAAGCTGCACATTAAATGAAGAGTTAAAACAGATTGCTGATTACTACTATGAATTTAGTGTAGGACTTGCAGGCAAAATGTTAAAAACATTAAAAAAACATAAAATAACACATGCTCTGCTTTCTGGTAAAGTGGAAATTAAACTGCTGCACAGCACACGGTTTGATTTAAAAGCACTGCTTATACTTGCAAAAATAACTTTTAAAAGCACTGATTCTATTAATTTTGCTATTATAAATGAATTAAAAAAAATAAATATTGATATGCTCTCTCAGAAAGAAGTATATGCTTCTATTATTCCAAAAAGTATGCAGTTTACTGATAAATCTTACTGCGAAGCAGGGCTTAAAGAGACTGTAAAAGAAGGTTTTTTATTTGCAAAACATATTGGTGCTCTTGATTTAGGTCAGTCAATTGTAATAAGCAGGCAGGGTATACTTGCAGTAGAAAGTGCTGAAGGGACAGATATTACTTTTGCAAGGGGGTCAAGCCTTGCAAAAGGCGAAGCTCTGTGCATAAAAACTGGAAAAGCATATCAAGATGAAAGGTTTGATTTGCCTACTGTTGGGCTTGATACATTAAAAAATATTGCAGAAAATGGTGGACTTGGGCTTATTATGGAAAGCGGAGAAACAATAGTTGTGGATATGGATAAATGTGTAGAGTATGCAAAAGAAAAAGGGTTGATTTTTTCAGCTGTAAGTAAAGATGAACTGTAATTTTTTATTCTGCTATTTTCATATACCACCTGCCATTTGCAAGTTTTAAAGGGATAACTGCATATTTTTCCCCTAGCTTTACATCTGCATAATATGTAGTATCATCTATTTTTTCCATACTTATAAACTCCATATCTTTATCACCTAATATAATCTTAAAACTGCCATATAAATATTCTTCTGAGCTTAAATTATCAGGTGTAATATTATCCTTATTCAAAGCATAAGACATTATATTAAACAAATCATAATTATCAATATTTGCAGCCATATAACTAGAAACAGTATATCTTTCTTCAGGCAGCACCATATTCCAGAAAGCTGGTATATCACCATTATTATAAAATTCTATAATTTCATTTACTGCATGTTCTGGGGAGTTTTTATTAGAACAGCCTGAAACAATAAGAAACTGTGTAATTAAAAGAAAACATAAAAATAATTTTTTATACATATTTATATCCTGCCTTAATATATAATTTCAAATTTAAAAAATACAGGTAAATTCTAAAAATGATTTTAGAAAATTGAATAAATAAAAAAGTGGTTGTTAAAACTCTTTAAATAAAAGAATATTTTCAGCTAAAAAATAAAATAAATTAGCTTTCAGCCACTGATATATACTATACTAAAAAAAGCAAATAATAAACACTTAAATCTAAATATAATATGGCAGATAAAAAGACATTAAATAATAAAAATAAGAAAAAACACAAACAGTAGAAGCATAAAAGATGGCTCATCCTGAGCCTAAAAGGCGAAGTATCTAAAAATATAGATAATTTAAATATATCATACACTATTACAATATATATAATTGAACTTACCCAAAAAAGTTGGACGAGCCATATAAGGAGTGTATATGGCAAGAAAATACAGCTATGAGTTTAAGAAGTTTATAGTAACAGTCTTAGAAAGCGGTATAATGAGTGCCAGTGAATTATCAAGATGCTGTAAAATTCATAAAGGAGTAATATGTAATATCTATAACAGATATAAGCATTCAGGCGAATCAAGTTTACATCATAGCTTTACCCGCAATGAATATAGTAGAGATTTTAAATTAAATGTGTTAACTTATAAGGCATCAAATAATTTAAGTTATGAGCAGACAGCACTATATTTTAATATACCATCAGCATCAGTAATATATGACTGGAATAAGTTTTGCAGTAAGTTTATTGGAGATAATATGTCAGATAAGAATATCCCGAACAGTAAAAAGAGTAAACACTCAAACTCTACTGATATTAAACTCACTAAATCAGATGATAGTGAAGAAGTAAGACAATTAAAAGAGAGAATATCAGAGCTTGAAAAAGAGCTTTATTACAAGTCAGCGGAGAATGCATATTTAAAAAAGCTGGAAGCCTTAATGCAGTCAAAGGAACAGAGAGTTCAACAGAAAAAGCACAAATAATAACTGCATTAAGGCTGTATTACAGTTTGGATATCCTGTTGTCTGTGAGTAATATGAAAAGAAGCACTTACTATTATAATGTTAAAAAGCCTGCTGCATTAGATAAATATGCAGAAGTCAAGACATCTATATTAGAAATATATGAAAAATCTAACAAGACTTATGGTTATCCAAGAATATCAAAGGTATTAGAGAAACTGGGTTATACTTATGACAGGAAGACAGTGTATAAATTGATGAAAGAACTAAAAATTTCATCACTAATCAGGGTTAAGAAAAGGTATAAACAAGGCAGAGTAAGTCATATATGCAGCAATAAATTAAACAGAGCCTTTACAAGTGAGAGACCATGTTTAAAATGGGTAACAGATGTGGCAGAGATAAAAATTAATAATGAAAAGGTGTATTTATCAGCAATAATGGATTTGTATAACAGAGAAATAACAGCATACAGTGTAAGCAAATATAATAATGAAGAAATGGTAATAGATAATTTAAAACAGGCAATAGATAAAACAAAAGATACAACAGGGTTAATGATACATTCAGACCAGGGTATATTATATCAGGCTAATCAATTTAGAAAGTTATTAAAGGAAAATAATATAGAGCAGAGTATGTCAAGGCGTGGCAACTGCTATGATAATGCTGTTATGGAAAGTTTCTTTGCTACTTTAAAATGTGAATTGGTTTATATTAACAAATTCAAAAATATAGAACAGTTTAAATATGAACTTGAAAAATATATTGATTTCTATAATAATTACAGAATAAAAGCTAATGGACTTACACCTTTACAGGAAAAAGAAATTTATTTAGTGGCTTAGTTCAAAATTTTTGGGTAAGTTCAAATTTAGATTTTTCGCTTTGCTTAAAATGACTGTAATATAAAATTTTTTTTAAAATTCATAAAAAACACCTTCCCTTATTTAATTTATAAGGGAAGAGTTTTTGAGAAGAGGTATGAGAAATATATTACTAATCTACTAGATGTATTAAATGTCCATATCCTTGTGCTTCCATTTCTTCTTTTGGAATAAATTTTAATGAAGCACTGTTTATGCAGTAACGCATACCGCCTTTATCTTTTGGTCCGTCATTAAATAAATGACCTAAATGAGCATTGCCAGCTTTACTTCTAACTTCTGTCCTAATCATACCATGGCTTGTATCTCTGTTTTCTTGTAAATCTGTGCCATTTATTGGTTTTGTAAAGCTTGGCCAGCCGCTTCCTGAATCATATTTATCTTTTGATGAAAAAAGCGGCTCTCCCGTTGTAATATCTACATAAATGCCTTTCTTCTTATTATTCCAGTATTCATTTCTAAATGGAGGCTCTGTGGCATTATGCTGTGTTACATTATACTGCATATCTGTTAAAGTATTTTTTAATTCTGCCATATTTGGTTCTGCATATTCTTTTTTATTACTTTCTGCTGCATTTATGCTTGTATCAACAGCTTTTGCAGCTTCTTCAAATTTATCTTTTCCTATGTGGCAGTAGCCAGAAGGGTTTTTATCCAAATATTTTTGATGATACTCTTCTGCCTTATAGTAGTTAATAAGTGGCATAAGTTCTACTGCAAGTTTTTTGCCTTTATACTGTTCTGCAAGTTTTTGCAGTGATTTTTCTGCTATTGGTTTATCTGTTTCATCAATATAGTAAATACCTGTTCTATACTGTGTTCCTTTATCATTACCCTGCTTGTTAATAGAAACAGGGTCTATTACTTTATAATACATATCAAGTATAAATGGCAGGCTTACTATTTTTGGGTCATATACAATATGCACTGTTTCTGCATGGTTTGTGTTTCTGTAAACTACATCTTCATAAGATGGATTTTCTGTATACCCATTTGCATATCCTGCATCTGTGGATATTATACCATTAATAGATGCAAAATATTTTTCTACACCCCAGAAACATCCGCCTGCTAAATAAATTTCTTTATAACCATTTTTCATATCTGTTTTTAAACTTTCTATATTAGAAGGTATATTTTTTTTATCCACTGCCACAGCCATCCCATTTTTATATAATAAAATCACTACTGCTGCAAGAAAAGCTAAAAATATTACTGCATATTTTTTCATAAAATTTCCTTGTATTTATATTATAATCTTGTATACTGTAATAGAGTATTTGAAAACTTTTTAAAATAATATCTACATAATTTATACATAATAATAGTAATAGTTATTATTTTTATTTAGTTAGAATATGAGAAAATTTGTATATTTGTTATTAATATTTGTAACAGCATGCGGCGGAGATACTGGTTTAGATGACAGCTCATCTTCAAATGCCTCAGGGTTATATGCTGCACCAATCTTAGATGGTGATTATGTTGAAAAACCTGCAACAAGCATAGTTATTAATGTAGACGGGGGGGGGTATACACCAGATAATACATTAATAGAGCTTTCTCCAAATAAACCTGTATTTGTTGAAGCTGTATTACAGCCTGTTTCAGTGAAAAATGCTTCTTTTTTTGAAAGTATAAGTATGCAGAAAAAAAGTTTTATTGCAACATCATCATGCCATACAAGTCTGTATAATGGCAAGTGTCAAACTTCTTTTGTGTATAAGCCGCACTGCAGTGGAGTTGATGCTACATATATTAAGTTACAGGCAGATAAAAGTGCACCTGTAATATTAACAGTGACAGGTCATTCAGATGGTTTTAAAGATAACTGTTCTAAATATCAGCTTGATAATATAACATTAAGTGCAGAAAAATCAGGCCATCGTTTTACATATTCTGGTGAAATATTTTATTTTACAGTAAAAGCTGATAAAGATATACCAGACGGATTTTCATACAGCACAAATGGTGCATTAAATGGATTTTATTATTCGTATTCCTGCTTTTCAAATGACAATACCTGCTCTGGCTTTGCACAGTTTTTAGGAAAGGTTGGAAAGCATGAATGTAAAGGCGAAACAACTGTCTCTTTTAAAATATTTGCAGACCCATTTAACTCAAAAGGTCATACTCCAGCTGCTATCACTCTTTATGGTGCAGGAACTGGAAGAGATGAAAAATATCCCTGCCAAATGAAATAAAAAAGTATTAAGTAAAATATAATAAAAGCCGATAACAGATATAGTAGTATATTTATTATATCTGCATGGATGCAGTAAGCATATAAGCATGGAGGCTTTTATGGATTTATTTATACCTTATATAACAGTGCAGCCTGTCAGCCCTGTAAATGACAGTATTGAAACAAAACCAGATTATAATACAACAGCTGTTTCTCAAAACAGCGAATTTCAAAAAATATATTTTGAAGAGCTTGCAAGAAAATATTATGAAGAAGATGGCAATTTTAATGCAATATCAAATATAGCTCGTATTCACTACGAAGAATATTATGGCGGCGGCTCTACACCTTTGAAAAGATGGAAAATATATTTTTCTAAATATAATGTATTAGTAAATATTGAAGATAATAACGGTCAGCTTCATATTAAAGCTGCATAGATTATATTGAAAAATAATAAAAATATAAAATACTTCATAAAATTTTAATACACAGCATTTTATATTTTCATAAAAAAACATTAAGATTTGCTTATCTTAAAGCAATTATTCTTGCCATATCAGGTCTGCCAGGCTCTTTATTTGGCTCCATTTTTACAAGCACTCTTATATAATTTTCAAGCCTGCCATACATATTAGTTTCACTATTACGCATTTCTTCAACAATAGCATCTTTATTAACTGCATCATAATCTACCACACCAACATGAGTAGAGCCGCTTTCAAGCTCTACAACAATAAGTTTGCCTTTTATGCGGATAATAGATGCTTCTAATGGGTCGTTGTCTAATTCATTTACATTTTTATTTTTCTGCTCTAAAAGATTATGTCTGTATTCTGATATAAATGTCATTATTTTATTTAAATCCTGTTTCTGCATGCCATAGGGAGAAACTTGATAAGCAATAGTATCATCAATATCGTTAAAGGAATTTTTAACAACAATATATACATTTTCCAGTATATTTGTAATAAGTTGATTTTCTTCCAGCTTTTCATTTTCATGCAGACTAAGGTTTATATGCAGATAGAGTGCTTTATCAGCTAATAAAAGCATATCAGGTTTATGTTTAATAAAAGCAGCAGCCTTACTGTTATCTGTATTTATTGTAACATGAATACCTAGTTTTGCACCATTTTCATTTTCTACAATAAAATTTAGTTTACTTATGTTATCCTGACTGCTGAGAGCAGTAATAGATTTAAATTTATCTTTTAGGTAAAACTGTAAAAGATAATCTATTACATATCCTTGACCTATATATTTACTGCTTTGAACCATAAATAAACTCCCTAATAATAGTAGATATGAATATGTTTTTATGAAAAAGCAAGAGAACATATCCTTTAATATGTATATAATATAATAATAAAATATAGAAATTTATACATATTTTTATATAAAAGTCAATCAGTAAAAAACAAAATAAAAACAAATATAATATTTTATTAAATTTGTCTATATCAAATAATAAACATAAAATTTATTATCTTTTTATTAACTTGATGAAAAAGTATTGTAACATATAGAGCATTATAATAAAAATACTACTGAGCTTTTTTGTTAATATATTTTCAAATTTTATATATTGTAAAATTTTCAGTATAAGTCATATTATGATTATCAGTAATTTTAAATCATCCTTACAAATTTAAACTATAAAATAATAATATAATAATATAATAATGCAGTATTATAGTATTTTTATTGAGTTAATGTAAAAAATATATTATATTTATTATTGAGAGGCTGTAATGAAAAAACGAGCAATATTATTAATCTTTATATTATTGACTGCTGCATGCAGCAAAGATAACAGTAAACCAGACTTGCAGGATACATCTAATTATAATGCAGATAATAAAGCTGCATTAAGTCATAATGAAGTAAAAGGCAGGCATGAGCAAATGACTGCACCTGAAAAAAATCCACGCAGGGCTTTAGAGCAGCTTGGGTTTTGGAATAAGAAGTATTATAAGCTGGAGTATAACCCTTTATACGGCTATTGTTATCAGCATCTATTTCCTTCTATGGATACATCACAGGAAAAAGATGTTATTCCATTTCATGTAAAAACACAGCCCTTTGACCCTATGGTTATTTTTATTGTGAATAAAGTAGCATATAAAAATGGAGAGTTTGAGCTTTCTGGCACTATTAATGACATTAAATATATAGTGCATATAAAAGTGCAGGATGGTAAAACAATAAATGTCCGCCTTGGTGAATTTGAAATTAATGAATCTTATGATTTATCAAGCGGTATAGCTTATTCTTCTTTTATTAATACATACGCATATCAGGATGAGCCAGTGTTTGATTTATCATTATATGATACATGTGAAGAACAGGATATTGCAATTATATCAGATATTTCAGATAAATTAACTGATGATAAAGTTCAGGAGCAGCATGGTATAAATGTAAAAACAGAAAAAGGCTTAGACTGCTGGGGTAAATGGGCAAATGTTAATAACAAACAGAATGTATATTACGAACTGGATAAAGAAAAGCTTCTTTTTAAAGATTACAGCGAACAGATTTTTTCAAACGGTAGTGTAAGAACAAATGTTATAGAAGATATGACATATAAAAACGGCATATTTTATTTTAATTTTGAAGATAGTGAGTTAATAGGCCATATGTGCCTGCCGATAGATAATAATACATCTATGTGGGTGCTTGATGATGTAAACTTAGGTATTTTTGAAAAATATAAGTAGTGATTATTTTATAACATATTGATATATAAACCTTTTAAAATTTTTTAAAAAATATAAAAAACTGCTTGACAAAATATAGAAAATCGTGTTTTATATAAATCTCTTAAAGAGAGTAAATGTCTGCCCGAGTGGCGGAATTGGTAGACGCAAGGGACTTAAAATCCCTCGGGTATTTCACCTGTGCCGGTTCGATTCCGGCCTCGGGCATTTTTACTGTCATTAATTAATAGGCTGTTGCTAATATAAGGTCATTAATCAGTAATATTTATTTAATTCTATACAAATCAAATAAGCATATCCGTTGCTCGTTGCATTTTTTTAATATCCACTAAAATTTTATGATATATGATATACAGGATTATTTTTAATACTGTATATGTTATTTACTGGAAGATTTTTTTTTAAAAATTACAGTAAATAATATTTAACATTAAAATTGATATGAAGCAGTATTAAATATTTCAGATAAAGTTAGATATTTTAAGCAGAGTAGCATTTTTAACCAACATATTATTAAATAATATAATAAGACTTATAAGTTAAATTTAAGCATTATCCTTTTATAATATCTAATATTAGATTAGCAGCAGATAATATAACAATAAAAATTAATAAGATTGTCCTTTGTTTTTCACTCATTGGTAAATTCTAAAAACGATTGCGAAAAAGTGAATAAATAAAAAAGTGGTTGTTAAAACTCTTTAAATAAAATAATATTTTTTAGCCAAAAAATAGAGTAAGAGAGGTAACAACCACAAATGGATACTACACCAAAAAATCGTAAAAATAAACACTTAAATGCATTTGAGTGTTATAAATTAGAAGGTCTGTTGAAATCCAAAGTTAGTGTGTTGGAAATAGTGTAGATATTATGCAGGTCTAAAAGCACGATATACCGAGAAATAAAGCGAGGGACAGTGGAATTTCTCAACAGTGACTTGAGTGTAAGGAAAGAATATAGTGCATACTATTCTCTAAATATAAGGCAAGGTTTAATGAGTAAAACAGGTAGGAAATTACAATATAACATTGAATATGGCTTATTAGACTATATACAGAGTAAGTTAGATGAGAAGTATTCCCCAGATGTTATATCTGGAGAGTTAAGGCATCAGTGTATATCAACAATAAGTACCCAAACAATATATAACTATATATCATTAGGACTATTAGAAAGTATAGAATATAGAAAATATACTAAACAATGTAAAAGTAATCCACGAACAGCCTATAATAATACACGCGGCAGAAGTATAGACGAACGACCATTTGAACTGAAAGAGCGACTATATGGCAATTGGGAGATGGATACAGTGGTGGGCAAACAAGGCAGTAAATCAGCCTTACTGGTGCTTACAGAACGAGTATCACGGTTTGAAATAATAATCAAATTAAGAAATAAAACACAGAAAAGTATAATAGCAGCATTAGATAAGTTAGAAAGAAAGTATAAAGATAAATTCAGCTTAATATTTAAGAGCATAACAGTAGATAATGGTGTAGAATTTTTAGATATGGCAGGTTTAGAAAAATCAGTGTATGATAAAGTATCTAAACGAACAACTATTTATTATGCTCACCCTTATTGCTCTTGGGAGAGGGGAAGTAATGAGAATAATAATAAACTTATAAGGAAATTTATTAAAAAGAAAACTGATATTAAAAACTTTTCAGCTGCTTATATTAAAAAAATACAAGACTGGATGAATAATTATCCTAGAAAATTATTTAATTATAAATCGGCTAATGATATATTTTATGAGAACTTAAACAACTGCTTAAAATGTTGCAATCGTTTTTAGATTTTACAGTTTTTCACTCATTTTCTTTTACTCTTGACAAAATCACGAAGAAAGGTTAAATTATGGGTAGAGACACATGGTTATATACCATGTATCTCCATTTTTTAAAGCAGCTCTCTAATAAGCCTTATGATTTCAATGATTGCTAGCACAATCATTGAAATGTCAGCCAATGAGAGCTTTCTTTTTTTATCACACTATATAAAACTTTTCCCAGCAATACTTTTGTTTTCTAACTATTCAAATTTTAGCTGCTAAAATTTATATAATGACTAGTTTATAAGTATTACACCACATAATTATTTTATTATCAATATTTCTAAAAAACAATGCTAATATAAAAGTTATACAGTATATGATGGGATACATCTTATTGCAGCAGCAGAACAATATTTAGCAAATGACAGGGTAAAATCCAAAAACGATTTCAAAACAATTGAGTCAAAAAAAGTGGTTGTTAAAACTGTTTAAATAAAATAATATTTTTCAGCCAAAAAAATAAAAAGGAGTTAACAACCACTAATGTATACTACACTAAAACGACAAAAAAATAAACACTTAAGTTCATCAGAATGCTGCAAACTAGAAATATTATTAAAATCAAAAATGAATGTAAGTGAGATATCGGAGTTATTAGAAAGAGACAAAAGCACAATATACCAAGAAATTAAACGGGGTCTGGTAGAGTTTCGCAACAGTGACTGTAGTGTAAGAAAAGAATACAGTGCCTATTATTCATTAAACATAAGGGGACAGTTAATGAGTAAAACAGGGCGAAAGTTGTTCTATGAAAAAGACAGTTTGTTATTAAGTTATATACAAAGTAAGTTAGACGAGAAGTATTCCCCCGATGCCATATCTGGTGAATTAAGGCATCAGGGTATATTAACAATTATTAAAAATTTTTCAGCTGCTTATATTAAAAAAATTCGGGGACTGGATGAATAATTATCCTAGAACATTATTTAACTATAAATCGGCTAATGATATTTTTTATGAGAACATAAAACAATGCTTAAAATCTTGCAATTGTTTTTGGAGTTTACAAGCACGAAAAGAATAGTAAAAAATAGTAGTAAATTTATGCGATTTCACATATAGTGTATAAAAAAATATGTAACATGTATTTAAAAAGATAAATCATTAATAATATTACATAAAAATAGATAAAGATTAAAAATAAATGTGTATCTAATACGATTATTCAAATAAATATTTGGCAGGCTCAATATGTGTGAACAGACTGGGATAATGCTTCAATAGAAATTTTCGAACATACAGTAGAAGAATATATACCATACATTAAACCTAGATAATTTGCAGTATAAAGCCTCTATATGCAGGCTATTTTTTTGAAGATGCTGCAATATTCAACCCCCGCACCCATGTTTGAGAAGATGCTCCCGCTCCTTGCCTTTTCTTCCCCAACAACTCGTAAAAAAATAATTATTTTATAAATTATTAATCTAACCAAACAAATATAAAAACACCATACCAACACAAACAAAATATAAAACAAAGCTGCACAATGCATTAATATTAAAATTCAATAATAAGCCAAACAATTTCATATAATAATAGATTAACCAAACTATTTTAAAATAAATGCTGCTGCATTGCATTTTTTTTTGCAAAAATTATACATTTCCTGCGGGCTTCACTCCCGCACGGCAATTTTTAGTACAGAAAGAACCTATTGAGGAAATTTAGCAGTGATTTTTACTGCTAACTTCCAACTGGGGGGGGCATGGGGCTTGCTCTGTTTTTGAGAAAAATGTAAGAAACTGTGTAGATATATGTAATAAAAATAAGTGTAATTTAAGTGTAATTATATAATTAGAATACATTGTTTACTGCACTAGATGCAAAAAAAGCCTTGAATAATCAAGGTATTAAGAAATGCCCCTGACAGGAATTGAACCTGTGGCCTGCGGATTAGGAATCCGTCGCTCTATCCAACTGAGCTACAGAGGCAGATTACATCTGATTATTTTATATTAGAAAAACTTAATACAAGTATTATATGATTAAGCTTTATTAGAACTTCTATTTATAAAGCATAATTTATTGCTTGCGTCAAGCTCTTTTTTGCTATCATTTGCTAAATATCGCTCTGTCATTGCAATAGAGCTGTGTCCTAACATGTGCTGTATGACTTTAATATTGGTGCCATTATGCAAAAGAGTTGTAGCAAAAGTTCTTCTTAAATCATGAAATCTAAAATATTTAATATCTGCCTGCTTTAATGCACTTTTAAAAGACCTTTTTACTTCTTTTGTTTTAAATACATATTCACCATTATCATATTCAAGCATATATTTATTTAATTCATCAAGCAAGTCTTGATGCAAACATATAAGCTGTCCCTTACCTGACTTTGTTTCACAGCCATCAAGCTGGTAAATATTACCTTGAATGTTTGATTTTTTCATATTTACTATATTGCTGTATCTCATACCAGTATATAATGCTGCTAACACTATGTAATAAAGCTCTTTATTCTTACTTTTTTTACAGGCTTCAAGTAGTGCATTCACTTCAAATTCATTTAATGCCCTGTTTCTGCTTTCTTCTTTATATTTTTTTATATATTTTACTGGATTTTCTTTTATCAGTTTATCTTTAATTGCAGTATTAAATATATGGCTTAAACAAGAACGATAACGATTTTGAGTAGCCTGTGTAATCTTTCTATCCTTTTTTAAAAGGTTAAAGAAATTAACAATATCATTTTCTGTTATATCAAAAATTGCTTTTTTTACAAATGTATAGCTTGTAATTATTTTTAATTTGCCTAAGATATCCCTAAAATTTCTTTCTGTCTTGGAATTTCTTTGAAAAGGAATATAAGTATCATTAATATACCTTTCTAATGTGATTTTTTCATTATCTGTATTATCAGACATTAATACAGATGTTAATTCATTGATTTGTTTTAAGATTTCTGATTTTGTCATAGTGTGTCTCCTTGCTGTTTTTTGCTAAATACAGCAAGGAAATTACCACATAGACTAAAATACCAAATACATAATAAGCAGCGAAAGAATAATATTACCAGCAAGTAATAATTTTACATAAAAATTGCTTGTGATAAACATATTATTTTTTTCTTCATTAGCTTTGCTTAATTTATTTATTTTATCAGCAATAAAGTATAAAGTTTCCTGCACTTTTTCATCAGTTGATATTTTAATTTCATTAGTTAGGAATTGCACTTTTGAAAGAAATTCTTTATCATCTTCAATTTTTTTATTATCTAAATAGGCTTTAAATTCATCAATCACATCTCTTTGCTGCTGTCCTGCATTATCTATCCTATTATCAAGTTCTTCTGCATATTCTTTAAAGACATATTTTGCAATAGTATAAAACATTAGAACAGGGTCATTATTTTCAATAATGGATTCATTATTTAAAGCAATAGTTTTGATTAATTCTTCAAACTCTGCATCATCAATTTTATATATTTTACTCATTATCTTCACCTTTGATTTAATAATTTTATTCTTTCAACACTTCCATCAGCCTATATTAGCTCTGAATATGTAGAAAGCATAACATCTTTGAAAAAGTCAATTCCTCCATCTTTTAATTCTTTTTCAAGCAATTTTAAAATTTCGTGCAGTGCAGCATTATGCATAAAAATCAAGCTGCTTATATCACCATTAATTTTAGAATATACCTTTTTATTTTTATCAATTATTACTCTTAATTCTGCATAATTATTATGATTATTTCTCATTTTGAACTCGTATCTTATACACAAATTTAAGCATATCTGAAAGTTTATTATTTTCAAAAAGATATCTATATAATTCATCTGATAGCATAATTAAAATCTTATCATCAGAATTACAAATATTTTTTGTATATAAATCAAGATAAATATCTTTATACCACATTTGTCTATTTTCTTTCATATTCTGCTTATTAGAAGTCTTTTTTATTGATGTATCTATGTTATCTATATTTTCAGTAATTCCTATTTCATATGCATTAAAATGATTTTCAGCAATATCATTATCATCTTTTTCATTAGTTTCTAATTCTTGAACTATTTCATTGATATTAGTCTCTGCTAGTTCATCTAAATAATCTCCAATATTTGGTCTAGCTAAATCTTCATCTGTAATAATAGATTTATTATCATCATTGGATAAGTTATTTAATTTCTCAATAATATTTCTACTAATATTATCAATACTTTTAATATAATCAAGTGCTGCTGCATATATATCTGGCTCTGCATTATTGAGAAATTTATTAATTTCTACAATTAAAGTAATATCTTTTGTTTTTGGAGTAAGCAGTTCTTTAATATAATTATCAATTTTTGCATAATTATAGTATAATGTAATGTATGAGTTACTTTTAGATAATGATTTAGCAATATCTTTCTTTTTCTTTTTTTGAACATCAATCAAATATTTGATAGTTTCTGCTATTTCATCAAAATTCAGCTCTTGTCTTTGCACATTTTCTACCAGTTGCTTTTCAAATATGTCTTCAAAATTAGTATTAACTATGACAGCAGGTATTGATTTTAATCCTGCCTGTTTAGCTGCTCTAAATCGTCGTTCTCCATAACAAATTCTATAAACATTATCATTTTTAAATAATGTTATAGGTGAAAGCACTCCATGCAGTCTGATTGATTCTGCTAAATCATCTATATTATCAAATATTTTTCTTGGCTGGGTAGGGTCAATTTCAATTTTATCTAAATCTATTTCCTGAAATTTTTCTTCATTAGCATTCATTAGTAAATCACTTGTTTTTTTAATATCTTTTAAAAAATCCATATAATTACCCCTTACATTTTTGCATATATTGTGTCAAATACATTAATTAATTCTTTTTTATGTTTTGAATTACTTTTAAAGAAAGAAGTCTGGCTTGCACTAGCATTTGCTAAATCATTTCTATATTTAATAAATGGCAAAAATAAATCCTGACCATATTCAGAGTATAGTTTTTCTAAATTTTTACTTTGCCTTTTATTTGTAGTAATTACACGAGAAGGCAGCACACCAAGAAAAGACATATCATTATTTCTATTTTTTTTGATATTGAATATAGTATTAAGCATTAGAGATAAGCCTTGTAATGAATATATTTCAAGCTCAATAGGAGTTATTACATAATTTGATAACTCAAGTGAATATATAAGTTTATTAGACAGCACAGGTGCAGTATCTATAAGAATATAATCAAATAAAGTATATAAATATTTTAGATTTTGCAGATAGTTAATAGAGTTATCAAATTCATTTTCATTTGATAAATCAATAGTAGATTTGAAAAGATTTATTTCATCTTTTTTTATTCCAGAAATTTTAGCCGCTAAAATATTTACATCATCAGTAAAAAGTGAATAAGTATCGCCAATAATATTAGCATTACATAATGAGTATGAACAATTAGCTTGAGTATCTGTATCAATAACTAATACAGATTTATTTTTAAAATCCTTTAAATAATAAGCAAAATTAATTAAAAAAGTAGTCTTGCCAACGCCACCTTTTTGGTTTGCAACAGTAAATATCATATTGACACTCCATTATTTTATTTTTGTATTATGATTTAATACTGCTTTAAACTGAACTAATATTGAAAAGCTATTAAAAAAACTGAAAATATAATATTTAGCTATATATTAAGTGCAGATAATCATCAGAACAAGAGCTTATAAATTTGGTTTTAAGCAGTTACATGCCCATTTACAAGATGCAGGGGCGTGTTTCTGCTCATTTATACTTAATTAATGATACTATAAATATTATAATAAATTTTGAAAAGTAGGAAAGAAATTTTTGTAATGACACTTTTTTAAACTGAATAAGGAGTAAAGAGAAAAAGTGAACTAAAACGGTAGATTTTAATAAGACACCTGTGAAGTATTTTTTTCATGTTATATTAATTTTATTTCATCCAAATTTATATTGTTGTTAGTTGTATCTATAATATGTTCTTCAAAACCCATATATTTACATAATTCTTTATATCTTTTTATTTCTGCTTCCTGCATTTTATATAATAAATCAATATCATACTGTTTATTATCTCTAGCTAATATTCTATCTTGAATATGATGAATTTCACAGACCACAAGGAACATTTTTGTTATATTCATTTCATAATATATATCTTTTGGAACATTTTGAATGATGCCTTTACTTAAAAGTGTATAATGTCCATCTAAGATGATTGAGTTATATTTATCTTTTAGATGTTGTAATTCAGCTATTAAAACATTTTGATTAGAATTGATACTTTTCACTTCTTTATTTTTTTGAATACCTTGATTAATTAACTCTCCTGCTGAAAAATGTTTTATACTTAATTGACTTGATAATCGTTTACATAGAAATGTTTTTCCAACTCCATGTATACCGCCAAAAAAATGTATATTCATATTAATGTTCTACATCCCAATACATAAATGATTGTGGAGCCTTAAACTGTTTAATTATATCTTTAGGCTCAAGTTCATATTGTTTAATATTTCCAATTTTTATCGCATAAGCAATTTTTCTGTTATAAAAATATTTATCAAAATAGTCCTGTGTAATACCAGCAAATTCCTGTGTTATTTGCCAAATATTTTCAGGTGTATCATATAAAATGCCATCAATTTCAAATTCGCCAATAATTTTACAAAATGGAGTTGTTTTATAAATTACAACTGTATCAACATTCTTTTTGAATATTGCTTTACGATATTCATATTTTTTATTACCTTTAATAATACTTTCAACAAATTTTGGTTTAATAGATAATAAGACCTTCACTTACTCCACCTAATTCACAAATTCTTTTGAATTGCTCTTTTGTCATCTGCATTAATCCTGCATATGCTTCTCTATCTATATTAGCTTTTTCAATTAAATCATGTCTTGTAATTCTTTTATCTAATGCGACATTATATGTCATTTTTATAACATAGTTATTTTTATTGGCAAATTCTATTTTTAGCTCTTTTTCAGAAAAAATACTATATTTAGAGTAATCCAAAAATTCATCAATATTTTTAAATGAATTTATACTTTTATTTTTATCTACAATACAAATAGATGTGGCAACAGACGAATATTCTGCACTTTTTCCTTTTTCTGCTGTTCTATATATTACTACTACATCATTTCTAGAAATTTGTTCCATTCCTTGCATTCTTGCAATATATATCTTCTTTATACTATTAGCAGGAGTTACATCATTAATTAATTGGTTAAGTATATGATTTTCTGTTCTTAAGGCAGAATCTGGAAAAAGTTTTGTATGATATTCAGGATAAATACCCAAAAGCCATATATTATTGTCCTGCACATTAACAACTGGATAATCTAAATAAATATTGTTATTTTGAGTAACAAAATTTTTTAAAAATACTTCTTCTCTACCATTATCGGTTATTTTTTCACCATACTTGATAAAGCCATATTCACATAATCTTTTTATAAGTTTCTCATGTTTTTCAAATACTGTAACATAAACATATTTAATACTATTTGCAATAGCCATATCAAAAATTTTTTTGATATATCTATCAGAAAGTTTCGTTCCATGTGCTTCTATTTTAAATGTTCCAACTTTTAAAACTTTCTTGTCATTTAAAGATGGACTTATATCAACTATTGGACCATTCTCTATTTTTAAATACATAAAACCTATTAAATTATTGTCATTATCGTATGTCACGAAAACTGTTTCATCTCTTTTTTTGCTGAACCAACTAGTAAATTCAGAATAGCTATTTTTTAAATCATTAAAAAAAGGAACATTAATATCTATATCTTTGAATTTAGATAGTTGAATAACAGGGTCTTTAAGCATAGATGCCTCATATGAATTAATTAGAAATATATTTATGTATAATGTATATACAAAAATATATTCAAATGCAAGCATAAAAAATTTCAGCCGCTAAACTTTTTTGTATTTTTAATAAATTCAGGATGATTTTTGAAAAATCAATTGAAAATTTTACTTGAAATAAAATTAAAATTGTATATACTGAAGATAGTTGGAGCGGTTAGCTCCATTAAGATTTTTTATTTTAAAATCCGCTTGTTGCTACCAAGCGGTTTTTTTATGTTATTTTTTAAGCTTATATATTAGATAAGCTAGGGCTGTAACTAAAATTATAATTGTAGTCCAGCTTTCTTGTAACATAAGCTCATCTCCATTATAATATTTATTATTAATGTGATAAGCTAACCGCTTTTTCCAACTACCCATCTTTTTATATCATTAAAATTATATAATTTCAATTAAAATATCTTTTTTTTAAATCTTTTTCAAAAAATATCAAAAATAGTTCAGTTGCCATCAGTATATAAAATACAGGTGATAGAAATATGATTAAAGAAGAAAACAAACGAAATATTGAAATGATAAAAAAGACATTAGGTTCAATTTTTATGGAAAAATTACAAGACCCTAATGTAATAGAGATAATGTGTAACAGCGATGGTTCATTATGGATAGATGAGCTTGGAGTTGGTATGTCCAAAGTAGGCAGTATTAATCCATATAATGTTCAAGCTGCAATCAATGTAATAGCCTCAATGCTTAAAATAACAGCTACAAAAGAAATGCCTATTATTGAGGGTGAGTTTCCATTAGATAATTCAAGATTTGCAGCACAACTTCCACCAGTAGTTGCAAGCCCTACATTTGCTTTAAGGAAAAAAGCAAGTCTAGTATTTACATTAGAAAACTATGTTGAAAAAAATATGATGACTGAACACCAAAAAGAAATAATAAAAGAAGCCATAAGAGAACATAAAAATATAGTCATAGTAGGTGGCACAAGTTCTGGCAAAACTACATTAACTAATGCCTGTATAGATTATATGTCAAAAATTGCAAACGAAGAAAGAATAATCATTATAGAAGATACTGGAGAGATACAATGTAAGGCTGTTAATTCAGTTCTTTTTCATACAACAGTTCATACATCTATCACAGATTTATTAAAAACTACATTAAGAATGAGACCTGATAGAATAATTATTGGGGAAGTTAGAGACCATACAGCATTGGATTTGCTTGATGCCTGGTCTACAGGACACCCCGGGGGAATATCTACAATCCATGCTAATAATTCATTGCAGGCACTTGATAGAATAGAGGGGCTTGTATCTCGTCATAATAATGCACCTGATGATAAAAAATCGGTAATAAGTAATGCAGTTGATTTAATAATAAATATAAGAAAGACAGGCTTAAATAGGAAAGTAGAAGAGATATTAGAGTTAGAAGGTTATGACAAGAATAAAAATGAATATATTTTTAAATATATAAAATAAGTTTTCAGATGGAGGAAAGAAAATGAAAACAAGAATTCTATTAGTAATTTTAATGTTAGTTGTAACAAGTTCATTAGCTTATGCTGGAGGCACACTGCCTTTTGAAAGTGGGCTTACAAAAATCAGTAATTCTTTGTCAGGTCCTGTTGCAATCAGCATTGCAGTCATAGCATTTGCAGCTGCTGGTATAATGTATGTATTTAATCCAGATGCAACTGCTTTAATAAAAGGGCTAATAGGTTTGTGCATAGCATTAGGTGTAATGTTTGGTGGAAAAGTATTTGTTGATTTAATCGCCAAGCCATCAAGTTCAGGTTGTATTATTACACAAGACTACATTGATAAAATGCCAAAGAGTTAAATATGGATAATAAAATTTATAGATTTGGCTGGCGACCAGTTCTTTTTATGGGTGGTGATAGGGAGTTAGTATTACTAACTGCCCTATTCTCTGGAATGATTATGTTTTACAGCTTTGACCTAGTGCTTTTCATAATAGCTTTTACTCTTTTTATGGTGTCATTAAAAGCATTTAGAATGATAGCCAAAGCTGACCCATTAATGAAGAATGTATATTTAAGACATACAAAATATAAGGGGATTTATTTAGCAAAAAGCACCCCTTATGTAGTTAGCAATAAAATTTATAAATAAATGGTGCTGTATGTATATGCTGCTTTTAGGAACAAGTATATTTTTTACTGTTATGTCAGGTATAGTTCTTTTATTAATATTTTTAAGGCTGATAGATATAAACAGCTTTTTTAAAACAAACACATTTAAAAGGCGGGAAGAAGGATTTAGTGATTTACTACAATATGATACTGTAATTGAAGATGGTATTATATTATTAAAAAATGGCTCATTGCTTTCTGGATTTTACTATAAAGGCTTGGATATGTCTGAACTAGCAAGAGAAGACCATGATATAATGACAGCAAGAATATCTAAGGCAATATTTGAATTAGGTTCTGGCTGGGCAGTTAATTTTGATGCAATCAGGCTTGAAAGCAGGAACTATCCAGACAGAGCATTTTCGTCATACAACAAAGAAATTAGTTTTGCCATTGATGAAGAAAGAAGAGAGCTGTTTTCAACTCGTGGGACAATGTTTAGAACAGAAAACTTTCTAACAGTAACATATACACCACCAACTCTTGTAACAAACAAAATTGTAGATATGATGTATACTCAGGATGAAAATGGTGAACCATTATCATATTATGATAAAAATTTAATCCATTTCAAAAATAAGTTAAATGCTTTTTTTGCAATATTATCTACAATTTTTAAGATAGAAAAATTAGGAAATACTACATACATATCAGAAGATGGCTCTAAACACAAAAGAGATGTGTTTTTAGAATATCTGCATTACTGTGCTACTGGTAAAGTGCAGACAATCAATACACCAAATAATATAAATATCAGCCTTGATTCTATAATATGCGGTGAGGATTTTATTACTGGAATTTATCCAAAAATTGGGAAGTATTACATAGCAGCAGTCGCCATTGATGGTTTTCCAGCAGAAAGTTATCCAACTATATTAAACAGGCTTTCAGATATACCAGTAACTACAAGATTTTCAACAAGATTTATATGTATAGACAAGCTGGAAGCAGAAAAGAAACTAGATACAATCAAAAAGCGTTGGCAGCAGAAACAACGGGGTATGATGCAGGTTATTTTAAATCAACAGCAGACAGATACTAATACAAATTGGGATGCAGTAGAAATGACTCAGGATGCAATAGAAGGCATCACGCTGCAAAATAGTGAAAGAGCAATATTTGGCTATTATACAGCCAACATTATACTTATGGAAGAAAACCAAGAAGTATTAGAGAAATGGTCATTAGAGATAAAGAAAATAATAAGTTCATTAGGTTTTAATGCAAGAGTGGAAACTGTTAATACAGTAGAAGCATTTTTAGGTAGTCTTCCAGGACATAATATAGAAAATGTTAGACGATTTTTTATTCATAGCTTAAATTTAGGTGATTTAATTCCAAAACATTCTGTATGGACTGGTTATGAAAATACACCATGTGATAAATTTCCAAAAGAAGCACCCTGTCTTATGGAATGTATCACAACTGGCAATACACCATATCATTTAAATCTGCATGTAAAAGATGTAGGACATACTTTAATAGTTGGTCCAACAGGGGCTGGGAAATCTACTTTATTATGTATGATAGCTGCTCAAGCATTTAGATATAAAGATGCTACTGTATTTTCATTTGATAAAGGTATGTCTATGTTTGCATTAAATCAGGCATTAGGTGGAGTTCATTTTGAAATAGGAAGTGATGACAGCACTGTATCTTTTGCACCTTTTAATTATATAGATACTCAAGAAGAACGGTCTTGGCTTGTATCATTTGTAGAAAACATATTACAGCTTAATAAGTTAGTAATAACACCAAATATAACAGCAAGTATTCATGAAGCTATAAACAGGCTTTATGAAGTAAAACAGGCAAATATAGTCAATGGTGAAGAGTTTTATATAAGCATAACTGATTTTATAGCACAGTTACATAATCAAACAGTAAATTTGCAAGAAATACTAAATCAGTATGATATAACAGGTGCTTATGGTGGTTATTTTTCATCTACAAAAGATAATCTAAATTTTTCCAGCTTTTCAGTGTTTGAGTTAGAAAAGTTAATGAATTTGGATGATAAAATAATGCTTCCAGTTCTTGATTATTTATTCCGTAAAATAGATTTAAGGCTTAAAGGACAGCCAGCCTTTTTATTAATAGATGAAGCATGGATTGCTTTTAAAAACCCTGTATTTTCAAAAAGAATAATAGAATGGCTAAAAGTATTCAGAAAAAGAAACTGTTCAGTTGTGCTTGCTACTCAAAATTTAGCAGATACATCAACAAGTGAAGCAGAAACCTTATTAAGTGAACTAATTATATCTACTGCAAGTAAAATATTCCTGCCTAATGCAGCAGCTATTAAAGATGAATTTAAAATCATTTATCATAAATTTGGACTTAATGAACAGCAGATAAAAATAATAGCTAATGCAATTCCTAAACGACAGTATTTTCATTACACAGAAGAGGGCAGCAGGCTTTTTGAACTTGCAATAGGAGAACTGGCTTTAAAGTTTGTCGCCATATCTACTATGCCAGAAATAAATATGATTAGAAATTATATAAATAACTATGCTGATAAGTGGGTATATCATTACTTATCAGATAATGGAATAGATTTAAATAGATATTTAACATATTTCAGTTCAGGAGCAGCAGATGGAAATATTTAAAAAAATGAAAACTAAAAAGGATGATTACGAATACAAAGAAAATCCTAATTTAAATGCAAAGAATGTATGGAACTCTAGAATTTCAGAGTTTTTTTGGAAATATAGAGCATGGCAATTATTAGCACTTATATCTTTGCTTATTGCATTTGTTGCTGTTAGTGGTGTTATTTATATTGGTAGTCAGTCAAAATTTATCCCTTATATTGTAGAGGTTAATAAACTTGGTGAAACAATAGTTGTAGGCAGAACACAAGTAGGAACAATTAAAGATCCTAGAATAATAAGAGCAAAAGTAGCAAATTTTATTGATACATTAAGATTAGTGTCAGTAGACCCTGCTTTGCAGAGAAATTACATATATAAAACTTATGAAAGTTTAAGACGGGGCGATCCTGCTTTTGAAAAAGCTAATATTTTTTATCAAGATAATAAAACCAACCCTTTTAAGTTAGGTAAAAACATATCAAGAAATATAGAAATAAAAAGTTTGAACCGCCAGACTGATGAAACATATCAAATAGACTGGCTGGAAAAAACTTATGACAAAAAAGGGATACTATTAAATGTAAAAGAGTTTAGGGCATTAGTTACAGTATTTTTATCTCATATTGATGTAGAATCAGTAGATCAGTTAATAGATAACCCATTGGGAATTTATATAAGAGATTACAACATATCAGAATTAAAAACATCTGATAATTCCATAATAAAAAATGACAGTAAGGAAGTGTATGAAGATGAAAGCAAATAAAATAATACTAATAGTATTGCTAATAATATTTATTTCTATAAAGGATAGTTATTCTCAAACAATAGGAGAAATATTATCAAGTTCAGAGTCAAGCATAAGTGCAAGTATTAACCTTTCATCTAATGAAAAAAAAGCATTACAGATAGTAAATGAATGGACAAAAGGTAATAGAGTTTCACCTATAACAAAAGGCAATAATGGTGAAATTGAAATGATTTATGGTTTATCACAACCACATATATTAACAGCTATATTGCAGGTTACAGATATACAGTTTGAGCAAGGTGAAACAATTACATCAATTCATTTAGGTGATACTGCTAGATGGAGTATGGAGCATATAAAAGCAAACACTATTTATGGTTATCAAGACCATATAATAGTCAAGCCAAAAGATATAAATTTATTAACATCTTTGGTGGTAGTAACAGATAAAAGAACATACCATTTGCAGCTTAAAAGCACTGAACGGCAGTATTATCCTATGGTTAAATTTCATTATCCATCAAGCCTTATAGTTAGAAGCAATAGAGAAGAAATGACAGTAAAAACAAAAGAAATATCTATGAAAGACATAACGACTGGCTCTTATTTAAAAGATTTAAGTTTTGGATACACTATAAAAGGCAATGCAAAATTTAAGCCAGTAAGGGTATATAATGATGGTTTAAAAACCATTGTAGAACTACCAAGAACTATTAATTCAAGCAATATACCAATACTTATGACATTAGAGCCAGAGAGCAAAAAACCAGTTATTGTAAATTACAGGTATCAAAATAATAAATTTATTGTAGATGCTGTATTTGATAAAGCTATTTTAATTTCTGGTGTAGGAAGTAAACAAAAGAAAATAACACTTATCAGAGAGGTAGAATAATATGCAAAAAATATTATTAGTGATGTTATTACTTATATTATCTTCTTGTGCTATAGCAGTAAATGATAAAAATATAGTAACTGTTAAGCTGAATAATAAAATGTATGAAATCATAGCAAAAGATACTATTGATATGATGGAAAAATATATCACACCAAGCACATCAAATCTTATTGTATACAGTAAACAAAATGCTTTTCTAAATAATTTAGAGCAGCATTTCAGAATAGCTGGGTACTCTATTTTTGTAACACCAAAAGAAGAAATAATATTAAAAGAAAGTGATTATGTATTCAGTTATGTATTAGATATGATAGATAAATCAAAAGTAGAAAAAAATATTATTCAAACATTAAGGTATACATTTTCAATCAATAAAAACAGCTGCTCTAAACTGTATAAAGTCAATAATGGTAGTGAATTATTATTTAAATCAGACTGGGTATGTTTAGGAGAATAAGATGGCTTATTTAGATGGTCGTATCAAGCAGGTCTTAAATGCTATTAGTGTAAAGAAATTAACTAATACTCCAAAAATAGCAATCATATTGTTTTTATTAATAGTGTTTGGTTTAACATTACTTGTAATTTTAAATGCTGATAAAAGGACAAAAGGTGAAATTCAAACAACAGAATTAAAAGTAGAAGAAACAGAAGAATATGATGATAAATTTGTAAAAAATCAAGCTGACCTTTTAGGATATGACGAAAATGATGGTAGTAATAAACCTAAAAATTTAAAAAAAGAAGAATATGAAAAGATATTTGCACAAGACCCAGCTTTTCAATATTCAAAATCAAGTAGTAATTCAGAAAATAGTGAATATTTAGAAACTGATTTTTTAAAAGAAGCAGGACTTAGTGTAGAAGATGAAAAAAAGGCTGATGAAATATTATCATTACTTGAAGAAAAAACAGATATAGCAAAAGATACCCCAGCACTACCTGTATTAATATTACTTGATAAAAACACATATGCTTATGGTGTTGCTGGAAGTGATGAACAATATCCAAGTGGCTTAAAGCCAGATAATATTATGCGGACAGCATATTTAACACCAGAGCAAAAACAGGCAATGAAGGAAGCACAGCTTGCAGAAGCTCAGGCAAAATATCAAGAATTACAAGATGCTCTAAAAAGTCCTACAAAAGTTGTTGATAAAAGTGATGAAAATAAAAAAGTTCAAAACGAGCAGGAAGTATCCATGCCATCATATGCTGATAATCTAAAAACTGCTATGGAATATGCAAATACTATGAGACAGGAACAAGAAAGTAAACCAAAAGATGTTTTAGATATTGATGACGGCTTTACATTAAATGCACAAATCAAAAAAGCAAGGCAGGGAGAAATAAAAACTGGTTTTGTTATACCTGCTACACTGCTGACAGAAATAGAAAGTGCATTAAAAGGTATGGTTATTGGACAAGTAAGGCAGTCAGTGTTTGATACGGCAACAGGAGATATGCTTTTAATTCCACAAGGGACAAAATTAATAGGAGATTATCAATCAGATGTTCAATTTGGAGCAAAGAGGATTTTTGTAAGCTGGAAACGGCTTGTATTTCCTAATGGTTCATCCATTGATTTAGGAAATATGCCAGGAGCTGATATGGCTGGTACATCAGGATTTAAGGATAAATATGACAGCCACTTTTGGAAAATGTTTGGTAATGCTTTATTGTTCAGTTTTGTGCTTGCTGGTGTGAATATGACACAAAGCCCTGATTTAATTAATCAGTTTATCCCAGTTATTGGCAGAAATGCAACAAGCTCTTTAAGTGAAAGTGTTGGTCAGTCATTAGGTGAAACATTATCACAGATGATACAGAAAAATTTAAATTTAGCCCCTGATATAACAATCAGGTCTGGTTATCTTTTTAATATAATGATTACAAAAGATTTTGTTTTACCAGAATATATTGAATAAAAATTTTAGCTGCTAAAATTCTATTATCTAGAAAATATAAACAAATATGGAAATGAAATAATAAAGGTTCAGTTGAATACTGTATATATTAAATAGGAGAAGAAATATGAAAAAGTTAATATGTTTTATTGTAGTAATGTCATTTATTATGGTTTCTAAAAGCGATGCTGTTATGCTTACCGAAGATGTAGCTAATCTGCCACATAATATTTTGACTGGTGTCAATACAATGCAATCTATTACAGAAGCAGTTAAGCAGTATAAGCTTTTAATGGACGAATACAAGATGATGGCAAAAAATATGGCAGCACCTTATTTTTGGGTTTTTAATGAAGTTAAAAACTTTGATAAAAATATTAATAAGTATAAAGAGCAGTATAAAAAGTATGGAGATAAGGCTGTATGGGAAGAGCATTTTGCTTCGCTTTTAGACCCTGATACATATGCAACAAGTCCATGTTTTAAATTTGGTGGCTGTTCACCAGAAGAAAATGCAAAAATGAGAGCTAATAGAGAGCTGGCTCTAAAAAATGCAGCAGAGGTAAGCAGGAACTTTGTAAATAGATTTAATGAATTATCAGATGAATATAAAAAAAGGCTTAGCATTATTGAAAAAGTATCAAAGAACAGCGAACAGGCAGATGGTCAATTAAAAGCTATTGGAGCAAGTAACGAGTATTTGCATACATTAAATTCTGCTATTGTAGAATTAACTGCAAAGTTTGATACTTTTCTTGATGCATACAATGCTATGAATATGATTGAAATAGAAAAGCATAGAAGAACAGATGCTATGCTAAATAACCAGCATAATAAAGTAAATATCAATATGCCAACTGATAACAGGCTGTTATTTCTGGATATTATGAAACCTACAGGTTTTAGATAAAAAGGTATTTTATGAAAAAATATCTATATATTTTCATACCTTTATTATTATTTTTTATTTTGTCTAGTGATGTATTTGCAAAAGATATTAATGAAATACAATTTAAATTTGATTACATAGAAGATGTTAAACAACAAATAGCAGAACATTCAGAAAAATGGATGGCACATATAAAAAAGGTTGCATTAAATCTTTTTTATATTCTAGCTGGGATAAGTTTTATATCAAAATTCATTTTAGATGTAATGAGTAAAGGTGAAATAGATGCAAAAGAAAGTATTTCATTTATAGTAAAATTTATTATTACAACTGGATTTTTTTATTATCTGCTTGATAACGGTGTAGCATTAGCTCAATCAATCACAACAGGCTTTACACAACTGGCAACTGATGCCGCTGGTGGAAGACCAAAATATAATAAACTTATAGCACTTGGTTTTGATTTATTAAAAGCTGGGGAACATATAAGCTGGCATGACTGGGAAATTAAATTTATCCATTTTGTAATGTCTGTTTTAACTCTTGTATTTTTAATGATTATGTCAGCTAATCTTGTAATAGAAGAAATAGCAGCTGCTATAATGATATATGCAGGGTTCTTTGTGCTGGCTCTTGGTGGTATGGACTATACAAGAGAAAGTGCTGTAAATTTTTTTAAAGCTGTTCTTGGAATATCATTAAAAATATTAACCATTATTCTTATTATGACAATAACAGTTGGAATTATAGATTCTGTTACAAAAAATTTCAATCTAAATAGTGGTAAAGCTGTATTAGGTGATTTAATTATATATTATGATTTAGTAGCCTTTTTAACAGTATTTTTTCTAACATTATTATCTTTAAAAATTCCTGATGCTGTATCAAACCTTGTATCATCTGCATGGGGCAATATGTCTGGTTTAACATTAATGGGTGGTGTAGCACTTGCCACTAATATTGCACAAAAAACAGCTAATGCCGTCAATTCTACATTCAGAGGGGCAAAAAATGCTCATGCTGGATACAAAGACTATAAGAAAAATAAAGAGATAGGACAAAAGAAAAAAGAAGCAGAATCAAGAGGAGAAGATACTTCATTAAATCCTATGTTCAATAAGCAAAAAAATGCAAGTGGTGGAGCTTATTATGGTGGCAAAGCAGTTGCTGCTGGTGCTGATGCGTTTGGAAGTGTATCAAAAAAATTAAGTAATGTATTTGGTAATTCAAAAGAAATGTCTGACACTGTGCCTAATAATAATCAAGACCAAAGCGGAAACAGTAATGCAGCAAATGATGATACACCAAAAACAAATGATAAACCTAATAACGATAAATCTAGTTAAAGGAGATATAAGTGAATAAAATAATAATTTATATAATAATATTATGCTTGTTAAATTCCAGCTCTATTTATGCAAAAGATTTTCCAGTAAATAATGAATTTACTGTTAAAGAGCGGATAGATTGTGCCGTGCAGGCAAGCATAAAATATAATGTCCCTGTTGATGTATTACTTGCAATATCATCTATTGAAAATGGCAATATAGATACAATAAGCAAAAACACAAACAATACTTATGATTATGGAGTTATGCAAATCAATTCGGATTATATAAAAGATTTAAATAGTAAATTAAATCTTAATATATCTTATACGGATTTTCTAAAAAGAGATTGTTTTTCATTTCAAGTAGCAGCTTATAAACTTAAAGAACATATTAAATTTGACAAAGGCGACCTGCTTACAAGACTTGCAATGTATCACTCAAAAACACCAAAATATAATGAAATTTATAAGAAAAAAATAGTTTTTCACTCTAAATACTGGAGTGATTTTTTACAAAAAAATAATTTTAAACTGTATCTATATTCAGAAATACAGTAAGGAGGAATAAATGAAATTATTTTTTAAAAACTTAAAACAATATCAACTTAAAACTATTCCTAAATTGATTATTTTAAGTTTAGCAGTAGTCATAACAGCTTTTATGTATGCTTGTGATAAAGGAACAGACAGTGTGGATTTTGAGCATTATTTAGATGCTAACGACCGCCGTATAGTTCATTTTAATGCAAAAGGTAAAAGTGATTATGGTGATTTTGAGTATCAATGGCAATTTGGAGATGGTTCAGTTGGCACAGGTAAAGAAATAACTCATGAGTTTGGTGATTTTGGTAAATTTACTGTAATACTTACAGCTACAATTGAAAAGAGCAATATTGAAACAAGTATAGTAAAAGAGATTGAAGTAGTTATTCCAAAAATCACTGGTTTAGACTTTGAAGTTACACCGGATAAAAAGAACCCAAGACTCTACAATTTCCGAGCAGTATCTAATACAGATTATGGTAACATAGAATATGATTGGGACTTTGGCGACGGTATGACTACAAGTGGTGATAATGTTCAGTATGGTTTTGAATATTTTGGTGATTATGAAGTATCATTAAAAGCTACTATTTCAGAATATGAAAAAGTATCAAGTGTAAGCAAACAATTTGTAAAAGTTGCAGCCCCTAGTATTACACGATTGGATATATATGCAGTTCAAGACGATTACAACCCATTTTTGTATCATTTTAAGCCAATAGCAGAATCAAGCTGGGGAACACTAGCATATGAATGGTCATTTGGTGATGGAAAATATGCTTATGATGAAGAAGTGCAGAATATTTATTCAAATTATGCCTCATATGCTGTAAAAGTTAAAGCTACAATAAAGGAAACTGGGACAGTAAAAGAATTAGTGAAAACAATTGAAGTAGAACAGCCAATATTTAAGCATTATGAGATAACCTATACAGTAGACCCTAATGACCCATTAAAAGTATATTTTACAATAGAAAATAAAGATGGTGAAAGTGAAGATATGAGCCAGCAGGATAGTTTTAGGTGGGAATTTAGTGACGGCAACACTGCATCAGGTTTAAGAGTAAATTACAGATATGAAAGCTATGGCGAAAAAACAGTATATGTAACACTACGAACAGCACAGCAGACACAGAAAACACTTACTAAAACATTTACATTAGAAACGCCAGCAATTAAAAATATTAAGCCAAGTGGTAAACCATCATATAAAGCAGGAAATATTGTTCAGTATAATGTAGTTGCTGATAGTGAATTTGAAGATGAAATAGAATATAAATGGGAATTTAATGATGGCACAATAAAAAGTGGAAGAATAGTTGAAAGGGATATGTCATACTGGGCTGATATAGAAGCAGGCACACCAGGACAGATAAAAGAAGAAGTATATGTTACTGCCAGCATACCAAGATTAAATGTGAAAGTTAGGGACTTATATGAAATTTATGTTATAAAACCTAGTATAAAAAATGTAGGAATAAACTGTGTAAATAATGGTTATGTCACGAATGAATTTATTTGCTCACCTAATGATAACGGCACATTTCCAACAATTGCTGGTGGCGGTGGTGGTAAAATAGAATACGAATGGGTATTTAACGGGCAGTCATACAATGGAGCAAATCAAAGATTTAAAGTAGATAGTTTGGCAGAATATCCATTAACTTTAATTGCTACAATTGAAAATACAAATATAACAAAACAGGATAGAATTTCATTGAAAACAGTAGGTAAAGAACCATACATCAGCTGTTATACACAACCAGTTGAAGACACTGCGGAAAATGCGTTATTAACAACCTGCACCCCTACATATGATACTAATTTTTATACTAATGTTAGAATAAAATGGGATTTTGGTGATGGTTCACAACCTTATAATACATTAGACAGAGAAAAACAAACACATAGATATAAGAAAGCTGGTGTTTATCCTGTTAAAATAACATTTCTTTCTACACAAAGTGGAAATGAAAAAATGTATGCTGAAACTGAAGCATTAGCTATGGTAAAACCAGTTGCAAGTGGTAGAATTTGGAAAAGCAGTTATCAAACAGGCGGAGCTAATAAATGCGGTAATATTTATTATTATTTTTATAGGGGTTATTTTGATAATAATTTTCATTTATTTAATCAAGATGATTTCACTATAACAAATGAATTTAATGCAAGTGGTAGTTGTGAATGTCAGGGCGTAAAAGGGACAAATAATGTATGGTATAGTAACGGAAAAGAAATACAAGGTGGTTGTTGGGGTAATTATAATAGTCAAACAATTAAGACTACTATATGCAAAAAAGGAACAACTAATATAGACTATGAATGTGTAAGTAATTTTGATAATTAAAAACAGGAGGCTGGTTTTTACCAGCCTCCTGTACCATACATTCTATTAAAACATATTTCTTTTATGCATTGCGAATCATCTGGATAATCTATTATTAAATCTCCAAAAATTCTTTGACCTAGATACTCTTGCATTAAATTAGTAATATTTGCAGATATTATATTAAACTCTATAGACCCTTTTTGATAAGTTGATTGTTTATAATTTTGTAATTCCATATTATTTGCGAGTACTATTTTGTATTTTACATTATTATCAATGTTTTGTAATTTGATAAAAAAATAAGATTCTGCATCCATAAATAAATAATCTTGAAAGTAATCTATTAGTAACATATCACAATTTTGATTTAGATTTTCTGGAACTGGTTTTAAAACAATTTTTTCACCACATTGCATATTATTATAATAAAAAACTATATCTTTTTCACCTGAAACTGAATTTTTATTAAATTCTAATAATGGTTCTAGATTGTCAGATTTTATATTTGGTTCTCTTAATGATTGCCACCTTATACTACCAGCATACTGTCTTTTGCTTTCATCATTTAACTTTATTTTATACTGATTTTGTTTCACTCTTTCATAAGTAAAATCAGCTGATGTTATAGGACAGGTTTCAGTAACTCCATCGCCATTACTTCCGCTTTCATCAGAACAGCCAACTACTACAAATATAACACCAAATAATAAAAATAACAATTTTTTCATTTAAAAATACCCCCTTTAATAACTTATGATTATATACTAATTGATAAAATTTCAGCCGCTAAAATTTTAGCTGTAATTTGTATATACATTATTCGGGGGGGGGAATGCAAGAGAAAACTTTAAAATATTATAAAAATTATCTTTCAAGTCCTTTGTTTTTATTAATTTCCTTTTCCTGTTTTTTCGCATCATCAAAAATATATTTTAAATCATAAGTTGCACCAATTTCAGTAACATCATATTTTTGAATACAATCTTTCAACCATTTAAATTTCTGATTTAATTTTTCGGTTACACTTATTGCAGAGAACTCTGATATAGGTTCTCTTGAAACATATCCAGAATACTGTCTGTGTTCAAATCCATTATCTTCCATAAATACTTTTATTGCAGAATATGCTTGATGAGTATTTTTAAAATGTTTAAGTAATTCTTTTGTATCTAAATCAAAATTAATTGCTCTTTTTGTTTCTTTTTTTCTCATTTATTAAACCCAAACACCTTCATTTTCATTTTTAAAATGTTCTATTAAATTTTCATCACCTTCTTCTTTATTTATCCAAGTCCACTCTTTTACATTTTTTGTAAACCATTCTGCTTCAACTAACTTATGAAAATTAAATATAGCAAGAGCTGCTAAATCTTTTTCATTACCTTGACAAATATAGGTATATTTATTTTTTTTAATAAGACCAGCATATTCTGCCAGCTCATCAATATTTTGATAAACTTTATCTAAATCATATTTCCCTTCTCTTCTGATTTTATCTTCATCCATAACAATTCTTGTGCCTCTTTTGTAATCCATATTGTGCCTCCAAAATTAAAATTTGTTTCTTATAATGTATATACAAATATACCATTTTTAAGAATATTATACAAGAAAATTTATTTAAGCACTGCTGCATAATTATCCACAAGTTATGCAGCAAATATTTTTTATATATCAAATAAATATACTATTTGATTAAAATTTAAGCATTATCTGATTATAAGGAATGAAAAGTCTCTACTGTAATAATTTTTCCTTCTTTTGTAGTTCTTACTCTGCCTTTTGAATTATCTTTTACAACTATCTGGTTTTTTTCCTTTTCCTGCTTTTGTGTTTTATCCAGCTTCAAAACAGGCTGCAAAGATTTCTGAATATTTTTTAATGCTTCATCACGAGACAGCCCATATTTAGAAACAATATCATTAAAATCACCAGCAACTTCTTTACCATTGATTTTTGGAACTGTTACAGTAACATTTTTGTATTTATCACATACAGCATTAGCAGCATTTAAACCAATATTACCAACTTTATTAGTTAAATCATTATCAGCTGCAATTATTATATTCATTTCTGGATATTTATTAGTAATTGCTTTGACAGTATGTTCAAGATTATTTGCACTCATTGCAGCTATAACTTTTAATTCTGGTTCTTTCACTGCTTCATTAATACTTGCAGCAGTAGCATAACCCTCTGTAATAATGATTGATTTAGCAGATTTTAAATCAGATATATTACCATCTACAATATGAAATGCACCAACTTTATTTGTATTTTTAGCAAATCTTTTTTCGCCATTCTCATCAATATATTGTGCTGATTTTAATCTGCCATCTATATTAAAAAGTGGAATCGTGATAGTGCTATCCTGACCAGCATATATATTTTTTGTTGGCTCTATCATTTTATTAGATAAATAAGTATGTTCTGATACAGCTTCTTTATTCATAAATTTAGCATATATTGCTTTTTCTGCCTTTTCAGTTAATATTTTATCCTGCTGCTCTCTTTCTGCTTTTTTAGCCTGATACAATGCTTTCATTTCTGCCTTTTCTTCCTGCGAGATACCATACTCTTTTGAATTCCATTTGATTTCTTCTCCCGTGCGGTTATTCATAAAATAACCATTTGCTACACCATCAGCGTGAAGCACATAAAAACCTGACTGTTCTTTATCTTTATCACCGTCAACTGCTATTCTATGCTTTTGACCATCTGCAATAACAGTATTTTCTAATACACCAGCAGATTTTATGCGGTCTAAAAATTCTTCTTCAATATTTAAAGGCATATCATACTGAACTTTATTATCAATATTTTTTATATCCCATTTAAAAAATTTTTCTTTTTCTTCATTCTTGCAATACCAAAATTTGCCATCTTTATCCCATTCAGCACCAAGAGTTTTTGCCTGGTCTTTTTCATCATACGGCACAGCAAGGATATATTTTTTTTCCTGCTTATATGCTATTTTATTTTGCTGCATTTGCTCTTTTCTAGAAGCTAAATCTTGTTCATTAACTTTTTCCCATTTTTCAAATAAAGAGATATTTACATCAGCAGGCACAAACCAACACATATTATTTCTATCCCATTTTGCACCAAGTGATTTAGCTTCATCTTTTTCAGCTTTTGGGACATTTATATAAGTAACAGAGTTATTTTTATCTACATTTATTTCTGGTGTTTCTTTTTCCATAGTCTGCTCATTAGTATTTACTTGTTGCAGATACTCTAAATATCTATCTTCTTCTTTTTTAAAGTCTAGCAACTCATCATTAGGTACCATTTTGATATATTCTAAAGCATCAGAAACTTTTTCTTTTCCTCCAAATTCATAATCGCCTATATCAATTCTAATTCTCCCTGTATCATATTCTTTATAACTGAATGCAAATCTAGTTTTATAATAGTAATCTCCATCAATATCTTCCCCACTCAATTTCCTTTCTTGAATTTTATTTTGCTCAATATCTGACTTTACTAATTTGTCTAAAAATTTATAAGCCTCTTCACCTCTTAATATAGTATCTTCTTTGATTCCAAAATCCATTTCAGACCATGCAAAATTTATAACTAAATCTTTGAAAAAGCCTTTTTCTTTGTCATTTTCTAATATTAATTCATTTCCTAAAATAAGTTTAGCTGCCTTATCAGCTTCTTTTACTGCGTTATATAAAAATGATGGTTCATCTCTTATTGCTTTTGCCCACGATTTTAAATAAGCAATATTATTCTTGTCTGGCTCATGACCTAAACCGCATTGAGTGCCTACAAGAAAGGAAGTAATTTCAGCGACAAGTTCTTCTTTTGCATAGCTTTCTGTGCCAAATGTGCCAGACATATTACGATTATTTCTGCTTGAATGACCTGTCCAGTGTCCAAGTTCGTGTAAAGCAGTTCTATAATATTCTTCACTGTTTACAAACTGCTCTTTTAAAGGAAGAGTAATTGTATCTGTTACAGGGCTGTAATAGGCTCTGTCTTGTGCTTTATGCTTAATTTTAGCTCCAGAATTATTTAAAATTTCTTCAGCTTTTTCAATAGGGTTAAAATCTATTTTTTTAGGCTCATAAGCTGGCAGTCCTTCGCACTGCTCCGCATTAAATACCACACTCCATACAGCTCTTGGTTTTTCAAGTTTCTCTGTAACCACAATTTCTTCGCCTGTTTCTTTATCTATTTCTTTTCTTGTTTCAGTAGTCTGTAGATACATGATAGGTGTTCCTTTTTCACCAGCTCTAACTTTTGCATTCTGTTCCGCAGCCTGTAAAAAAGTAAGCCATCTGGCATCTTCATAACCTCTATCTGTTGCAATATCTATTAAGTTCAACATATTCATTCCGTTATATTCTTTACCAGTTTTTATATTAAATGGTAAAAATCCATTACTGCTCCACGATTTTTGCCATGGGGCTTCATTTTTTTCTATCAGGTCAGCAAATTTATTTGCCAGCTCATAGTATTTGTTTGTTTTACTCATCTTCCACCTCGTCAAACCTTGCATTTAATGCATATTCTTCTGATACTGCTGTTTCAACTTGCAAGCCTAAAATATCAGCTTCATCAGGGGTAAGTTCTACCACTGCTCCCGGGATGTCTAAATCTATTAGTTTTTGTTCCAAAATTTCATTCATAATTTCACCTCATTTATTTTTTTATAATTTTAGCCGCTAAAATTATTAATCCTTTTTTGCTAATTCTTTATTGTATATTGGTTCGCCATTATTATCTTGGTAGATTGTTTTGCATTTCGGATAAGCAGAACAGCCCCAAAACCAGCCATTTTTTCCATTTCTTCTAACAAGTTTGGAGTTGCACTCTAAACAGCGATACTGCTCTGATGGAACAGCTTTTTCCCTAATAGTTAAATCTGGTTTACCTTTATCATCATTAAATGTTTTGCTGCATTCTGGATTTTTACATTTCCAGTAAGCACCATATTTGCCTCTGAATTTTAAAAGCTCACCTTTTTCGCATACTGGACAAGACACACTTAAATATACATCAGGTTCACCATTATTATCTTGATAAGATACTTTACATTCTGGATAAGTAGAGCAGCCCCAGAAATAACTGCTTTTATCTTTACCTTTTCTTTTAACAAGATAGCCAGTATCGCAGTTAGGGCATTTTTGAGCATTGCTTTTAAATACTGCTTCGCTTGATGTTATTTTATCTATTTCTTTACTTGAAAACTCTGTTATAGAGTTAATAAAGTCATCAAGTTTTGACATATTTGTATTAATTTCTTTTATATCTTCATGCCATAAGGCTGTCATATCTGGATAAGTGATTTCATCTGATAAAAGTGATATAAGCTCTTTACCTAAATCAGTAGATACTATATTTTTCTTGTCATCTTTAATATAGCCCCTGTCATATAATGTTTTAATGATCGCTGACCTTGTAGCAGGTGTGCCTATACCACCGCTTTCACCAGCCTTGTCTTTATCTTTTTCTTTTAAAAACTGTTTTGTTTTTTCATTTTTGCAGTAAACAGCTACTCTTTTTAAATCATTTAAAAAGCTGTCAGTTGTGTATAACTTTTTAGGCTTTGTTTCTTCTTTTAAAGAAATAAAGTCTATTTTCTCTACTGGTTTTTCTTCATAGATTTTGCTGTAATCAAAATTACCTGATACTGTTTCATCTTCTTCTTTTTCTGATAAT
The DNA here is from genome assembly GCF_000487995.2 of Mucispirillum schaedleri ASF457. Lineage (NCBI taxonomy): Bacteria > Pseudomonadati > Deferribacterota > Deferribacteres > Deferribacterales > Mucispirillaceae > Mucispirillum > Mucispirillum schaedleri. The sequence goes on from NZ_CP097562.1 coordinate 1,734,733, forward strand.
ATTCCTTTCCAGCCTGCATCTAACAGCTGCCTGTGATTATTAATTAAATAATCATCATTAATTTTAATTGTAATTGTATGCTTTAAATATTTTGCTGGTGGTAAAAACTGCATAACAAAACGATTGGCTATTAATAAAAATACTTTCTTTTCATCATCTGAAAATGCAGAAAAATCCAGTTTTGTTTCTGTTGGAATAATAGCAGTGTGTGCTGTTGTTTTTGATGAATTAAATGCTTTTGATTTTATATCTATATTTGCATTATTTACTATATTTTGTAGTTTTTCATCGTTAATATCTTGCAGGCAGGCAATTATAGCTGGTGATTGCTCATAAGTTTCATCAAGCAGATAGTTACAGTCTGAACGGTTGTATGTTATTGCTTTATGTTTTTCCCTTAAATCCTGAGTAACAGACATTACCTTATCTGCTTTCATATTGTAAAGTTTAGAACAGTCTACCTGTAAATCTAGCAAGTTATATGGAAGTGGAACGGTATCTATTTCTTCCTTTGTTTCATACTTAAATACAACTGCTTTACTTTTATTGTCATTTAAACGATTTATTATGGTATTAGCAGTTTCTTCTGATGTAATTTTTTTAGTTTCATCTATTTCTTCAGCTTTTGTCTGATATATAAAATCAAGACTGCTGCCAGCAATTGCAGTGCTGCCTTTTATTGTATAATAATATGATTTTACATGATTTTTTATTTCCTGCTCTCTACGGACAATCAGTGCAAGCATAGGTGTCTGAACTCTGCCAATAGATATTACATTATTATTGCCAGCTTCTTGATTTTTAAGAGTATATCCTCTTGTTAAATTGTAACCAAATGTTTTATCTGCTAATGTTCTTGCAAGAGCCATATATGATAAATTAAGATATTCATTATTATCTTTTAAATTAGATAATTCTTTTTTAATGCTTTTAGTATTAAAATCATTTACAAGAAGTCTTTTGATAGTCTTTTTAGAATTGCCTTTTAAATCAATAATATTCTCTTTATAAAGAATGCTGTCTACTATTAATTGACCTTCTTCATCTGGGTCGCCTGCATGAATGATAGTATCTGACATATCTATTAATGTCTTAACTATATTATACTGCTTTTTAGTGTTTTCTTTAATTTGAAAATTCCAGCCTTTATGTTTTAATGGCAGATTATCAAAACTCCATTTACTGTTTTCATCTGGAAGCATTACTTCTAAAAGATGACCAATACACCAAGAAATATAATATTCCTTGTTTTCATAATAGCTGTCTTTCTTCTGAAAATCTGTGCCAATAGCCTCTTTTATTGCTTCCGCTAGTGCTGGCTTTTCTGCAATTATTAGCTTCATAGTTCAACTCCGTAAATTTTAGCCGCTAAAATTTTTAGCAGCTTTATTCATTTAATTATTTATACAAATACAGACTGAACTATAAATTGATAGATTTATTTGAATATAATTAGTGGCACAACTTCTTTTTTTACTTGATATTTTTTTATTATTCCAAAATACCTGCTGTCATAAGAATGTTTATTATAGTCTGATAGCATAAAGTATTCATCAGATTTCAGAATAAACTCTTTATTTTTATTATATGCTTTATTTTTTAAAATAATTTTAGTATTTGCTATTAATTCATTATTAACAAATACACCATCATCTGTAATAAGTATTTTATCAAACGGCAATCCTAATGCTTTTTTTAAATATTTTGGTGTCTTACCACAAGATTTACTAATATTACCCCAGAAACCATTTTGCTCTGCAAACTTCATTTTTTCATCATATTCAGGGCAGAAAATGTATAGCTTTCCCTGTTCTATATCTTCAAAATTCCTGTTGAAATAAAGTCCTGTTGGAAAAGAATGTGAGTAATTTATTGTAAAAAAAGAGAAAACTGTATTTAAAATTAATATTAATACTCCAATAAATAAAAGATATTTAATCAGCCTTATCAGTATCTGATATTTTTTCATTTTCCTGCTCCTGCACTTATTCTTTTTTAATACTTTTTGGTTTAAGTTTTTCAAACACTCCTATTTTATCGGACTCTTTTGGTGCTGGAATACTAGCACGATAAGAAAATGCTGGGTCTTGAAAATATAAAGCCTGCACACCTTTAATTGCAGGATAACCAGCAACAAATATCAACATTTCACCTGCTCTTGTGATTTCACCTTTGGCATTTTTATCTGCTCCTCTCAATCTCATACATTCATCAGGTGTCAAAAGATTTCTTTTTGTATGCTGGTAGCTTTTAGAATAATTTTTATTACTTAATAAACCACCACTAGATGATATAGATATATTTTCATCAACAATGGTAGCTTCACCAGTTGCATTAGATAAATATTGTGCAGTTTCATATCTATTAGGTGCATAAGCATTTTGTATATGACAGTTAGAAGTTATACTTTCATTTTTACCATATTTATCCTGCAACTGTGATAAATCCTGCACAATTAAATAAGCCTTTATGCCATAGCCTGCCATATATGCTAACGCTTTTTGCACTTCATCCATCTTCCCCAAAGATGGAAATTCATCAAGCATTAAAAGCATTCTATGTTTATAGTTACCAGCTCCACGAATAGCATTATATCGTTTAGTATCTTTACCCTGTAAAAATCTACCTGCTTTTTCAATAACAGAATAATCTTTAAAATTATCACTTTGAAAAAATCTAAATTCTGATACATTTTTTCTTATAAGCATATTGACTAATAGTCTAAATAGTGGACTTATCCTTGTTTGGTCTGATGGCTGCACTACAATATATAAAGATACTGGTGTATCGCTATTCATAATATCATAGACATAAAAATCAGAAGTATTTGTATTTTTGGCAACTATTGGGTCTCTATATAGTGCCAGCTCTGATTTTGCTGTTGATACTATACTTCCTGCTTCATTTTCTGGTTTATCTTTCATATCCTGTCCTACCTGTCTAGCTACTTGATTATCAGATTTACTCATAGCTTCCCACAGACTTTGCAACGGCAGTTCAGGGTCTGATAACATTTTATCAAGATATGAAAGACTGACCTGCCCTTTTTCTTGTTTTTCTTTGTCATTAATGAGATAAAGTATGCAGCCAGTTAAAAGTGAGTAAGCTGTTTTTACCCAGTGGTCATCAAGTCCTTTACCCATAGGGTCTACAATTAAAAGTGCTATACTTTGAGCATCTGATACTTCATTATCTCCCTTTCTGATTTCCAATAATGGATTCCATTTTACAGAATCTTTTACTGCTGGCTCAAATTTAAGAACTTTATTATTCAAACCACTTTTTCTAAATCCTGCTGTCATATGCCATAACTCTCCTTTTATATCTGTTGCAACCAGCGAATGCTTCCAATTAACTAAAGACGGAACAATTAAGCCGACACCTTTACCACTTCTAGTAGGAGCATAGGTTAAAATATGCTCTGGTCCATTATGTATTAAAGTATATTTTTTTGGTTTTCTTAAAAATCTCTTTTTTTCAAAAGCACCTACAATTACACCTTCATCTGATAATAAACCCATCTGTTTTATATCATTAATATCTGCCCATCTGGCTGTTCCATGCAGTGCCTTATTAGCTTTTGATTTGCCACGATTTATGATTAACGCTGTCAATATTACACCAAAACACAGCACTGGCAGCATGTAAAAAAATGATTTATTTACTAAATCATAACCTGCACTTCCATATGTTTTAAAAAGCCATTCAATAGATTTCCAAAAATGATTGTATTCAATTATTCCTTTCAGCTGGTAGACAATATATATTGTAACCGCTTGAAAATATAAAATAATTGAACCAAAAAATACAAATAAGCCTGTAATCGTTTTCATACATTACCTCTCTAATCCTTTATTTTTATTATTTATATTTTCTTTATTCTGTTCTTTTTCTTTAATATGATATGTTGTTGAGACATAAATACTGTTATCATTATCTTTTTTGTATAAATATAATTTTTGACCATTATGTTCTTTAGTGGATATTCTTTTATAGAAATTATCAGGGCTTGAAAGTTCTTTAAATGTTATTCTAGTTTTTTCTTTCTCATTAACAAAACATTCTATATCATAACTGTCTTTTATCGGAGTATTAACATATACAGTATCGCCTTTTTTATACTGCTTTAATAAAATATAATCTTCTTTTATTGGTTCTTTAATATATACGGTATTACTTGTATTTGACTTAAATTTTAATAAGAATTTATCATTATATTTAAAATAGCCTTGATAAATATATTCCTGTTCTTTACCGTCAAATTTGGCAAAACTTATTATTTTACTGTTTCTTTCATTGACATATGAAATAAGATTATCCTGCTTTAAAATTTTAGCCGCTGAAATTTTTTGATTTATATTATTATCTTGAAATGTAATATCTAAATCATTTGCTGCTATTATATCAATTATTTTTGCTTTAAACTCATCTGTGCCATTTAATGTATCTGGTTTAATATTATTATCTTTTAATATTTCAACAGCTTTTTTGATATTATTATATTTTGGTGTTAGAAAAATAGATATATTTGTAGCTTTCAGCTTATTATTTAAAATATAAGTGCCGTTCTTGGTTATTTTTAAAGCACTGTTTTTAAGTCCTTTAAAATCACCTTTAATATAATTAATACGGCTTTCTTTTATATTTTTTAAAGCAAGCTCTGCTTTTTCATTAGTTAGTGCCTGCTGCTGCAGCCAGACATCATAATTATAATATTTGTATTTATCATTTATTTTTTTTATTTCTTTCTGGCGTTCTTCTCTTAATTTTTCAAGTTTTGCTTTTGCCATAGCTCTTTTATTCATTTTGATTAATATTCTATCAAGCTCACTGCCACCAGCCATTCGGCTTAAATTATCTATTATATCACCAGAATATTTAGCAGCATCCATGTATTCATTTTTAACAACCTGCTTTTCCTGCTTTGATTTTATTTTTCTACTGGTATCTATAAGGTCATACTGCTTTTTTAAAGATAAATCTTGATACCTTTGATATGAGTTTTGAATATTATTTAAAGATTGTGATGGTTCAAAGATGCCATACTTCTTTTCTAGTGAATTTAAAGAGTATTCTCTTTGGACTGCACTTGCCTTTATATTTATCTTATCATCTATTAAATCTTTAAATACTGCACCATTGCCATATTTTCTATACTCAACACCATTTTCTTTCAGCTTATCATGAAAATCCTGCCATGATTTACAATCTGATAAATCAATATTCTCTACATAGCTTTTAAAACTTATCTGTGTTGCTCTGCTGTCAATATCATTAGCCACATAACATCTATTATCTTTTGTTTTTTCATTAGAATGTGTTTGATTTAAATTATATTTATTTTCTAATTCCATAGCTTTTTCAGATAGTATTTTATAATCACGAAAAGGCTCATGAATTGTATATTTTTCTGGGTTTATTTTATTTATTGCTATATGCATATGCAGGTTATCTGTGTCATCATGAATTACAGTTAATCTTTGGTGTTTACTGTATCCTAAACTATCTATAAGCTCATTATTGATATTTTTTAAAGTTTCAATATCTGGTCGTTCCTCTGCCCCAAAAGAAACTATTAAATGATATGTTTTATCTGATTTTGCATTACTCATTGACTGCACTGATTCTATATCTTCAATGAACAAATCTAAATCATCTATATCATAAATATCATCAGGTTCTATCCAGACACCAACATTACGGATATTTATATCCGACTGCACCTGCTCCTGCGTAATATATTCTGTTAATCTTTTAAAAGATGATTTAATAGATTTATCTAACTTTGCTGCTTTTACTATCATACAATGCCCAAATCATTTTTTAAATTTGAAATAATACCTTTAATTTCTTTTTTCAGTTTTTCATTATCTTTAATAACCATATCAATTCTTTTTTTTGATATATCATCAAGAGATGAAATATGCAGTTTTAAAAGACCAGTGTTTTTACCAAACAAACCTGCAAGCCGTCTTAATTCATTAATGTGTGCAACATCTAATTTTGACGGCACTTCATAATTAGTAATAAGTCTGCGGATATATTCCGCTTTTGAATTAACACCTGAAAGAAAAAAGTTTTTTTCAAATAAGAGCCTGTCTTTTTCTGACAATCTGAAAATAAATTTTTTATTTTTAAAATCTTCACTCATAGAGTGATATCCTCCTTTCGTTCTTTTCAAAAGAACCAAGATAAAATTAGAGCATTTATGCGAATTATTTTCGTGAATGTATATACATTCACCTATCTTGCCTATAAAACATAAGCGACTTTTGGCGACTTTAAGCGACAAAAAGCGATATTTAGCGACTTTAAGAGATTTTAGGCGATTAAAGGCGACTATTTAGTAATATCAATGCAAAGTTCACTTCTTATTAGTATATACTTATATAAACTGACAATTTTAGGTGTAATGCTATGAATAATAAAATTGATGATTTATATGACAGATTAATACAAAAAAACAAATATGTTTTATTAAGAAATTTTTTAGAAAATAATAAAAATCAGATTATAAAATCACTGAGATATAAAGTTAGTCATAAAAATATTTATACTGAATTTAAAAATATATCTAATTTAGATATTAATTATAAATGGTTTTGTAAAATCCTTTCAGAATTTAAAATAAAATATATTTATAGCCAAGAATTAAAAGATATTACACCAAAAGAAAAAATAGAAACAAGTGATATAGAACAACCAAAAATTTTAGCGGCTAAAATTTCAGAAGTGGAGCCACCAGCACAAGCAAAAAAGACTGAAAAAATAGAAACTAAAAAATATGTTCCAGCTGACGAAACACCAAGTAATAATACAAATTCAGAAGAGCCACAAAAATTATCAAGAAAAGAAAGGCTTTTAGCAATTAAAAATAGTGAAGATAAAATTATTGATGTTCAAAAAGACCAAGAAAAATTTATTTGGACACCAAGTATAAAAAAATAAATATAAGGAGTAGACTATGTCTGAAACAGAAAACAAGAAATTAAAAAACTTTCACTTTATTTTGCAGGGAAAAGGCGGGGTAGGAAAAACAACTTGTGCTTCCTTTATAGCTCAATATTTAAAAGACCATTTACAAAAAGAGTATCTTGCAATAGATACTGATCAGGTAAACGCCAGTTTTGCCAGTTTTAAGGCTTTAAATGTGGAAGCTCTAAATATTATGGAAAATAATCAAATACTGCCTCGTGGCTGGGATACACTGCTTGAAAAAATAATAAACAGCGATAAGTCAAATATTATCATTGACAATGGAGCCAGCTCATTTGTGCCATTAATAGCATATGCTATTGAAAATGATATGGTGGATTTACTCACATCAGAAGAAAACAGCTATGCAGGTAATATTTTTATACATGTAGTAATAGCTGGTGGCGAGGGTTTGTCACATACACTGGCAGGTCTTAATATGATTTGTGAAAAATTTAATCAAGATAATGTAATGATTATTGTATGGTTAAATGAATTTTTAGGCAGTATTGAACAGGCTGGAAGACAGTTTAAAGATATAGATGAATACAAAAAAAATAAATCAAGAATATTTACTGTTATCAAAATACCAACATATACAAGTGATACATTTGGAAAGGATATTTCTGATATGCTTTCAAAAAATAGAACATTCTCTGAAATGATAGTATCGCCATCTGTAAATATTGCTTCAAGACACAGATATAAAAAAGTACAAAAAGAAATATTTACACTGCTAAATAATATCAATGATATTTTTGAAGAAAGCGAATAAATTTTATAAAAATTTTAGCCACTAAAATTTTTTACTTGTAATATAATCATTGTATTACGCCAGTATAAAACTGATAAAAAGATTAAAAAAGCTGTTAAAGCAGCACAAACACAGTAAAAAATTCAATTTAATCAACAATCAAGAGGGCTTATTTTAGCCTTCTTTTTTTTAAAAAAAATGGCGGTCAAAAATTCTACTCTAAACTATCTAACTTTATTCAAAATATTTACATCTGTTATATATCAATTTAAATTTTAAAGATTTTCTACTATACTTTTTTTAAAAACATCTACCAGCAAATAATAATATATGCAATATTAAAAGTTATCTTAACTATCATAAAACATAAAACTTGAATATGCGATATACTCTTTTTCTTTTTTTTAAAATTATTACTTCCTTCTTTTTTATTTGGCGTCATAAAACATTAAAAATATAATAATATACCTTTATCTTTATATATTCTTATAAACTATATTAAAAATTGTAATCAGTGTATGAATTTTTGCGAAGTGTTTTGATAAATACACCAATGAAAAAATATTGATTTTTAAATTTTTAATAAATTTTCTACACAATTTCTACATAATATACCAGGAATAAAATTTATAATTTAAATTTTCTTGATATACTGTATTTTTTGATAAATGTGAGAGAGTATAGTATTATATTGTAATGTGTTGGTTAGTATTTCATCAGAATTTAGCTGTTATTTATAAGATGCCTTATTTCATTTTCCATATCTGGTGGAAAATGCTCTCTCAAAAGCAGAATAGCTTTTTTATATATTCTTGCTATAAGTGATTCTGAAAGATTTAATATTTTGCCTATTTCTTTAAAAGTCAGATGATGCCCATCATAGCCTATATAGTGCTTAATTATAAATATACTTCTTTCATCTAATATACTAAAAAGTTTATTTATGCCTGTATTTTTATCAAAATTAATCTCTAACGGCTTTTCTTCCATCTTACATACAGATAAATCTAAATTATCAAATTCATACTCATAATTGATTATAGAGCTTTTATTTTCAAATGTATCTATTAATGACCTTTTTTGATACATATAATCTTTTAATCTGTATTTTATTGTAGATATCGTAAAATTATCATTATTATGATGCTTCTTAAAGTATTCATAAGCTGATTTTAATGCTTCCTGATAAAAATCTTCAAAATCAATATCTGTAACACCTGCTGATGAACTGTAATACCATTTCTGTAATGCACCTTTTAAACTATTTATATAATTTAATGCCCTTTGCCATATTTCTATATCAGATATGACTTTATTCTGATTAGGTTCATCTTTATCAGTTTCATCACTGCTTAATAAGTTATTTTTTAACTTATATATAAATCTTTTAGCCTTTCTTTTAGAAAGTGCTTTTGAAAGGTTATATAATTTATCATATGATTTTTTTATTTTTGCTGGTGTTGTAAACTCTTTAAAATCAAAATAGTTTAATGTGATAAAAGAAAAAATATGCTTTAAAATTAATGGATTATAACCATCATTAAGCATTCTTTTAATAGTCATTTTATAACTTTTAAGCTCACTTTTAGAAAAAGAAATATTTACCTGCTTTAAATATTCTTGATATATGCTAAATAGTTCAGCAGTAAATTTATTTATATCATCAGCACTGTAATTATTTGTGATTTTAGATACATTGATTTTATAATTATAGACACCATAAACAAGTTCAGCTGCAATGTAATCATCAGCTATAAGCTGCTTTAAGATAGAACGAATAGAACTTTCACTGTTATTTACGCCCAGCATTGATTTTAATTTGCTGGCAGATATTCTTATCTCATTGATACCTGATAGTGCATATGTTCTAAATTTGTTTAATAAAGCAGCTGTAAGATAATGAAAATCATACTTTAAATCAATTCCTTCTATTAGTGCTAATATATCCTGGTTATCAGAAATTACTTTATCAGTCGGTTCATATAAATCTTGGTTGTATATTAAACTATTGCTTTTATATTTGCGAATTAGACCAAGTTCAATAAGCTGTTCCAGCTTAGCTCTTATAGTTTGTTTTGTCTTTTCATTTAAAGTCAACCTTTTAATATCATTTAAAGTAAGTTTATCTTTTTTAGAAAAGATTATCTGATTAAGCAGGACGGCAAGTTCTAAATCCTGTGTCAATTCCAGTAAATAATCCCGCACTGGTATTTTTACAGAATCATATAAATCTTGACTGTGAAAATAAATTTGCTTTTCTCTTATTTCAGTGCTTACCATAAAGCACCGCCATATAAGAAAAACAATATTTTGTAGTTTGAAATGCACCGCCTATTAAATAATAGGCGGTAAAAATAATGCCGTTAGAAGCAGGAGAATATTTTTGATTAGCACAACAAAAGAACTCTATGCTTCTAACAAATATCCCTGAAATAATTATATAAAAAAATTCAGGGTATAATAAACCTCTCTACCAGATTAGGAATCCGTCGCTCTATCCAACTGAGCTACAGAGGCAGATTACATCTGATTATTTTATATTAGAAAAACTTAATACAAGTATTATATGATTAAGCTTTATTAGAACTTCTATTTATAAAGCATAATTTATTGCTTGCGTCAAGCTCTTTTTTGCTGTCATTTGCTAAATGTAAACTCTAAAAACGATTGCAAGATTTTAAGCATTGTTTTATGTTCTCATAAAAAATATCATTAGCCGATTTATAGTTAAATAATTTTCTAGGATAATTATTCATCCAGTCCCCAAATTTTTTTAATATAAGCAGCTGAAAAATTTTTAATAATTGTTGATATACCCTGATGCCTTAATTCACCAGATATGGCATCGGGGGAATACTTCTCGTCTAACTTACTTTGTATATAACTTAATAACAAATTGTCTTTTTCATAGAACAACTTTCGCCCTGTTTTACTCATTAACTGTCCCCTTATGTTTAATGAATAATAGGCACTGTATTCTTTTCTTACACTCCAGTCACTGTTGCGAAACTCTACCATGCCCCGTTTAATTTCTTGGTATATTGTGCTTTTGTCTCTTTCTAATAACTCCGATATCTCACTTACATTCATTTTTGATTTTAATAATATTTCTAGTTTGCAGCATTCTGATGAACTTAAGTGTTTATTTTTTTTGTCGTTTTAGTGTAGTATACATTAGTGGTTGTTAACTCCTTTTTATTTTTTTGGCTGAAAAATAATATTTTATTTAAAGAGTTTTAACAACCACTTTTTTTGACTCAATTGTTTTGAAATCGTTTTTGGATTTTACCATATAGCAGACTTTTACAATTTTGTAAGAGTATAAGACATATGTTACAAAAATAAGTACAACAAAATACCTCTTAGTATATAGTATAAAATTAAGCAAAAAACTAAACTAAACTAAGAGGTATCACAATGAATAAAGTGATAATAACAGAAGAAATGCGATTTCGTCAACGGTTATGTGAGTATGCATTAAAAAAAGGAGCAACGAAAGCAGCCCGCAAATATCAAGTGAACCGTATGTTTGTATACAGGCATTTAAAGAAATATGATGGAACAGTTCAGAGTTTATCTTTTAAAAGTCGTAGACCAAGAAACAGTCCAAATAAGCATAGTAAAGAAGAGCTTGATTTAATATTTAACACATATGCCGAGCATGGTTTGTATGGTAATGCGGAGGTATATGTCAGACTTCTAGAAATTGGTTATAATCGTAGTTTTGGCAGTATGTGTATACAGATAAGGAAGAAAGGCTTAAAGTCATTAAACAAGTCAAAAAAGAGCTATACAAGATATGAACCAATAACAGGTCAGTATATAGGCGACAAGGTTCAGATAGATATAAAATATGTTCCACAGGAATGTATAATGTTTTCCAGCTATGGTAAAAAATATTATCAGATAACAGCGATAGATGAATACAGCAGAATGAGAGTATTAGAAATAGTAGAAGAAAAAAGCACATTTGAAACAGGTAAGTTTTTAGACGAACTGGAAAATAAATTTGGCTTTCCACTAAAAACAATTCAAGTGGATAATGGCTATGAGTTTGTAAATGATAAGGAAGTTACAAACAAGAAAAGCTATTTTGAAGAGACAGCTGAAAAGAAAGGATATACTATTAAACGAATAAGACCTTATTCACCTTGGCAGAATGGAAAGGTGGAAAGAAGTCATAGAGAGGATGGAAAAATTTTATATGCAAATAATAAATTCTATTCCAAAGATGAATTAATTAAGGCTCTTAAAAAGCATGAAGATAGATATAATAATACTGCTAAAACATGCTTAAATTTTAAATCTCCATATGAGATTGTTATTGAAAATAAATTATTGCTTGATTTATATTAATTTAAGATTTATTTTTTATTAAAAATGTAACATTTGTCCTGTTAGTTAAGAACCATATAGCAGACTTTTGGTAAATTCTAAAAACGATTGCGAAAAAGTGAATAAATAAAAAAGTGGTTGTTAAAACTCTTTAAATAAAATAATATTTTTTAGCCAAAAAATAGAGTAAGAGAGGTAACAACCACAAATGGATACTACACCAAAAAATCGTAAAAATAAACACTTAAATGCATTTGAGTGTTATAAATTAGAAGGTCTGTTGAAATCCAAAGTTAGTGTGTTGGAAATAGCGTAGATATTATGCAGGTCTAAAAGCACGATATACCGAGAAATAAAGCGAGGGACAGTGGAATTTCTCAACAGTGACTTGAGTGTAAGGAAAGAATATAGTGCATACTATTCTCTAAATATAAGGCAAGGTTTAATGAGTAAAACAGGTAGGAAATTACAATATAACATTGAATATGGCTTATTAGACTATATACAGAGTAAGTTAGATGAGAAGTATTCCCCAGATGTTATATCTGGAGAGTTAAGGCATCAGTGTATATCAACAATAAGTACCCAAACAATATATAACTATATATCATTAGGACTATTAGAAAGTATAGAATATAGAAAATATACTAAACAATGTAAAAGTAATCCACGAACAGCCTATAATAATACACGCGGCAGAAGTATAGACGAACGACCATTTGAACTGAAAGAGCGACTATATGGCAATTGGGAGATGGATACAGTGGTGGGCAAACAAGGCAGTAAATCAGCCTTACTGGTGCTTACAGAACGAGTATCACGGTTTGAAATAATAATCAAATTAAGAAATAAAACACAGAAAAGTATAATAGCAGCATTAGATAAGTTAGAAAGAAAGTATAAAGATAAATTCAGCTTAATATTTAAGAGCATAACAGTAGATAATGGTGTAGAATTTTTAGATATGGCAGGTTTAGAAAAATCAGTGTATGATAAAGTATCTAAACGAACAACTATTTATTATGCTCACCCTTATTGCTCTTGGGAGAGGGGAAGTAATGAGAATAATAATAAACTTATAAGGAAATTTATTAAAAAGAAAACTGATATTAAAAACTTTTCAGCTGCTTATATTAAAAAAATACAAGACTGGATGAATAATTATCCTAGAAAATTATTTAATTATAAATCGGCTAATGATATATTTTATGAGAACTTAAACAACTGCTTAAAATGTTGCAATCGTTTTTAGATTTTACAATATAGCAGACTTTTACAATTTTTACTTGTCAAAACAATATAAATATATTATCTTTATGGTTTAACAATGAATAATGAAAGTTATCATTTTTGTTTTTATCTGTGGCACAATTTTTTAAAAAACTAATTTATTTTATTTTGTCTTTATCTGCCACGCCATTATTTTTTATATGAGGTTTTTTATTATGGCGAAACGAGCTTATATTAAGCATATTACATCTTACTACCCAAATAACTTTGAGTTTAATAACCCAGAGAACCGTATTACAAGTAAAATAGGGGTTTTAAGACGCCCTGTTGCACTTCCTAATGAATGTGCGTCAGATTTAGCTGTAGAAGCAGCAAAAATTATGTTTGCAAAATACAATGTGAATAAAGAAGATATTGATGCACTTGTATTATGCACAGAAACACCAGACCATATTATGCCTGCAACATCATGCATTATACACGGCAGGCTTGGTTTAAAAACAAACTGTATGTGTCTTGATTACAACCATGGCTGCACAGGTTATATTTATGGGCTTTCTATTGCAAAAGCATTAATAGAATCAGGTCAGGCTAATAATGTCCTTTTGCTTACAGCTGATACATTAAGCAAACTTATTCACCCAAAGGATATGAGAACGAAACCGCTTTTTGGTGACGCAGCTGCTGCAACATTGGTAGCTTCTACATATTCAAGAACAGAATATCTTCGCGGATTCCAGTTTGGAACAAACGGTGTAGATTTTATGAAAATCATTATAAACTATGGTATGATGCGAATGAAGTATGCTTCAAAGGAAGAAGCATATAGAGAGATAGAAGACCAGTATGGCAATGTCCGCACAGATGCTGCTGTATATATGGACGGTAAAGGTGTTGTGCAGTTTACTCAGACAGTTGTGCCGCCAATGCTTAACTCTATTTTAGAAAAAAATATGCTTTGTCTTGATGATATAGACAACTTTATTTTTCATCAGGCAAATAAATTTATGCTGCAGACTATCCAAAAAGCGTGTAAAATACCAGATGATGGCAGATATTTTAATGACTGCGAAGATACAGGCAACACTGCTTCTGCAACTATACCTATAGCTATTAATAAAATGCAGTCATTAAATATTCCACTTGGCAGAAGAGCATTGTTAATGGGCTTTGGTGTTGGTTTAAGCTGGGGTGGATGTCTTGTAGATTTAACACTTATGGACCCTGAAGAATAATTTTAAATTTTTTTAAAAAAAGTTGTTGACAACTGAAATAAAATATGGTTTACTCTGCAAACACTGAATAGATAATCTTTTCAGACATTCCCCGATAGCTCAGTCGGTAGAGCAAGTGACTGTTAATCACTGGGTCGGCGGTTCGAGCCCGTCTCGGGGAGCTTCTTTTTATACCTTATTAGTAGTTTGCTATTAATAAAGGGTTATTATTAACTAAAAGCAAATTTATAATTTTGTCGCAAATCTTTATAACTTCCTTGCTTTTAGTTTTAGATTTTACCCCCTATTTAATAGGGGGTATATCCAACACTACAATTTATCAATTATCTCTTTTGGTGGTTCTTTATGGTAACCGCTGAAAGACGCCAAAAGCAAATCCGCTTTCACAGTGTAGATTTATATAATTCTATACAAATTCCAGTGCGTGATTATTTACTGGAATTGACGAAAGATTTAGAACTTGCCGTCCTGCTTAATCAGATGATATTTTCTAAAAAAGAATATATGACATTGAATGACATAAAACGGCTGTCATTAAATGAGAAAACAAAACAGACTATTCGGGTTAAGCTGGAGCAGCTTATAGAATTTGGTTTAATAAAAAAGTATAAAAATAATAAGATTATATATAATCAAGATTTATATACAGTATCTGACAGCATAATATCTGCCCCAGAAGATAATAAAATATTAGGAATAGTAGAGGGGAAAGACTTAAATTATGAATTTCACTATTTAATGGCAATGATTATAAATAAATTTAGAACTTATGCATTAAGTGGCATAAATGAGCTAACTATATCAGTATATCAATTAAAAATAATGCTGGGTGTAAATAACAGTGAAAGTTCTATCCGTAATGTTTTAAATCAGCTTGAAGAAGATAACTATATAACAATTGAAAACAGTAATAACATAAATACATATATTATTAATACAGATAAAATCATAAATAATTACAGCCTTGAAGATATAAAGAAATATACTGATGAACTGGTAAAATATTATGAAGAATATTTAAAACGAATGGCATATTATATTTATAAAAACAGGTTGAAAAATCAAATCACTATTGACTATTATATTAAAAAACATTAGACAGATTTAAAAATATGATTAAAAAGATGTTTGAAACTGGTAAAGCTGATTATTATATATTAAAGCATATAATAATCTACTTAATCCATAATATAGATTTAGAGAAATATACAAATCCAAGTGCTATCAAAAAAGAATATAATGAGCTGGCGGAATTATCAAAAGATTTATCTAAAAGAAAGGCTAAACGGTTTATATATAAATTTCAAAATAACTTACTTAATGAAGAAAGCTGTAAGGCATTAAATAAAATCTACTGGGAAGAAGCATATAAATTAATAGATAACTATAAAAATATATTTCGTTTAAAATATTTTGAAAGCAGGGCAGGTGTTAATTTAATAGATTTTGAAGACTACAAGCAGGAAGCAGTTTATACTGTATATAAAACATTAAAAAAATATAATATTATTGATATAAACGATAATACAAAATATGATGCAGAATTTTTATTAAGTGCAATATTATACAGATTAAAAGAGAAAATGTTTAACAACAGGGAAACCGTAGAAACAGAAGAAAATAAACGAACAATAGTGAAATATTCAACAGATATAAGTAATTTAAATTTATCAGCCTATTTAAATAACGAAGAGCAGGAACAAGAGCAGGTAGAAATAGATTTTGATACAAATACAGGCATAAATAAACTTTTTAGTATATTGAATGAAAGAAGTATATTTATAATAAAAAAATATACAGGTTATGACGGTCAGACTTTAACATTTAAAGAAATAGGGGAAAAGTTAGGCATAACAGAAAGTATTACAGCAAGAATATATAAAAGAGCTATCCAGCAATTACGGCAGCACTTCCCGCCCGATAAAGAGCAGGAATTAAGGCAGTTGATTTTTAAGACTTAACCGCTGATGAAACACCAAACAGCATAACCAGAATAACCAAAACATCCCAAACAATATAATACTATCTACTCTTAAATTAATCAAAAATAACGATATACCAGGAAAATTTAAATTATAAATTTTATTCCTGGTGTATTATGTAAAAATTGTGTAGAAAGCTGGCACCAAAGAAAGAAAATAATTTTTTATTTGGTGTTTTTTTATATCAGCAGTTCGCAAAAATTCATACACTACTCGCAATTTCTAATACACTCTATATAAAGAATATATAAAAATAAAGGTATTATATATTTATTATATATATATTTATAACGCCAAAGAAAAAAAGAAGGAATAATTTTTAAAAATAAAAAAAAGAGTATATCACACATTCAAGTTTTATGATGTATGATAGTTAAGATTATCTTTAATACTGCATATATGATTATTTGCTGGCAGATGTTTTTTAAAATGTATAGTAGATAATCTTTAAAATTTAAAATGATATATAGCAGATGTAAATATTTTAAATAAAGCTAGACAGTTTAAGCAGAGTAGAATTTTTGACCGCTTCTGTTATAATGTTATCCTGCATAACATTAATAGTTTCTACATTTAAGGCTTTAAATTTTGCAAAGCTGGCGTTTACCTGGTCAGTATCTATTGCCATATAATCCTGTTTTAGATAATCTTTTAAATACTGTGTAATAAAGGTTGATACTGTTGTTTTTCCTACTCCACCCTTTCCTTGTAAGATAAAATGAAAATTTTTTCTCATTTCTGTTTCTCCTTTTAATAGTTATATTTTAAGTATTTTATACTTAATTTGCATTTACTTTTATGTCGGTTTCCAAATAAACTCTTCTTTTAATTCCATTGATTTTGGTTGACTTTTTAAATATTTAAAATATTCATTTAATGAGTTAAACCCTGCTTCTTTCCATTTTGGAATTTTGCCACTTGGCTTTTCATCCGCTGGAACATCTTTTTTAGTTTCTGCTTTTTCCTGCTCTTTTGGTTGTACTGGTTGCTCTGATTCCGAAATTTTAGCCGCTAAAATTTTCGGCTGTTCTATCTCTACTTTTTTCTCTGGTGTGGTGATACCTGCTTGACTGATTGCCTGCATTTGTTTTTTATATTCTGCTTCTGTTAGGTTATAAATGTATTTCTTTTTAAATTCTGAAATAAATTGACAAAAATATTTATAATCAATATCTAATTGTGTTCTTTCAATAAATACTTCATATATATGTATATATCTTACTTTATCATTAAGAGCCTTTAATATATCATTTTTATTTTTTTCTAAAAAACTTCTTAATATATTATATTTATTTTTACTAATTAGCTCGTCATATAAACTTTGTTCTTTTTTCATATCTATACTCCCTACTAGTATATACAGATACCAACTGAACATATTTATTGATATAAGTTAATAATCAAAAATTTTCATAAATATTTATATAATTATTACATAAGTTCAGTTGTTATCAGTATATATCAGTAGCACAATATATATAATCAGCTTTTATCGGTTGCAATTTACAGGCAAGATGGGTGAATGTGGGCACATTCACGGGAAACAATTCGCATAAATGCTCTAGTTTTATCTTGGTTCTTTTGAAAAGAACGAAAGGGGGATATTTTTATTATGAATAAAAAAGATAAGTGGTTTAAACTACGATTAACACCAGAAGAAAAAGAACTTTTAAAAAGCAAGGTTGAAAAAGTTGGGTATATTACACAGTCGGATTATATTCGCCGTTTAATTACAGATGTAGAAATACCCTGTTATTTAGACAAAGTTAAGTTAAATGATATTAGACGGCTTGCTGGTCTGCTGGGTAAAAATACAGGGCTTTTAAAAATGTATATTATGGAACTTGAAGAACCTAATAAAAAAATGATTGATAAAATTATCAATAATAATGAGAAAATCAAAAAGGAAATAAGGCAAATATTGGAACAGATAAAAGCAAAATTTAATATATAAAAATTTTAGCGGCTAAAATTTTATATAATTGCCTGTCTGCTTAATCGTTAAGCAGGTTGACATAAACATTTGAAAATACTAAAAAAGCATTGTGGATTATCTGGGGATAAGTATTTTAACTTGTAATTTTTTTATTTTTGGTGTTAAATACATACGGCACGGTGCGATTGATGGGATAGCCTACATCATAATGGAGGTAGGCTTATGGTATATGAAAGCTGGATTATTCAAATAATCTTAGTAATCATAATTGCCAGCTTAATACAAAAGCTGAAATAATCCATAAAAAAAACCGTCTATATATCGCAGTGTAGACGGTTATTTTTTTTAAAACCAAAAACACGGGGCTATACATCAGTCCCCTGTGCTACTCTTAATATAATCAATATTTTATATAAATTCAAGTCTTTTTTTACTTACACCATATAAAAAATAATACTTCTTGGCAATTCTTTTGCTTATTCTACAACTACAAAATATTTTAGTGGCTAAAATTTATATTATTTTTTGGAGTATTAATTATGGATAGTTTAGAAGCATTACAGCAAATAAATATTTTATCATCTGCAATTTTATCAAATTTTAATTCTATTACATTAAAAGAGTATATAGAAGACTATTATATACCTTTTCAGAAAAACGCCAAAAAAGAAACAAATTACAGGCATATTTTAGGGCAGTTAAATATTATAGCAGGCTATGATTTTACAGATAAGGCAATAAATGCAGTATCTGAAAATGATATAATAAACTTTTTTAATATTTTAAAAAGTGATAGGAATATTAAACAGGCAACACAAAACCGTTACAGGTCATTATTAAATCATATCTTTAATACAGCGATTAAAGATAAAGTAGTTAATTACAACCCAGTAAAATATACTAAAAAATTCAAAGAAATAAGCAGGGACAGGGCTTTAAATAGTAGTGAAATAAAAGCACTATTGCAGGCTTGCAGTGATTCCAGGAATCAAGAATTATACTATATTGTCATGATTGCATTATATACTGGTATGAGATACAGCAATATAGTAAATATGAAGAAATCAAATATTAAAGGTAATGTTTACCAGCTTGACGGTAACGAAACTAAATCAGGCAAAGGGCAGCTTATATATTTACATCAAGATTTAATGAATGAATTAAATAAGCATATGCAGGCTTATAATAGAGATAATATATTTATTACAAAAAGGGTCAAGCGGTCATTTAAAACAGCCTGTAATAAAGCAGGTATAGAAAATTTTAGATTCCACGATTTAAGGAGGACATTTGCAACTTTTTTACTGTATAATAATACTAATATTAAAACTATTCAAAATATACTGGGGCATAGTTCTATTATGATGACAGAGAGATATTTAGCAAATGACAGCAAAAAAGAGCTTGACGCAATTAATAAATTATGCTTTATTTAGATTGCGACAAAATGTAAGGAAGTAAACAATGATTTTTCCATAATATATTACTCAAACATAGTATAATAATCAAGGTATAAAAGCAGGTAATAGGCACATTGCCTGTTAATCACTGGGTCGGCGGTTCGAGCCCGTCTCGGGGAGCTTCTTTTAAGTCTTGCATTAGCAAGGTTTTTTTATGCCTGTATTTTAGATATTTTTCATTATAAATATTTTACACAAATCTAAACACTCAATTTAAAAATACTCTCACTTTTGTTATACAGAGTATCTGTAAATATATATTTTTTTTTCATCTTAAATTATAGTGTATAAATCTATATAACAGGAACCTATAACAGTAATAACTATTTCCTGATTATAAAAATAAACTGTATCATTCTTT